>NZ_RRAZ01000017.1 GCF_003863335.1 Falsigemmobacter faecalis | reverse complement strand
CGTCGGGTGGGCGCGCGGCAGCCCAATAACCCGACCTTTTTCATGTCCGCTCACGCCGGGCTGACGTGGCTGTGATCCCCCTAAGCCCTTCCTTCCCTTAGGTCAGCGGGGGATTTTCCTTGACGACTGCGCCTGCGGCAATGCCACATGGGTGCAGGGGCAGGCGGGAGGCCTGACCCGGTGCAGGACGCAGCCGCAGAGCGGCGCCTGCTCAGGGAGGACATCGATGGACGTGGTACAGCTCCTCGTAAGCGGGCTGGCCAATGGCTGTGTCTACGGCCTGGTCGCGCTTGGCTTCGTTTTGATCTATAAGGCCACCGAGGCGGTGAATTTCGCCCAGGGTGACCTGATGATGCTGGGGGCTTTCGTGACCCTGGGCCTCGTCAATCCGCAATATCTCGGGATGCCGTTCTGGCTGGCACTGCCGCTGGCGCTGCTGATTATGGCGCTGATCGGCTATCTGATCGATGCCACGATCCTGCGCGCGGTCTTTGGCGAAAGCCAGACCGCGATCATCATTCTGACCATCGCTCTGGGCTTTGTGATCCGCTTTGTGGTGGGGGTGATCTGGGGCCATGACCCGCAGTCGCTGCATTCGCCGCTGGCCGGAGGGGATCTGCGCTTTGGCGGGGTGGTCCTGAGCATCGCGGATCTGGCGGTCATTATCACCACGCTGCTGCTGACCTTCTTTCTCTTTCAGTTCTTTCAGCGCACCCGGATTGGCCTTGCGATGCAGGCGGCGAGCCAGAATCAGATGGCGGCCTATTACATGGGCATCCCCGTCAAGCGCGTTCAGGGGCTGGTCTGGGCGCTGGCCGGTGTGGTCGCGGCGGTTGCGGGTGTGCTTTACGCCTCCAAGGGCGCGATTGATCCCAATGCGGGGTTCATCGGCATCAAGGCTTTCGCGGCGGCGGTGATCGGCGGCTTCGGCTCGCTGCCGGGTGCGCTGTTCGGCGGCATTATCGTCGGTGTGATTGAGCCCTTTGCCGCCCGCTATCTGCCGCCCGGTTACAGCCAGATTGCGCCCTATGCCCTGCTGATCCTTGTTCTTGTCTTTCGTCCGCATGGCCTGTTCGCGCAGGTCCGCACCAAAAAGGTCTGAGCGATGCGGTTTCACTTCAAGACGAATTACGACACCGATATCGACCTCTTTCCCGATTGGTGGAAGCGGGGGCTGTATCTGGCGCTGTTGGTTTTTGCCATGGGGCTGCCCTTGCTGCTCGATGAGTTCTTCATCGGTGAGATGACCAATGTGCTGATCTGGAGTGTCTCGGGTCTGGGGCTGATGCTGCTGACCGGGCAGACGGGGCAAGTGAGCCTGGGGCATTCGGCTTTCATGGCGCTTGGCTGCTATGCCTGTGTGCTGATGATGGAAGCGGGGGTGCCCTTTATTGTCGCTTTCCTGCTGGCGGGAGTCATCACCGGGGTGATCGGCGGGCTGATCGCCATTCCGGCGCTGAAGCTGCATGGGGTCTATCTGGCGATTGCCACCCTGGCCCTGGCGATTCTGGCCGATGACCTGATCGTGCTGCTGGCGCCCTGGACGGGGGGCGTGAACGGGAAATATGCGCCGGAAATCAATATCTTAGGGCTGGTGATCGATCGGTGGTCTACGCCGGATTATTACTACTGGATGGTGCTGGTGGTGGTGCTGGGCGTGACCTGGGCCTACCGCAATATCCTGCGCTCGCCGCTGGGGCGCAGCTTTGCGGCGGTGCGCGACAGTGAAATCTCGGCCCAGGCCATGGGGGTTGATATCGCGCGCACCAAGACCATGGCTTTTGGGCTGTCCTGCGCGATTGCGGGTCTTGGTGGAGCGCTGATGGGGCTCTTTGCGGGGGCCTTCAACAATGAGACCTTCAACTTCCTGATCGCCATTCAGCTGGTGATGATGGTGGTGGTCGGTGGTCTTGGCTTTATTCACGGCGCCTTCCTTGGCGCGGTGGTGGTGGCCTTCCTGCCGCAGCTGTTGTCGATCCTGACCTCGTCTTTTGGGCGGGGGATGTCGGTTCCGGGGCTGGAGACCGGGGTCTTTGGCTTCCTGCTGATCCTCTTCATCCTGTTTGAGCCGATGGGGCTTTATGGACGCTGGCTGAAAATACGCACATGGGCAGAATTGTTTCCCTTTGCGCGTAAGGACATGTTCAAGCGCCAGAAATCCTATCTGAAAACGGAGCGTCTGCGGTGAGCCTTTTGGAATTAAAAGACGTCACCCTGAAATTCGGCGGGCTGACGGCGGTGAACGCGCTGAACCTCTCGGTCAAAGAGGGCGAGGTTTTCGCCCTGGTGGGGCCGAACGGTGCCGGCAAATCGACGGTCTTTAACCTGATTTCGCGGTTTTACACCCCGGCCTCCGGCTCGATCCGCTTTGACGGCCAGGACCTGCTGGCCCGTCCCTCCCATGCCGTTCCGGCCCTGGGTGTGGCGCGCACCTTTCAGAATATTGAGCTGTTTCACCAGGCGACGGTGCTTCAGAACCTGCTGGTGGGAAGGCACCGCCACCGCAGCACAAGTGCGCTGGAGAATATCTTCTTTACCCCCCGCGTCCGCGCCGAGGAGCGCGCGCATCGCGAGGCGGTGGAGGAGGTCATCGATTTCCTTGATCTGCAGCCCTACCGCGACCAGCGCATTGCGGGGCTGCCTTACGGCATCCGCAAGGTGGTGGAACTCGGGCGGGCGCTGGCCACCAAGCCGCGGCTTTTGCTGCTCGATGAGCCGGCATCCGGCCTCTCGGTTGAAGAGACGCAGAACATGCGCTGGTGGATTGACGATATTCGCCGCCAGATGGGGATCACCGTTGTGATGGTCGAGCATGACATGGGCCTTGTCGCGCGGGTCTGTGACCGGGTCGTGGCCCTCGATGGCGGCAAAAAGATCGCTGAGGGCACGCCCGCGCAGGTGCAGTCTGACCCGGCAGTGATCGCGGCCTATCTCGGGACCAGTGCGGTGTCGAAAACCGCCTCAGCCAGCGGAGAGCGTCAATGAGCACACCGCTGCTGGAAATCCGCAACCTTGAGACCTTTTACGGCCCGATCATGGCGCTGCGCGGTGTCTCGCTCAGCGTGGCGCGGGGCAGGGTGGTCACCGTTCTGGGGGCCAATGGGGCGGGCAAAACCACGCTTCTGAAGACCATTTCGGGCATTATGAATGCCGAAAAAGGCGAGATTTTGCTTGAGGGTGAGCGGGTCAGCGGGTTGGAACCCCACCGCGTGGTTGAGGCCGGTATCGTCCATGTTCCGGAAGGGCGTGAGGTCTTTCCGCTGCTGACGGTGGATGAGAACCTGACCCTCGGGGCCTACCGGCGCCGCGATAAGGCCGAGATCGCCCGCGACCGTGAGATGGTTTTCACCTATTTCCCGATCCTGGCCGAGCGCCGCGCCCAGGAGGCGGGCACGCTTTCGGGCGGGCAGCAGCAGATGCTGGCCATCGGGCGGGGGCTGATGCTGCGGCCGAAACTCATGCTGCTCGATGAGCCTTCGCTGGGGCTTTCGCCGCTGCTGACCCAGGAGATTTTCGCCATCCTGCGCCGTCTCAATAAAGATGAGGGCGTCACCATGATGCTGGTCGAGCAAAACGCCGCCGTGGCGCTGGATCTGGCCGATGATGGCTATGTGCTGGAGCTGGGGCGTATCGTGATGAACGGCTCAGCCGCGCGGCTGGCGGAATCCGAGGACATTCAGAGCTTCTATCTGGGCCATGCCAATGAAGGTGCCCGCGGTGAACGCCGCTGGAAGCGCCGCAAGACCTGGAGGTGAGCATGTCTCTGAATCAAACCCTGCCGAAAATGCGCAGCGTCAAAGGCATCTCGATCAATGAAGACAGCAGCCAGCGCCCGCTGATGGTGGACGGCTGCGCCACGCTCTCGACGCTGTTTCGCCAGCGCGCGCAGGAGGTCCCTGATGCGGTGGCGCATCGCGAAAAGCATTTAGGCATCTGGAAGGAATTCACCTGGGGGGAGTATTACACCCATGCCAGATGGATCGGTCTTGCCCTGCGCAGCCTTGGGATGCAGCGCGGCGATGTGGTGCAGATCCTGTCCGAAGACCGCAAAGAATGGCTCTATATCGATCAGGGCGTGCAATGTATGGGGGGCGTCTCCTCGGGGGTCTATACCACCGATTCGGCCAGCCAGCTGGGCTATATCCTGACCGACAGCCGCTGCCGTTTTCTGGTGGTCGAAAACGAAGAGCAGCTTGATAAATTCCTCGAAATCCCGGACGGCGCACCGGGCGTTGAAAAGGTCATCATTCTCGAAGACGAGGGGCTGCATGCCCTGACGGGGGATCGTTTTCTTTTCCTTGAGCAGCTTTATGAGCTGGGCCGCAGTTGTGAGGCAGCAAAGCCGGGGTTCTTTGAGGCGGAGATTGACCTCAACCGCGCTGAGGATGTGGCGCTGCTGATCTATACCTCAGGCACCACCGGTCCGCCCAAGGGCGCGATGCTGACCCATGAAAATATCATCCACGCCATCCACGGCGGGCTGTGCAATCTGGCGGTCAAGCCGGGGGCAGAGCAGCTGTGCTTCCTGCCGCTTTGTCATATCTTTGAGCGTGATAACTCGGCCTATTTCCCGCTGGCGGCGCGCTCCATCGTGAATTTTGCCGAGAGCACCGAGACGGTCTTTGACAATCTGCGCGAGGTCAGCCCGCAGACCTTCTCAGCCGTGCCGCGGGTCTGGGAGAAGATCTATTCCCGCGTGCTGATCCTGGCGCAGGAGGCGACCTGGACCGGGCGCAAAGCCTTTGAGCTGGCGATGAAGGCGGGGATGCTGCGCGCCGATCTGCAGGCGGCGGGCAAAGCGCCGAACCCGGCGCAGCGCCTGGCCATTGGCGCGGCAGATCTTCTGGTCTTTCGCAATCTGCGCCAGCTTCTGGGGCTTGACCGGCTGCAGCAGGGGATTTCAGGCGCGGCCCCGATCAGCCCCGCGCTGATCAAATGGTACCGCGCCATCGGCGTGCCGGTCTATGAGGGCTACGGCATGACGGAAAACGCCGCCAATTGCACCGTGAACCGCCCCGGGATGGAAAAGCATGGCTCAGTCGGCCAGGCGATGCCGGGGGTGGAGCTGCGGATTGCTGAAGACGGTGAAATCCAGACAAAGGCGCTGGCGAATTTCAAAGGCTATCTGAACCTGCCGGAGAAAACCGCCGAGACCTTTACCGCAGACGGCTGGCTCAGGACCGGGGATATCGGGCAGATTGATGCGCAGGGCTATCTCTCGGTCACCGGGCGCCTCAAGGACATCATCATCACGGCGGGCGGCAAGAACATCACCCCGGCTGAGATCGAAAGCCGGCTGAAGTTCAGCCATTACATCTCGGATGCGGTGATCATCGGCGACCGGCGCAAATATCTGACCGCGCTGGTTATGATCGATCAGGAGAATGTCGAGAAATACGCCCAGACCCATAAGGTCTTCTATTCCGACTTCGCCTCGCTGACCCGCACCGAAGAGGTGCAGGCGCTGATCCGCACCGAAGTTGATGCCGTGAACAAAGAATTCGCCCGTGTCGAGCAGATCAAGGATTTCCGCCTGATCGATGTTTTGCTGACGGCTGAAGACGACGAGTTGACCGCCACCATGAAGCTCAAGCGCAGCTTCGTGGAGAAGAAGCACAAGGGACTGATCGACGAGATGTATTGAATGGATGCGGAAGCCTCGGGAGGGCACCGCAGCAGGGAGGACGGAATGAAACGGACCATGAAGGCAGTAGCAACCGCCGTGCTGGCTCTGGGCCTGTCCCAGGCGGCCTATGCACAGACCCAGGGCGTGAGCGACAGTGAAGTCGTGATCGGCTCGGTCAATGATATGTCGGGGATCTTCGCCGCCATCGGCGTGCCCGCGATGAACGGCGCCTCTTTGCGCTTTGCGCAGGCCAATGCCGCGGGGGGCGTGCATGGCCGCCAGATCAAATTCATCGCTGAAGACATGGGCTATCAGCTGCCCCGCGCGACCCAGGCCTATAACAAGCTGGTCAACCGCGACAAAGTCTTCGCGATGATCCAGTCGCTGGGCACGCCGCATAACCTTGCGGGCTTTCAGGTGATGGACCCCAAGGGCGTCTTTAACATCAACCCGCTGACCGCGGCGCGGGAGATGTTGCCACATGACAACTTCAAGACCAAATTCACCGGCTTCTCCAGCTATTACGATCAGACCGTGGCGGGGCTGCGCTATCTCGCCAAAGAGACCGGGCTGAAAAAAGTCTGCACGATGTATCTGCCGACGGATTTCGGCACCGAGATCTCTTCGGCTACCAAAGAAAAGGCGGCAGAGCTGGGTCTGGAGTTTGTCTCTGAGACCACCCACAAACCCGATGAGCAGGATTTCGTGGGCGCGGTGCAAAAGCTGAAGGCCGATGGCTGTGAAATCGTCACCATGGCGCTGGGCGTGCGCGCAGGCATCACCGTGGTCGGCACCGCCAAACAGCTGGGCTGGACCGATGTGAAGTTCCTCGCGACCTCTGCGGGCTTCCTTGAGGCCGTGGCCGCCGTCCCCGGTGGCGTCACCGACGGGCTTTATGCTGCCGCAGGCTGGGTGGATCTGCAGCCGCGCAAAGCCGATCCGGTTCCGGCCGCTTTCATCAAGGCCTATGAAGAGAAATACGGCCAGCCCGCGACCGGCTTTGCGATGCTGGGCTATACCACCGCCGATCTGGTGGTGCGCGCTCTGGAAGCGGCGGGCAAAGACCTGAACCAGGAGACCTTCCTCGCGGGGATGGAATCGCTCGATTATCATGATGAGCTGACCGACATGCATATGAAATACACCGCCGACAATCATCAGGGCGCCAATGAGGTGACCATTTCGATCGTCCGTGACGGCATGTGGCATCTGATCGCGCGCGAAGCGCTCTGATCTTCGGGAAAGCACCTGCGCGGCAGCCCTTCGGGGCTGCCGTTTTATTTGCGCTTTCGCTCTTTACCAAAGCGCCGCTGCGGCTATGCATCGGAGGGGGCAGGTAAAAGAGGGCAGGCGATGCAGCGTTCCGGTGACCGGGTGATGACCGGGATTGTTCTGATGCTGGGCTTTTGCCTCTTTGCGCCGCTGATCGATGTCAGCTCGAAACTGGCCACGGCGACGGTCTCGGTGGGGATCATCACGCTTGGGCGTTATGTGGTGCAGGGCGCGCTGATGGCCCCGGTGCTGATGAGCGGGCGGTTTTCGCGGGTGCTGAGCCGTCGCGGTGCGCAGCTGGTGTTCTGGCGCTCGCTGGCCTCGGTCATCGCCACGCTGACCTTTGTGCGGGCGGTGGCGGTCATGCCGATCGCCGATGCCCTGGCCATCGCTTTTGTTGAGCCTTTCATCATTCTGCTGGCCGGATGGATGCTCTTTGCTGAGCGGGTCGGCCCGCGCCGGATCGCCGCCTGTGCGGTGGGTTTTGCGGGGGCGCTGCTGGTAATCCAGCCCTCGTTTTCGGAATTTGGTCTGGTGGCGCTGCTGCCCGTTGGCACGGCGATCAGCTTTGCGGCCTATATGATGATCACCCGCGCCGCCTCGCTGCATGTGGCCCCTGAGGCGATGCAGTTTCACACGGCCTGGATGTCAGCGCTGATCTGTCTGCCGCTGCTGGCGGCCGGGGCGCTGTGGCAGATCCCCGATCTCGCCCCGATGATGCCTGAGGGCATTGCCTGGGCCTGGGTTGCGGGCGTCGGCGTTGCGGCCACAGTCAGCCATATGATGATGACCTATGCCTTCCGCTTTGCGGCCTCATCGGTGCTTGCGCCGCTGCATTATCTGGAGATCGTCTCCGCCGCGACGCTGGCCTGGGCGGTCTTTGGCGATTTCCCCGATTTTCTGACCTGGTGCGGGATCGGGGTGATCGTGGCCTCAGGGCTTTACATCATTTTCCGCGAACATGTTCAGTCCCGAGCGCAGAAAGCGCGGCCCGCAGCTGCGCGCGCGGCAGAATGACCAGCATCCCTGGCTGATCAAAGCGCAGGCTGACCTCGGGGGCGGTCGCAATATTCGAGGTGCCGATGGCCCCCGCCGGGCTGAAGCTGATCCCCTCAATCGGCCAGCGCAGCCCCGCGGAGGTGCCGGTGACCGCCGCCATCGGAAACAGCGACACCCGGCAGCGCGGCGGCAGCGACAACCGGATCTCAGTTTGTGCAGGCGCTGCAAAAACCACATCTGAGGGCGACAGAATCAGCGCCCGCCGCCCGGGCCTTTGCACGAGGCAGTTGAAGACGGCGAGGGCGTGATCAACCCTGCCGCCCGAAAAGCCGAGGCAGAGGCAGAATGGGGCGGAAATGTGGCGCAGCGCCTTGTCGAAATCGGTGGAAGACTGCTCAGGGATGCGGTGCAACCGGTCGGCGAACCGCTGGCGTGCGGCACGGCTCAGACTGTCCAGATCACCGATCACCGCATGGGGTGTAATCCCAAGTTTTATTGCCCGATCAGCCCCTCCGTCCGCTGCAACCACAGTGGGAGCGAGGGCCAGAGCTTCGGTCATCAGGGCGGGCTGCACAGGGCCGCCGCCGATCAGGGTGATCCCATGGAGGGACTCGACAAGTTTCGTTTCCATGGGAAAACTCATCTCAATTAAGGCAAAGTTTGGCAAGTTCGGCCACGAACAATCCTTTTTCTCGCCCCGCCGCCTCCCAGGAGGCAGGCCATAACAGGGGGAGTTAAGGATTTCGTTCCGACGGAAGGCAGAATGTCATGGTGCAACAGAACCGTATTCTGACGGTTTCTTACGGAACCTTCTCCTGCACATTGGAGGGGTTTAACGACCCATTCGGCACGATGAAGGCGATTGCGGAGTATTTCCGCGATCTGGCGTCAGAAGACCGCTACTTTGGCGCAGAGCCGCCGCAGCCCGATGCAGCCATGCTGCACCGCATCGCCGAGCGCGAGATCCAGCGCCGTGTTGAGGCGCGGGTGACGGAGAACAGCGTCGTGCTGCGCGCCGAAGAAGATCCGTCCGAGGCTGAGCATGTTCAGCCGCGCATCACCATGCATACCGCTGAAGACGCGCAGCCGGAACTGCCGGCGCAGCGTCCTGCGCTGCGGGCGGTCGATGCGCCTGAAGCCGGCGGTGAAAGCGTGGCCGAGCGGCTGATGCGTCTTCGCGCCGCCTCTCAGGCCCGCGACGCCGATGCTGAGGTCGCAGAAGAAGCCGCATATGAGGCTGGGGCAGCTGAGGAAATCTCTGCCGGCCCGATTGAGGCTGAAATGCCCGATCTGACCGATCTGACGCTGGATCTGGCCCCGGAAAGCGATCTGGGCGAAGACCTTGTTGCGGCGGGCTCCCGCACCGCTGCCAGCCTGCTGGCAGAGGCTGAGGCGCTGCAGACCGAAGCGCCGTCCGATACGGTCGCCGCTGATCCGGCGGAAGCCGCAAAGGAAGAGGCCGCCGCTGACAGCCCCAATGGCTGGGAAGTCCGCCGCCGCAGCCGCCAGATGGAGCGCCGCCGCGCCCGCCGCGCCGCGCGTGAAGCTGAAAATGCCGCAGCTGCTGCGGATAGCGGGTTCAGCTTTGATGCGCTCGAAAGCAGCCTTGCAGGCTTTGAAGCAGAGGCCCGTGACGATCTGGCCCGTGACACTGTCGCACCTGTGCCCCCCGCCGCTGCGGCGGAGGCCTCCCCCGATGTCCAAAGCCTGATTGCGCGTATGACCGCGCAGGCAGCTGCTGAGACGCCGGTGCAGCCCGGCCCTCCGCGCCGTGTCATCCGCATCCTGCGCGAAGACGCTCCGGTGGCGACCAGCGACAGCGCAGAGACGGACAGCATGATCGCCTCGCTTCTGGGGGCGCTTGAGGAGACGAAAGAGGCCCCGGCGGCCTCTCTGCCGCGCCTGCATCTGCCTGAGGCGCCTGGCGTGGCAGAAGCCGTGGCCGAAGTGGCACCCGTTGCCGAGATCGCCGCAGAGGCCGCCGCAGAGGCTGAGACCGCGCTTCCGGCCCGCCCGCGCCGCCCTGAGCGCAGCGGTGCGGCCACCGCACGCCCCGCGCCGCTTCGTCCGCTGCGCGAGCGCCCCGATGCGCCGCCTGCGGCCGCCGTCGCACAGGTCTCGGTGGAGCGTCTGATCCGTCAGGTCGGCTCTGAAATGGAAGAGCCCGCCACCCGTCGCCGCACCTCGACCATCGCGCATCTGAAGGCGGCCGTTGCGGCCACCGTGGCAGAGCGGATGATCCCGGGCCTGCGCCGTGAACCGAAGGATGAGACGGTGGTCTACCGCAACGATCTGGCCGATGCGGTCAGCGCCGAAGAAGCAGGCCGTCCGGCAGCAGGGGGGCGTGTGGCGCCGCTGGTGCTGGTCTCGTCGCAGCGCGTTGAGCGGGCCCCCGCGGCCGTCGCGGCCCCCGCCCCCGCTCCCGCCGCTCCGATGCGCCCGCGCCGGGTCAGCTCGGCGGTTCTTGCCGAAGCCGTGGCCCCCGCGCCGCTGGCGGCCCGTGCTCCGGGTCTTTCGATTGATGCGGCAACCGAGCTTCTGGAGACTGCCGCTCAGTCGATCCTGGCCTCCGCAGAGGAGCCGGTCTTCACCCGCCCGCAACTGATGCGCGAGGCAGAGCTTGAAGCCCGCGGTTTCAGCAGGGATGAGGCGCTGATCGCCTTTGGCACCCTGCTGCGTGAAGGCCGCATCCTGCGCGCCAGCCGCGGGTTGTTCACCCTGGCCGAAGACGGCGCTGCCGCCTGAGACCAGGACCCGAGACATGAAAAAAGGCGCATCCCGCAGGATGCGCCTTTTTTCTTTACCGCAGGGTCAGTCGCGGCGGTCCGGATCGTCCTGACCCACGCCAAGAAAAACCTTTCTCAGCGGCAGGATCCACAGGATGCCCAGGGCCACATAGATCGCGAGTTCCGCCCAGATGGAGGGACGCTCGATCAGACCCACCAGGGTCACGGCCAGCACGATATAAACGGGCAGGCCGATCACCAGAACGAAAAGCGCCAGGCGCTTGCGATTGCGGTAGCTCAGCGCCATCAGTCAGCGAAGGGGTCGGTGACGAGGATGGTGTCGTCGCGCTCGGGCGAGGTCGAGAGCATGGCAACCGGGCATTGGATCAGCTCTTCCACGCGGCGGACGTATTTGATCGCCGCGGCCGGAAGGTCAGCCCAGGAGCGTGCGCCCTCGGTCGATTCGCTCCAGCCGTCCAGCTCTTCGTAGATCGGCTTGCAGCGCGCCTGCTGGTCTGCAGCGGTCGGCAGGAAGTCGATGCGCTTGCCATCGAGTTCATAAGCCACGCAGATTTTCAGCGTCTTGAAGCCGTCCAGCACGTCGAGCTTGGTCAGCGCGATGCCCGAGACACCCGAGGTGGCGCAGGTCTGACGGACGAGAACCGCATCGAACCAGCCGCAGCGGCGCTTACGGCCGGTCACGGTGCCAAACTCATGGCCGCGCTCGCCCAGACGCTGGCCGTCTTCGTCGTTCAGCTCGGCAGCGAAGGGGCCTTCACCGACGCGGGTGGTATAGGCCTTCACGATGCCCAGCACGAAGTCGATCGCGGTCGGCCCAAGGCCCACACCGGTCGCGGCCTGACCCGCAAGGGTGTTCGACGAGGTCACGAAGGGATAGGTGCCGAAATCAACGTCCAGCAGCGCGCCCTGTGCGCCCTCAAAGAGGATGCGCTTGCCGGCGCGGCGGGCGTCGGTCAGCACTTTCCAGACCGGCTGTGCATAGGGCAGCACGCTCGGCGCGATCTCTTTCAGAACCGCGATGAGTGCGGCACGGTCGATCGGCTCCAGGCCCAGACCACGGCGCAGCGCATCGTGGTGGGCCAGCAGGCGGTCAACGCGCAGCTCAACGGTGGCTTCATCGGCGAGATCCGCGACGCGGATCGCGCGACGGCCGACTTTGTCTTCATAAGCCGGGCCGATACCACGACCGGTGGTGCCGATTTTCGCCACACCCACAGCGCCTTCACGGGCGCGGTCCAGCTCGCCATGCAGCGGCAGGATCAGCGAGGTGTTCTCAGCGATCATCAGGTTCTCGGGCGAGATATCGACGCCCTGACCGCGCAGCTTTTCGATCTCGGTGACGAGGTGCCACGGATCCAGAACAACGCCGTTGCCGATCACCGACAGCTTGCCGCCGCGCACGATGCCCGAGGGCAGCAGCGAGAGCTTGTAGACATTGCCGTCGATTACCAGCGTGTGGCCTGCGTTATGACCACCCTGGAAGCGGGCGATGACATCCGCGCGCTCCGACAGCCAGTCGACGATCTTGCCTTTGCCTTCGTCGCCCCACTGGGCGCCCACGACAACAACATTGGCCATGAGGAATATCCTTGCCTCGAGAGAAAACCCCGGCCCCTATAACGAGAGGGCAGCAGAGTGGAAACCTGAAAATACCAAAAAACGCATGGTTCAGCATGCGTCATCAGGCAGCGGGTGAAACCGGCAGCCCGGGAAGTGCCGGTCGGAACCAGGCATGGGTTTCGCTTTCTTCTGGCCGATTGTGCGCCGGACGGCAAGACCGAAGGGCAGGCCCTGGCGCCCTTCTGCCGCATCGCGGAGAAAATGCCACGGGTTCGTGGGGGGGACTGATGTCCGGGCAGGGGCGGTTGAGCCCCCTTTGCGATGCAGCGTTCTGCCACGGGCGCGTCAGGACCTGAGCAGTCCGGGACGCAGGGCCGGGGACCATCGGGCGACCCGATCCTGAGAGGTTCCGGACAGGGAAGGCGGCGCTGCGGCCTGGTGCCGCCTTCCGCAGAGCCACCCGTCGCTCCAATCGGGTCACATCAGCCTCAGAGCCTCTCTGGCGATGCCCGTCAGGGCTGGCTTGCGCGGCACCGCTGGCAGAGCGATTTTGCCGCGCGCGCCTTTCCCTGCTGTGCATCTGCGGCCCGGATCACCGCCGGAGCTGCGGCGCTCAGGCAAGACCCGACAGCAATGACGCGAATAGCGCCGCGGTCATCAGAGCGGTGATCTCATTCAGTTTCGCGGGTCTTCGCCCGAAGCCTCTGCGAGGTTGAGGCACCGCGGGACGTTCAGGCGGCGCTGACGGGAAGGGCGCGGCTGTTGCCAAGGCCACTCTGTGGTGACGACAGCTTTGCGGATCACCGCTCCAGCGCGCCGCTGATTGCGAGGTCAGGCAGTTCTGCTGAACGTGTCGCGGCTGGTACGGGAGCGATCCTGCAGGGAAGATCGCATCGGGCTGCGACGATCTGCGCCGTGGCCGGGGCCCGGCTCTTTGGGGGCTGTCGGGTTCAGACCAACTGCCCGCCGGGTGATGAGGTGGCGAAGTTCAAGAGTGCGGCCCGCGAACGATTGCTTTGGTTCCCGTCCCTTGTCGCAAGAGGGAGTGTCGAGGGCCATGCCGCACCCCCTGATGTCATAGCCAGGTCCCCCGGGATCCGTGCCGCCCGTTCTGTCTGATCTGAGGGGGTGGGGCAGGGTAGCTTTGATATCCTTCCTCAAAGCGGGGAGCCGGGAGATCGCTGTCTGGCGGAGACGGGGCTGATTCTGCAAAGCTGCCGAGCCGGGCCTTTGTCCGGCCGGGGCGGAGACCGAAGGTCAGCGCAGGCCGGGACCCGGTCGTTTGTGACCGGAAAGGGAAGCACAGCCGATACGGGCCGGGGCTGATGCGCAGAATGCCCCCGCCAGCCTGAGGACAGCCGCGGGGTCCGTTCCGGCAGCGCAAACCCTCTGCGCAGGGGGCTTGCAGGCCTTTGGACTGCGCCGGGACGGGGTCTCCTTTGCGGGCAGGCGCCTTCTTACGCCGGAAGGCGCCGAAACGCCCTGCGCGCAGAAGCGCTGCCCGAAAGTAAAATCATTCCCCTGCGGCGAACTTCCCTTGCGCGGGTGCTTGCGCCGGAGATGTTCTGCGCCTAAACAGTCGCGTCAGCCGATCATAAGGTTCTGAGCATGGAAAATATCGTCCTCACCGTTCATCTGATCCTCGCGCTTGCGCTGGTGGGGGTTGTCCTGCTGCAGCGCTCGGAGGGCGGTGGCCTCGGAATCGGCGGGGGTGGCGGGGGCGTCGTCTCAGGCCGCGCAGCCGCGACCGCGATGAGCAAAGTCACCTGGGGCCTCGCGATCGCCTTTATCTGCACCTCGCTCGCGCTGACCGTTCTGGCGCGTCAGGATGCCGCCGGGTCCTCGGTTGTTGATACCGTTCCGGGTGCCGATGGTCAGATGACCGCGCCGGCCGCTCCGGGTTCGGATCTGCTGCCGCCGGGCATTGGCAGTCAGCCGCTGACGCCGCCGCGCGTCGACTGATCCCACTTTACTGAATTCGCTGCCTGCGCGCCCGGGTCACATGGGCGCGCATTGCATTTGGGGGATCGGGTCCATATGATCTGACTCCCGTGATCCTGCGATTCTGCTATTCGCTCGCCAACTCACGGAGGCCGCCTTGGCACGTTATATCTTCATTACCGGCGGCGTTGTTTCGTCCCTTGGTAAAGGGCTGGCTTCGGCAGCTCTTGGCGCTTTGCTTCAGGCCCGCGGCTATACCGTGCGTCTGCGCAAGCTTGACCCCTATCTGAACGTCGACCCCGGCACGATGTCGCCCTTTGAGCATGGCGAAGTTTTCGTGACCGATGACGGCGCGGAAACCGACCTCGACCTCGGCCACTATGAGCGCTTCACCGGCGTTTCTGCCCGCAAGACCGATTCGATCTCCTCGGGTCGCATCTATTCCAACGTGCTTGAGCGCGAGCGCCGTGGTGATTACCTGGGCAAGACCATTCAGGTCGTCCCCCATGTCACCAATGAAATCAAAGACTACCTTCGCATCGGCGAAGATGAGGTTGATTTCATGCTCTGCGAAATCGGCGGCACCGTTGGCGATATCGAAGGCCTGCCCTTCTTTGAAGCCATCCGCCAGTTCATCCATGAGCGTCCGCGCGGTGAATGCATCCTGATGCACCTGACGCTGCTGCCCTATCTGGCCGCATCGGGTGAGCTGAAGACCAAACCGACCCAGCACTCCGTGAAGGAACTGCAGTCGATCGGTCTGGCCCCGGATGTCCTCGTCTGCCGCTCGGAGCACCCGATCCCCGAGCGTGAGCGCGAGAAGATCGCTCTCTTCTGCAATGTGCGCAAAGAGCATGTGATCCCGGCCTATGACCTGAAGACCATCTATCAGGCACCCCTGGCCTATCACGCGGAAGGCCTTGATACGGCCGTGCTGAATGCCTTTGGCATTGAGCCTGCGCCGAAGCCCAATCTGGCCCGCTGGGAAGACGTCATGGACCGCATGGCGAACCCCGAAGGCGAAGTGCGCGTCGCTATCGTGGGCAAATACACCCAGCTGGAAGACGCCTATAAATCGATCGCGGAAGCCCTGACCCATGGTGGCATGGCCAACCGTGTGAAGGTGCGCGCTGAGTGGATCGACGCCGAGATCTTCGACAAAGAAGACCCGGCACCCTGGCTCGAAGGCTTCCATGCGATCCTCGTTCCGGGCGGCTTTGGTGAGCGCGGCACCGAGGGCAAGATCAAAGCGGCCCGCTTTGCCCGCGAAAAGAAGGTGCCTTACATGGGCATCTGTCTGGGGATGCAGATGGCGGTCATTGAAGCGGCACGCAACCTTGCCGGCATCGATGACGCAGGCTCGGAAGAGTTTGACCATGAAGCCGGTGAAAAGCGCTTCACCCCGGTGGTTTACCACCTGAAAGAATGGGTGCAGGGCAACCACAGGGTTGAGCGCAAGTCGACCGACGACAAGGGCGGCACCATGCGTCTGGGCGCTTACTCGGCGAAGCTGGTCCCCGGCAGCCACGTGGCCCGCATCTATGGCACCACTGAGATCGAAGAGCGTCACCGCCACCGCTATGAGGTTGATGCGCGCTACATGGAGCAGCTTGAGGGTTGCGGGCTGAAGTTCTCGGGCCTTTCGCCCGACGGCAAACTGCCCGAGATCGTCGAGGTTGAGGATCACCCGTGGTATATCGGCGTGCAGTTCCACCCGGAACTGAAGTCGAAACCCTTTGAGCCGCACCCGCTCTTTGCCGATTTCGTGCGCGCGGCGACCGAAAATTCCCGTCTGGTCTGAGCCCTCTCAGATCGGCGGCAGACAGCCCCGGCCCCAGTGGCCGGGGCTGTCTTTTATGGGCCTCACTGGCATCTGAACGGCCTCCTCCTTTCACGGAGGAATCCGGCAGCGGGCAGGGGGGGCTTAGGCCTGTATGAGGACAGGACGTCAGAGCCGCAGGGCACTCGTTGGGTACCTCTGCGACCACCCGGGCTCGGAGGATCCGTCAGCAGGCGGGAGACCGGAGGCGCGCGCAACGACATTGTCTCTGGGCCTGACGCCTGGCCCTCTTGTGAGCGCCCCTGTGAGCATCCGGGGCTCCTCTTTTGACTGAGTATCCCGCAGTTGCCAGCGGGATGCGGGGTAAAGTCGCAGGATTGCCGCCCTATTCCTTCCGTTTCGGAAGGAGTTTATCTCAATCATGACCGGTTTCGCATTAATCACAACAAAGGCATATTCACGGCAACGCAATTTCAGCCTCGGGCGTTGGTTCATGAGGCAGGGGAGACCGAGATGAGCAATCCGACCGGAACTAGCCTTCATATGGGGCGCGTGGCCCTGACCGTCCGTGATCTGGACAAGGTCGGCCGCTATTACGAAGAGGTCATCGGCCTGCATCCGATGGGCCGTGACGGTGAGACGGCACGCTATGGCTCGGGCTCAGAGGTTCTGCTCGAATTGCGGCAGGATCGCGCAGCACGTCAACGGGCAGCCAAAGAAGCCGGTCTCTTCCATACGGCCTTCCTTCTGCCCTCCCGGGCGGATCTTGGCGCCTGGGTGAAACAGGCCATCGCACAACAGGCCCCGGTGAGCGGCGTGGCAGATCACCTTGTCTCAGAAGCCATCTACCTCAACGATCCCGAAGGCAATGGCATTGAGATTTACATCGACCGGCCCCGGGATCAATGGTCCTGGAAGGGGGGCCTGGTGGAGATGTCGAGCGATCCTCTCGATGTCGAAGGCCTGGTGAAATCGGCGAAGTCCGGTAAATGGCAGGGCTTTCCAGAGGGCTCGGTCATTGGCCATGTGCATCTGCAGGTGGGCTCGGTCGCTGAGGCGGAGAAGTTCTACGTCGGCGAACTCGGTCTTGATGTGACCTGTCATTACCCCGGCGCGGTCTTTATGTCGGCGGATGGCTATCACCACCATATCGCGGCCAATGTCTGGAACAGCCGCAATGCCGCGCCGCGCGCCATGCCCTCAACGGGTCTGACGGATATGGAGCTGCGCGTCGATGCGGGCCGCGCTTTGCAGCTGCGCCGCGCCGCCGGCCTTGGTGCCGATGCCCCCCTGGGGTTTGAGCTGCGTGACCCCTGGAACACCCCCCTCACCATCCGCGCGATCTGAGACAGAGGAAAAGCGATATGCTGGTAAATGGCAAATGGACCGAAGACTGGCAGCCGGTCCAGGCGAAAGACGACAAGGGCGGCTTTGTCCGCCAGGTCTCGGGCTTTCGCAACTGGATCACGCCCGATGGCGCCGCAGGTCCGACCGGAGAGGGCGGCTTTCAGGCCGAGGCCGGGCGCTATCATCTTTATGTCGCGCTGATCTGTCCCTGGGCCTCGCGTGCGCTGATCGCGCGGCGCATGAAGGGGCTGACCGAAGTGGTTTCCGTCTCGGTGGTCGAGCCGGAACTCAGCCCCCAGGGCTGGCGCTTTGGCACGGAAAAGGGGCCGCAGTTCACCGGGCCTGATGACTTGAACGGCGCTGTCTATATGCACCAGATCTACACCATGGCCGACCCGGGTTATACCGGACGCGCCACGGTGCCGGTCCTGTGGGACAAAAAGCGCGGCACCATCGTGAACAACGAATCCGCCGATATCGTGCGGATGTTCAACTCGGGCTTTGGCGATCTGGCCTCGGGTCCCGATCTTTACCCCGAAGATCTGCGCGAGGGGATTGATGCGATCAATGCCGCGATCTATCCGGCGCTGAACAACGGCGTTTACCGTGCGGGTTTTGCCACCACGCAGATCGCCTATGATGAGGCCTATGAGGGCGTCTTTGACTGCCTCGACACGCTTGAAGAGCGTCTGCACCGCACCGGCCCCTGGCTCATGGGCAGCCGCTTCACCGAAGCTGATGTGCGCCTTTTTGTGACGCTGGTGCGGTTTGATGCGGCCTATCACGGGCTCTTCAAATGCAACCGCCGCCGCATTGCGGATTACCCCGCGCTGCAAAGCTATCTGGAACGGGCGCTGAATATTCCGGGCGTGCGCGAGACGGTGAATATCGATCACGTCAAGCGCGGCTATTATTCGATCCGGGCGCTGAACCCGAACGGCATTGTGCCCAAAGGACCCGATCTGCCCTGGCTGCGCCGGGAGTGAGCTTTGGATCGCCTCGCCTGTGACCGTATGTTCGTTTCGGTGCTCGACACCGGCAGTTTTGCAGCCGCCGCGCGGCGGTTGCAGACCTCCTCCGGCCAGGCCTCGCGCCTGGTCGCACGGCTTGAGGCGGATCTGGGCGTTCAGCTTCTCAACCGCACCACAAGGGCCCTCGCCCCAACCGAAGCTGGGCAGGTCTATTACGAGCGGATGAAGGATCTTCTGGCCGAGATGGAGGCGCTGGAGGCTTCGGTCCGCAGCCAGTCGGGGCTGGCGGCCGGACGGCTCAGGGTTTCGGCCCCGGTGACCTTTGGAACCCGGCGGCTGGTGCCTTTGATGATGCGCTTTGCGGCGGATTATCCGGCGATCCGGCTGGATGTGCAGTTTTCAGACCGGGTGGTGAACCTTCTCGAAGAGGGCTTTGATCTGGCGGTGCGCGTCGGCATGGCCCCCGACAGTAGTCTGATTGCCCGGCGTCTGGGCGCGGCGCGGCTGATGACCCTGGCCTCACCAGAGTATCTTGAGGCGCGCGGCGTGCCGCAGGCACCCGAAGACCTCGCAGGCCAGGATCTTATCCTTGACAGCAATATGCGCGACCCGACCCGCTGGTTCTTTCTTGGCGCAGAGCCGGTGGGCGTGACGGGGCGGCTGCGGTTTTCCAATGCCGAAGCCTGCCTGACTGCGGCGCTTTCCGGCTTTGGCATCACGCGGCTGCCGGATTTCGTCGCTGGTGACGCGCTGGCCTCCGGGGCGCTGGTGCCGGTGCTGGCGGATTTTGAGCCACCGGCGATCCCAATTCATGTGGTCTGGCCGCCGGGTCGGCATCTGGCGGGCAAGGTGCGGGCGCTGGTTGATGCACTGGCGCAGGACTTCGGCCGGGGGGGAAATCCCCCCTCTTCCTTGTGAGCGGGGGATTGCGTTGCTACATCAGAGGGTAACGGGTCGCGAATAATGAGGTCAGCCCATGCACATCACGCTTTGTGGCACGGGTTCGGCCCTGCCGCAGCGCCGCCTGACATCGGCTGAGATCGACCACCGCCTGAATCGCCCTGAGGGCTGGCTGGAGGCCGCCTGCGGTGTGCAGAGCCGCTATGAGGTGGCCCCGGGCGAAGACCAGATCACGCTGGCGGTGACTGCCGCGCGGCAGGCGCTGGCCGATGCGGGGATTGCGGCGGCTGAGCTCTCGCTGGTGATCGGTGCCTCAGCGGTGCCTTACCAGCCGCTTCCGGCCACCGCGCCGCTGCTGGCGGGTGCGCTTGGCGCGGGAGAGGGGCAGCTGGCGGCCTTTGACGTCAACAGCTCCTGCCTGAGTTTTGTGACCGGATTTGAGGTGGCCTCCCGGATGCTCGGAGAGGGGCAATACGGGCTGATCGTCTCCTCAGAGCTGGCCTCCCGTGCGCTGCCCTGGGCGGAGGCGCCGGAGGTGGCGGGGCTTTTTGGCGATGGGGCAGGCGCTCTGGTTCTTCGTGGCGGCGGTTCTGGGCGGCTGGCGGCGGCGCTGTTGCGCAGCTACCCCTCGGGCTGGCAGGCCTGTTCGATCGGCTCGGGCGGCACGCGGTATGACTTTCACAACGCGCCGCAGGACTTTGCCCAAAATGCGATTTTCCGCATGGACGGGCGCGAACTTTTTCGCCTGACCGCACGCCATTTCGCGGGCTTTGTGAAGGATCTCCTGGCCCGCGCAGGCTGGAGCCATGGTCCCGATCTGGTGATCCCGCATCAGGCCAGCCCCGGCGGGCTGGCGCATATGATCCGCCTGACGGGCTTTGCGCCGGAGCGGGTGGTGAATGTGGCGGCAGATTATGGCAATCAGATCGCGGCCTCGATCCCGCTGGTGCTGGATCTGGCGCGGCGTGAAGGGCGGGTAAGCCCGGGCACAAAGGTTCTGATCCTTGGCACCTCGGCGGGGGTATCCTTTGGCGGTCTGGCACTGGAGATCTGAGATGCGTGTACTTGTGACCGGAGCCACGGGGTTTTTAGGCGGCGCTTTGATCCGCAGCCTGTCGCGCGAGGGCCGCGATGTGGTCGGCACCGGGCGCAGCGGCGCGGCGCTGGCGGCGCTTGAGGCTGAGGGGATCCGAACGGTTGCGGCGGACCTCTCGGACCCGGCCTCGCTGGCGGTGCTGACGCTGGCTGGTCCTTTTGATGCGGTGGTGCATACGGCAGCACTTTCATCGCCCTTTGGGCCGCTGGCGGCGTTTCGGGCGGCGAATGTGGCGGGCACGGCCCAGGCCCTGGCCGTGGCGCGGGCCTGTGCGGTGCGGCGCTTTGTGCAGATCTCCAGCCCCGCGGTGGCCTTTGCGGCGCGCGATCAGATCAATCTCTCTGAGACCGCACCGCTGCCTGCGCCGATCAACCACTACGCCCGCACCAAGCGCGAGGCCGAGGATCTGGTCCTCGATACCCCCGAGGTTGGCCCGATCATTCTGCGCCCGCGCGGGATCTATGGCGCGGGCGATACGGCGCTTCTGCCGCGCCTGCTGCGGGTCGCCAAAGGGCGCCCGCTGCCGATGCTGCGCGGCGGAGAGGCGGCGATTGATCTGACCCATGTCGATGACGTCGTCTCTGCCATCCGCGCGGCACTGGACGCGCCGGAAGAAGCCGAGCGTGCGGTTTATAATATCTCCGGTGGTGAAATGCTGTCGGTGGTCGAGATCGTGGAGGCGGCCTGCGAAAGAGCGGGCTTCACCCCCCGCTGGCGTCCGCTGCCCTGGCGCGGGGCCATGGCGGTGGCGCGCTTTGTCGAATTCGCGGCCCGGCTTCGCGGCCATGAGCCGATGATCACGCCCTATTCGCTGGCGCTCTTTGCCTTCCGCCAAAGCCTGGACCTCAGCCGCGCGCGCGAGGCTTTGGGCTGGCAGCCGCAGATCTCCTTTGAGGAGGGGCTGCGCCGCACTTTCGGGCCTGCGCCATGATCCCGGTCTTTGCCAACAGCGCCTGGGTGCCGGTGCGACGCGGGCTGGTGCAGCGCGGCGGCGGCTTCCCGAAACTGCGTCTGAGGGTGCGCTATGGGCTGTTCATCCACCCGACAGTCGGGCCGGTCCTGATCGACACCGGCTACAGCTATGCCGTGACCGAAGGGGCTGAGCGCTCACTGCCGCTCAAGCTTTACGCCCGTGCCCTGCAGATCGCCCCTGACGCGCAGCCGGTCGATTTTCTGGCCCGCCAGGGCCTGCGCCCGGCGGATATCAAGGTGGTGATCGTGACGCATTACCACGCCGATCACATCTCTGGCCTTGGGCTTTTCCCAAGGGCGCGGGTGATCGGCCATGGCGGCGCTTTGCGGGCCATCCGTGCGGCGGGGGCCTTTGCCAATCTGCGCCACGGTGTGTTCTCGGAGCTGCTGCCCGAGGACCTTGAGGACCGCCTGACCGAAGTCGAGGGCCTGCCGCAGCGCGACGGCCCTCCGGGGGGGCGGGATCTTTTCGGGGATGGCTCGGTGCTGGCCGTGGCGCTGCCGGGGCACGCAGAGGGCCATTTCGGGCTGTGGTTCCCCGGGGTGCGGCTCTTTTATGCCGTTGATACGGAATGGGTAAAGCCCGCGCTGCTGCCCGGAGGCAGCCCGCGTGTGACGGCCTCTCTCGTCGCGAGTGATGCCACCGCCGCCGCCGACAGCCGCCGTTTTGTGCGCGAGGCTGAGGCGCGGGGGGCGGCGATCGTGCTCTGCCACGACCCCGCGCCCACGCCTTTTGACGAAAGAGAGGGCGCATGAAAGCGGCCGGGGCGCTGATCAGCTTTGCCGCCGCCCGCATCGCCGCTTCAGGCCGGGTCAGCCGGGCGCGCTTTGAGGCCTGGCAGGCCCGTGCGCTGGCCCGCTGGCTGGCGCGTGATGTGATCCAGGTCGCGGCTTATCGCCGGGGCGCTGCGCGGCTGCAGGATCTGTCGGTGATGGATAAAGCGCAGTTGATGGCGGATTTTGCGGCTTTCAACCGTCCCGGCATCACCGCAGCCGAGGTCGCGGGGGCGCTGTCGCGGGATTGCCGCATCGGTGATTACACGGTTGGCGCCAGCACCGGCACCAGCGGTAACCGTGGCTATTTCGTGATCTCTGACGCCGAGCGCTATCGCTGGCTGGGCAGCCTGCTGGGCAAGGCGATCCCCGATCTTTTGCTATCGCGCCAAAGAGTTGCGGTGATCCTGCCGCAAAACACCCGGCTTTATGACGCCGCGCGACAGACCGGCCGGATTGAGCTGCGGTTTTTCGATATCACCGCAGGGCCTGAGACTTTTATTGAGGCGCTGGAGGCCTTTGCCCCCACGGTCCTCATCGCGCCGCCGCGCCTTCTCAGCTGGCTTGCGGCGCGTGGTACGGTGTTTCGCCCGAAGCGGATTTTCTCGGCGGCTGAGACGCTGGAGACGCAGGAGCGCGCAGAGATTGAGGCCTGGGCCGGGCTGACGCTGCGGCAGATCTATATGGCGACGGAGGGGCTTTTGGGGGTCTCCTGCGCGCATGGGTCTTTGCATCTGGCGGAAGATTCCGTCTTTTTTGAGTTTGAGCCGCTGGGCGACGGCCTTGTCAGCCCGCTGATCACCAGCTTCCGGCGCGAGACGCAGATCATGGCGCGCTACCGGATGAATGATCTGCTGCGCCTGTCAGATGAGCCCTGCGCCTGTGGCTCACCGCTGCGGGTGATAAGCGAGGTGGCAGGGCGGCGCGACGACTGCTTTGAGATCGCGGGGCGGCTTATTACGCCCGATGCTCTGCGCAATGCGGTAGTGAAGTCCGATCCGCGCATCACGGATTACCGGGTGATCCGCAGCGGGGATCTGGTCATTCAACTGGTGCTGCCCCCCGATCTTCCGGAAGAGGCGGCGGCGCGGGCGCTGGCGGCTTTGCGGGACTATCTGTCCGGGCGCGGGCTTGGCGTCGGGGTGGTGCTGCTGCGGCAGCCGCTGGGCTTTGATCCGTCGCGCAAGCTTCGCCGGGTCGAGAACCGCGTGAAGGCCCGCGGATGAGCGGGCTTGCGGCGGCGGACCTTGCGCGGGCTGCTGCCTTTGTGGCGCTGATGAACGCGCGCCCGATGCCGGATCTGATCGCGGGGCTGACAACCCGGATGTCGCTTTTTGAGCTGCAGGGTGCCGCTTTTCCCCTGACGCTGAACGACCGCGATGAAGCGGGGAACTGCTATATCTGCCGCCCCTCGGCGGCCTATATCGATTACGCGCTGGAAGAGATCCGCCATTTCGCCCGCCAGCCTGTGTTGCAGCGCAGCATGGCCGGGCTGATCCGCGCCTGCCGCCCCCTGCTGACGGCCAGCGGGCTCGATCATCAGGTGCAGATCAACAACTGGCTTTTCTCCACCAATCCGGTCCCCGGGCTCGGGGCGGCGGAGGCCGGGGTGATCCGCGACCGGCTTTGTGCCGCGCATCCGGCCCGGGCGCTGGTGATCCGCTCGCTCAATGAGGTGGCGGATGGCGCGACCATGGCGGCCCTGAAGGGGGCGGGATTTCAGATGCTGCCCGCGCGGCGGATCTGGCTTTATGATGGTCGCAGCCCGGCCCGTTCGCGCGATATAAAGCGCGATGACGCGCTGCTCCGCGACGGGCGCTTTGAGGTGGTGACCAGGCTTTCCCGAGCGGATTATGACGCCGCAGCCGGGCTTTACGGCCAGCTTTATCTGCAGAAATACACCCCTCTGAACCCGCAGTATCAGGGGCTGTTTCTCAGCGAGATGCACCGGGCGGGCCTTTTGGATCTGATCGCGCTGCGCGCGCCGGGCGGGGATCTGGTGGCGGTGACCGGGTTGTTTGAAAGCGGCCTCACGCTCACCCAGCCGGTTGTGGGCTATGACACCTCCCGCCCGGAGGCTGAGGGGCTTTATCGCCGCATGATGGCCCTCTCGCGGCAGCGGGCCGAAGCGGGCGGGCGCTTTTTCAACATGAGCGCCGGGGCGGCGGGCTTTAAAAAGAACCGCCGCGCCCGCCCGGTCATTGAATATACCGCCGTTTATACCGGGCATCTGTCCGGGGGGGCGCGCCGCGCCACCGCTGTCATCGCCGGGGTCCTGACCCGGCTTGGCATTCCGCTTTTGCAAAGGTTTGATTTATGACGACGGTTTCCGGCCATTGGGTCGCGCTGGCCCGCTCTGGCGATCTGGGGGCAAAGCCTCTGCGGGTGATGTGGGACGGCGAGGCGCTGGTGCTGTTTCGCACGGCAGATGGCGTGGCGGCGCTGACGGATCGCTGCCCGCATCGTTTTGTCGAGCTGTCGAAAGGCAGGGTGGTGGGCGGTGAGATTGAGTGCCCCTATCACGGCTGGCGTTTTGGCGGCGACGGTGCCTGTACGGCGATTCCGGGGCTTTGTGAGACGGTGCCGCCGCTGCGCGTGCGCCGCTTTCGCGCGGTGGAGCATGAGGGCGCGATCTTTGTGGCCTCCGGCACACCCGAGGGGCTGCCTTACAGCCATTGCCTCGCCGGTCAGGAGATTGTGACGCGCCTCGTGCGCAGCTCCACCCGGTCCACGCTGATTGATGCGGCCGAAAATATCCTGGATGCGACCCATACCCATTTCACCCATAAAGGCGTGCTGCGGGGCCTTTCCTCCAAACGCTACCGGGTGAAGGTTGAGGTGACCGGCGGGCCTGGCCGGGTAGAGGCCAGCTATGAGGGCGAGGAAGCGCAGCACGGGCTGATCTCTAAGCTGCTGGAGGGGGCGCGGATGAAAACCGTGGGGCGTTTTCTGGCACCGGGGATTGCAGAGCTGGAATATTGGGGGCCAGGCGGCATGGTGCTGGCGACCTCGTTTCACCTGCGTCAGGCCGATCCGGAGACGGTGGAGGGGGTGGGCTGGCTTGCCGGTCCGAAGCAGGGCGGCCTTGGCCATCTGAAGGCGCTGTTTTTCAAACCGCTCTTTCGCGTCGCGCTTGAGCAGGACCGCCGGGTCCTCGCCTCAGCCCGCGCCAATGCGGTGCCGGGGCAAAAGCCGGTGATCGGCCCGTTAGACTTTCTGCGCCGCGATATTGCAAAGATCCTCGAAGGCGGGATGCCGGATGCGGCGGCCCACCCGCGCATCCATTATATCGAGCTGTGATCCGGGAGCCTGCTTCATGGGCGGGTCGTCGGGCGGGGCTGCGATCTGGCAGCCGCCGCCTCCGGATCTCCTGCGCCGCGATGTCACAAAACTCCCCAAAGGCGAGTGGCCGGATGCGGCGTCAAACCCGCGGATGCGTTACAAAGCGGCCTGATCCTCCGGCCCGTTCCACTCGATGTCATGGGTTGAGGCCGCGATCAGCGATTTACGCAGCCGCAGCGCCTGGCGCGCAATGGGCAAAAGGCCGCGCAGCTGCGTCAGTTTGGAGAGACTGTCCCCGGGCCAGTGATGAATATCCGTGATGGTGACATTGAGATGCGCGGTGGAGCGGAATTTGCCCAGATTGCTCAGCCAGACCGCGAGCCGTGATCCCATCGGCGGCCAGCTCCGGGGGCGCAGTATCGGACCCGCACCGCTGAGGGCCCGGGTGAACTCAGGGCCATCAGAGAAGAAATGCAGCCCCGAGGTGGCGCGGGGGTTGCATTCAAGCGGGAGCACACTGCCGTCCGGCAGCCGCATCAGATCAAAAGAGATCTGCCCGCTCCAGCCGGTAGCTTCAATATAGCGGGTGACGAAGTCCTCAATCCCCGGATCCTGCAGCGGCTCAAAGGCGATGGCCGCGCCCTGTCCGGCCCGCAGCAGCGCACGATAGGGCGACAGCGCCGTCAAACGCCCCTCAGAGGCGAGGGCGTAAACGCAGATCTCTTCACCGGCAACAAAGCGCTGGGCGATCCAGGGGGTTTTGGGGCTTGGGCGCAGCCCTGCGACGACCGCCGCTTTGGGCCGGATCAGCACCTGATCGGCAAAGCGCGACCAGGCGGGTTTGAAGACCAGATCCCGGGCATGGGGCATCTGCCGCTCCAGCCCGGCCCGATCGGTCAGGAGGGTGGTGTCGGGCACCGCCAGACCTGCCGCCGCGCAATCCTCGATGAACCAGCCCTTGTGATGCGCGCGCATCAGCGCCGGGAAGGGCGGCGCGAGAAGCGGGCAGGGCATGTCCCCCGCCTGCCAGAAGGAAGCCAGATGGAAGATCTCTTCGCAGGTCGGGATTACGAGACCGATCCCTTCCTGCGCGATCAGCTGCTTCAGCGCCGCCGCACAGGCCTCAGGCGCAAAGCGCGGTGAGGGGATCAGGTGGCAGCCGTCATGCAGGCGCGAATACCCGGCCAGCGGGCGGTGCAGGCTGTCGGCCAGCAGAACCCGGTGGCCCGCCGCCGACAAAAGCCGCGTCAGATGCAAAGCAACCGGCGCCCGCGCGCCGGTTACAAGAAGGGTGTGAGGCAAAGCCACCACGGATCAGTCGCGACGGCTGAGAATCGTTGCGTAATTGGCCACCGCCGCGCCGCCCATATTGAAGATAAGCGCGGTCTCGGGGGTCTCAAGCTGCATCTCGCCCGCCTGTCCGGTCAGCTGACGATAAGACAGCGCATGCATCGACACACCCGTTGCCCCCACCGGATGCCCCTTGGCCTTCAGCCCGCCCGAGAGGTTCACCGGAAGCGCGCCATCCGCCAGAACGGTGCCGTTTTCAATCGCCTCTGCGCCCTTGCCCTTTTCAGCAAGACCCATGGCTTCATAGATCAGCAGCTCGGCAATGGTGAAGCAGTCATGCACCTCGGCAAAGCTCAGGTCTTTGACCGTCACACCCGCCTGCTCATAGGCCTTGCCGATCGCGCGGGCCGGGCCCTCAAAGCCGATCACATCGCGACCCGACATCGGCAGGCTGTCGCTGACATGCACCGCCGCTTTGAACTGAACGGCCTTGGGGAAGTCCTTCGCCCGCGCCGTGGTGGTCAGCACGATCGCCGCCGCCCCGTCCGAGATCAGCGAGCAGTCCGAAAGCCGCAGCGGCGCCGAGATCACCGGGTTCTTCTCGGTGACGGTGCCTGCCTGTTCCGGCGTCATCGGACGGTGCATCTGCGCGAGGGGGTTTTTCATCGCGTTCATGTGGTTTTTGGAGGCGATCTTCGCCATGGCGGGCAGCGGGTCGCCATAGCGCTCTGCATAATTGCGCGCGGCCAGGGCGAAGACATCCGGAAAGCTCAGCGAGGCTTCAAATTCATCGTTCTGATAGCCCGCACCGGCGAGGGCCGTGGTCACCTCTGCCGTGCTGCGCGAGGTCATTTTCTCAACGCCCACGATCAGAACCGTTTCGGCCTGACCCGACAGGATCGCGTTCAGACCGGCAAAGATCGCGGCTGAACCCGAAGCGCAGGCATTCTCCATCCGCGCCGCCGGAGTAAAGCGAAAGCCCGGATCGGCCTGATGCACCAGCGAAGAGGGGAAGCCGTCCGACACCAGGCCCGAGTTGAAATGGCCCACGAAGATCGCATCGACCTCCGCAGCCGCAACCCCGGCGTCTGCAAGCGCCTCCTGCGTGACTTCGGTTATCAGCTCTTCGAGATTTTGCGACAGCCGACCGAAGCGGGTGTGACCCGCACCGATGATGCTGACATTCGAGACGTTCGGGATCATCCTGGCTCCTCCTGAAGCTGGCCGATGTTACTCATCGGTATACAGCTTACTCAAAGATAATGCGAATGCGGCTGCCGATCAAGCCAGCGCCGCAACAGCCCCCGCAAAAGGCATGAGATCAGCACCCGCAGCCTTGTGTCCCGCCGACACCCGCCGCAGATTGTTCCCCAGAGGTGGGGAGAACATCGATGACGTCAACTGAGAACCCGGTCCTTGAGGCCATCCGCTCGCGCCGCTCGGTCCGGGCCTATCTGCCCAAAGAGGTGCCGGGCGAGACGATCCGCGAGATCCTTGCCGCGGCGGCCCGCACCCCTTCCGGCTCCAATATCCAGCCCTGGCATGTGGCCGTGGTGACCGGTGCCCCTTTGAAAGCGCTGGGCGAGGAGCTCAGCGCGAAATATCTCGCCGGAGAGGTGGAGGGTCGGGAATACGACTATTACCCCCGCACCTGGCGGGAGCCCTATCTGGCGCGCCGCCGCGCCACCGGCTGGGGGCTGTATTCCGCGCTGGGGATCGCCAAAGGCGAGACCGCGCGAATGGCTGCGCAACATGCCCGCAACTTCCGCTTCTTCGACGCACCGGCCGGGATATTCTTTCTGCTGGAACGCGATATGGAGATCGGAAGCTGGCTCGATCTGGGGATGTTCATTCAGAATATCATGATTGCGGCCCGTGGCTTCGGGCTGCACAGCTGCCCCCAGGCCGCCTTCGCCGATTTCCCGCGCCTCATCCCGCAGCGCCTCGGGCTGGCGGATAATCTTCAGCTGATCTGCGGCATGGCCCTCGGCTATGAAGACCCCTCCGCGCCCGAAAACGCCTTTACCCCTGAGCGCATGGCGCCGGAGGAGTTTGTGACCTACATCGGCTGAGCGATCCTGCGGGCGGGGCAGCTTATGGCGCTGCGCCCCGGCAAGGCTTTCCGACTGGCCGCCCTGGCGGCGGGGTCTGCTCACTGTGCTGACCGCGCGTCCGGTGGTTCCCTCGATCAGCAGGGCCGCCGCCCTCATCCTTCGTTTTGCGGGCAGAACTCTGACCGGTCTGTAATCCCCCCGGATCTGCGGGATGACCGAAGCGCATAACGCGCCTGCGGATTTCCCGGGCATCCCTCCCCCGGGACTTCGGGATGACCCCGCCTTCAGGGAGCGATCACACAGGTCTGCTGTCAGCTGCGGGCTTCATCTTTCCAGTGCCTTTGGGGAGCCCGAATTGCTCACCCCAAAGTGCGCGGTGCCGATGGCGCCGGCGTATCGCGCGATCCCTCTGAAGATGACCCACTCCGGCGGCTCCTTTCGGGGGCTGCGAACCCCGCAGGTTCTGTGCGGCTCACACGGAAGCAATGTTATTTTCTCCGCCTTAACGATTTCTCCCTGTGAATGAGATTGAATGCCTTCACTCAATTTAAACGATCTTCAGTCCATCTGTAGATCACCGGGATGGCCTCAGGGCCGACTGTAAGACGTTCGATTTTACGGGTGCGACCAGGATCTGCAGATCCGGGTAAAGGAAGGGTGCCGTGAACAGTGCAGAGCCATGCGTAAGTGATGCGCCCGCGCGATCCCCGGTGTCGGCGCGCGTGACAGCCGCCGCAGGCGGGACGGTTTGCGGATCCGCTGCCGGGGGGGGGCTCCAGGGCTATGCCAGGCTTTGCACTGGTTTGCAGGGGTCTGCACTCACGCGCAGAAGCCAGAGGTCTCGCGGCGATTTCACCCGTCTCTATCTGTCCCAGGGTCATCGGCTCTGTCCTGAGGCGGTCATCGAGTATCCTGTTTTGCAGATCGAAAGCGGTCTCTGTTTGAGCCCATACCGGCGCTCCCGGGTTCCTCCGGGGTCTTTCTGTGATGAACGCGGGACGCTGTCCCGACAGCGGCACTCCGCCGGTCACGCCCGGAATATCTGCCGCTGCCGCTGCGGAACAGTCGCCCGTCAGGCGTCTCCGGGCTGCGAAGTGGCGGCGATCCGCCCCTCCCGCCTCAACGCCCGGACCAGGCGTCACGATCGCAACCCGTTCCCTGTTCCGCTGCCCATGGGGCCTCCTGGCTGTCCGCTGTTCAAAACCGCTCTGCCGAGCGCGTCGAAAGGGACAGCAGATGCGGTGAAGCGGCACTCCGCTGCCTGCACGGCGATTATTCTGGCGGGCTTTCCCCGCAAAGCCCGCGGGTCAGGAACCGGCCGCGAGCGCTGGGGTGAAGACGATGCTGATGCCCGTTTCATTCAACCTGACCCGCCTCTGCGGCGATTACTGCAGTGGGTTCCGCGCAGCGCCCGGCAGGATCCTTCCGCTACGGCCCCTGAGGGGTGGTTGCACTCAGGATATCCATCGAAATCCGCCGGTCACCCGCGCAGGCATCCGGATAATCCGGTCTGCCTGGCGCGCAATCCGGTTCGCCGGACAGACGGCCTCGACCGGAGTCTTTGGTCCCCTGACGCCACGTCCGGCAATCGCAGCAGAGCAGCAATCGCGCGCCTTCCCGCTGTGGCGCTGGGGGATGTTCGGCCTGTCGCAAGGTTCGCGGCCAGCTTGCTCCGAAGGGCGGATCCTCTTTTTATGCCGCAACCGGCGCATGATAAGCGCCTCTCCAGGGATCCCAGCGGCCGCAGCGCACCCCCGGGGCTGACAGTCGCTCTGGCTGAAAGGGACAGTCTGACGGCAGATCCGCTCATGGCACCTGGCGGCGGCCTGGCCTTTGGGGCCGACGATATGCGAAGCCGGGCGCAGAACTTTAAATCCGCCCGAGCGTGCCAGACACGCAGCGTTCATCCGCTTTGCTTGAGGCCCGCCGGTGCAAGTGTCTGCGCCTTCGCTCGCAAAGACACCGGCGGGCTTGCACCCAGGGCTGCTCGGGCGATGCGCGGTTGTCATACTCAGGGCAGTGGGGTCGTGTATCACGGCGCCTGCACAGATCTCCCCCGCCGCACGCGGCCCGTTCTGATAGCGCAGGTTCGTCATGAGCGGCACCGGGTCATTCGTGGAGATACTCGGGGAAATGCCTCGGTCTGTCTGCCCGACAGAGAGTTTTGGGGATGGGCTGCCGCTGATCTGCCTGCGCTCAGTCTGGCTCCGACGCAGCCCCGCGCAGCACGTCATGCTGATCGCTTTGCGCCTGAACGACGCCGGGCGCTACAGGCGGGGAATGAGGCACCCGCCTGGCCTGATGGTGCGACCACCGCCGAGGGCCGGAACTGGTGTGCCACGCCGCTGCAGGATGGCCTGTTGTGGGGGGCGGCAAGCTCCGGGGCCAGACCCCTCAACCCTGATGCGCTCGTAAAAGCGGATCGGCCTTTATCCGGGCCACTTCAGGGGCATCAGAGATGTGGAAGGCAGAGGGTCTTCAAGGCAGACCTTTCCTCTGACGACAGACAGGATCTGATCGCCCGACGGACACTACGACAGCAATCTGTGACCCGGATCACGACAGGCGGGCTGATCCCTTCGGCAGCAGACCTGCTTTGCAAAGCGGTCGCAGCGAGGGTGCGCCCGGAGGCTGCGCCCCCTTCTTACAGCCCGCGAGGGGGCCGCCCGGCGACCGGTGCCATCATCGCCTCAGTTCCCCGGATTGAGAGGTCACTTCGGCGACACTGTCACCTGCGATGCACCCATCGCATGGAGCGCTCTCAGACGCTGGGAGGGCTCTCTCAACCGGAGAGGAGAACGGCCTGCGGTGGCGGTGGCTCCGTTGGGCACAGCCGGACACCCCGGCGTGCTGTGCCGCTGGTAAGGAGAGCGCGATGAGTGGCAGAGATGCTTTCACACGTCCGGACACCAGAAGCGATGCCGGATCATCTGATCCGCAAAGCCCGAGGCCAGGGCCGCTTTCCCGCCGTGATCCGCAGCCTGATGACAGCCTGACAGATCATAATCCGCTGCTGTCAGCCGCCTCCATTCTGTTCTCTCTGATCGGGCGCATGCGCGCGCTCCCGCGCCTTTCCGATCCCGCGGCGCTGCAGCGCGCGGCCATGGCTGAGGTGCGCGCCTTTGAAGTCCTTGCGCTGCAAAGGGGGGCTCACCCGCAGCAGGTAAAGCTGGCGCGCTATGCGGTCTGCGCGACGCTGGATGACGTGGCGCGCTGCAGGCCCTGGGCGGAGGCCTTGGGCTGGGATCGCGACCTCATGGTTGGCAGGTTTCACCGCGAAAATGTGGGGGGCAGCCGGTTCCGGGATCTGCTGGCCAGCCTTGAGGAAAATCCTGAGCAGAACATTGATCTGCTGGAGTTTTTTCACTTCTGCCTGGCGCTGGGCTTTGCGGGCGAATTGCGCGGGACGCAGGCGGGGGCCGAGCGTCTTCACGTGATCCGCGCGCGGCTTGCGGGCCTCCTTCAGGACCTGCGGCGGGCCAGGGCCGGGGGCCGCGCGCCGCTTGGAAGACCGGTACTCTGCAGGCACCGCGAGCGGTCGTTTCTGACACCGCTGTTGCTGGCTGTGGCCCTGGTCGCCTTTCTTCTGCCCGCGGGTTTTCTGATCCTCAGCCTTGCTCTGGCGCGTCAGAGTGAGGCGGCTTTCGCTGCGCTGGCCGCGCCCGATCGTGGCAGGTCTGATGTGCTCAGCCGTCGCGCGCCGGCCTTTGTGCCTGAGCTTTCACAGGAGATGGAGGCAGAACGCAGCCTGCTTGAAACCCGCCTTGCTGCGGAGATTGCCGCAGATCAGATCCGCCTGGTGCGCGACGGGACCACGATCACCCTCAGCCTGGACAGTGAGCAGCTTTTCCGGCGCGGTTCCGACCAGCTGCGGCCGGAGGCGCAGCCTCTGTTGCAGCGCCTGGCCGCGGCGCTGGTCACATTCCAGGGGCAGGTTTTGGTCGGGGGGCACTCCGATCATCAGCCGCAGCTCTCGGCCAGGTTTCCGACGGGTCTGCACCTCACGCTTGCCCGGGCCGCGGCCTTGCGGGCCAGATTTGCAGACCTGGCCGATCCCTCTGTGCAGCTGGCAAAGGAGGTGCGTGTCGTTAGGGAGTTAACGGCCCGGGATGGCAGATCTGAGGGCAGGTCCCAGACCCGCAGGATCGATATTTCGCTGGTGATGGAGCGTAAAGAATGATGCGGTGGCGGCTGAAAAACTCCCTCCCGCGCTGTGCGGCTGCGCTGCTGACGGGGGCATCGCTGACATTCTTCCTTTGGGTCTTCGGCCCCCTCCTGCGCATCGGAGAGGCGCTTCCCCTGGAGGATATGACCGTCCGTCCGGCGCTAATCGCTGTCCTTTGGGGGGGCATTTCGCTGGTGCTTTTATGGGGCAGCCGTCGCGACAGGCGGCGCGATGCGGCGCTGCTGCGCGATCTGTCGGGGCTCTATCCTGCGGGTCTTTCTGAGATCGGGCTGCGCAGCAAAGCCGCAGGTCGGCTTTATGAGCGGCCCTGGTATCTGGTCCTCGGTTCCGAAGGCGTTGGGAAAACGACGGTAATTTTGAATTCCGGCCTTGGTCTGCCGCCTGGAGATACCCGGGAAGGCGGCGATCTGGCCGACAGGGACTTCCGGATATGGCGCGCCGATGAAGCCGTTCTGATTGAGACCACAGGCCGCGATCTTCCGCCGGGCCTGGCGGCGGTTTTGAAAAAGCACCGAAGCCGTCAGCCGGTGAATGGGGTGATCCTGACCGCCAGCCTGCCGGATCTGATCCGCCACGACGCCCCGGCCCGTCGGGCCGAAGCTGACGCCCTGCGCCGTCAGCTTGGTGATCTTCAGGCAGAGTTTGGCCTTGCACTGCCGGTCTGGGTCCTTTTCACCGGCAGTGATCTGATCGCGGGATTTACTGAAACCTTTGAGGCCTCGGGTACGGCACCGCCGCCGCTCTGGGGCTTTACGCTGCCGCTGCTGCGGCGCGGCGGCCAGAATGACCCGGTGGCGGAGTTTGATCGCGGTTTTGATGCGCTGCTGAGGCAGCTCAGCGCGGGCACAGTCGGGCGGCTTGCGGCTGAAAGCGATCCCGAACGCTGCAGTCTGATCGTCGATTTTCCCGCTGCAATGGCGGTTCTTCGCCCGCTTGCAACGGGTTGGCTGGGGGAGGTTTTTGCGCAGGGCCAGGCTCAGACTGTCGGAGCTTTGCGCGGGGCGTGGCTCAGCTCGGGCGGCGGGGGGGGCCGACGGGTCGATCCGCTGCGACCTGCCATGCTGCAGAAATTCGGGGTAGAGGGTCCGATGCCCTCTGCCGCAGGCTCCGCGAGTGAGCCGTTGTTTTTAAACGGCCTTTTTCAGCAGATCATCCTGCCTGAAGCGGGGCTGGTTTCTGCGGGTGACCGGGCCGGGCGGCGCGGCAGATGGGTACAGGCAACGGCCCTGGCGGCAGCTCTGGCGCTGAGCGCGGGTTTGGGGTGGCCGCTGATCAAAAGCTATCTGGGCAATCAGGCGTTGGTCGAACGGATTGCCCAGCAGGCGCGGGAGGCTGAGGCCCTGATCCCTCAGGGGCCGGTCACTGACAGCGATCTGGCCGGCGTGATCCCGGTGCTTGACCGGCTCAGCCGTCTGCCCGGCAATCCCGAAGCAGAGGTTCTGGGCGCATCACCCGCCCTGGGGTTAGGGCTTTACCAGGGCGATCTGCTGCAGAATGACGCGCGCCTGGCCTATCGAAACGCGCTGAACCGTCTTCTTCTGCCGCGGCTTCTTCTGCGCCTCGAAGAGGTGATGCAAAGTCGCGTGAATGAGCCCGGGGTGATCTTCCCGGCACTGAAGGTCGCTCTGATGCTGGGTCAGGCCGGCCCGCTGGCGCCCCCCGAGGTTTTCGCCTGGTTCGCCGAAGATATGGCGCAGCACAGCTCTGAAGAGCTGACGGGGCGTGTTGCCTATCATCTCGGCCAGTTGATCCGCCAGCCGATGGAGAGGGTGGCTCTCAACGCGCATCTGGTCGGGCAGATGCGGGGGGTTCTGACCCGTATGCCCCAGGCGCAGCGGATTTATGATGGCATCGTTGCCCGTGCTGCCACCGCCGGTCTGCCACCGTTCCGGTTGCAGGATGCGGCGGGGCATGGTGCGGCACAGGCGCTGCTGCGGCCCTCCGGTGCCGCGCTGAGCGAGGGTATTTCAGGGCTTTACACACGACAGGGCTTTCATCAGTTTTTTTTGCCTGCCGCTGCGGATGTGGCAATGCGGCTGCAAAGAGATGCATGGGTCCTCGGCCCCGTGACCGGCCCGGAGGGGGACGGGCGGGCTTACCGGGCGATCACCCGCGATGTGCTGGGGCTATACTATCAGGCCTATATCGCGCGCTATGAGGGGCTTCTGGGCGATCTTGATATCTCCGCGTTTGAAAGCCCGGCCCATGCGGTTGAAGTTCTGGGGGTGCTGTCGCAGCCGGCCTCGCCGCTGCGAAACCTGATGAATGCGATCGCGCGGGAGACCTGGTTGACCCTGCCGGATGATGCAACTGCCCAGCGGTCTGATGCGGCAGGCGGCGGGCTGTCCGCTCTGCCACGGCGGCCTGTCACCGGGCGTGGCGGCGAGGCGCCGGGCGCTGTTGTTGAGAACCATTTCCGGCCTTTTCGCGAACTGCTGGGCGCGGGGGGCGGGCGGCCCTCGCCGCTCGATCTGATGATCGCGGATATGGGGGAGCTGCACCGGGACATCCCCCTCAGAGGGGCGGGACGCCCGGAAGCAAAAGAGCTGTTGAAGCTGGACAAGGTCGCGGCACCGGTCAGCCGATGGTCGGCGCAGATCCGCGAGGGAGTGGCCGCACCCGGGGGGGAAAGCCTTCGCGCCGCACTGACGAAGCGCTGGCAGCGGGAGGTTCTGCCGCTTTGCCGGCAGGTCACGTCCAGCGGCTATCCTTTTGTGCCCGGTGCAGGATCTGAGGTCTCGTTGCAGGATTTCGCAATGCTTTTCGGAGCAAAGGGGAAGCTGGAGAGTTTCTTTCAGGCAAATCTTGCCCCATTTGTCGAGACCCGGAGCGAGGGGGCCTGGAGGTCACGACCGCACGGAGGCACCGATCCCGGATTTGCCCCGGCGGTGCTGGAGGCCTTTCGCCAGGCCGCGCAGATCCGTGAGGTCTTCTTCGCATCCGATCCGGGGCCGGAGGTGACCTTCCGGATGACGCCCCATGCGCTTGACCCGAAGATCCGCAGGGTGGTGCTGGAGAGTGGCGGGACGCGGTTCACTTCCTCTCACGGGGAGACAGAGCCTGCGGAGGTGACCTGGCCGGGGCCTGCGGGTCACGCGCGGGTGACACTGGAGGCTGCGGAGCCCGGATCCGCGCACAGCCTGAGCCGTGAGGGGCCCTGGGCCCTGATGCGGTTGATGGCGGCCGCGGAGATGCGGTCTGCAGGAGAGGGAGAAACCGTTCTGGTCTTTCGCATCGGCGGGCGGGCGGTGAGTTTCACGGTCAAAGCCCGGGGGGCTTCCGCTCTTCCGCTGGCGGCGCTGATGACATTCCGTTGCCCGCAGTCGTTCTGAGGCAGGGCGCAGATTGCGAAAAGCGGTCGCGCGATCTGCAGTCGATCCGGTCATCCGTGCCGGACCGCGGGGGGGGATGGACGCCGGCTGACCAGGCAGCCGGCGGGTCCGGCGGCCTCAGGCGGCGTGGCGACGGGCGTAAATCTTTTCCCAGGTCGATACGGTCTGTTCTTCGATGAACAGAAGTCCGGCCACATCCTCAGCGCTCAAACCGTCTGCAAGCAGCAAAAGCGCATTGGCCATCCGGGCCTGGAGCAGTTCCGGGTTCTTGCTGTCCAGAGTCTTCAGCAGCATGTCGCGGTCTTTTTCGGAGAGGTGCATGGTGGTCTTTTCTGACTGTCAGACGGGAAAGCGCGCCTTTCGCACAGTCTTCGCGGCTCTGCAACGGGATGGCTGCGTGATCGCGCCCGGCCAGACGCGGGTCCGCAGAGAAACCCCTTAAAAACAAAGCACCGCCCGCCCCGGTCGGGGCGGGCGGTGACAAAACCACGCAGGCGTGATCAGACCAGAAAGCGCGGGAGCGGCGCTCTCAGTCCTCTTCAGCCTCGTCGCGGGCCGCCTCCTGAGTCGCGCCGATCTGCCGGAGAGGCTGATCCTGACGCTGCTCAGACGGCGGTTGCGGCTGCGCCTGGCTCTGAGCCGGTTCGCCCGGGCGCGGCGTGGTCTTATCAGGCTCTCTGGTCATAGGGATCTCCGGCTCTCTGAGAGTGCCTGGTGACAGTCCGGTGCCGGGGGCGGCGGACCGTTACTCAGGGCTGTGGGTGCTAAAGTCAGATCATCGGCGGGGGCGTGCTGCGCAGACGCCTCGCGCGTTCCTCCTCGGTCTCCGCGGCGTGCCAGCCCTCGCCTTCATAGCGGCTGCGCAGTTCCGAGAGTTCGGCCGCGTCAACCACGGTGAGGGCATTCTCAACCGCGATCCGATGCTCATCCGGCGTGCGGACGGACACCAGAACCCCGCCGCGGCGCAGCGCTTCACCGTAAACCGGGGCGTCTTCCTCGGGGATCCCGAGATCGGCGAGCGCACCGATTGCGCCACCGGCCAGCGCCCCGCCTGCGGCCCCCGCAAGGGTCGCTGCCAGCCAGCCCGCCGCCACGACCGGGCCGAGACCCGGGATCGCCAGCATCCCAAGACCCGCGAGCAGACCTGCACCGCCGCCCACCGCTGCGCCAACACCTGCACCGGTTGCCGTCGCGGTCGGGGCGTCATGCATTTCAACGCGGTCGACCGGCTCACCCAGACGGGTCTGATAGTCCCGGTGCGTGGTCTGCACGGATTCGTTGCCCGCGAAGGAGGCATCCACCCCCGCGAGTTTCATACCGTTCACGGCATCAATCGCACGGCGGGCATCGTCATAAGTGCGGTAAAGTCGGGTAATAACAGTCATGTAAACTCTCCTCAATCCGAGCCGGGTTATTTGGTGCTGGTGACGACATTGCCTTTGTAGTCGACGGCGACATCGACATCCGCACCGTCCAGCTTGCCGCTGCTGCGCCAGATGCCGTTATCGTCTTTGGTCATCTCAGCGACATCGGTGAGGCCCCAGGCAATGGCACGGTCGCGGGCCTGGTTTTCGGTGAAGCTGTTGGCACCTTCAAAGGGGGCACCGGCCTCGGGTTCAGCGCGATCAAAGGCATCGCCGTGACAGGCGGCCAGAAAGTCGTCTTTGCTCACGCCGGTCGCCGCGATCTCTTTGCCATCAATGCGGGCGCGGGCATAATAAGAGGGCGCCTCAGTTTCGCTGAGCATTCCGTTTGCATCCGTATCGCGGCGGGTGAACTCGGCGTCGCAATCCATCGGGGTGCCGGCGGCACCCGGGGCCATCGGTGTACCTGCGGCACCCGGGGTGGCGGGGGCCATGGGGGTTGCGGGCGGCGTCATCGGGGTCGTGGCGGCCGGAGGCGTCTCAGGGGCGGTCGGGGCCGCCGGGGTCTGCGCCAAGGAGGGTGCAGCAAGGGCGAGTGCCATAAGGCCCGTGATCAGCGGTGTCCGGTTCATCAGCATCGGTTTTCCTCCATACGGTAACCGTGATTTCCTGATGAGACAAAGCGGAAGCGGGCTCTCCAGTTCCGCCGGTTCTTTGAGTCGCACCTGCTGAACAGCGGGTATGGAATGCTGTTCGGAAATATGGGTAATTCATAATTACTTGTAATATATCGGTAAATTTAAAAATCTTTGACCGGTTACACTCAGGGTTGCAGCAATGATCCGCCGCACGCCTGCTTCGGAATGGCAAAAGCCGGCCCATCAGGGCCGGCTTTCAAAAACCTTTGGAACAAATCCGCTCAGAAACCGGCTTTGATCTTTTCAAACTCTGCCAGCTGACGCTCGCGCAGCTTCGGATCATTGGGCACCTGAGCGAGGGTCGGAGCGCTGATTTCCTGCAGACCGGCCTTCACCAGGGTCTCTTTGTCGATGCCTTCCATGCCCTTCTGGTTGGCGTGGCCATAGCCCAGCTCCTCCAGGAGCGGTTTGGCCGCATCGGCACGGATCCAGGAGTTCACGAAATCATAGAGCTTCTCTTCAGAGCCGGGGCCGTCTTTCATATTGACGAAACCGCAGGTGAAGGTGGCCGAGCCCTCGGTTGCTTCGCGCTGGAAGCCAACGGGGTAGTTCTCCGCCTGCAAAAGCGCCACCCCGTCATTCCAGGACCAGGAGATGCTGACCGCGCCAGCGGCCATCTGCTGGATCTGATCGGCCGGGTCAGCCCAGTAGTGATAGACGTTCTCATGGGCCTTGCGCAGCCAGTCGGCGGCGGCCTGATACTGCGCGTCGGTGACCTCGGTCCAGTCGGTCACGCCGGTGGCGAGATAGGCCAGCGACCAGACGTCATCCGAGCTGTCGGGCAGCGAGATGCGGCCCTGATATTTCGGGTTCACAAAGACCTGCAGCGAGGCAACGTCTTCGGCCGGAACGGTCTCGGTGTTATAGGCCACGGCGGTGGCACCCCAGTAAGACGGCAGGAACCAGATGCCCTGCTCGTCCTTAAACACCTCAGAATCGAGCATCGCAGGATAGATGTCGTTGAACGCCGGGATCTTCGAGGTATCCCAGGGCTCAATCAGACCGGCATCGCGGTATTTCGACACCATCTGCGAGCAGGGGTGAACGCCGTCGACCCGAAAGCCCGAGGCGACCTTCTGGAAGGCCTCATCGTCATCGCCGAAAAGCGCGAAGGTGGGCGTGGTGCCGTGTTTGGCGACATATTCGGCAAAGAGGCCATCGACCTCAAAACCGGCCCAGTCAAAAATGGTAAGATCAGCATCTGCCGAAATCGCCGGCGTGGCGAGGAAACTGACGGCGGAAAGGAGAAGGGCGGATTTGCGGATCATCATTGGTCCTCAAAGCGGGAGATCAGATCGCGGAGCCTAGCGAAGCCGCCCGTCCCCCTCAAGGGCGAACCGCAGCGCGAGGGGGGGCAGGCAGCGGGTGACCGAAAAAGATGCAGGGGGGGGCAGGCTGCGGGGGACGCGCGTCAGGGCTATAATTTCTGGTGCAAAGCTGCCGTCATCGGGCATAGTCGGCCGGTCGGGGCAACTATGGCGTTACAAAGTGATCACTCAGCGCTGGTGCCTGCGGATGGCACGCTTCAATCGCTGGCAGAACCATCTGCTGCTGGACTGTCTGGACGCCCTGCCGGTACCGCGCCTGCGCGGGCTTTTGCAGGCGCGCGAGGGGGCTTTCGGCGATCTTTTGTCGCGCGCGCTGGTCAGCGATCTGATCTGGATGCGCCGTCTGGAGCAGGTGCCCGAAGTGCTGCACCCGGCCCTCGCCGAAGGGCTGGCGCTGGTGGATTTCGCCGCCTGGCGGCGCGAGCGGCAGAGCGTCGATGCGCTGCTGGTTGCCTGGTCTGCCCGGCAGGGAGCCGGGGGGACCGGGGGGCAGCTTTATTGGTATGCGGCCGAAAGCGGACGGGTTGTCTCGCAGCCGCTCGGGCTTTGTCTGACCCAGATCTTCTGGTCGCAGGGCGAGGCCCGGGGGCGCATCACCGAGCATCTCCTCGGGGCCGGGGTGGCGCTGTCGCTGCCGGATCTGCTGTCGCTGCCGGAAGATGCCGAATGGATGGCGTGACGCTTTAAGCTTGAAACTTCATCCGGCCTTTGTTTCACTGCCGCCAACCCCTGCTACGGAGAGGCGTCATGCCGGTCGATTTCAACGCAACCAAAGCCCTGTTCGATCTGCCTGAGGGCATGATCTATCTCGACGGCAATTCGCTGGGTCCGCTGCCCAAAGGGGTGCCTGCGCGGGTGGCGGCGGCGGTGCAGCAGGAATGGGGCGGTATGCTGATTACCGCCTGGAACCGCGCGGGCTGGATGGAGATGCCGCGCCGTGTGGGCGACCGTATCGCCCGGCTGATCGGCGCTGAGGCGGGGGCCGTGGTCATGGGCGATACGCTCTCGATCAAGGTCTATCAGGCGCTTGCCTCGGCGCTGGAGCTGCGCCCCGGGCGTCGGGTGGTGCTTTCGGATACCGGCAATTTCCCGTCGGATCTTTATATTGCCGATGGTCTGCTGCGCACGCTGGGCCCGGAGTATGTGCTGAAAACCGTCGCCCCCGAAGAGGTCGAGGCTGCGATTGATGAGACGGTCGCTGCCATCCTGATCACCGAGGTCGACTACCGCACCGGTCGTCGCCACAACATGGCTGCGCTGACGGCAAAAGCCCATGCCGCGGGCGCGCTGGCGATCTGGGATCTGGCGCATAGTGCCGGTGCCGTCGATTGCGAAGTGGCCGCTGGTGGCGCGGATTTTGCCGTGGGCTGCAGCTATAAATATCTGAACTCCGGCCCGGGTGGTCCGGCCTTCATCTATGTGGCACCCCGCCTCGCCGATCAGGTGCGCCCGGCCCTCTCGGGCTGGCTCGGCCATGACAGCCCCTTCGCCTTTGATCTGACCTATCGCCCCGGCGCGGGGATTGAGCGGATGCGTGTGGGCACCCCGGCGATCCTGCAGCTTGCAGCGCTCGATGCGGCGCTCGACGTCTGGGAAGGGGTCGCGGTCCGGGATCTGCGGGCGCGATCGCTGGAGCTGACCGATGCTTTCATCGCGGGCGTCACCGCGAAATGCCCGGGCCTTGAGCTTGCGACCCCGATGGATCATGCCGCGCGCGGCTCGCAGGTCAGCTTTCGCCACCCGGAGGGCTATGCCGTCATGCAGGCGCTGATTTCGCGCGGTGTGGTGGGCGACTTCCGCGCGCCCGATATTCTGCGCTTCGGCTTCACCCCGCTCTATATCGGGCTTGAGGAGGTCAGCCGCGCGGTGGACATCCTGGCGGAAATCCTGGAAACCAAAGCCTGGGACCGCGATGAGTTCAAAACGAAAGCTGCCGTGACCTGATGAAGCGACTTCCGCCTCTGTGCCGCCCGGCGGCCTGGGCCTGCCTCTGGCGCAGGATGGCGGAGCTTTGGGTGGGGACGGCGCGGGCCTGAGCCCGCTTTGTCCCCCCACACACATCCCCCCGGAGCCCGTTATGAGCCAGTGTCCCTATAATCCCGCCCGCGAGGGCGCGCAGATGTCGTTTCAGGACCGCATGTCCTATGTCGATTATCTGCAGCTTGATACCATCCTGTCTGCACAAAAGCCGCTGTCGCAGGCCCATGATGAGATGCTTTTCATCATCCAGCACCAGACCTCTGAGCTGTGGATGCGCCTCGCGCTGCATGAGATGAATGCCTGCCGCCAGGCGCTGGCCGCGGATCAGCTGCGCCAGGCCTTCAAGATGCTCAGCCGCATCGCGCGGATCTTTGAGCAGCTGAACTCTGCCTGGGATGTGCTGCGCACCATGACGCCCAGCGATTACCAGAGCTTCCGCCCCAGCCTCGGGCAAAGCTCGGGGTTTCAGTCGGCGCAGTACCGGCTGATCGAATATGCCGTGGGTAACCGCAATCTTGCGATGCTCGGCCCCCATGAGCACCGCCCCGATCTGGTCGCGGCTCTGGAGGCAGAACTGGCGAAACCTTCGCTTTATGATGAGGCGCTGCGGGCGCTGTCGCGCATGGGGCTGGCGGTGCCGCAGGACATTCTGAGCCGCGATCTGCGCGCGCCCTGGGCGGAAGACACGCGCATTGAGGCGGTCTGGTGTGAGGTCTACCGCAATCCCGAAAGGTGGTGGGAGGCTTATGAGCTGGCCGAGAAGCTGGTGGATTTTGAGGACTACTTCCGCCGCTGGCGCTTTAACCATGTCACCACGGTTGAGCGGGTGATCGGCTTTCGGCGCGGCACCGGCGGCACCGAGGGCGTGAGCTATCTGCGCCGTATGCTGGAGGTGGAACTTTTCCCCGAACTCTGGCGTATGCGAACCACTCTTTAACCAACTGCGGGCAGGGTGGGGAGAACCCGCCCCTTCCACCTGCGCGCAAAAGGGTGCACTTATCCCGTGATGGAATAACCCCGGAGAGGGTATGAGAAAGCTTTTTCTGACAGCTGCGCTTCTCGCACTCGCAGCCTGCACCTGGGACGCGGACAAAGGTCAGTTCGTGCCGAAACCGCCGCCGCCGATCGCGGAAGAACTTCAGCCGGTGGACTGGTCCGCCCGCGAAGACGGCGGCTTTAAGATCCCGGCCCTCGATCCGGCGAAAGTGCCGGTCGAATATCAGCGCACGCTGGTGCCGAACCCGCTGCCGGAGGAGGCTCCGGGGACGATCCTCGTGGATACCACCACACGCCATCTCTATCTGATCCAGGATGAGCGTTCGGCGCTGCGCTATGGCATTGGCATCGGCAAAGACGGTTTCGGCTGGAAGGGCGAGACAGTCGTGAACCACAAGGCGCGCTGGCCGAAGTGGACCCCGCCGCCGGAGATGATCAAGCGCACCCCCTCGCTGGAGCGCTGGAAAGACGGCCAGCCCGGCGGGCTGAGTAACCCCCTCGGGGCGCGGGCGATCTATCTTTACAAAGACGGCTATGACACGGGTTTCCGCATTCATGGCACGCCGGACTGGCGCTCGATCGGCGGCAATGCCTCGGCGGGCTGTTTCCGGATGATCCAGCAGGATGTCATTGATCTGCACGCCCGCGTCAGCCCCGGCGCGAAAGTCATTGTGCGCTGAAATACCACCGGGGGCGGATTTGCCTTTGCCCCCGGTTGAAAGTTAAATTTTCTCAGTGATCTACACGGCGTCTTGTTGACTTTTGACCCATGCTTTGCGCCCATCCCCCTGTCAATCTGAAGGGAGGCGCGCGATGCGTCACATGTTGAAAACGACGGCTCTCACGGCGGTGCTGCTGAGCACGGCTGCCACGGGCTTTGCCGGCACCGATGGCTATCACACCGTGAATGGCTACAGCGATGCGCAGGGCCAGCTCGGCTTTGATCTGACGCAGATCGGCGGCTATGGTGAGCTGACCGTCGCGGTGCAGGGCTTTGGCGGCATGGGATATGGCAAATGCGTGGTGGCGTTCCGGCGCGCAGACGACGGCGTGATTGCTGAGACCGCTGCCGTGCAGCAGCAAAGCTCGGCGACCTGCCCGGCGGAGATCGCCTTCACCTCAAAGCCCGCCGACAAGGGTATGCTGGAAGTCACCTTCACCGAAGGCGGCGCTCTGAAGGGGCACAGCTATGAGCTGTTCACCGTGCTGCGCCCCTATGCCGACAGCGATGCGGTGACCGCGCCGAAGAATTTCGATGTCCTTGGCATGACCATCGGTGAAGACCGCGCAGTGATTGAGGGGAAGCTGAAAGCCGAAGGCTTCGCCAAAGATGAGGGCGACAGCAATACCCTGAGCTACCGCGACGGCAGCACCCGCGCGCTGGAAATGTGGACGAAAGGCAGAAGTGAGCGCCTGGACCGGGCTGAAGATACGATCTTCATCACCTGGACCTCGCAGATGGCAGGGATCGAGGCCCCTGAGAAAGTCGCCTTCATCGGCCGTGAGTGGAACATCCCCGAAAGCGCAAATCTGGCGATCAATGTGCTTGATAAATCTCTGGCCGACAAACACGGCGAAGGCAGCATGAAGGGTGTGATCTTTTATGATCGCGCGGGGGCCCTTGTGTCCACGGCTTACTCGGAGGTCTGTGATGAGGCCATCCATCTGCAGGCCGTCGCAGTGCCCTATTCCTCGCATGGTATGCGCAGCGATGGCGAGCAGATGCAGATTGCCTGCGGTGCCGGTGTCCGGATCTACACCAATGAGGATTTCAATGTCCCCGGCCGCGCGGGCTCAATGAAGGTTGAGCTGCGCAAGGGGGACGTGGCCTATGCAGACTTCTGGAACACCTGGTCCCCGGCAGAGGCAAAGCGCCTCCAGGAGGCCTATGAGCTGCAAAAAGGTATGGTCGGCGCCGCGCCGAAGCTCTGAGCTGCCGGTCGCATAAGCAGGACCGCCCGCAGATCGCGGGCGGTCCTTTTGTTTTCCTGACCCGCTCTGACCCGGAGCAGGTATGGGGTGAAAACACCCGCTCATTGCCGTGTTGCTGCCAGGCCTCGTCAGAGTGGCTTCACGCTCCGCGGCAGCAACACGGCCATGCCAGGCTGGCACAGGCCCGGAGGATGCGCCTGCCGCGCGGATCAACAAAGCCAATGCAAGCAGCACGCTCCCAGCCGGACAGGGGACCTCGCAGCCAGTTCCCCAGGCGGGAAGGGCTCTGAGGGAGCACGGATGAACCCGAGGTCATGGAGCGATTTGGCCCGAGGCGCGTACGGCCCTGGGCCTTCCGCAGATCTCACCAAAGAAAAACCCCGCCTGATCAGGGCGGGGCTTTAAAGATCGCAGCTGAGCGGAAGATCAGAGGCCGAGTTTGGCGTTCACGATGTCATTCACCGCAGCCGGGTTGGCTTTGCCGCCGGTCGATTTCATCACCTGGCCCACGAACCAGCCCGCAAGTTTCGGGTTTTGCTTCGCTTTTTCGACCTGCGCGGGGTTGGCAGCGATGATCTCTTCGACGGCTTTCTCGATCGCGCCGGTGTCGGTCACCTGCTTCATCCCGCGCTCTTCGACGATGACCGCCGGATCGCCGCCTTCCGTCCAGAGGATTTCAAAGAGATCCTTCGCGAGTTTGCCCGAGATCACCTGATTGCCGAGGAGATCCAGAAGACCACCCAGCTGAACGGCCGAAACCGGGCTTGCTGCGATCTCAAGGCCTTCTTTGTTCAGACGGCCAAAGAGCTCATTGATGACCCAGTTGGCCGCAATCTTGCCGTCACGGCCACCGGCCACGGCGTCAAAATAGGCACCGGCATCAAGCTCTGCCGTCAGAACCGAGGCGTCGTAATCGGTCAGACCATAGTCGCCCATGAAGCGCTGCTTTTTGGCGTCCGGCAGTTCCGGCATGGTGCGGGCGATTTCATCGACCCAGGCCTGCTCGATTTCCAGCGGCAGCAGATCGGGGCAGGGGAAGTAGCGGTAATCATGCGCTTCTTCCTTCGAGCGCATCGAGCGGGTCTCGTTTTTATCCGGATCGTAAAGGCGGGTTTCCTGATCCACCTTGCCGCCGTCTTCGACGATGGCGATCTGGCGGCGGGCCTCAACGTCGATGGCCGCCTGGATAAAGCGCATCGAGTTCATGTTCTTGATCTCGCAGCGCGTGCCAAGCCAGCCGAAATCGCCGGTTTCCTGGAACTTCTCATAATTGCCGATCGGGCAGATTGAGACGTTCACATCGGCGCGCATATTGCCGTTTTGCATATTGCCGTCGCAGGTGCCGAGATAGCGCAGGATCTGGCGCAGCTTGGTCACAAAGGCTGCGGCCTCTTCCGGGCCACGGATATCGGGGCGCGAGACGATCTCCATCAGCGCCACGCCGGTGCGGTTGAAGTCCACAAAAGACAGCGCCGGATCCATGTCGTGGATCGACTTGCCGGCGTCCTGCTCAAGGTGGATCCGCTCGATGCGCACCAGACGGGCGATACCGGGCGCGAGTTCCACCAGCACTTCGCCCTCGCCCACGATGGGGTGATAAAGCTGGCTGATCTGATAGCCCTGCGGCAGATCCGGGTAGAAATAGTTCTTGCGGTCAAAGGCCGAGCGCAGGTTGATCCCTGCCTTCAGGCCCAGACCGGTGCGCACAGCCTGCTCGACGCAGAATTCATTGATGACCGGCAGCATACCCGGCATCGCGGCATCGACGAAGGCGACGTTGGAATTCGGCTCTGCGCCAAAAGAAGTCGAGGCGCCGGAGAAAAGCTTCGCCTGGCTGGAGACCTGGGCATGGATCTCCATCCCGATCACAATTTCCCAGTCTTGCTTGGCGCCCGCATACACTTTCGGCTGCGGCGCGGTATAGGTCAGGTCGAGCATGGTCTGCCTCCGGTGTTGCAGCCTGCCGAATAGCGCAGCAGGCGAAATTGAGCAAGCCGCGAGGCCGGGTCACAGAGCCGCAATCCGGCTTTTCAACCGCCCCGTCGAAAGCCGCGCTCAGAGGCGAATCCGCGGGCCGGACCTCTATCGGCTACTCCCCGCCCATGGGAACATTGCAGGGGTTGATCGGGAACATTCCGCTTTTTGCCTGCTGCTTCCGGCGAAATTTCGCCAATTTGTGACCAGTTCCCGGCCACAGGGTTGCCCTGGGGGCACCTGGCGGGCAGCAATCGCGCGCCGGGCACTGGATCCGGTGCTGCCCGGATCCTCGCATGAGACCCCTTACCCGCTCGCTGATCATCGCTCTTGTTGCTCTTCTGCCCGCCGCCTGCACCCTCAATGAGGGGGCCAATGCGACCGCAGAGCCGCCCGTCGCCCGTTGGGATCATCGCCCCAATGCCGGGAACTGGACCAAAGCAACGCTGGCCGCGATCTCGACGCGGGGACAGGCCCTGGTGGCCACGCCGCTTTCCGATGTCACCACCTTCTGCCCGGGGTATCCCGGTGCCTCCGAGGCGGAAAAGCAGGCCTTCTGGGTCGGCATCTTCTCGGCGCTGGCCAAGCATGAAAGCACCTGGAACCCGCAGGCTGCCGGGGCAGGCGGGCGCTACCGCGGGCTGTTGCAGATCTCTCCGGCCACCGCGCGGGCCTATGGCTGCGATGCGGGCGCGCTTTATGAGGCCGAAGCCAATCTCAGCTGCGCGGTGAACATCGCCTCGCGGCAGGTGGCAAAGACCGGAAAAGTGGCGGGCGGCCCGGGCGACTGGGGCGGGCTGGCGATGGACTGGGGTCCGATGCGCAATGCCTCCAAGCGCGCAGAGATTGCCTCCTGGACCCGCAATCAGGCCTATTGTCAGGCCTGAGTCGCGGCTTTCCGCCTGCGGGCAGATCTTGCGTTGAATATCGAACCTTGCGAAGAAACCCCCGTGCAGATCCTCTGCGGCGGGGGTTTCTTGTTTCTGCGCGCGATTCAGCGCTGAAGAAACGCAGGAACTGCACTTTGATCCGGTCTAAAATCGCGGGAATAGTCCTGTCGCGCGGCGGAGATCAGCATGCGTATTCTTATCCTCGGCTCCGGTGTCATCGGTGTAACCTCAGCCTGGTATCTGGCGAAGGCCGGACATGAGGTGACGGTGATCGACCGCGCCGCAGGTGCCGCCCAGGAGACCAGCTTTGCCAATGCCGGGCAGATCAGCCCTGGCTATTCCGCGCCCTGGGCCGCGCCGGGCGTGCCGTTCAAAGCCGTGAAATGGATGTTTGAGCGCCATGCCCCGCTGGTTTTGCACTGGACCTCTGACAAGGACCGCCTGCGCTGGATGCTGGAGATGCTGGCGAACTGCACCTCCAAAGCCTATGCGCGCAACAAAAGCCGCATGGTGCGTCTGGCGGAATATAGCCGCGACTGCATGGATGATCTGCGCGCTGAGACCGGCCTGAGCTATGACAACCGCGAGCAGGGCACCCTGCAGGTTTTCCGCACGCAAAAGCAGGTCGATGCCGCCGCGAAAGACATCGAAGTGCTGCGCAAAGACGGCGTGCCCTTTGAGGTGCTCGACCGCGCGGGCTGCATCGCGGCCGAGCCGGGTCTGGCCGGATCAGCCCACCGCATTGCGGGCGGTCTGCGTCTGCCGGGTGACGGCACCGGCGATTGCTTTAAGTTCACCAATGTCCTGCAGGAAAAGGCCGCTGCTGCCGGTGTGACCTTCAAATATGGCGTGACGATCCATTCGATCCTGTCGAACGGCGACCGCATCACCGGGGTCACCACTTCGGCGGGGCTGATGGAGGCGGATTCTTATGTTGTGGCGCTGGGCTCTTATGCGCCGCAGATCGTGCAGCATCTGGGCATCCGTCTGCCGATCCAGCCGCTGAAGGGCTATTCCATCACCGCGCCGATCGTGGATGAGGCGAAGGCCCCGGTCTCGACGGTGATGGATGAGACCTTCAAGGTCGCGATCACCCGTCTGGGCGGCCGGATCCGGGTCGGGGGTCTGGCCGAAATCGCGGGCTATGATCTGAGCCTGCACCAGCGCCGCCGCGAGACGCTGGAGAAATCGCTGACCGAGATGTTCGGCGGGGCGGGCGATCTGTCGCAGGCGACCTTCTGGACCGGCCTGCGCCCGATGACGCCCGATGGCACCCCGATTGTGGGCCAGACCCCCTATCGCAACCTCTGGACCAATACCGGCCACGGCACGCTGGGCTGGACCATGGCGGCAGGCTCGGGCCGGATGCTCGCGGATCTGATGTCGGGCCTGCAGCCGCAGATCGACCCCTCGGGTCTGGCGGTGTCGCGCTATGGCCGCAGCGCGCCGGAAACGCGCAGCGCCGCGCCGCTGCGCCCGGCCACGATCTGAGATCCGCAGACAGCAGAAAAGCCGGCCCCGCGAAGGGCCGGCTTTTTCATGTCCGGGACGGGGCGCTCAGGCGGATCTGACGGTCGCGGTCGCGCCCAGAGCATTGGCAAGCGATTTGAACCGCGCCTGGGCCACTTCGGCAAAGAGGGCCTCTCCCCTTGGCTGCAGGGTCAGCTCCAGAAGCTTCTTCTTTGGCTGCCAGCGCAGCGCTGCTGCCTCATTCGGATCCCCCAAAGCGAACATCGCGCCAAAGCGCATCGCCTTGCCCAGCACTTCGGCCTGACGCAGCTCATCTTCGTTCAAAAGCCGGAACAGCGCCTCAAAGCGCGAGCCAGAGCGGCTGTTTTTATAGCGGTGCAGCAGCGAGAGCCCCAGGAAGACCCGCCCGGGATGGTCGAGCCCGCCTAAGTTGGCGCGGGTGGCGTTCTCAAAGCAGACCTCGGCGCGGTAATCGGGATGCGAGCGCCAGGTGGTGTCATGCAGCAGGCAGGCCGCTTTGATCAGCCGCGAGCGTTCCATATCGGCGTCTTTGAACAGCGGCAACAGGAAGGTGAAGAGCTTCTTGCCAAAACCCGGCATCCGGGACTGCGTGGCCTCCATCTGACGGGCGGCCTCAATCAGCGGATCGCGCTCGCGCAGGCGCTGCGGCATCTGCTCATAGAGCAGCCCCTCGCGGATGCCATAGGATGAGACGTCAATCTCGCGCAGCCTGAACATCTGCACCATGGCGGAGAGAACCTCGCCCGCCAGCGGCACCAGTTCCATCCGCTCAGCGGAAGTGCCGGTGCGGCTGCGCAGCGTCGCGGGATCATTGCGCCGGATCCAGTCCACGGTCTCAAGGACCGCCGCAGGCTCCATGCGGTATTCATGCAAAACCGTCAGCGGATAGCCGCGCCGCTCCATATCAAGGCGCGCGATCACCCGCCAGGAGCCGCCCACCAGATAGAGCCGCTCGCCCTCAGGCTTCACGATATCACGGGCTTTGCGCAAAATGCGCTCAATGACCTTCGCGCGCTGTTCAGGCCCGCCCTCGACCTGTTGCAGGCGGAAGGGCCCCAGCGGCGTCGAGATACGGTCCCCGACCTTGCCCTTGCCGATCCGCGCCAGTTCCATCGAGTTGCCACCGATGTCGCAGACGATCCCGGAGGCATCGGGCCAGCCCAGAAGCACGCCCTGGGCGGTCAGACGGGCCTCTTCCTGGCCGTCGATGACGAAAAGTCTGAGCCCGGTCTCGCGCTCAACCTCGGCCTGAAATTCGGGGCCGTCTTCGGCTTCGCGCACGGCGGCGGTGGCGACCACGGTCAGGGGGGCAATGCCCATTCCGTCGGCCAGCGCGGCAAAGCGGCGGAGCGCTGCCAGCGCCCGGATCCGGCCTTCGGGGTTCAGACGCCCGGTCTGCGCCAGACCTTTGCCAAGACCCGCCATGACCTTTTCGTTGTAGAAATAGGCCGGGCTGCGGGCCGCGCCGTCAAAGACCACCATCCGCACCGAGTTTGAGCCGACATCCACCACGCCAACCCGGCTCAGGGCGCGGGCAGAGGGGTCCTCAAAGAGCGGGCGGCCGAAGGGCTCAAAATCATCGATCATCAGGAAATCCGGCTTTGCCGTGAAGGGGAAAAGGCCGCGAGGCGAAAGCCCCCGCGACCTGAAACGCTGCATATCCCTTAAGATTCGATTTCAAGCGGGAGTCCCGGCAGCTTTGGTCCACTGCGCGAAAATGCGCGGAGTGGACCGTCGCGTCAATCCCCGGAAAAGCCCAGCCGCGGCACATCGGCCGCCCCCGCAGAGCCGCGCCCCGAAAGCGAGGGGTTCTCCATAAAGAAGCGATGACAGCTGAAAAGCCGCTGATCTTCGCTTTGCAACTGGCGCGCGTAGCGGCCATCGGGGCCGAGAATCCAGCTCTGCGCCTCATCGGCCATATTGGCGGCCATGATCTGGCTTTCGATCTGTGCCTTGACGGTGGGGTTCAGGATCTCGACCAGCGTCTCGACCCGGCGGTTCAGGTTGCGCCGCATCCAGTCGGCCGAGGAGATGAAGACCCGCGCATTGCGCGAGGGCAGCCCCTCACCGCCGCCAAAGCAGACGATGCGGCTGTGCTCAAGGAAGCGCCCGACGATGGATTTCACGCGGATGTTTTCCGACAGCCCCGCAATGCCGGGCCGCAACCCGCACATGCCGCGCACCACAAGGCTGATCTTCACCCCCGCCTGACTTGCGGCGTAAAGCGCGTCGATCACTTCCATATCAATGAGCGAGTTCATCTTCGCCCAGATCTCACCGCGCCGCCCCTGACGGGCATGGTCGGCCTCTGCCGCGATCAGCTCCAGCAGGCGCGGTTTCTGGCTGATAGGCGAGATCGCAAGGTTCTCCAGGTTGTCGGGCTGCACATAGCCCGAGAGATAATTAAACACCTTGGTCGCATCCCGGCCCAGCGCCGCATCACAGGTGAAGAAGCTGAGGTCGGTGTAAATCTTCGCGGTGATCGGGTGGTAATTGCCGGTCCCGAAATGGGTATAGGTGACCAGGCTGTCACCCTCACGCCGCACCACGGTTGAGATTTTCGCATGGGTTTTCAAATGCATGAAGCCGTAAACCACATGCGCGCCCGAGCGCTCAAGCCGGCGTGACTGGCGGATGTTGGAGGCCTCATCGAAGCGGGCTTTCAACTCAACCAGCGCGGTGATGGATTTGCCGTTCTCCGCCGCTTCGCACAGCGCATCCACGACGGGGCTGTCGTAAGAGGTGCGGTAAAGCGTCTGTTTGATCGCCAGCACATTGGGGTCGCGCGCCGCCTGCTGCAAAAAGCGGATGACCATGTCGAAGGTCTCATAGGGATGATGCAGCAGCATGTCCTTTTGTCGGATCGCGGCGAAAATATCGCCGTCGTGATCCAGAACCCGCTCGGGCACGCGCGGGGTGAAGGGCGGCCAGAGCAGATCGGGCCGCGAAGAGATCACCAGCTCTTTCAGATCCGCCACGCCGATCAGGCCCTTAACCTCAACCACCTCATCTGAGGTGACGTCGAGCTCTTCCATGATGAGCGCGCGCAAAGCCTCGGGCGCCCCGGCCGAGATTTTCAGCCGGATCACCTCGCCGCGGCGGCGGCGCTTCAGGGCCGTCTCGAATTCGCGCACCAGATCCTCGGCCTCATCCTCGACCTCCAGATCGCTGTCGCGCAGCACCCGGAACGCGCAGTGGCCGATCTCATCATAGCCCGGGAAAAGCGATGAGAGGTTCAGCAGCAGCAGATCCTCCAGCGGCAGAACGCGGTATCTGCCCTCTTCGGCGGGCAGGATGACAAAGCGCGAAATCTGGTTCGGGATCGGCAGCAAGGCCTGCAGGCGGCGGCGATCGGAGGTGCGCTCCAGCTCCAGCCCCAGCGAAAAGCCGGTATTGGGGATGAAGGGGAAGGGATGCGCCGGATCAATCGCCAGCGGCGAGAGCACCGGAAACACCTGGTGCAGGAAATACTCGCGCAGAAAGTCCCGGTCACCCTGCGTCAGACGCGCGCGGGTCAGGATCGAGATCCCGGCCTCTTCCATGGCCGTGCTGAGGCTGCGGTAGGTTTTTTGCTGCGTGCTCATCAGATCGCGGGCATCGGCGTTGATCAGGCGCAGCTGTTCTGCCGGGGGATGACCATCATCTGAGAGCATCCGGTTGCCCGAGCGCACCAGCTGGCGCAGGCCTGCCACGCGGACGGTGTAGAACTCATCGAGATTGGTGGCCGAGATCGACAGGAACCGCAGCCGCTCAAGCAGCGGCACACGGGGGTTTTCGGCCTCCTCCAGCACGCGCCAGTTAAAGGCCAGCCAGCTGAGTTCACGGTTGAAAAAACGTTTTGCCCCCTCAGTTTCGCCTTCGGGAAGCGTGACGGGATCGGCGAAGGGTGCGGAGAGGAAATCGGCCTGGGTCATGATGTCACTGATGAAGCTGCTCTGTGACAGTGATGTGACAAATCTGCAGGCGCAAGGCGGCTTTCTGTGAAAATACGAAAAGCCGCCTGCAGGGCTCAGGGCTCGGGCGGGGTCGCGCCGCGGTAAATATCGCTCTCCACATAGCGCGCCGAGGCATAGCGCACGAGAACGCCGATCGCTGCCGCCACCGGAACCGCCACCAGCATTCCTGCAAAACCAAAAAGCGTGCCGAAGGCCGAAAGCGCAAACAGCAGCCAGACCGGGTGCAGCCCGACCGAGCCGCCCACCAGACGCGGCGTGATGATATTGCCCTCAAGGAACTGTCCGACCGCGAAGATTGCGGCAATCAGTCCCACCGACCACCAGTCGCCCCAGTATTGCACCAGTGCAAGGCCAATGGCGAGCACGCCGCCAACGATGGAGCCGATATAGGGAATGAAGGTGATCGCCCCGGCAATGGCGCCGACAATGAAGCCAAACTGCAGCCCGACCGCCGCCAGAGAGGCTGCGTAAAAGCCGCCAAGGATCAGACAGACCGTCAGCTGCCCGCGCACAAAGGCCGCCAGCACCCGGTCAATCTCGCCCGCCAGATGGCGCACGGTCGGCGCATAGTCACGCGGCAGCAGCTCATCAATGCGGCGCATCATGCGGTCCCAGTCGAGCAGCAGATAAAAGGCCACCACCGGCACGATGACCAGGAAAAGCACCCAGTCGAGCACACTGACCGCAGAGCCGATGACGGTATTCACCACCGTCATGCCGCGGGATTTGATCGCCTCACCCAGTTCGGCCAGAGAGGTGCGGATGGTTGAGGTATTATCGGTCAGCTCGGGAAAGCGCTCATAAAGATAATCCATCAGTTTGCGGATAATATCAGGTGCGGCGTTGATCAGATCGCTGAGCTGACGCACGAGGGTCGGAATGACCGAGAGAAACAGCGCCACAGTCGCAAAGAGTGCCGCCAGCGAAATGATCGCCGTGGCTGCGGTGCGCGACAGCCCCAGCTTTTGCAGCCGGTCGGCAACGGGGTCGAGGAAATAGGCAATCGCGCCGCCCACCAGAAAGGGCAGCATCACCTTGCCCAGCGCCCAGAGCACCACAAACAGCAGCACCATCCCGATGGCCCAGTATTTCAGCTGATCGCGAACCGGATGCGCCATACCACTCGTCCTTATCGTTTGAGACAGATTGCCCAGGATGGCCCGGTGTTCAAGAAGAATGGGGCCGCGCGGCGCAAAAGGCGGCCCTGCGCTCCCCCATGGCGCACTTGTCAGGGCAGGGCGCAGCGGCTAGGAAACCGCAAACCCTTATGCCAGAGGCCGCCCATGCGTCTGTCCCGCTATTTCCTGCCCGTTCTGAAGGAAGACCCCAAAGAGGCGCAGATCGTCTCGCACCGCTATATGCTGCGTGCGGGTATGATCAAACAGCAGTCGGCGGGGATTTATTCCTGGCTGCCGCTGGGCCTGCGGGTGCTCAGCCGCATTCAGCAGATCGTCAATGAAGAACAGATCCGCGCCGGTCACGTGCCGGTGCTGATGCCCACGCTGCAATCGGCCGATCTCTGGCGCGAGAGCGGGCGTTATGACGCCTATGGCCCCGAGATGCTGCGCATCAAAGACCGCCATGACCGTGAGATGCTTTACGGGCCGACCAATGAGGAAATGATCACGGATATGTTCCGTGCCCATGTCTCGTCCTACAAACAGCTGCCGCTGACGCTGTATCAGATCCAGTGGAAATTCCGCGATGAGATGCGCCCGCGCTTTGGCGTGATGCGTGGCCGCGAGTTCCTGATGAAGGACGGCTACAACTTCGACCTGACCAAAGACGACGCGCTGCACGCCTATAACCGCCATATGGTCAGCTATCTGCGCACCTATGAGCGCATGGGTCTGACCGCCATTCCGATGCGCGCCGATTCCGGACCGATCGGCGGCGAAGACACCCATGAATTCCTGGTTCTGGCGCAGACGGGTGAGTCGGAAGTCTTCTATGACGCCCGCGTCACCGATCTGAAACTGGGCGATCGCGCCGTCGATTACGAGGACCGCGCGGCGGTGAAGGCCGTCTGTGACGAGTTCACCACCCTCTATGCCCGCACCGATGAGACCCATGATGAGGGGATTTTCGCCGATGTCCCCGAAGAGCACCGTATGGTTGCGCGCGGGATTGAGGTCGGCCAGATCTTCTACTTCGGCACCAAATATTCCGAGGCTATGGGCGCCACCGTCGTCAGCCCCGAGGGCAAGCAGGTTCCGGTCGAAATGGGCTCGCATGGCATCGGCGTTTCGCGTCTGCTCGGTGCGATCATTGAGGCCAGCCACGACGACAAGGGCATCATCTGGCCCGAGGGCGTGACCCCCTTCCCGGTGGGCATTGTGAACCTGAAGCAGGGTGATGCAGGCACCGATGCGGCCTGTGACGCGCTTTACAAAGGTCTGGCGACAAAGGGTCTTGAGGCGCTTTACGATGACCGCGACGAGCGTGCGGGCGCGAAATTCGCCACCATGGATCTGATCGGTCTGCCTTGGCGCATCACCGTGGGCCCGCGCGGTCTGGCCAATGGCGTGGTCGAAGTGACCAGCCGCCGCAGCGGTGTTTCGGAAGAGATGTCGGCGGAAGCGGCAATCGCAAAGATCGCCGCGATCTACGAAAACATCTGAGCCGGGGCCTTTGCAACCCAGGCGACAGTCGGAAAGAGGGGCCCTGGCCCCTTTTTTTGTCGCTGTCACCAGGCGATTGGATGCAAAATTGAAACAAATTTCGCTGATACGCGGGATTTCTCCTGCATTTTAGCGACAGTCTTGACGCAGACCCGCCCGAAGAGGACACTTTGTCAGGTGGGGATGCAGACCTTGATCCCCATGACATTCAATCTTTCGGTGAAACGGGTTTAGGGTAATCCGCAATGGCAGGCGTCTTTGTCATCATCACGTCTCTGATCGGTTTTGCCGGCTCTGTGACACTTGGGGTTTTGGGGGCGGGCCTCCTGCTCTCGGTTCTTATCGGCTATGGCATCGCCGCTCTGGTCTGCTGCACGCTCGTATTGCGGCAGGCACATCGCAGCGATCAGATGGATTTTGAGGACTACACCGCCTATTGCGGCCCCGAGCACCGGCGGGGCGAACCCCATGCGGTCCCCGCGCGTCACTAAACGGCGGCCGGTCTCTGAACTCTCCCGCGTCTCTGTGCATGTCCGCTGCCTTTGGTCTCTCCGGCGCAGCGTCGCCTGCGGTCTCTTTCCTTCATAGCGTCGCATGAAGCCTCGGTCGCGACTTTCGCTTCTTGCAATGAGTTGCGCCGGGTAGTCTGTGTGCTCAGTGCTCAGTGCTCAGTGCTCAGTGCTCAGTGCTCAGTGCTCAGTGCTCAGTGCTCAGTGCTCAGTGCTCAGTGCTCAGTGCTCAGTGCTCAGTGCTCAGTGCTCAGTGCTCAGTGCTCAGTGCTCAGTGCTCAGTGCTCAGTGCTCAGTGCTCAGTGCTCAGTGCTCAGTGCTCAGTGCTCAGTGCTCAGTGCTCAGTGCTCAGTGCTCAGTGCTCAGTGCTCAGTGCTCAGTGCTCAGTGCTCAGTGCTCAGTGCTCAGTGCTCAGTGCTCAGTGCTCAGTGCTCAGTGCTCAGTGCTCAGTGCTCAGTGCTCAGTGCTCAGTGCTCAGTGCTCAGTGCTCAGTGCTCAGTGCTCAGTGCTCAGTGCTCAGTGCTCAGTGCTCAGTGCTCAGTGCTCAGTGCTCAGTGCTCAGTGCTCAGTGCTCAGTGCTCAGTGCTCAGTGCTCAGTGCTCAGTGCTCAGTGCTCAGTGCTCAGTGCTCAGTGCTCAGTGCTCAGTGCTCAGTGCTCAGTGCTCAGTGCTCAGTGCTCAGTGCTCAGTGCTCACGGTGAGGTCCGGCGCGCGTCTCTTCTGTCATGATGCGCTCTGCCATGTATTGAGCGCGCGTCGCGTTGTTGCCAGCGATCCATGTGGAGGCCTGGCGTCGCTCTTTGTTTTCGCAGCGCATCCTGCGCATTCTCTGTGCTGAGCTTTCCCTGTGTTTCATCGCGAAGCTGTCTTCGCCGCCCCTGAGCGCCCCTGATCTCCCCCGCGCTCGCGCAGCTGTCATAAGCGCAGCGGGTGTGACGCAGCCCTCTGGCCTTGACCTTTTGGCTCTGCCTGTCAAAGGTGCCGCAGGTCTGACCGGAGGGACATTTGGCTAATCGCACCGCGCCGTTTTCGCGTTTCGAATGGATGGTTGCCTGGCGCTATATGCGGGGCATCGGGGCTGATGGCGGGGTCTCCGTTGTCACCATCATCTCTCTGCTGGGCATTACGCTGGCGGTGTTTGCGCTGGTCGCAACCCTTGCCGTGCGCTCGGGCTTCCGGACGGAATTTGTTGACACGATCCTTGGGGCCAATGCCCATGTGACGGTCTATCACGCCGCGCGCTCCACGCCGGAAGGCGGGCTGCAGCGGGGTATTGCCGAGTACGAAGCTGAGGCGCAGCGGCTGTCGCAGGTCGCGGGCGTCACCCGGGCCGCACCGCTGGTGCGCGGGCAGATCATGGCAAATGCCAATGGTCGCAATGCCGGGGCCGAAGTTTTTGGCATTACGCTGCAGGACCTGAAAGGCATCCCCCGCGTCGCCGGAGATCAGGCGACGATTGAGGGGGATCTGTCGCGCTTTGACGAGGGCGTGGCGATCGGCTCGGGCGTGGCGCGGGAACTCGGCGTGATGGTCGGCGACCGCCTTCGTATCATCTCACCCGATGGCGTAAAGACCGCCTTTGGCACCTCGCCACGGGTCAGCGCCTATGAGGTGGTGGCGATCTTTACCGCAGGTCGCTATGACATCGACCGCACCCGCATCTATATGCCCTTCACGGAGGCGCAGAGCTATTTCAACCGCGAAGGCTTCGCGGATGAGATCGAGGTTATGGTGACCGACCCCGATAAGGTCGATGAGATGTCGCCCGCTCTTTTGCGCGCTGCCGGAGACGGGGCGCTGCTCTGGTCCTGGCGCGACAGTTCGGGTGCGTTTTTGCGGGCGCTGACGGTGGAGGACAATGTGATGTTCATCATCCTGTCGATCCTCGTGCTGATTGCCTCGCTGAATATCATCGCGGGTCTGATCATGCTGGTGCGTACCAAAAGCCGGGCAATCGGCATTCTGCGCACCATGGGGCTGACCGAAGGGGCGGTGCTGCGGATTTTCTTTCTCTGCGGTGTGGCGACCGGGGTGACGGGGACGGCTTTAGGGTTGTTTCTCGGGGTGATGTTCGTGGTGAACATCGATTTTATCTTTGCGGTGGTGAATGGCGTCGGGGATGGCGGGGTCTGGGATCCGGAGATCCGTGGCATCTATGCGCTGCCCGCCGAGTTGCGGCTGGTGGATGTGGTGAAAGCGGCAGCTCTGTCGCTGGGGCTGTCCTTTATCGTGACCCTGCCGCCTGCCTGGCGGGCGGCGCGGATGAACCCGGTGGAGGCGCTGCGTCATGAGTGAAGCTGTGCTGCACCTTTCGGGGATCACCAAGACCTATAATCCGGGAAAGCCCAGTGCTGTCGAGGTGCTGCGGGGGGCCGATCTGGTGCTGCCGCGCGGCCAGGTGGTGGCGCTGGTCGCCCCCTCAGGCTCAGGCAAGTCCACGCTTTTGCATATCGCGGGACTGCTGGATGAGGCTGAGAGCGGACAGGTGGTGATTGCGGGGCAGGATGTGGGGCGTCTGTCTGACCGTGCCCGCACAGAGATCCGCCGCGCGGAGGTGGGCTTTATCTATCAGTTCCACCATCTGCTGCCGGAATTTACTGCGCTCGAGAATGTCATGCTGCCGCAGCTGGCCAATGGCGGGACGCATAAGGCCGCGAAGGCGCGGGCGATGGAATTGCTGGGCCGCGTGGGGCTTTCGGCGCGTGCGGGCCACCGCCCGGCGCAACTGTCGGGGGGCGAGGCGCAGAGGGTTGCCTTTTGCCGGGCGCTGGCCAATGGGCCGAAGCTGTTGCTGGCGGATGAGCCCACGGGGAACCTGGATCCGGCGACCTCGGATCAGGTGTTTGGTGTGCTGATGGAGATCGTGCGGGAGACCGGGCTTTCGGCGCTGATTGCCACGCATAACTTTGATCTGGCGGGCCGGATGGACCGGGTGGTGAAGCTGGAACAGGGCGCCATTACCGGGGCCTGAGCGCTCTCTGGAGCGCGCCGGGGAGGGCTGCCTGCCCTCCCCGGACCCCGCCCGGGAGTATTTTTAAAAAGCCAAAGCCAGGGGGGGCGGCTCAGAGCGGGTCGATGTCGCCTTCGGCGCGTTTTGCGTGGAAGGCGGCGACGAAGGCTTTGAGGTTTTGTGACTCAATGGCGTCGCGCAGGCCCTGCATCAGGTCCTGGTAGTAATGCAGATTGTGCCAGGTCAGCAGCATGGAGCCGATGATCTCCTGGGCGCGGATGACGTGGTGCAGATAGCCGCGCGAGTAATTGCGGCAGGCCGGGCAGCTGCAGTTTTCATCGAGCGGGCGCGGGTCGTCCTGGTGGCGGGCGTTGCGCAGGTTGACCTGGCCACGGCGCGTCCAGCCCTGGGCCGTGCGGCCTGAGCGGGAGGGCAGCACGCAGTCCATCATATCGATGCCGCGCTCAACGGCGCCGACGATATCATCGGGTTTGCCGACGCCCATGAGGTAGCGCGGCTTGTCTTCCGGCAGGAAGCCGGGGGCGTAGTTCAGCACGTCAAACATCGCCTCCTGGCCTTCGCCCACGGCGAGGCCGCCGACGGCATAGCCGTCAAAGCCGATGGATTTGAGTTTTTCGGCTGATTCCTCGCGCAGGTCGCGGGTGACGCCGCCCTGCATGATGCCGAAAAGCGCATGGCCGGGGCGGTCACCGAAGGCATCGCGCGAGCGCTGCGCCCAGCGCATGGAGAGGCGCATGGATTTGGCGACCTCGGCTTCGGTGGCGGGAAGGGCGGGGCATTCGTCAAAGCACATGACGATGTCGGAGCCGAGGAGCTTTTGGATCTCCATCGAGCGCTCGGGCGTCAGGACGTGTTTGGAGCCATCGTAATGGCTGCGGAAGGTCACGCCCTCTTCGGTGAGTTTGCGCAGCGACGACAGGCTCATGACCTGGAAGCCACCGCTGTCGGTGAGGATCGGGCGCTCCCAGTTCATGAATTTATGCAGACCGCCGAGGCGGTCGACGCGTTCGGCGCCAGGGCGCAGCATCAGGTGGTAGGTATTGCCCAGCAGAATGTCCGCCCCGGTGGCGCGCACGGACTCGGGCATCATGGCCTTCACGGTCGCGGCGGTGCCCACCGGCATGAAGGCCGGGGTGCGGATTTCGCCGCGGGTGGTGTGGATGACCCCGGTACGGGCCGCGCCATCGGTGGCTTTAAGCGTAAATCCGAAGCCTTCGGCCATGGGGTGTCTCCAGAATGATCCAAACGGGCCTTCCATACAGGCCCCGCAGGTGCGGGCGCAAGGTGACAGCGCGTCCCGGTGGCGGCTCATTTGCCCCGTGCCACTGGACGTTCCTGAGTAAAATCCTATATCAGGGTCAGGATATTCACCGACTGCCGGGACGGATCTGCCATGAGCACTCAATCGACCGATCTTTTGGAAGGCGAGCCGCTGATCCGGCCGTCGACTGTTGAGCACCCGATCTACGACTCGGTGGTGGAGGCCTGCCGCTCGGTTTTCGATCCGGAGATCCCGGTGAACATCTATGATCTGGGTCTGGTCTATACCATCACGATCGACGCTGAAAATGCGGTTGAGATCATGATGACCCTGACCGCGCCGGGCTGTCCGGTGGCGGGTGAGATGCCGGGCTGGGTGGCGGATGCCGTCAATGCGGTCCCGGGTGTCAAACAGGTGGATGTCGGTATGACCTTTGATCCGCCCTGGGGCATGGATATGATGTCCGATGAAGCGCGGCTCGAACTCGGCTTTATGTGAGGCAGTGATGTTTGGAATTCCCGGCAAAGCGGCGGTCACTCTGACCGCTTCGGCGGCAAAGCAGATTGCGCGTCTGATGGCGCGTGACGGCAGCCAGGGTCTGCGCATCGGCGTCAAAAAGGGCGGCTGTGCGGGGATGGAATACACCATGGACTATGTGTCTGAGGTGAATCCGCTGGATGAAATGGTGGAGCAGGATGGGGCGCGGGTGCTGATCGCGCCCATGGCGCAGATGTTCCTGATCGGCACTGAGATCGATTATGAGGTCTCGCTGCTGGAGAGCGGGTTTAAGTTCCGCAATCCCAATGTGATTGACAGCTGCGGGTGTGGCGAGTCGGTGAAATTCGAAGAAGCGCCCGCGCGGCTTTGATGCCTGTGAGGACTGGCTTTTGCAAAGCGCCCTTCGGGGCGCTTTTGTTTTGGCGGTTCCGGCTTTTCAGGCGGGCGGGAGTTCTGCATCCCCGATGCCCGGTGTGGCCATCGGGCTCTCCTGGCCGGGGGGCTTAATACTCAGCGCGTCTTTTGCCGGGGCTGAGATCCGGGGCCGTGCGGTGATCTGCTGTCACTCCGGGGCGGGCCTTCACGGGGGTGCCCTCAGGCATCCGGGGCGATCAGGCCCAGACCGCGCAGATAGATGCCGATACCGCTTTCCAACAGGTCTTCCGCCGCAAAGGGGCTGCGCGGATTGGCGGGATTGCGGGTGTGCAACTCGACAATCCCGTGGCTCATGGCCTGAATATGGGCGGCGAACATCGCCGGGGGCGGGCGGCGCTCCGGCGGGATCTGGCGCGAGAGCGCCTCTGCCGCTGCCAGCAGCGGTGCCTGGGCCTTGCGGGCGGTGGCGCCGAGATCGGGATAGGCCGAGAGGCTGAGGCCACTTTCGAACATTGCCACGTAATGCGCCGGAAAGCGGCGGGCAAAGGCGAGATAGGCCCGACCGGTGGCTTCAAAGCCTGCCAGCACCGAGGGCGCGCCGCCGTTCCAGGCGTGTGCCATCAGATCGCCAAAGATCTCAAAGCCCTGGCGGGCGACCTCTGCCAGCAGGTCCTCACGCCCCTCAAAATGGCGGTAGACCGCCGCCGGGGTCACGCCTGCGGCCTTGGCAGCTTCGGAGAGCGTAAAGCCCTGGGGGCCGTTTTTCTCAATCAGATCAAGGCTTGCAGTGACCAGCGCCTGGCGCAGATTGCCGTGGTGATAGCCCGCTTTAGCCATGCCGCAGGTCCGGATCCGCCACGATCAGCGGATCGGGGGCGCCGATGGCGGTCGCATCTTTGCCCTCAAATTCCAGGCGGTGCAGGACGGTCTGCAGCGCGGCGATGCGGGCGCGGCGCTTGTCATCAGAGCGGATGATCGTCCAGGGCGCTTCCGGGATATGGGAGCGGCGCAGCATCTCGCGCACGGCGGCGGTGTAATCGTCCCAGCGGGAGAGCCCGTCCGCATCGATCTGGCTGAGCTTCCACTGCTTCAGGGGATCGCGCTCGCGGTCGAGCATGCGGCGCAGCTGTTCGGCGCGGCCGACATTCAGCCAGATCTTCACCAGAGTGATGTTTTCATCGGCGAGGGTTTCTTCAAAGCCGGGCTGCTGGCGGAAGAAATGCTCACGCTGTTCGGGGGTGCAGAAGCCGAAGACATGCTCAACGACGGCGCGGTTGTACCAGGAGCGGTCGAAAAAGACCATCTCGCCTGCCGCCGGAAGCCAGTCGATGTAGCGCTGGAAATACCATTGGGTGGCCTCGCGCTCGGTGGGTTTCGGGAGGGCCACCACGGTCGCGTGCCGCGGGTTCAGGTTCTCGGTGACGGTGCGGATGGTGCCGCCTTTGCCCGCAGCGTCGCGCCCCTCAAAGAGGACGACCAGTCGTCGCCCGGTCTGGCGCAGATCGTTCTGCAGCCGCACCATCTGGATCTGCAGCGGCAGCATCTGCGCGGTATAGGCCGATTTTTCCATCGCCTGACGATAGGGGAAGGCGGCATCGGGGATGTCGCTTTTCTTCGCGCCTTTCAGCGCGTCGCGGATCGCCGGAGGGGCCTCGGTTTCGGCATAGCGGCTGATCGCGCCGTCAAGCGGCAGGGCGGGGGGCAGGCGGGTCATGAGGGGTCTCCGGGCAGTCGCGGCCAGTATCGCCCGCCGCCCGGAAAGTGCAATGGCTTCTGCCCCGGCTCAGGCCCGGTTGCGGCTGAACCAGGCGTCGATGGCGGTTCTGAGATGTGCCCAGAGCGCGGGGGCACCGCGCATGACTTTCGCGCCCACGCGGGTCTCCAGCTGCGCGCGGGTGACGGCGTAATCGTTCCAGGTGCCGCCGTCATTGATCAGGTTCAGCATCACCGGCTGCACGCGGTCGAGGGCGCGGGCGAAGCGGGCGTCGGGGGTCTCTCCGGCTTCGAACTCCTCCCAGAGGGCGCGAAGTTCTGCGGCCTTATGGGCGGGCAGCAGGCCAAAGAGGCGGTCTGCCCCGGCGCGTTCGGCGGCTTTTGTGGCCTCTGAGGCATGGGCCTGGCCGGCGGCGGAATGGATCGGCACATCGCCTGCATCAATCTCAACCAGATCATGCAGGAGCATCATCCGGATCACCCGGTCGGTGGAGACCCCAGGCTCTGCCAGATCGCCGAGGACCAGGGCATAAAGCGCCAGGTGCCAGGAATGCTCGGCCGAGTTCTCGCGCCGTGCATTGCCGGTGATCCGGGAGGCGCGTTCCACCAGTTTCAGCCGGTCGGCCTCACTGAGAAACGCAAGGCGGGCGGTCAGATCGGGGTCGGGATCGGGGGCAGTCATGGGGCTATCCGGCAGTCAGTCAGACGAAAGGCCGCACCTTTGGGGTGCGGCCTTTGGGATCAGGAGTTTTCACTTTGCATGCGGGTCAGCTCCTGGATCAGGAACTGTCGCCCGCGCTGTTCGGCAAGGCGCAGCCGGATGGAGGTGAGGAAGGCCTCCTCCATCGAGGGCGAGAGCGCGCCGATTGAGCGGGCAACCCGCTCATAAAGGCGGTCATCGCCGGTGGCCTTCATGGCCTGAAAGACATCGGCGGACAGGGTATCCGCCAGGTCCTCAAGCAGGCCCATCTCAGCGCGTGGTCTCGGTCAGGCGGCGGCGGACGTAGTCATCCACATGGCCGATCATCGGCTTCATGTGCAGCTCATCATCCTCAAAGAAGTGGCCCGCGCCCTCGATCTGGGTATGGGTCACGGTGATGCCCTTTTGCTCATGGAGTTTGTTGACCAGGGTCACGGTGTCTTTCGGCGGTGCGACACGGTCGGCCGCGCCATTGATGACCAGACCCGAGGCCGGGCAGGGCGCCAGGAAGCTGAAGTCATACATATTGGCCGGCGGGGCCACCGAGATGAAGCCGGTGATTTCCGGACGGCGCATCAGCAGCTGCATGCCAATCCAGGCCCCGAAGGAAAAGCCCGCGACCCAGCAGTGTTTGGCATTGGGGTTCATCGACTGCAGGTAATCGAGCGCCGCTGCCGCATCCGACAGCTCACCGATGCCCTGGTCATATTCACCCTGGCTGCGGCCGACGCCCCGGAAGTTGAAGCGCAGCACCGTGAAGCCCATGTTATGGAAGGCGTAATGCAGATTGTAGACGACGCGGTTGTTCATCGTCCCGCCGAACTGCGGATGCGGATGCAGAATGATCGCAATCGGAGCGTCGCGTTCCTTCTGGGGGTGATAACGGCCTTCAAGGCGTCCTTCGGGGCCGGGGAAAATCACTTCGGGCATGCGCGGGCTCACTGACTGACAAAGCAGACGCCCCGCAGAGCGCGCCGCTTTGCCGCCCCCGATCTCGGGGGGGACCTGCGGTTGACGCCAGGCGGGGGCCTGCTTAGAATGATTCCAGATGGCCGGAGAGCTTCCGGCCGCTACAGCAATGAGTTAAGCGTCAGCCTGTCCGGCGTCAATGGCCGGGGCGCGCAGCAGGAGCGGCAATGAAACTTTCGACGAAGGGCCGCTACGCAATGGTGGCGCTGTCTGATCTGGCGCTTTACGCGGGCGACGGCCGGGTTTCACTGGCTGAAATCTCAAAGCGGCAGGATATTTCGCTGCCCTATCTGGAGCAGCTCTTTGTGCGGCTGCGCCGGGCGGGGCTGGTGGAATCGGTGCGCGGGCCGGGGGGCGGGTACCGTCTGGCGCGCTCGCCCGATGCGATCCGGGTCTCGGAGATCCTGGAGGCGGTTGAGGAAACGGTGGATGCCACCCATACCGGCGCCGGTGCTTCGGGCGGCATGTCGGGCAGTCGTGCGCAATCTTTGTGCAACCGGCTCTGGCAGGGGCTTTCGGCCAATGTCTATGTCTATCTGCACCAGGTGCGGTTGTCGGATGTGGTTGCCAACCAGCTGACGCCCTGTCCGGCGGTTCCGGCGCTCTTTCGGGTGGTGGATGAGGACTGAGGCCGCGGGGGCGCAGCGCGCGTCAGGCCCCGGGGCGCTGCCCCGGACCCCGGAGTATTTTTCTAAAAGCCAAAGCAGGGGCTGAGATCATGGTCGCAAGGCTCTATCTGGATTGGAATGCGACCACGCCGCTGCGGGCGGAGGCACGCGGGGCCATGCTGTCGGCGATGAATCTGACGGGCAATCCCTCGTCGGTTCACGCAGAAGGCCGCGCCGCCAAGGCGCTGCTGGAACGGGCGCGGGGCGAGATTGCGACAGCACTTGGGGCGGAGGCTTCGGATGTGGTCTTTGTCTCGGGCTCGACGGAGGCGGCGGCTCTGGCCTGTGCGGGGCGCGGGCTGCATTGTGCGGAGGTGGAGCATGAGGCGGTTTCGGCCTGGTGTGAAGCTGATCTTGCGGTCTCGCGCGAGGGCGCGGTGACGGTGAGCGATCCGGCGCGCTCGGCGCTGCAGCTGGCCAATTCGGAGACCGGGGTGGTGCAAAAGCTGCCGCAGGGGCTGGCGGTGGCGGATCTGACCCAGGGGTTTGGCAAGCTGCCCTTCGCCTTTGACTGGTCGGGCATCGATATCGGTTTTGTCTCGGCGCATAAAATCGGCGGGCCGAAGGGGATCGGGGCGCTGGTGATCCGGCGCGGGCTGGAGATTGCGGCGCAGTTGCGCGGCGGCGGTCAGGAGATGGGCCGGCGGGCCGGGACCGAAAATCTGATCGGCATTGCCGGATTTGCGGCGGCGGCGACGGCGGGGCAGCGTGATCTTGCGGATGGCCGCTGGCAGGAGGTCGAAGAATTTAGAAATATTCTAGACTCAGCATTGTCAGCCGGGGAAAGCGGGACTATTTCTGTCGGGCATAAGGCCGCCCGTCTGCCCAATACTCTGTGTCTGGTGACCCCGGGCTGGAAGGGCGAGACCCAGGTGATGCAGATGGATCTGGCAGGCTTTGCGGTCTCGGCGGGTTCGGCCTGTTCCAGCGGCAAGGTGCGGTCCAGCCGGGTGCTGCGGGCGATGGGATTTGATGAGGCTGAGGCAGCCTCGGCCATGCGGATCTCGCTGGGGATCGGGGTGGAGAAAGAGCCGCTGCTGCGGTTTGCCGAAACCTGGTCGCGGGCGCGCGATAAGGTTCTGGCGCGGATGAAGGCCTGACCTGCCTCTGACGGGCGGGGCGGGATCAGGACGGGGCCGGTCACCGGCCCGCATAAGCGAATGAGGCTGCTACGGGCAGCCGGTGAGAAGGACTAAGAGATGGCATTGACCGATCAGGCCGAAGCCCGGACCGACATCCGCGATGGTGTGGACCGTGAGACGATTGAAACCGTCGAGGCAATGGCCGGCAAATACAAATACGGCTGGGAAACCGAGATCGAGATGGAGATGGCCCCCAAGGGTCTGAACGAAGATATCGTTCGCCTCATCTCGTCGAAGAATGGCGAGCCGGAGTGGATGCTGGAATGGCGTCTGGCTGCCTATCGCCGCTGGCTGCAGATGGAAGAGCCGTCCTGGGCAATGCTGAACTATCCTGAGATCGATTATCAGGACCAGTATTACTATGCCAAACCCAAGAGCATGGTGGAAAAGCCAAAATCGCTTGATGAGGTCGATCCGAAGCTTTTGGCGACTTACGAAAAGCTGGGGATCCCGCTGCGCGAGCAGATGATCCTGGCCGGTGTGGAGGGCGCAGAGGCTGCGCCTGCTGAGGGCCGTAAGGTCGCGGTGGATGCGGTCTTCGATTCCGTTTCGCTGGGCACCACTTTTAAAGATGAGCTGCTGAAAGCCGGGGTGATCTTCTGCTCGATTTCGGAAGCGATCAAAGAGCACCCGGAACTGGTGAAGAAATATCTCGGCACGGTTGTTCCGCAGTCGGATAACTTCTTTGCCACGCTGAACTCGGCGGTCTTCTCGGATGGCTCGTTTGTTTATATCCCGGAAGGCACCCGCTGTCCGATGGAGCTGTCGACCTATTTCCGCATCAATGCGGAAAACACCGGGCAGTTTGAGCGCACGCTGATCATCGCGGAAAAGGGCTCTTATGTGTCCTATCTGGAAGGCTGCACCGCGCCGAAGCGCGACACCAACCAGCTGCATGCGGCTGTGGTGGAACTGGTGATCCTGGAAGATGCCGAGATCAAATATTCGACCGTGCAGAACTGGTTCCCGGGCGATGAAGAAGGCAAGGGCGGCATCTATAACTTCGTGACCAAGCGCGCGGACTGCCGCGGCGACCGCTCGAAGGTGATGTGGACCCAGGTCGAGACCGGCTCGGCGATCACCTGGAAATATCCTTCGTGCATTCTGCGCGGCGATGACAGCCAGGGCGAGTTCTATTCGATCGCCATCGCGAACAATATGCAGCAGGCCGATACCGGCACCAAGATGATCCACCTCGGCAAGCGCACCAAATCGCGTATTGTTTCCAAGGGGATCTCGGCGGGCAAGGCGCAGAACACCTATCGCGGTCAGGTCACCATGCACCCGAAAGCGACCGACAGCCGCAACTACACCCAGTGTGACAGCCTGCTGATCGGCGATCAGTGCGGCGCGCATACGGTTCCTTACATCGAAGTGAAGAACAACTCGAGCCGCGTTGAGCATGAGGCCACCACCTCGAAGGTGGATGATGATCAGCTCTTCTACTGCCGCTCGCGCGGGATGGGCGAGGAAGAGGCCGTGGCCCTGGTGGTCAATGGCTTTGTGAAGGAAGTTCTGCAGGCGCTGCCGATGGAATTTGCCATGGAAGCCCAAAGCCTGGTGGCGATTTCGCTCGAAGGCTCTGTTGGCTGATGACAAAGCCCCGCGGAACTTCGGTCGAGCGGGCTTATGACAGGGTCAACGACCGCCTTGAGGCGGTCGTTGACCGAAAGATCAGCGATCCCATCCTCGCCGGGAAGATGCTTGCCGGACCTTCGGTTCTGCTGATTGCGGTCAGCTTTGCCATCTGTCTGATGGTCTGGGGCTGGCTGGCAGACTGGCTGATCCTGCAGTGGGGGATGACGCGCGGCGCAGGGACGGCGATTTTCATCACCGGCGGGATCACCAGCTGGATGGTTCTGTTGGTGGTGTTGATTGTGCGCCGGATGAACCGGCTGGTCGCAGAAGGACGGCCGCCCATGCGGGGCGGTGAATGGCAACCCCGGGCGGCTCTGGCCCCCGAAGACGGAGAGAGACGCAATGATTGTGACCACCACTTCCACCGTTGAGGGGCGGCCTGCACGTGACTATCTGGGCATCGTGACCGGTGAAGCGATCCTGGGCGCGAATATCTTCAAAGACATGTTCGCGGGGATCCGTGACATCGTCGGCGGGCGCGCGGGGGCCTATGAAAAAGAGCTTGGCCGGGCGCGCAAAACCGCGCTGGCTGAGATGGAGGCCGAGGCGCAGCGTCTGGGTGCGGATGCCGTTGTCGGCGTCGATCTCGATTTTGAAGTGATTAACAATATGCTGATGGTCTCGGCCAGTGGCACGGCGGTGCGGCTTGGCTGAACCGCTGGCCTCCCTGCGCCCCGCCCTGACGGTGAAGCCTGAACTGACCCTGCCTGAGGCAGCGGCGCAGGCTTTGCGCGTGGCGCTGGCAAAGGCAGAGGTCTATCTGGAATATGGCTCGGGCGGCTCGACCGTTCTGGCCTCTGAGATGCCGGGTAAGGCGATCTTCAGTGTGGAAAGCGATGCGGACTGGGCGGCGGGTCTGGGGGACTGGCTGTCGGTCCATCCCGGGGCTTCGCCCGTGACGCTGCATCACGCCGATATCGGTCCGGTGCGCGAGTGGGGCTATCCGGTGGATTACTCGAAATTCGCCGCCTGGCCCGCCTATCCGCATTCGGTCTGGGAACGGCCCGATTTCCAACAGCCCGATCTGGTGCTGATCGACGGGCGCTTTCGGGCGGCCTGTTTTGCCACCGTGGCTTTGCGCACGCAAAAGCCGGTGACGGTGCTCTTTGACGACTACCGCGACCGCAAGGACTATCACACCGTCCGCAGGCTGGCCCAGCCGGTTGAGATGATCGGCCGGATGGCGCGGTTTGAACTTTCGCCCATGACCCTGCCGCGCGCGCTTGCGGGCTGGTATGCCGGGCTTTTCTTCAGGGCGCGGTGAAATGATGAATTTCCCTCAAATTGCCTGGAACTCTCCGCAGAGCGGTCTGATTTTGCCCGCGAACGGCCATAATCCGCAGTCAGACCTTGTTTCAGCAAACGTCACAGGGCGGGTTTACGATGAATCAGCAGAAGGCTTTCAATGCCCGGCTCGCGCGCATCGCGGCGCAGACGGGCCACACGAATTCCGCGCTTTTTATCGGGCTGGATCACTCTATGCCGGGGGCGGCCGCGGTGATCGGGCGTCTGCAGGAGAAGGCCTCGGGCAGACGCACGCTCGCGATTGTGCAGGTCGTCAGTGCGATCCTGTCGGGCGCGCTGGCCTGGCTCTGGGCGCATTGGGTGATCTTTCGTCTGACCGCAGATCTGTCGCCCGGGCTGCAGCTTGCGGCGGGGCTGCTGATCGGTCTCACCGCACTGGGGCTGGTGCGCGTCATTCCGGGCCTCAGCGGCTGGCGCAGCTTTGCGCTGCAACTGACGTCGATGATGCTCACGGCGGCGCTGTTGCACAATCTGGTGCAATATTGGCCCGAGGGCTTTTTGCTGGTTTTCGCGCCCGAATGGGTCTCGGCCATGATGGGCATTCCGCAGCCCGCGGTTCTGCCGGGCGCAACACTGCTTCTCTGATCCCGCAGCCACGTTCGGCTGCCAGACAACACCAGGGGCTCCGCTTTGCTGCGGCTGCCCCTTCTATCCGTTTCTCGAAAGGACCGTTCCATGCTGGAAATCCGTAACCTGCACGTCAAGCTCGAAGAAGAGGACAAGCAGATCCTGAAAGGGGTCGACCTCTCGATCAAAGCCGGCGAAGTGCATGCCATCATGGGCCCGAACGGCTCGGGCAAGTCGACGCTTTCTTATGTGCTTTCGGGCCGTGACGGCTATGAAGTGACCGAAGGCTCGGCCACGCTGGAAGGCGAAGAGCTGCTGGAGATGGAACCCGAAGAGCGCGCCGCTGCGGGCCTTTTCCTGGCGTTCCAATATCCGGTGGAAATCCCCGGCGTCGGCAATATGACCTTCCTGCGCACCGCGCTGAACGCACAGCGCAAGCTGCGCGGCGAAGACGAAATTTCCGCCGGTGACTTCCTGAAGCTCGTGCGCGAAAAGGCCAAAACCCTGAAGATCGACGCCGAGATGCTGAAGCGTCCGGTCAATGTCGGCTTCTCGGGTGGCGAGAAAAAGCGCAACGAGATCCTGCAGATGGCCATGCTTGAGCCGAAGATGTGTGTGCTCGATGAGACCGACTCGGGTCTTGACGTGGACGCCATGAAGCTGGTGGCGGAAGGCGTGAACGCGCTGCGTTCGGAAGGCCGGTCCTTCCTCGTGATCACCCACTACCAGCGCCTGCTGGACCACATCAAACCGGATGTCGTTCACATCATGGCAAATGGCCGCATCATCAAAACCGGTGGCCCGGAACTGGCGCTGGAAGTTGAAAACAACGGCTACGCCAACCTGCTGGCGGAGGAGAACTGATGTCGGCACTCCTGCAAGCCAAACAGGAGACCCTTGCCCTTCGCCTCGCCGCGCTTTCGCAGCCGGCGGGCGGCTCCTGGGTTTCCGCAGCCCGCGCCGATGCGCTGGCGCGTCTGCAGGCCATGGGTCTGCCGGGGCGTCGCGATGAATACTGGCGCTACACCGATCCGGCGGCCTTCAATGCGGTCACCCCGGCGGCAGTGACTCCGGCTGCGGCAGATGCCGTGGTGCCTTTCGAGGCGGTGGAGCGGGTGAAGCTTTACTTCGTCGACGGCGTCTTTGATGAAGCGCGTTCGGACAGCCTGGAGCTGGCGGGCGTTGAGCTTGTCCGTCTGGCGGATGCAGCTCAGGGCGAGAGCCACTGGGCGGCAGAGCTTTACGGCAAGCTGGAAGCCAATGGCCAGAAGCCGGTGGAGCGTCCCTTTGCGGCCCTCAACACCGCTTTTGCGGCTGATGGTCTGCTGATCCGCGTCACCGCGCAGGCAGAGCGTCCGCTTTCGCTGATCTATGAGCAAAGCTCTGAGACCTCGGATGCGGTGCTGCACCATGTGGTGAAGCTCGAAGCCGGTTCGGAACTGACGCTGCTGGAAAACGGGGTGGGCGCTGCGCGCTTCAACTCGGTTCTGGAAGTGGATGTCGCGGATGGCGCCACCTTCCACCATGTCCGCACCCAGGGGCGCGACAGCGACCGCCGCGCGATCACCCATATCTTCGCGCGTCTGGGCAGTGAATCGACCTTCAAGTCCTTCACCATGACCGCCAACGGCAATCTGACCCGCAACGAAGCGGTGCTGGATCTGACCGGCGATGACGCTTTTGCGCATATCGCCGGGGCCTGCGTCGGCGATGAGGGTGTCAAACACGACGACACCATCTTCATCATCCATGGTGCCGAGCGCTGCGAGAGCCGTCAGGTTTTCAAAAAGGTGCTGATGAACGGCGCTGTCGGCATTTTCCAGGGCAAAATCCTGGTGAAGCAGGGTGCGCAGAAGACCGATGGCTATCAGATCAGCCAGTCGCTTCTGCTCGATGGCGACAGCCAGTTCCTGGCAAAGCCCGAGCTTGAGATCTATGCCGATGACGTGAAATGCTCGCATGGATCGACCTCGGGGGCGATCGATGAGACCGCGCTTTACTACCTGCGCTCGCGCGGTGTGCCGAAGCGTCAGGCCGAAGCGCTGCTCGTGCTGGCCTTCCTTGCGGAAGCCATTGGCGAGATTGACGATGAGGTCCTCGGCGAAGAGATCCGTACCCGCCTTGAGTCCTGGCTGAACCGTCACACCAACGGTTAAAATCCTGCCACGGCCCGGGTGCAATCGCCCGGGCCGCGGTCTATAAGACGGGCTGATGGAACCATGGAGCTGCCCTATGTCGATGACCCGCCGCATTCTCAAAAGCTGGCGCGCCCCCCGAAGGGTGATGCGTGACCTGCTGGCTGCGGGACAACGCGAGGACCGCGCCTTTGCCATGCTCTTTTTCGCCTCGCTGCTGATCTTTATCGCACAGCTTCCCCGCCTGGCGCGTCAGGCGCATTTTGACCCCTCGGTGCCGCTGGATGCGCGGATTGGCGGGGCGATGATGGGGATTATGTTTCTCTTTCCGCTTTTCGCTTATCTTATTGCGGCTCTCTCGCATCTGATCGCGCGGATTTTTGGCGGGCGGGGCAGCTTTTACACCTCGCGGGTGGCGCTTTTCTGGTCGCTTCTGGCCACGGCGCCTTTGATGCTTTTGCAGGGACTTGTGGCCGGGTTTATCGGCCAGGGCCCGCAGGCCATGCTGCTCGGTGGCCTGATCGCCTTTGGATTTGCGTGGCAGTGGTGCAATGCGATCTCGGTCGCCGAAAGCGCCGATGCGGTCGTGGCCTGAAGCCGGAAAGAAGAACGATGAACAGCTCTGATCTGATTGCCCTTGCCCGTGAAGCCCTGACCGATCCGCGCCGCAATGGCGCGCGCATCGGCTCTCTCGCCCTGCCGGGCAACAGCCTGTGGGAAAGCCTGCTGCTGGTCTCGGTCCTGTCGGTACTTGGGATCTGGCTGGTGGCGCTGATCAGCCTTGGCGCTGCCGAGGGCGGGACCATGCTGCCCGCGCCTTTCGCGCTGCTGGGCCTGCAGCTGATTGCCATGCTGGCGCTGGCGCTGGCCGTGACGCTGCTGGGCCGTCTGGCGAAAGGGCAGGGCGATTTTGCCGGGGCTGTGCGCATTGTCACCTGGCTGCAGGGGCTGATGGTGGTGGTGCAATTCGCGCAGATCGTGCTGATGGTGGTGCTGCCGCCGCTGGCAGGCTTTGTCAGCCTTGCCGCGATTCTGGCCGCTGCCTGGGTGGCCACCGGTCTGGTGGCCGGGCTTCACGGCTTTAAGTCGCTGCCGCTGACCTTTCTGGGCATCATTGGCGGCGTCTTTGTGGTGGCCTTTGTGATGTCTTTCTTCTTCGCCATTCTCTTCCCGCTTCTCGCCTGAAAGGTTCGACCGGATGTATGACGTCAACCTGATCCGCCGCGACTTCCCCATTCTCTCGCGTGAGGTGAACGGCAAACCGCTGGTTTATCTCGACAATGGTGCCTCAGCGCAAAAGCCCCGGGTGGTGATAGATGCCGTCACCCGCGGCTATGCCGAGGATTATGCCAATGTCCACCGTGGCCTGCATTTTCTCTCGAATCTCTCGACCGAGAAATATGAGGCGGTGCGCGGCACCATTGCGCGTTTTCTGAACGCGCCCCATGAAGATGAGGTGATCTTCACCTCCGGCTCGACGGAAGGGATCAATCTTGTTTCCTACGCCTGGGCCGCACCGCGCCTTCAGGCCGGGGATGAGATCATTCTGTCGGTCATGGAGCATCACGCCAATATCGTGCCCTGGCATTTTCTGCGCGAGCGTCAGGGGGTGGTGCTGAAATGGGTGGAGATTGACGCCAATGGCGATCTGGACCCCCAGGCCGTTCTCGATGCGATCACGCCGAAGACGAAGCTGATCGCCATGACGCAGATGTCGAACGTCCTCGGCTCTGTGGTGGATATCGCTGCGATCTGCCGGGGTGCCAAAGAGAAGGGCGTTCCGGTCCTCGTCGATGGCTCGCAATCCGCCGTGCATATGCCGATCGATCTGAGCACGCTGGGGGCGGATTTCTTCGCCATCACCGGGCATAAGCTTTACGGCCCCTCGGGCTCGGGCGCGATCTGGATCTCGCGGGAGCGTCAGGCCGAGATGCGCCCCTTCCTTGGCGGCGGCGATATGATTCGCGAAGTGACCCGGGATGCGGTGACCTGGGCCGATCCGCCGATGAAATTTGAGGCCGGAACGCCCGGCATCGTGCAGCAGATCGGCTTTGGCGCGGCGCTGGATTATCTGATGGGCCTTGGCATGGAGAATGTCGCCGCCCATGAGCACCGGATCCGCGATTATGCCCGCGCAAAGCTGGGCGGGCTGAACTGGCTGAATGTGCAGGGCAATTCCGCGACCAAGGGCGCGATTTTCAGCTTCACGCTGGAAGGTGCGGCCCATGCGCATGATATTTCCACCGTGCTCGACAAGCGCGGGATCGCTGTGCGTGCGGGCACCCACTGCGCTATGCCGCTGATGGAGCATCTCGGCGTGGGCGCCACCTGCCGCGCCTCCTTCGGGCTTTATAACACCGAAGCCGAGGTTGATGCCCTCGTCTCAGCTCTTGAGCTTTGCCGCGATCTTTTCTCGTGATTCCAGAGTGATCGCGGTTGCACGCGTCGGTGCCTGCGGCTATAGACAACCTCAGGCACCCGTAGCTCAGCTGGATAGAGTACTGCCCTCCGAAGGCAGGGGTCACAGGTTCGAATCCTGTCGGGTGCGCCATTTCTCCGCTACATCAGATTTGTCATATGATCGGCTTTGACCGGTCCGTATGATGTCGTAACGCGCCCCCTCGGGGCGCGTCGGTCTGCGGGCTGTCGGCTCAGATCCGTTTCAGCACCAGCCAGGTCATGGCGCCCAAAGGGGGCATGGGGCGGCGTTCCACCAGTTGCAGGTCCGGATTGCTGAGCACGGTCTCGATGGGGAAATCCGCCTGCCAGCCCAGATGATCCTGCAAAACATGCATTCTTTTCTCGACGATCTTTAAAATTCCCTTCTCGGCGGCGAAGTGATTGCCGATCAGGATATGCCCGCCCCGCCGGCAGACCCGCGCCATCTCAGAGAGGGTTTTCACCGGGTCAGGCACCACCGAAAGAACATGCAATGCGGTGACAATGTCGAAGCTCTCATCGGCAAAGCGCATCTGCTGCGCGTCCATCTGCTCCAGCTGAACAGTCTTCAGGCCGAGGTCCGCGACCTTCTCTCTGGCTTTGTTCAGCATGTCCTGGGAGTAATCGATCCCCGTCACCCGCAGATGTGACGCATAGAGCGGCAGCGACAGGCCGGTGCCGACCCCAACCTCCAGCACCTCGCCGCCATGGGTATTTGCGAAACTCGTGGCCCTGGCACGACCGGGGGCAAAGACGCGCCCGAAGACCAGATCATAGACCGGAGCCCAGCGTTTGTAGGAGGTTGTCACAGCTTCAGAGCGCATAGTTCCGCCTTACCAGTTAATGCTGCCTTAAGGTGTAACGGGGATCTGCCATATTCCCAGAAGAAAATTGCGCGGCCACCGATCCGGCAGTCCGCCGCGCAAAGCAGCACTGGTATGCCGCGAAATAAAAAACGCGAGGGGACAGGCCCCCCGCGTTCGTAACTCTTCAGGAGATCTGCGCCTCAGCCCTCTCCGGAGCGATAGATCGGGACCGGCTCCTCCGGGCGGGGCGGGGCGACAGGGTGCTCCAGCAGTTCGCGCTGCCATTCACGCCAGACCGCGACCAGAATCGCCATCAGCACCGGACCGACAAAAAGCCCCACGATCCCCATGGTTTTCACCCCCCCCACAAGGCCGAAGAAGGTCGGAAGGAACGGCAGCCGCACCGGGCCACCGACCAGCACCGGACGGATGGTCTTATCGACGATGAACAATTCCACCGTGCCCCAGACAAAGAGCGCGATCCCCTCAACCGTTGAGCCGCTGGCGACCAGATAGACCGAGACCAGCGTGAAGGAGAGCGGCGCGCCGCCGGGGATCAGCGCCATAAAGCCGGTGATGACCGCAAAAGTGACCGGCGAAGGCACGCCCGCGACCCAATAGGCCACCCCGAGAATCACCCCCTCGCCGATGGCGATCAGCGTCATCCCGGTGACCGTGGCCGAGATCGTCGTCGGCACAATCCGTGACAGGCGCTGCCAGCGCCCTGGCAGAATGCGCGACCCCACGACGTCAATCTGTGCCACCAGCCGGTCGCCGTCGCGGTAGAACACGAACAGCGTGATCAGCAGAAAGACCAGGTTCAGCAGCAGATGCGCCGCGATAGAGCCGGTGGTCAGCGCCGCGCGGTAAATGGTGCCGATGTTCTCACCGCTGAGGAAATGCACGTGATCGGCAATCGCGCCAGGACGGCCGATGTGGTTGCGCCACTGCAGATCCAGCCATTCGCCGACCTGCGGCAGATCACTCATCCACATCGGGGGCGGTGCGCCGACGCTGTTGACGAGGATCCCCCAGGAGATCCAGCCCCGCAGCTCCCGAAAGGCATAGCTCAGCGCCATGATGATCGGGATCACAAGGAAGAGCACCAGAATGACGATCAGAACGGTGGCACCGATGGTGCGCCCCATCCCCATGCGGTCGATGCAGCGCTCACGGATCGGCCAGCTTGCCACGGCGATGATCGTTGCGGCCAGCACCGGGACCAGAAAGCCGTGGAAGAAATAGACCGCCGCCGCAAGGATTGCGAGAAGCAGCCACCTGGCGGCAGAGATATCGGTAAGCACCGGACGGGAACGCGGACGCGCGGGAATTGGTCGGGGAAGCGCGTTTGGGTCAGTCATCGGATCCTGAGGCCTTGTTTCCCCTCAGGCTAGCGCAGGCCTGCGTCAGGGTCCACTTTAAAGCAGGTCACATTTGTCGTGAGATGCGGTTTCCGCAGGGGAAGCGTCTTCATGCATCACATGAAAAAGGGCCGCTAAAGCGGCCCTTCCGTTCAGATTTCCCAAGGAGGGAGAGATCAGAGAAGCCCGGCGTGCTGCATGGCTGCACGGATTGTCTCTTTGGTGCCCTCGGTCAGGCCCACCAGCGGCAGGCGCACTTCTTCGGTGCAAAGGCCCAGAAGCGACATGGCATATTTCGCGCCGACAAGGCCCGGCTCGATGAAAATCGCCTCATGGAGCGGCATCAGGATGTCCTGATACTCCAGCGCTTTTGCGTAATCCCCGGCCAGCGTCGCCGCCTGGAACTCAGCGCAGAGGCGCGGTGCCACATTGGCCGTGACCGAGATGCAGCCAATGCCGCCATGGGCATTAAAGCCAAGCGCGGTCGCATCTTCGCCCGAAAGCTGGATGAACTCTTTGCCACAGGTGGCGCGCTGCTGGCTGACCCGCTCAATTTTGCCGGTGGCGTCTTTGACCCCGATGATGCGCGGCAGTTTTGCCAGCTCGCCCATGGTTTCCGGGGTCATATCCACGACCGAGCGACCGGGGATATTATAGATCACGATCGGCAGCTCTGCCGCATCATGCATCGCGGTGAAATGCGCGATCATGCCCGCCTGGGTCGGCTTGTTGTAATAGGGCGTCACGACCAGTGCGGCATCGGCACCGGCCTCTGCCGCTTTTTGCATCAGCCAGACACCCTCGCTGGTGCTGTTCGAGCCTGCGCCCGCAATCACCGGCACGCGGCCTGCGGCGGCTTTCACCACGGTGGCGATGACCTCAGCATGCTCTTCATGGCTCAGCGTCGGGCTTTCGCCGGTGGTGCCGACGGGCACGAGGCCGTTAGAGCCTTCCGCGATATGCCACTCGACGAGCTTCTTGAGCGCGTCATAATCCGGTTTGCCGTTCTTAAGCGGCGTTACCAGGGCAGGAAGTGACCCTTTGATCATGGCGCGCGTCTCCTCGCGAATAGGGCGTGACTCGCCCGTTGGTTTGAAATCTTCCTAACCGCCGCATGGCAGCTTGCAAAGGGGGTGCTGGCGGCTTTGTGTCTTGCTCTGACGGGCAGGGACGGGGCAAATAAATCATGATCCGTCCTTACCTGCTGCCCGCCTTCGCTTTCCTTCTCACGCCCCTGCCGGGACTGGCCACCGATGCGCTGCCGCTGCCGGTGCCGGAACTGGCCGCGCAGACGCGCGATCCGCTGGCCGAAGCGCTGGCGGCGGCGTCATTGCGCGACTGGGACGGCGCGAAGACCGCGGTGACCGAAGCCGGGCCGGTGGCCGCCGATGTCATCGAATGGATGCGGCTGCGCGCGGGCGAAGGCACGCTCACCGATTATGAGGCGTTTTTGCAGCGCCGCCCCGACTGGCCCGGCCTTGCGCTGCTGCGCAACAGGGCTGAGACCGCGGTTGCGCGCTCGATCACCCCCTCGCGGGTTCTGGCCTGGTTTGGCCCCCGCAGCCCCGCCAGCGTGGAGGGGCTTCTGGCCGCCGTGAAGGCGCATCGCGCCATGGGGCAGCAGGATCAGGCCACCGCCCTTCTGAGCGCCGCCTGGACGGAGATGCGCCTCAGCGCGCTTGACCAGCAGGCGGTTCTTGAGGCCGCAGGCCCCGCGCTGACGCCGCGCGATCATGAGGCGCGTCTCGATGCGCTGCTCTGGGACGGGCGCAACGGCGAGGCGCGGCAGATGCTGCCGCTGGTCAGTGAGGGCTGGCAAAAGCTCGCTGAGGCCCGCCTTGCGCTGCGCGAAGAGCGCGAGGGCGTGGACGGGCTGATCTCGGCGGTGCCTGCGGCGCTGGCCGCAGATCCCGGGCTTGCTTTTGCCCGTTTTGAGTGGCGGATGAAAAAATCCCGCACCGAGGGCGCCATAGAGATTTTGCGCGAGCGCAGCACGTCTTCAGAGACGCTCGGCCGCCCCGAAGCCTGGGCCCGCCGCCGCGCCGTCCTGGCCCGGGGTCTTTTGCGCGAGGGCAAGCCCCGCGAGGCCTATGCCCTGGCCGCGGCCCATCACCTCAACCGCAGCTCTGCTCAGGCGGATCTGGAGTTTTTGTCGGGCTTTATCGCGCTCAGGGCGATGAAAGATCCGAAGACGGCGCTGACGCATTTCCGCACTCTGGGCGAAAGCGTCTCGACCCCGATCTCGGTGGCGCGGGCGGAATACTGGCAGGCACGCGCCCATGAAGATCTGGGCCAGACGGAAGAGGCAAAGGCGGCGCTGACCCGGGCGGCGCGGCATCAGACGGCCTATTACGGCCTGCTGGCGGCGGAAAAGCTGGGGCTTCAGATGGAAGACACCCTGGTCAGCCCGCCACCGCTGGCCGACTGGAAGGGCGCACCCTTCCTTGCCTCTTCGGTGACGGAAGCGGCGCTTTTGCTTTATAATGCCAATGATCCCGCCAATGCCCGCCGCTTCCTTCTGCATCTGGCCGAAGAGCGCGAGGCGGCAGAGCTTGCCGCTCTCGGCACTTTCGCGCTGGAGAAGGGCGATCCCCATCTCGCGGTTCTTCTGGGCAAGCAGGCGGCGGCGCGGGGCATCATTCTGCCGGGGATTTATTTCCCCGATCCCGGCCTTTTGCCCAATGATCTGGCGGTTGAGCGCCCGCTGGCGCTGGCCATTGCGCGGCGCGAAAGTGAGTTTCGCGCCGATGCGGTCTCGCCTGCGGGGGCTTTGGGGCTGATGCAGCTGATGCCGGGCACGGCAAAGCTGATGGCGACGAAGCTCGGTCTGCCGGTGGATATCCCGGCGCTGACCCGCGATCCTGCCTATAACGCCAAACTCGGCTCGGCCTATCTTGCGCATCTGGCAGAGGAATTTGGCCCCTCCATCGCGCTGCGGGCGGCGGGATATAACGCCGGGCCAGGGCGTCCGCGCGCCTGGATCACCCAGTTCGGTGACCCGCGCCGCGCCGATGTCGATGTGATCGACTGGGTCGAACATGTCCCCTTTGAGGAGACCCGCACCTATATCATGCGGGTCACCGAGGGGCTGGCGATCTATCAGGCGCGGCTCACCCCCGGCGCGCCGCTTGCCATCACCAGCCTTCTGCGCGGCTGAGGCGGCTCAGCCGAACTGCTGGTTCAGCCGCCAGATCCCCCAGGCCAGCGGGATCGCGGCCAGACCGCCGATGATCCAGGCCTCGGGCTGATCGCCAAAGCTTTCAAAGGCCTGGGTATAGGCGTGGATCGCCCCAAAGGTCAGCGCGGTGTTGAAAAGCCCGCGGTGCAGCCCGCGGGCCGCGGCAATGGCACAGGCGGCCAGCACCAGCGCCCAGACCACGGCGAAAGCCTCATCGGATATATGGAGCGCCCGGGCCTCATAGGCGCGGCGCGCGGCCTCTGCCGCCGACCAGGAGAAGCCATCCGCACCGCGGTCATAGACCCGCCAGAGCGCGAAGGTATCGCCCACCACATCCCCAGACAGTGAGCCCACAAGGAAGCAGAGATTGGCCACGATGAAGGCCATGACGGCAAAGATCCCGGCGTGACGGGCATCGCGCTCGGGCCGCACCCGCGCAATCCAGAGCGCGAGGCCCGCGGCCAGTGCCATCTGCAGAATGCTCAGCGTGGGCTCGGGGGAATAAAAGACATAGACCGCGTGGAAATACTCGGTCCCCGTGTGCAGCACCTGCGCAAAGGGCAGAATGGCCAGAGCCGTAAGGACCCGCAGGTCCAGAAACCAGCCCGTCCACAGCAGGATCAGCGTGGCATAAAGCGAGAAGAGCATCGGGATCAGCCCGCCGCGCTCCTGCTCTACCAGGATGGCGCCAAGACCCGCCAGATGCAGCGCAAGGCCGATCAGCAGCAGAAAGCCGCCGAGAAAGGTCATCCGTTCGCTGCCCGCACGGTAGAGCAGCGCCGCAGGGCCCGCGATCAGCAGGCCCGCCGCTGCGGGCAAAAGCCCCGCCTCGGGCTGCGGGAAAGAGCGCAGCGCCTCAATAAAGCCGCCGCCGGTCAGCATGACCGCGCCGATCAGCGCCGCCGCATGACCAAACATCCGCCAGAGCGGCCCTGCGGCACCCAGAACCACCGCGCCGGCCAGCAGGAACAAAAAGCCCGCCAGCGCCACGCTGACCGGGTCCTGCAGCAGCGCCACAAAGCCCGCGGCCGCCGCCAGCACACCGCCGCACAGCAGCAGCCGGATCACCAGCGCCACCATGGCCGTCCGTGAACGCGCGCGCATCACGCCCGCCTGCGCCGGTGTGATTACGCCATCGGCCACCAGCCCGTTCAGATCCGCAAGCACTGCCATACCAGATATCCTTCACCCGTCTTTTCTCACAATCGCAGTCCTCACCGCTTCCTGCAAGGCAGGCTCACTGGACAGCGCCCCCCGCATCCCCTATTTCTGACAAGCCATGCAGAAACAACACGACCCCAACAGCAAACTCATCTCCGAGAACCGTCGCGCCCGCTTCGATTATTTTATCGAGAGCGAGCTGGAGGCCGGGATCATTCTCACCGGCTCAGAGGTGAAATCCCTGCGCACCGGGCAGTCGAATATCGCCGACAGCTATGCCTCGGTGGAAAACGGCGAGCTTTGGCTCATCAACAGCTATATCGCTGCGCTGAAGCAGGCGAACCGCTTTGACAGCCACGAAGAGCGCCGTCACCGCAAGCTTCTGGTCTCCAAACGCGAGTTGTCGCGTCTGTGGCAGTCGGTGGGCCGCGAGGGCATGACCCTGGTGCCGCTGAAGATGTATTTCAACGAGCGCGGCATGGTGAAAATCGCTCTGGGCGTCGCCAAGGGCAAGAAAAACGCCGACAAACGCGAGACGGAAGCCAAGCGCGACTGGGCACGGCAAAAGCAGCGCCTGCTGAAGCAGGGCTGAGCTTTGAGATGAAAAAGGCGCCCCCCGGGCGCCTTTGCTTTTTCGGGGAGATGGGCCTCTTAGCTCAGCCCGCCGTCAGGCCGAATATTGTGGCTTTAACCCTGTTCTGCGGATGCGCGCCGGGGCGGGTATTGCACCGCAGTCTGCGCGACAAAGATCTTAGTCCCTGAACACCCGCCCTCTCGGGGCTGAGGCCGTGCCGGAGACAATAAAGGCGCCCCGCGGGCGCCTTTATGTATGCTTTGATCGGCCCTGGCCCTGGATCAGCCCTTCACCACCTCAATGCGCAGCGTCTCGCCGGTGGCAATGATCTCAAGCAGGCGGTCGATATTGGGATGCGCGCCGGGGCGGGCTTTGGCATCGGCCGTATGCTCGGCAAAGACCTCAAGCCCGTGGGCTGCGGCCTCAGGGCTCAGTGCGCCAAAGGCGTTTTGCAGCCAGGCATAGACCGCAAGCGAGCCCTGTTTGCCGGGCTGGTTCTCAATCGAGGCTTTCAGCAGGCCTGCGCCATCGGTCAGATCAATGCGGGCAATGCCGGTGATCGCGGGCAGAAGGCTCAGGTTGTCTTTGAAGGAAGCGGTGGGCCGGATCATGCGCGGTCCTCTCAGGTAGAAGGCAAGGGGGCGGGCTGCCCCCTTTCAGATCAAAGGACAGCGGCAATGGCTGCGGCAAGCTTTGGCACGCTGTCGGTGTTCAGACCGGCAATATTGATGCGGCTGTCGCCGACCATATAGACACCGAAGTCCTGGCGCAGACGCTCGACCTGATCGGGGCTGAGGCCCAGGCGCGAGAACATGCCGCGGTGGCGGGCCACAAAATCAAAGCGGTCCGAATTGGTCAGACGGCGCAGCTCTGCCGCCAGTTGTTCGCGCAGGCCCAGCATCGACAGGCGGACCTCTTCCAGCTCGGCTTTCCAATCCGCGGTCAGGGCTTCAGAGGAGAGAATCGTCTGCACCAGACGTGCGCCGTGATCGGGCGGGAAGGAATAGTTCAGCCGGTTCAGCGCCGCGAGATTGGCCTGGACCACCGCTGTTTGCGTGCCTTCGGGCACCAGGGCCAGCAGAATGCCGACACGCTCGCGGTAGACACCGAAGTTCTTTGAGCACGACGCCGCGATCAGCAGTTCGGGCAGCGCTTTGGCAAGGGCGCGGACGCCATATGCATCGGCCTCAAGCCCGTCGCCAAAGCCCTGATAGGCGATATCGACCAGAACCGTGGCACCTTTGGCCTTCAGAAGGGCCACCACTTCGTCCCATTGCGCCGGGGTCAGGTTGGCTCCGGTCGGGTTGTGGCAGCAGCCATGCAGCAGCACGATGTCATCGGCGCTGATGGCCGAAAGATCGGCCTTCATGCCGTCAAAATCCACCTCACCCGAGGCTTCATCGAAATAGCGGTAGCTGGCGGGCTGAAGGCCCAGATCCTGGGCGATGGCCGGATGGTTCGGCCAGGTCGGATCCGACATCAGCACCCGCGCGCCCGGACGGGCCTTGCGGATCAGATCGCAGGCGATGCGCAAGGCACCCGTGCCGCCCGGGGTGGCGGCCGCGGCCACACGACCCGCAGGCACAGTATCCCCAAGGATCAGATCGCGCATCACGGCGTGAAAACCCGCATCCCCCGCCAGCGCGGTATAGGTCTTGGTGGTCTCAGCGGCCTGCAGCTCTGCCCCTGCGGCGCGCACCGCGCGCATCACCGGGGTCAGGCCGGTTGCGTCTTTATAGACGCCGACGCCGAGGTCGATTTTGCCCCCGCGCGGATCTTCGCGGTATTGCGCCATCAGGCGGATGATCTTGTCCTCAGCCTGAGGCTTCAGGGATTCCAGCATAGTCTCAGTCCTTTTCGACCGGCAGATCGTCATACATGCCCCATTCGGCCCAGGAGCCGTCATAGAGCGCATGGTTGCGGTGGCCCGCGCGTTCGAGCGCCAGCGACAGCACCGCCGCCGTGACACCCGATCCGCAGGAGGTGATCACCGGCTGCTCCGGCGTGACGCCAAGGTCCGCGAAGATGCCGCGCAGCGCCTCGGGGGCTTTCATCGTGCCATTGGCCTCCAGCACCTGTCCAAAGGGCAGGTTCTTTGACCCGGGAATATGACCCGAGCGCAGGCCGGGGCGCGGCTCTGCCTCAGCGCCCGAAAAGCGGCCCGGGGCGCGGGCATCAAGGATCACATGGGATTTCAGCTTCGAGGCCTGGGCCACCTGGGTGACATCTTTCACCAGACCGGCCTGGCGCTGCACCGTCATATGGCGGTCACGCATCACCGGGGGCAGATCTTCCAGCGCCCGGCCTTCGGCCTTCCACTTCGGCAGGCCGCCGTCGAGCACGGCCACATCGGTCTTGCCCATCAGCCGGAAGGTCCACCAGACCCGCGCGGCCGAAAAGAGCCCGTGGCCGTCATAAATCACTACCTGATGACCGTCACCGATGCCCATGGCGCGCAGGCGCGAGATGAATTTCTCGGGCGGCGGTGCCATATGCGGCAGCGCCGAGCGCGTCTCGGAGATCTCTTCGATATCAAAGAAACGCGCGCCGGGGATATGGCCGGCCTGATATTCGGCCTTCGCATCGCGGCCCATGGCGGGCAGATACCAGGAGGCATCAATCACCCGCAGGTCAGGGTCTTTCAGATGCGCGTCGAGCCAGGCGGTCGACACCAGCGTGCGGGGATCATCGGTCATAAGGCAGCCTCCCGGTCTTTCGCTCTTTCCTAGCCCCCGTCGCAGGACAGAGCAAGTCTGACAGGCAGTTCTGAAATCCAGGGCCCTTCTGCGGCTGCGCGGCCTTGCAGGGCGGGGGCCGCGCTGCCACCATGGACTTACAGGCCGCCCGTTCGCGGCACAGTGAGAGCGACAGAATGCAGAACCGATCCACCATCCCCGATCACATCGCGCGCCATCAGGAAGACCTGAAGGGTCTCGCTGACCGCGTCTGGGCCACGCCGGAGCTGCTTTACGGCGAATTCCGCTCCTGTGATGCCCATGTTGAGATGCTGGAGGCCAAGGGCTTTCGCGTCACCCGCGAGCTGGCGGGCCTTCCCACCGCCGTCATGGGCGAAGCGGGGGAGGGCGGCCCGGTCATCGCGATCCTTGGCGAATATGACGCCCTGCCGGGGCTGAGCCAGGAAGCCGGGCTGGATTACCACTCGGAAGTGGAGGGTGGCGGCAATGGCCATGGCTGCGGGCATAACCTTCTTGGGTCCGCCTCGCTGCTGGCGGCCTGCGCGCTGAAGGACTGGCTGGCGGCCACCGGCACGCCGGGTCGGGTGCGCTATTACGGCTGCCCCGCCGAAGAAGGCGGCGCGGCCAAGGCCTTCATGGTGCGCGACGGGGCCTTTGATGATGTGGATGCGGCAGTCACCTGGCATCCGGGCGGCATCACCCGGGTCGATGATCCGCTGGCGCTGGCCAATACGCGGATCGATTTCACCTTCACGGGCCGGTCGTCCCATGCGGCGGCGACCCCGCATCTCGGGCGCTCGGCACTCGATGCGGTGGAGCTGATGTCGGTGGGGGTGAACTATCTGCGCGAGCATATGGTGCAGGATGCCCGCATTCACTACGCCTATCTCGATGCCGGTGGCCGCGCGCCCAATGTGGTGCAGGCGAAAGCCACGGTGCGCTATTCGATCCGGGCGCTGAAACTGCCCGAGATGCTCTCGCTGGTTGAGCGGGTGAAAAAGGTGGCCGAAGGCGCCGCGCTGATGACGGAAACGAAGGTGGAGCCGAAGATCTTCTCAGCCGTCTCAAACCATCTTGAGAACCTGACGCTGGATAAAGCGATGCAGGCGGTGCTTGATGAGATCGGCGGCGTGCCCTTTGACGACACCGATCGCGTTTATGCCGCGCAGATCCGCGCCACGCTGTCTGAAAACGACATTGCGGCGGAATTTGCCGTGATCAACCAGGCCCCGGGCGCAGAGGTGCTTTGTGACTGGGTCGCCCCCTTCCGTCCGGGCGGCGAGCAGATGCTCGGCTCTACGGATGTGGGGGATGTGACCTGGAAGGTGCCGACCACGGAGGTGCTGGTCGCCACCGCCGCCATCGGCACGCCGCTGCATTCCTGGCAGATGACGGCCCAGGGCAAATCGCCCGGTGCGCATAAGGGCATGATCCATGCCGCCACCGCTATGGCGCGTCTGGGCGAAAAGCTGATCTCGGATCCGGCGCTTCTGGCTGAGGCAAAGCGCGAGCATGCGGGCCGGCTGGCCCGCAGCCCCTTTGTCAGCCCGATCCCGCCGGAGGTGCAGGCCCCGATCCTGACCCGCGAAGAGGCGCTGGGCTGAGGACATAAAGACCCCCCGCGGCAACCCGATCGCCTGCGGGCGGTTGATGCTGCGGGGGCTGCCCCTGAAATGTGAGAGGCTTGAATGTCAGAATTTATTGTCATCGGTTTTGAGACCGTCACCGAAGCGGATGAGACGCTCGCGCGGCTGAAACGGCTTCAGCGCGAATATCTGATCGACCTTGAGGATGCTGTGATCGCCACCCGCAGCCCGGAGGGCGCGGTGGATCTGAAGCAAAGCGTCAATCTGGTGGGGATGGGCGCGGCCTCCTCGGGGGTCTCGGGGGCGATGTTTGGCACGCTGATCGGGCTTTTGTTCCTCAATCCGCTGGCGGGCATGGCGATTGGCGGCGCCATCGGGGCGGGCACCGGGGCGCTGGCCGGATCGCTGGCGGATTATGGCATCAATGATGATCTGATCCGCGAGATCGCGGGCACGCTGACGCCGGGCAGCTCGGCGCTGTTTCTGCTGGTGCGCAAGGCGCAGCCTGAGAAGGTCATGGCGGAATTTCCGCACAGCAAAGGCCGTATTATCCGCAGCTCGCTCTCGCCCGAGGCAGAAGAGAAGCTGCGCGAGGCCATTGCCGGTCTGAACGCCGCCTGAGGCGATATGAAAAGACCGCCCCGGGGGGCGGTCTTTTCTTTATTCCGTCAGCACCTGATGGCAGGCGGCGGGCAGATCCGCCATGGTATAGTCGCGCGGGCCGCGCGGGCGGGGCTGCGGCGGCGGCTTCGGCCCGGTCTGTTTGGGCGGGTTCAGGTACTCCGTCACCCACCAGTTCAGCGTCTCATCGCAGCCATTGCCGCCCTTGGAGAGTTCCTGCACCGTCGGCGTCTGGGTCTGGCACGAACTGCCCGAGCCCGCCGGGCATTTCAGCCGCACGTGGAAATGGGTGTCATGGCCCGCCACGGGGCGGATCTTCTGCAGCCAGCGGGTGTCTGAGCTGCGCGCCGAGCGGCACATCTCAATCTTCACTGCGGCTGCCACGAAAATCCGGTCCACCCGGTCATCAGAGGCGGCGGCCCGCAACAGCGCGTGGTGGCCGGCCGTCCAGTTCCGGGTCACGCTGCGCTGATTGGCGCTGCGCACCGGGATCGAGGAGATCTTTTCGCGCTCCCCGCGCGACAGGTTCAGCCGCTGCGGCGGCAGCATCCAGATATCGGCATCCAGCCCGATCTGATGGCTGGCATGGCCCGAGATCATCGGCCCGCCACGCGGCTGGCTGATATCGCCGATATAAAGCCCGCGCCAGCCGATCTGCTGCGCGGCGACTGAGAGCTCCTGCAAAAAGCGGATCGTCTCGGGATGGCCCCAGTTGCGGTTGCGCGAGAGCCGCATCGCCTGCCAGGAGGGGCCGGTTTCCGGCAGCGCCACCAGTCCCGCCGCGCAGCCTTTGGCATAGGACCCGATCGGAGCCGGACGGTGCGGGCTGGGGCTGCTTTTGGCCCCGAACAACTGGTTGGCCTTTTGCTGGGCATGGGCAGCGCCCGGCAGCATCAGCGCCGCGATCAGCGCAAATCTCAGAAACATCAATGGTTACCTCCCTCGGGACGCACCCAGACTAGCAGCACAAGCCCGATCAGAAAAAGCCCGATCAGCGGAAGAATGCCAAGCTGCTGGCTGCCGGTCAGCTGCGTGGTGACCGCAATGCTCAGCGGCGCCATCCAGGCCATGGCCTTGCCGGTCAGCGCATAAAGGCCGAAGTCCTCGGTCATGCGGTGGGGATGGGCCTGACGCACCATCATCGTGCGGCTTGCTGATTGCAGCACCCCGCCACCCGCGCCGATCAGGCAGCCGACGACGTAAAAGGCGATATCGGGCAACAGACTCTCGGGTCCGACGGGCAGGCCGAAGACTTCCGTGCGTGAGATGAAGACCACCGCGATGCAGACCAGAAGCATCAGAAAGACCGAAGCAGCAATGACGGGCTTCGGCCCGAACCGGCTGTCGAGCCGCCCGCCCCACCAGGCGAAAATCGCCCCGGTGATCGCCGCCAGAATGCCAAAAATGCCCACATTGGTCACCGACCAGCCCAGCACCCCCGACGCATAGATGCCGCCGAAGGTATACATCCCGTTCAGCGCATCGCGGTAAAAGGTCGAGGAGACCAGATAAGCCATCAGGCTGCGGTTCGCGGGCAGGGCGCGGATATGGGCAAGGGTGTCGGGAAAGGCGCGGCGCGTGGCGCTCAGGATGCCCATGCCCGGGCGGCGCGGCTCGCGCACCCAGAGAAAGAAGGGCACCATAAAGACGGCAAACCAGATCGCAGTGAAGGGGCCGACAAAGCGCGTCCCCTCACGCGTGTCGCCATCCAGCCCGAAGAGCGGCGCAAGCCCGATCAGCGTGGTGCCGTCGCTGCCTTCGGCGAAGAACAGCAGCATGATCGCCAGCGCAATCACGCCCCCCACATAGCCAAAGGCCCAGCCCGAGCCGGAGATCCGCCCAAGCTCTTCGCGCGGGGCCAGATCGGGCATCATGGCATTGGTGAAGGTCGTGGCAAATTCCATCCCGATGAGGCCCACCGAAAAGGAGAACATTACCCACCAGATGTTGAAATTCTGCGGCGAGGACCACCAGAGCCCCCAGGCCCCCAGCACGTAAAGCAGCGAAAAGAGGACAATAAATCCCATCCGCCGCCCCGTTTTATCCGCAATCGCGCCGAGGATCGGCGACAGGATCGCAATGGCCAGCCCCGCAAGGCCCACGCCATAGCCCCAGATCGCCTGGGCGGCCGAGCCATCCCCGATCAACGAGACCACATAGGGCCCGAAGATGAAGGTCAGCAGAAGCGTGTTATAGGGCTGGCTGGCAAAATCAAAGAAATACCAGCCCCGGATGCGCTTCTGCGTTGGTGACATAAGATGGCTCCGGCCAGGAGGAGGGGGAGGGCGCAACAGGCGCCCTGAAGGCTCAGATCACTCGTGACAAAACCGGGGTGCGATCACGCAGCCGCCTGGGGGCGGCTTTCGGTCAGGATCGCATAAATCGTGGCAGGCGCCTGATTGGCCCGCAGTTTGGCGCAGACCTGCTGGTCGCGCATGGTGCGCGAGATCAGCGCAAGCGCCTTCAGATGCTCAACGCCGCTGTCTTTGGGCGCAAACAGCGTGAAGATCAGATCGACCGGCTGGCGGTCAACACTGTCGAAGTCCATCGGCTTTTCCAGCCGGAAGAACAGCCCGACAATGCGGTCCAGTCCTTCGAGGCGGGCATGGGGCAGCGCAATGCCGTGGCCCACACCGGTCGGGCCAAGGCTTTCGCGCTCCTGCAGGCCATCGATTGCAACTGCAGCCGGCAGGCCATAGGCCGAGGCTGCGACTTCACCAAGCTCCTGAAACAGGCGCTTTTTGCTGGTCATTGAACCCAGAACGCGCACGGCTTCGGGTTTGAGGATTTTCGAGATGTCCATGTCCATCCGTAAAGCAGGAAGAGCGCGTGCCCGAAAAGAGGTCCGGGCGCGCGCGGCTGGCCGCTATTTGCTATTGCGGGGATCAATCCAGCCAATATTGCCGTCTTCACGGCGATAGACCACGTTCACCCCGCCATGTCCTTCGTTGCGGAACACCAGAAGCTTCTGGGCCGACAGTTCAAGCTGCATGACCGCTTCACCAACGGAAATCTCGGGAACCCGGGTTTCCATTTCAGCGATGACGACGGGCTGCAGCGAGTCGTCTTCCGAATCCTCCGTCTCTTCGGTAGCCGCCAGGATATACGCCTGGCCCGTACCGAATTCAACAGGGCGTGACCGGCGGCCATAATGGTCGCGCAGGCGACGCTTATGGCGGCGCAGCTGTTTGTCCAGGCGCTCGCGGCAGGCCTCAAAGGCGGGGTAAATCTCAGTTGCCTTGCCGCTGGCCGTTGCTGTCAGGCCGGTTGAGAGATGGAGGGTCGCTTCGCAGACCATCTCATGGGCCTTGCGTGAGAATGTAACAACGGCTTCGGTCGGGCGTTGGGCGTATTTCTCAACCGTCTCATTGAGCTCAGACTTAACGTGTGTCTGCAGAGCGTCGCCGATGTCGAGCTGCCGTCCGCTGATCTGATACCGCATGATGCCTCCTTCGCTACGGAATTGCCGCACCCGTCCCGACATGCGGGCTGGTTTGCCGGCGCTTTATGGCCGTGCGGGAAACACACGGCGCGGGTCGGGCTTCTCTCCGGGCCTGGCTGCGGGGGTGCCGCAGGGCTGACGACCGGATGAAACTGAGAAGCTCGGGTCATACGCATCCCCCCGATTGGGCAACGCGCCGTGGCATAAGTCAACTGCCCTCTCCGTCATCGGCGGAGCTTTTCCGATGAAGGAGGGGCCACATTGGCGTGATCGGCAATCAATTAAAAACCCGCCCTTTTCAGGGCGGGGGAATTGCTGCGCGGCAGCATGAGTTAACTGACGCGGAAGCCCTGGCCCAGATAGACGCGGCGGACGTTTTCGTCCTGGACCACCTCTTCGGCGGTGCCGCTCATCAGCACTTTTCCGTCGTGCAGAATATAAGCGCGGTCAACGATCTCAAGGGTTTCGCGGACGTTGTGATCGGTGATCAGCACGCCGATGCCACGGTCTTTCAGATCATGCACAAGGCCGCGGATATCCCCGACCGAAATCGGATCGACCCCGGCAAAGGGCTCATCAAGCAGCACATAGCGCGGAGAGGCCGCAAGGCAGCGCGCAATCTCAACCCGGCGGCGCTCGCCGCCCGACAGCGCCAGAGCCGGGGCTTCGCGCAGATGCGTGATCGAGAATTCGCTCAGCAGTTCTTCCAGCCGCTCGCGCCGCGCATGGCGGTCGGGGACGGCGATTTCGAGAACCGCCTTGATGTTGTCCTCAACCGAGAGGCCGCGAAAGATCGAGACCTCCTGCGGCAGATAGCCCAGACCCAGACGTGCGCGGCGATACATCGGCAGGCCGGTCACATCGTGATCATCCATCCGCACTTCGCCCGCATCGGGCTGGATCAGCCCCGCCACGCAGTAAAAGCTGGTGGTCTTGCCCGAGCCATTGGGGCCCAGAAGCGCCACAACTTCGCCCCGGCCCAGATCGATGTTCACATCGCGCAGCACCGGGCGTTTGCGGTAGCTTTTGGCCAGACCGCGGATCGACAGACCACCCTGGGGGCGCGGCTGACCGGGTGTCGCGGCCATCAGTTCCCCGCTTTCGGTTCAGTGTTAAAGAGGGTTTTCACCCGACCTTCCATCCGGCCGGTTCCGGCGCGCAGATCGGCGACCATGCGCTCTCCGGAGATCGTGCTGGGCCCCTGGGTCAGCAGCACATTGCCCGACATCACCAGACCGCCCGTCGCCACATCATAGCGCGCCTCCCGCGCCTCAGCCGCATCGGCTGCGGTGACGATGGTGACGCCGCCCTGGGCGTGGATCTCTTTGATCTGCTGGCCCTCGGTGCCGTAGATCACCTCGACGCGCGGCGCGGTCAGGCGCATGTCGCCCTGGATCACCAGAACATCGCCCTCCAGGATGGCGCGGCCCGCATCGCGGTCAATGCTCAGGGTCTCTGAGGTGACCTCCACCGGGGCGCCGGGGTCCTGTTTCAGCCCGCTGAAGCCCAGGGCGGTGCCCTGCGCAAAGGCGGCTCCGCTCAGACCGAGGAAAAGGGCAAGGATCAGACCTGTGCGGCGAAGGGGATACATCAATGCCATCTCACGGTGCGGAGGGGGGGGCGGAAGGGGAAGACGCGGGTTGCGGCTGGTATAGCAGCCGGACGCCGCCTTTGAAAACCACAACCTCACCGCCATTGGCCCCCGATCGGGTGATCTGCATCGAGCCCGCCTGCAAGGTCGTGCCGGGGGCCTCGGCATGGATCTCGCCGGGGGCGGTGATGGCGCTGCGGTCCAGCTTCACATCGAGCTTTTCGGTGGTCATGTGGTAGCCACCGGCGGTCGTCAGATTGACGGCCGTTTCCAGCGTCAGCGCGCGCGAGGTGGGCTCAATCCGGGCGGTCTGCGAGACGGCGCGGGTCTCGGTGCCATTGGGCGAGATCAGCCGCAGGACGGGATCTGCCGCATGGGCGCCGGTCCCGGCTCCGGGCCAGGCGCGGGCGGCGGTAAAGAGCAGCTCATCGCCCTGTTCGGTCACCCCGGCATATTCGGGCGCGGTCAGCCGCGGGTCGCGCAGCAGCTCTTCAATATCCACCGTGGCCCAGGGCAGCGCATCCTCAGGATCCAGCGTGCGCGCCAGCAGAAAGACCGTCGACAAAAGCGCAAGCGCCGTCAGCGGCAGGCCCACTTTCAGCAGGCTGACCAGTCGGGAATGGGCTTTATCGCGCTTGCGCAAACTGCGGGCTCCGGTGTTGCAGATCAGTGCTGGAAGATATCGGCGGTATTGTCCCAGCCCATCAGGTCAAGCTCGGCCCGGATCGGCAGAAAGTCAAACAAACGCTGCGCGAGCACGCCGCGCTCTTCGCGCAGCAGCCGCTCTTCAAGGGCGGCTTTCAGCCGGTGCAGGTAAAGCACATCCGAGGCCGCATAGCTCATCTGCGCTTCGGTCAGCACAGGTGCGCCCCAGTCCGAGGTCTGCTGCTGCTTGGAGATATCAACGCCCACCATCTCGGTCAGCAGATATTTCAGCCCGTGGCGGTCGGTATAGGTCCGCACCAGCCGCGAGGCGATTTTGGTGCACCAGACATTGACGCAAAGCGTGCCAAAGGTCTGTTTCAGCATGGCAATGTCAAAGCGGCCATAGTGAAAGAGCTTGGTGACCTCCGGGTTCGCCAGCAGCGCCTGCAGGCGCGGGGCGGTGGTCTGGCCGCGGGCGATCTGCACCAGATGCGCCGAGCCGTCGCCGGAAGACAGCTGCACAAGGCAAAGCCGGTCGCGGCGCGGATCAAGCCCCAGGGTCTCGGTGTCGATCGCGACGACGGGGCCCAGATCCAGGCCTTCGGGGAGGTCATTGTGATACAGATGAAGGGTCACGCTGGCGCTCCGGCTGGCATCGGGGGAAGAGACTTTTCGCATAACCCCGTGGGGGCAGGGGGTCAACGCGCCCTGTGGCGCTGCGGGTCCCTGGGCGGCTGCATCGGCAAGCCGCCGCGCGGCAGGGGTTTTGCGGCCGGTGATTTTACGCATGGGGTTCTCCGCGAATAATCAGGGTGACACCCTCGCGGGCAAAGCGGTCTTCAAGAGCGGCCAGGGCCTCGCGGGCGGTGACATCCCACAGCCGCGCGGCACTCAGATCAAGCGTGACCGGGGCCTGGTGATCGCTCTCGCGGATCTGTGCAAAGAGATCGGGCGCTGAGGCGAAAAAAAGCGGACCCGTGAGGCGGTAAAGATCGCCCTCGCGCTGCAGCTGCGCTGAGCGGGCAAGGGTGGCGGTGAAAAAGACCGCGCTCGCCAGCACGCCACAAAGCACGCCAAGCGAGAGGTTATGGGTGGCAAGGGTCACCGCAACGGTGATCAGCATCACCACCGCAGAGAGCCGCGGCATGAGATGCAGCCGCCGCAGCGCGCCCCAGTCGAAGGTATCAACCGAGACCAGGATCATAATCGCCACCAGAGCCGCGACCGGCACCGCCGCAATCACATCGCGCATGGCCACCATCAGCAGCAGCAAAAGCCCGCCCGCCGCCAGGGTCGAAAGCCGCCCCCGCCCGCCATATTTCACATTCGAGACCGTCTGCCCGATCATCCCGCAACCCGCGATCCCGCCAAAAAGGCTTGCGGCGATATTGGCCAGACCGAGGCCACGGGCCTCTGCGTCAGGATTTGAAGCGGTATTGGTCAGATCATCGACCACCCGCGCCGTCATCAGCGATTCCAAAAGGCCCACCATGGCAATCGCCAGCGCGGGCAGGAAAATGATCTTCAGCAGATCAAAGCTGAGGCTGACCTGCGGCAGCGCAAAGACCGGAAGCCCCGAGGGCAGGGCCCCCAGATCCGCGACCCGCGCCACCGGAAGGCCCGCCACCTCCGCAAGGATCGTCAGCACCACCACGCAGATCAGCGGCGCAGGCACGGTGGTGGTCACCCGCGGCATCACCAGGATGATCGCAAGACCAAAGGCAATCAGCGCCCAGCCGAGCAGTCCGGCGCTCAGGATATGGGGAAGCTGCGCGGCAAAGATCAGCACCGCCAGCGCATTCACAAAGCCCGTCCGCACCGGATTGGAGACAAAGCGCATCAGACTGCTGAGCCGCCCGAAGCCAAAGGCCAGCTGAAACACCCCCGCCAGCAGACCTGCGGCAAAGAGATACTCAAGGCCATGCTCTTTCACCAGCGGCGCCACGACCAGCGCGACCGAGCCTGCCGCCGCCGAGATCATCGCCGGGCGGCCGCCAAAGACGGCGATGACCAGCGAAATGATGAATGAAGCATAAAGCCCGGTTGCCGGATCAATGCCTGCGGTGAAGGAAAAAGCGATGACTTCCGGGATCAGGGCAAAGGTTGCCACCGCCCCGGCAAGGATCTCGCGCAGAGGATTGGCCTGCCACTGGCGCAGATAGGCATGTAGAACGGGCATCAGGGAGCCTGGATCGGAAGGGTCCGGCGGATCAGCGGCCGGAAGAGCCACCCGGGCTCGCACCGGGTCCTTGCGGATGGGGTCTGATAACGGCAGAGCCGCGCCGCGCCAATGGCTGATGCGGTCGCAGAGATCAGGAAAAGCCTATGAAAAAACCGCCCGAGGGGCGGTTTTCAGCAAAGTGGCAGCCCGTAGGGGAGTCGAACCCCTCTTTTCAGGTTGAAAACCTGACGTCCTAACCGATAGACGAACGGGCCACTTTTGCGTCTTCAGATCACTCTGAAGCTATGGTGCGGCATCTCATCCGCGCTCAGAACTGGCAGCCCGTAGGGGAGTCGAACCCCTCTTTTCAGGTTGAAAACCTGACGTCCTAACCGATAGACGAACGGGCCAGCTGCTCTGTGAGGCGGTTTCTACGGAGAACGCCGGTCCCCCGCAAGAGGAAAAATCACGAAATGTGAAATTTTTCCAAAGGCTTGTCAGTGGCTTGAGAAGGGTGGGGGGAATACGAAAAAACCCGCCTGAGGGGCGGGTTCGGACGGATCTGAGAAAGAATTGGCTGGGGTACTAGGATTCGAACCTAGGAATGTCGGTACCAAAAACCGATGCCTTACCACTTGGCGATACCCCAACCGGGAGGCCTTTTATAGAGGCCATATTTCCACTCTGCAACGGGTGCAGAGAAGAAAGTTGGCTGGGGTACTAGGATTCGAACCTAGGAATGTCGGTACCAAAAACCGATGCCTTACCACTTGGCGATACCCCAACCGTGAAGCGTTTAAACCGTCGCTCCGTCGGTGTGAGGGGTGTTTAGCCAAGGCTCAGACTGGCCGCAAGAGGGAAATTCCCATAACTTCGCGTTGCTTGCGGAAATTCTTTCTGACATCTGCGAAGCCTTCAGCAAAATAAGGCCTGTGACATGGATAAGCGCGATGTGGTGATTTTGGGTGCGGGCGCGGCGGGCCTCTTTGCGGGGATTGAGGCGGCGCGGCGGGGCCGTTCGGTGCTGGTGATCGACCATGCGGCGAAAGCGGCGGGCAAGATCCGCATCTCCGGGGGCGGGCGGTGTAACTTCACCAATCTCGGGATCGCGCCCGACCGCTATCTCTCTGATAACCCGCGCTTTGCCCGCTCGGCGCTGAGCCGCTACACCCAGCACGACTTTATTGCGCGGATGCAGGGCTGGGGCATTGCGTACCACGAAAAGACGCTGGGACAGCTCTTTTGTGACGGCAAGGCGGATCAGGTGATTGACGCGCTGCTGCGCGATCTGAGTGCCGCCGGGGGGGAGCTGGCCTGCGGGGTCTCGGTCACGGATGTCTCGCATAACGGGCGCTATATTATAGCGACCTCGCGCGGCGTGGTCTCGGCAGAGAGCCTGGTGGTGGCGACCGGCGGGCGCTCGATCCCGAAGATGGGGGCCACGGGCATCGGCTATGATCTGGCGCGGCAGTTCGGGCTGCGCATGGTGGCGACGCGGGCGGGGCTGGTGCCGCTGACCTTCTCGGATGCTTTGCGCGAAGAGATGGCCTCGCTGGCGGGGCTTTCTGTTGAGGCGGTGGTCAGCAGTGGCAAAGCCGCCTTCCGGGAGGGGCTTCTCTTTACGCACCGCGGGCTTTCGGGGCCGTCGATCCTGCAGATCTCCAGCTACTGGCGGGAGGGAGAGAGCATCCGGGTGGATTTCATGCCCGGCCAGGACGCGGCCGCGAAGATTGCCGAAGTCAAACGCAGCGCCGGCGGGCAGATCACCGGCAATGCGCTGGCAAAGCTGTTTCCGGCGCGGCTGGCGAGCCAGCTTGCGGCCTGGGCGGGCACCACGGGGCGCATCGCCGATCTGAAGGGCACCGATCTGCAGCGGCTGGCCCAGACGCTTGGCGGTTTTGAGATCAGCCCCATGGGCACTGAGGGCTACCGCACCGCGGAAGTGACGCTCGGCGGGGTGGATACCCGCGATCTGGACGCGAAGACCATGGAGGCGCGCGGCCAGCCGGGACTTTATTTCATCGGCGAGGTGGTGGATGTGACCGGCTGGCTTGGTGGCTATAACTTCCAGTGGGCCTGGTCTTCGGGCTGGGCTGCGGGGCAGGTGGTGTAAGGGCCGTCCTGCACTCGGGTGCTCTCCTGACATCTGCCTGAGGGCGCGTCAGGGGCTGCCGTGGGGAGCGGGTTGCTCCTCCGGCAGGCCGCGCCTGGCTTTTTTTCTGCCAGGAAGCGATGGGGTCTGCATTCTCTTCAAGAACCGGCAGGGCACTATACGATCTCTTTGAATTTTTGCGTAAAGCCTGCGGTATCGCGCTTTGTGCCGCCGCCGTGAGCCTTGCAACCCGGGCCGCCGCAGAACCCTGCCATCAACCAGTCCGGATTGAGCAGCCCCGGGGCGCTGCCGTCGGCATCGGTTTCACCTGGTTCTTTGGTGCCAATGCGCAGGGGCCGGCCAGTGGTCTTAAACTGCTGTCGTCGCGCCACGACGACCAAACTTCGGTGAGCCTTGGTCTTGATGATACTCTGGCGACCGGCAGCGGGCGTCCGACTGTTGGGGTCGCAGGCAGCGGTGGTCAGACCTTTGGTGGCTTTGAGAGCCGCGCAGGTTGGGGCCGCTTCGCGATGGGGAGCGGTGTGGCCAATACCCGCGCCGCTAAAAAGAGCGTCAATAATTACATCGACGGATCGCTGACCTCTGCCGGGGTTGGGGAAGGTGTGGACGGCAGGGGCCAGGTCTTTTCAATTGGGGGCCGTTCAATTTCCGGCGAGACAGCGCGGCTTTTCGCGATCGGGATTTGCTGCGCACTTTCCACCCCGGCGGTGCATCGCTATGCTACGGACAAATTTCAATCCGGCCACTTCAGGGTGTGTCGCGGAAAGGTCGGGCAAACCGGCTGAGGGGGCAGACGATGGCAGGGCGCAATGCGCGTGCGTGGATTCTTGCGGCCAGCGCTCTGGTCGTGCTCAGCGGCTGTCTGGATGGCGCGTCTTCGACGGATGGCGCCCCGGTCTCATCCGGTGGCACCACCCGTGTGGTTGAACGCGACACCGAGGCTCCGGATGTCTTTCAGAAGTCCGATATGGGCCTTTGGGATGGCCGCCCCTCGCTGGGCGGGGTCTGGGTCGCCTATCCGGGCGTGAAAGATCCTGAGCGGGTGATCATCCGCAATCCGGTCAATGGCAAATTCGTGATCGGCGCGCTGTTCCGGCGCGAACGCGAGATGCCGGGGCCGAAGCTGCAGGTCTCATCGGATGCCGCCGCCGCGCTTGAGATGCTGGCAGGTGCGCCGGTGAAACTCGACGTTACCGCTTTGCGCCGCGAAGATGCCCCGGTGGAGGTGGCCCCCGCAGCCCCGGTCCTCGATCAGGCGGAGACCATCGCCACTGAAACGCTGCCCGCCGCTGCGGCACCCGTTGCAGCAATTGCCCCTGTGACGCCGAAAGCGCGTCCTGCTGCGGCGGCCGCTTCGGCCCCGGCAGCCCCCGCGCGTCCGGTGGCTGCTGCTGCTCAGGGTCGCCACCTTGTGCAGATCGGCATCTTCAGCGTTGAGGCAAATGCCCGCAGTGCGGTCTCGCAGCTTGGCAAAGCCGGCGTGAAAGCCGAAGTTCGCCAGGAAAGCAGCCAGGGCAAAACCTTCTGGCGCGTGACGGCGGGTCCGGCGGATGCCGCGGGCCGCGATGCGCTGCTCGGCAAGGTGAAAGCCGCCGGCTTTAAAGACGCCTATTTCGTCTCGCGCTGAGCGCGGGACGTTTCAAGTTTCGGTCCAAGTACCCAAGGAGCCTGCCATGAAACCCCTCCGCCTGATCCCCGCTCTGGTGCCTGCGGTCGCGGCAGCGCTTCTTGCCAGCACCGCTTTTGGCTTTGAGACCCGCGCCAAAGCGGCCTGGGTCTATGATATGACCACCGGCTCGGTCCTGCTGGAGAAAGACGCGCATCGCGCGCTGCCCCCGGCCTCGATGTCGAAACTGATGACGCTTTATATCCTCTTTGAGGCCGTGCGCGATGGCCGCATCTCGATGGACACCGAGTTCTCGGTCTCCAGCAAGGCCCGCGCCATGGGCGGCTCGACCATGTTCCTCAATGAGCAGGACCGCCCCACGGTTGAAGATCTGATCCGCGGGATCATCGTGAACTCCGGCAATGACGCCTGTGTGGTGGTGGCCGAAGGTCTGGCGGGCAGCGAAGAGGCGTTCTCCAGACTGGCGACCGAGCGGGCGCGGGCGCTGGGCATGGGGGATACGACCCTGGCGAATGCCTCCGGCTGGCCGCATCCTGAGCATCGGATGTCGATGAGCGATCTGGGGATCCTCGCGCAGCATCTGATTGAGGATTTCCCGGAATATTACCCGATCTTCTCAGAGACCCACTTCAATTATAAAGACCGCGCCCCGGCGAATGCGCGCAACCGCAATCCGCTTCTCAGCCTTGGGGTTGGCGCGGATGGCCTGAAAACCGGCCATACTGCGGAAGCGGGTTACAGCCTTGTGGGTTCGGTCAAACAGGGCGACCGCCGTCTGATCTTCGTGATCTCGGGCCTTGATACCGAGGTGGCCCGCGCGGAGGAAAGCGAGCGGATCACCAACTGGGCCTTCCGTCAGTTCAGCCTGCGCACCATCGCCAATGAAAAGACCCGTGTGGCCGAGGCCCCGGTCTTCCTGGGTGAAGCCTCCAGCGTGGGTCTGATCGCGGCTGAGAATGTTCAGGTTCTGGTCCCGGCCACCCCCGGCAAGGGCGTCACCGCCCGTGTGGAATGGCAGGGCCCGCTTCATGCACCGCTGAAGGCGGGGGACCAGGTCGGGGAGCTGATCGTCTCGGTGCCGGATATGCCCGATCTGCGCAGCCCGGTGCTGGTCGAGAATGACGTGCCGAAAGCCGGTTTCCTGAACCGTCTGACCACCGCGGTCTCCGTGCTGGGCGGCCGGGCCGCCTCTAAACTGGTGTTCTGAGCGTGCTGACACCGGGTAAGGGGCTGTTCATCAGCTTTGAAGGCATTGACGGATCAGGGAAATCCACACAGGCACGTCTGCTGGCCGAGACCCTGCGGGGCGAGGGCCATGAGGTCGTGCTGACCCGCGAGCCGGGTGGAAGCCCCGGTGCCGAAGAGATCCGCCGTCTGGTTCTGGAGGGCGATGCCGATCGCTGGTCGCCAGAGACAGAGCTTCTCCTTTTCACCGCCGCGCGCCGCGATCATCTGGAGCGCACGATCCGCCCGGCGCTGGCGCGGGGGGCTTTGGTGATCTGCGACCGCTATGTTGATTCGACCCGCGTCTATCAGGGCGTCACCCGCGGTGATCTGCGCGCGGCCGTGGATGCGCTTCACGCGCTGATGATCGGCCAGGACCCGGATCTGACGCTGCTGATCGACATTGACCCTGCTGAGGGTCTGGCCCGCGCCCGGGCCCGTGCCGGAGGCGAGCAGCGGTTTGAGGATATGGGCCTTGCGATGCAGGCCCGGATGCGGGACGCGTTTCTGGATCTGGCCGCAGCCGCGCCCGACCGATTCCGCCGGATTGAAGGCGCGGGCGGGACGGCCGATGTGGCAGGCCGCGTGCGCGCCGCGCTGTCCTGACGTCTTGGCAGCGGGCCGGGGACTGCCCATATTGGGGGAAACCGGCGGCCCCCTGCCGCCCTGACGGAGTGCTTCTATGTCCTGGTTCATCCGCAAACCCGCTGAACTGCTGTCGCCTTCGGAGACGCTGCCGGGGCGCTCTGCGCCGCTGCGCACCTCTGCGCAGCATCTGCTGTTCGGTGTGGATCAAAAGGCCGAAGCGCCCGGGGGCATGGAAGAGGCTTTCTTCGCCATGGGCTGTTTCTGGGGGGTGGAGCGGCTGTTCTGGCAGCAGCCCGGCGTCTGGCTGACGGCGGCGGGCTATCAGGGCGGTGTGACGCTGAACCCGACCTATGAAGAGGTCTGCTCGGGGCTGACCAATCACACCGAATCTGTGCGGGTGGTCTGGGACCCGGCGCAGATCAGCTTTGCGGCGCTGCTGAAGATCTTCTGGGAAAGCCACAATCCGACCCAGGGGTTCCGCCAGGGCAATGACACCGGCACCCAGTACCGCTCGGCGCTCTATGTCACCACGCCCGGGCAACTGGAGGCGGCTGAGGCCAGCCGCGCGCTTTATCAGCATCGCCTGATGCGGGCCGGCCAGGGCTTTGTGACCACCGAGATCGCCATGGCGCCGGAGTTCTACTACGCCGAAGACTATCACCAGCAGTATCTGGCGAAGAACCCCGATGGCTATTGCGGGCTCAAAGGCACCGGTGTCAGCTGCCCGATCGCGCCGCCCGCAGCCCCTGCGGCCTGACGCCCGAACAGCCGCCCCGGCCTTGACCACCGGGGCGGCCCGGGGCAAACCCGCAGCCAAAGGGGCGGCTTTCTGACAGGCCGGCCATGTTTCAGTTCAGGATCTGACCGATGCCCAGCTATTCCGCGATCACCTCGCTTGACGGCAAAGAGGCGGCCGATGCCCTCGCCGCCGCTCTGGAGAAACTGACGCCCGAGCCCTATGGCGTCGGCGTCTTTGAGATCGAGGACGGCTCCGAGTTGTGGGAGGTCGGTGCCTATTTCACCGAAGCCCCGAATGAGCTGGTCCTCGACATCATCGCCACCGCCTTTGGCGCGAAGGGCATGATCGTCTCGGAGATCCCGGAGATCGACTGGGTCGCCAAAGTGCGCCGCGATCTGGCCCCGGTCGAAGCGGGCCGCTTCTTCCTTTTTGGCAGCCATGACATTGATAAAGTGCCCGCAAGCGGCGTGATCCCGCTGCAGATTGAGGCGACGGTGGCCTTTGGCACCGGCCATCACGGCACCACGCTGGGCTGCCTGAAGGCGGTGGACCGTCTGGGCGCTGCAGGGCTTGAGGTGAAAAACGTGGCCGATATCGGCTCGGGCACCGGGGTTCTGGCGCTGGCGGCGGCGCGGCTCTGGCCGGAAGCGCAGATCATCGCCTCGGATATCGATCAGGTGGCGGTTGATGTCGCCATCGCCAATGCGGAGATCAATGGGCTTGCGGACCGCGTGCCCTGTGTTGAGGCGGCGGGCTTTGATCACCGCGATCTGAAGGCGCGCGCGCCCTATGATCTGATCTTTGCAAATATCCTCAAAGGCCCGCTGGTGCAGCTGGCACCGGATATGGCGAAACATGCGGCCACCGGGGGTCACCTGATTCTTTCAGGGCTTCTGACCGTGCAGTCCGAGTCTATTCTGGATGCCTATGTGGCCCAGGGCTTCAGCCTGAAAGAGCATACGCAGATCGGCGAATGGAGCACCCTGGTGCTGCTGCGCGGCTGAGGCATAGCCAAAGAAGACAAAAAACCGCCGGGAGACCGGCGGTTTTTTCATATCCGGACCTGTCGCAGGCTGCGCAGGACCCGGAAAAGGTAAAGGCCGCACCGGAGTCCCGGCGCGGCCTGTCCCTCTCAGACGCTGCGGGCGGCAGGGCCGCCGCAAAGATCAGCGCAGGTGGGCGGAGATATTTTCCAGATCGCCCCGGCACAGACCGATATCATCCAGTTCACGATCCGACAGGCGTGCCAGCGCTTTGCGGGTCACGCGCAGATCGTTCCACTGAAGGAGACGCTCGGTCACGGAGCGGAAGAAAGAACTCAGCCCGCCCCCGATGGATCCCTGCATCGGGCGGGTGGTTTCGAAAGCGGCCATGGTTGAACATCCTTTTCATAAACTGCCTGATCCACAGGCTTCTCATTCGATGACTGCCAGATATTCATGCTGCATGTGCAAAACAACTCCCCGATTTCACATGACCGGCTTGCGTTTTCTGCATGGCTGTGAGTGACGCCACGTCCTTAAAATTAAGGTGATTGAAAAGATCGCAGGCGGCGCGGAAAACAGCAGGGAATTTCGCTGCGTTGCAGAAATTTTGGGCAGGGCGGCTAAGGGCTGGAGAATGTTCATGTTTCGTGCCAGACTGGCCAAAACAAGGATCAGGCAGGCATGCGTGTTTTAGGTATCGACCCCGGATTGCGGAACCTCGGCTGGGGGGTGATTGATGTGGCGGGCAGCCGTCTGACCCATGTCGCCAATGGCGTCTGCCATTCAGAGCCGGGGGATCTGGCGCCGCGGCTTTTGTCGCTGCACAGCCAGCTGACCGAGGTGCTGCGGCTTTATCAGCCCGATGCGGCGGCGGTGGAGCAGACCTTTGTGAACAAAGACGCGGTTTCGACCCTGAAGCTCGGGCAGGCGCGCGGCATTGCGCTGCTGGTTCCGGCCCAGGCCGGGTTGACGGTCGGCGAATATGCCCCGAACGCCATTAAGAAATGCGTGGTGGGTGTGGGGCATGCGGCCAAGCAGCAGGTCGATCACATGGTGCGTTTTCAGTTTCCAGGCGCTGTGATCGCGGGGCCGGATGCGGCGGATGCGCTTGCGATTGCGATCTGTCATGCGCATCATCTGCAATCCTCTGACCGCCTGCTGGCGGCGGTGAAACGTGCGGAAGGGCAAAGGGCTGCGGGATGATCGGGAAGCTTTCGGGTCTCATTGACTGGAAGGGGGATGGCCATGTCATCCTCGATGTGCGCGGCGTGGGCTATGAGGTGATGGTGTCGGACCGCACGCTGGCGCAGCTGCCGCCCGTGGGGCAGGCGGCGGCGCTTTATACCGAGATGATCGTGCGGGAAGATCTGCTGCAGCTGATCGGTTTTCCGACGCTGATTGACCGTGAGTGGCACCGGCTTTTGACCACCGTGCAGGGTGTGGGAGCGAAGGCGGCGCTGGCGATCCTCGGCACCCTCGGGCCGGAGGGCACGGCGCGGGCGATTGCGCTGGGCGATACCAAGGCGCTGACGGCGGCCCCGGGGATTGGTGCGAAGATCGCGCAGCGCGTGGTGCTGGAGCTGAAGAGCAAAGCCCCGATGCTGATGGCCAGGGGCGGGGCCATGGGGGCTGAGGCGGATTTCGACGCCGAGGTCATTGAGGCCGAGGCGGCCTCTGCGCCCAAACCCTCTGCCAGGCGCCGGGCGGCGGCGGCTGCGGTGGTGGCGCCTTCTGCGGCGGCGAGTGCCGATGCGCTGTCGGCGCTTTTGAACCTTGGCTATGCCCAGGGGGATGCGGCGGCGGCGGTGGCGCAGGCGGCGGGGGAGACGGAGGGCCTTGAGACCTCAGGGCTGATCCGCGCGGCGCTGAAGCTGTTGCAGCCGCAGCGCTGAGGGCTTGTCGCGGGCCGCCGCGCTGACCATATCTCTCTGAAATCTCAGCGGGGTTCAGCAAATGCAGGGATATGCAAAGACAGCCGTCCTGATGGCAGGGATGACGGCGCTGTTCATGGGGATCGGCGCGATGATCGGCGGCGGCGGCGGCGCGGTGATTGCGCTGGGCTTTGCGGCGGTGACCAATCTGCTGGCCTGGTGGAACTCGGACAAGGCGGTGCTGTCGATGACCGGCGCGCGGGAGGTGGACAGCCGCTCCTCGCCCTATCTGGTGCAGATGGTGCATCAGATGGCCGACCGGGCCGGGATGCCGCCGCCGAAGGTCTATGTGATTGAGGCCGACCAGCCCAATGCCTTTGCCACGGGGCGCAATCCCGACAATGCGGCTGTGGCGGCGACCACGGGGCTTTTGCGCAGCATGTCGCAGGAGGAGATCGCGGCGGTTATGGCGCATGAGCTTGCGCATATCAAAAGCCGCGACACGCTGATTATGTCGGTCACCGCCACCATGGCAGGGGCGATTTCCATGCTGGCCAATTTTGCCTTTCTCTTTGGCGGCAGCAACCGCGACCGGCCACTGGGCGCGGTAGGGACGATTGTGATGATGATCGTGGCCCCGATGGCGGCGGCGGTGGTGCAGATGGCGATCTCGCGGTCACGCGAATATGAGGCGGACCGGATCGGCGCAGAGATCTGCGGCAATCCTTTGTGGCTGGCCTCGGCGCTGCGGCGGCTGGAGGGGCTGTCGGCGCGGATCGACAATCCTGCGGCCGAGCGCAATCCGGCTCTGGCGCATATGTTCATCATCAACCCGCTGCATGCCCATGCGCGCGATAAGCTGTTCTCCACGCATCCCTCAACCGCCAATCGGGTGGCGGCGCTTGAAGCCATGGCCGGGCCTGCGGGCGGGCTCTCCGTGCCCGCGCCGCGGCCGGCTGCGACGGGTCCCTTTGCGTCAGGGGGGCAGCAGGGGCGCGGCGGGCAGGGTGGCGGGACCTCGTCGGTTCCGCGGGCCGGGCGGCGGCGGCGCTGAGGGGCGGGCGCCGGGGCTCTGCCCCGGACCCCGGAGTATTTTGAAAAAGCCAAAGCCAAGTGAGGGCTTGCGAAAGGGGCTGCGTTCAGGGATTGTTCCGCTATGACCCAGCCTGATCCCGCCCTGCGCCCCGAGCGCCTTTCTGACGATAATGACCGCGCGCTGCGTCCGGAGCGGCTGGAGGATTTCACCGGGCAGGCCGAAGCGCGGGCGAACCTGCGGGTGTTTATCGAATCGGCCCGGATGCGCGGCGCGGCGATGGATCACACGCTGTTTCACGGGCCTCCCGGTCTGGGCAAGACCACTCTGGCGCAGATCATGGCGCGGGAACTGGGCGTCGGCTTTCGGATGACCTCTGGTCCGGTGCTGGCGAAGGCGGGGGATCTGGCGGCCATTCTGACCAATCTGGAGCCGCGCGATGTGTTGTTCATCGATGAGATCCACCGGTTGAGCCCGGTGGTGGAAGAAGTGCTTTATCCGGCGATGGAGGATTTTGCGCTGGATCTGGTGATCGGGGAGGGGCCTGCGGCGCGGACGGTGCGGATTGATCTGCAGCCCTTTACTCTGGTGGGGGCGACCACGCGGCTGGGGCTTTTGACCACGCCTTTGCGCGACCGCTTTGGGATTCCGACGCGGCTGCAGTTTTATACCATTGAAGAGCTGAACCTGATTGTCGGGCGCGGCGCGCGGCTTTTGGGGGTGCCGGCCGAGCCGGAGGGCACGCTGGAGATCGCGCGGCGGGCGCGGGGCACGCCGCGGATTGCGGGGCGGCTGTTGCGCCGGGTGGTCGATTTCGCCCTGGTGGAGGGGGATGGCACGATCACCCGGGAGCTTGCGGACAATGCGCTGACGCGGCTTGGGGTCGATGATCTGGGGCTTGATGGGGCGGACCGGCGTTACATTCTTTTGCTGGCCGAGAATTATGGCGGCGGGCCGGTCGGGGTGGAGACCATTGCGGCGGCGCTTTCGGAAAGCCGGGATGCGATTGAGGAAGTGATTGAGCCGTTTTTGCTGCAGCAGGGGCTGATCCAGCGCACGCCGCGCGGGCGGATGCTCGCCTCAAAGGCCTGGCGTCATATCGGGATCGCGCCGCCTCGGCAGCCGCCGCAGTCTGATCTTTTTGGCTGAGCGGTCAGGGGCCTGAGGGGCGTTCTTAACGTCCGGGCTGAAGATTGCAAAAAGCCCCGCTGCGGCGGGGCTTTTCTTATGCCTCCGGGCGGGCGGCTTTTTCACTGATGCCGGAGGTGCCTTCGCGCTTTTCGAGCACCGCATAGACATCGGCCAGGGTCACATCGCGGGCGGCGAGCATGACCAGGAGGTGATAGAGCACATCCGCCGCCTCGGAGGCGAGTTTCGCGCGGTCGTTTTTCACCGCCTCGATGATCGCCTCAACGGCTTCTTCGCCGAATTTCTCGGCGCATTTCTCCGGGCCTTTGGCGAGGAGCTTGGCGGTCCAGCTGGAGGTGGGGTCGGCGCCCTTGCGCGATTGGATGGTGGCTTCGAGCCTTGCGAGCAGATCAGACATCAGAGCCTCACATTGATCCCGGCGGCGGCCATATGGGCCTTGGCTTCGGCGATGGTATAGGTGCCGAAGTGGAAGATGGAGGCCGCAAGCACGGCGCTGGCGTGGCCTTCGGTTACGCCTTCGACGAGGTGATCCAGCGTGCCGACGCCGCCGGAGGCGATCACCGGGATGGAGACGGCATCGGCAATCGCGCGGGTCAGCGGCAGGTTATAGCCGCCGCGGGTGCCGTCGCGGTCCATAGAGGTGAGAAGGATCTCGCCCGCGCCTTTGGCGGTCATCCTGACGGCGAATTCCACCGCATCGATGCCGGTCTCTTTGCGCCCGCCGTGGGTGAAAATCTCCCAGCGGCCCGGGGCCACGGTTTTGGCGTCGATGGCGACCACGATGCACTGGCTGCCAAAGCGGTCGGCGGCCTCGGAGACGACATCGGGATTGGCGACGGCGGCCGAATTGAAGCTGACCTTATCGGCCCCCGCCAGCAGCAGGTTGCGCACATCATGATGGCTGCGCACGCCGCCCCCGACCGTCAGCGGCATAAAGCACTGCTCGGCGGTGCGGGTGACCAGATCGAACATGGTGCCGCGGTTTTCATGGGTGGCGTGAATGTCGAGAAAGCACAGCTCATCCGCGCCGGCCGCGTCATAGGCGCGGGCGGCTTCGACCGGATCACCGGCATCGACAAGATCGACGAAATTGACGCCCTTGACGACCCGGCCATCGGCCACATCGAGACAGGGAATGATGCGCGTCTTCAGCATATGGGGCTCCTTTGCCTGGGGCCTTCATAGCCCCGGATGCGCAAAGGGGAAAGACAGCGCGTCAGCTTCGTGGCAGGCTGGAGCGAGGATCAGACGGGGGCGGCCATGGTGAGATATTCTGTTTATCCGGCGATGATCGTATTGCTGGCCGGTTGCGGAGCGCAGGTGGCGGGGCCGGGCGCTGCGCCCCCGGGCGCGGTGAGCCGCGTTCAGGCGGTGGCGGCGGAATGCCGTCTGCTGGAGGAAGCGCAGCGGCGTATGGTGGCGGCGAGCGGGCGTGCGCCGGGGGATATTCTGACGGGCTGTCCGGGCCATGAGAGCGCGCGCGATGAGATGCCTTTGAAGGCCCAGACGGCGGCGCTGCGGCGGGCCAATGCGGCGCAGGTGCCGGCGGTGGTGCGGGGGCTGGGGCTGCAGGGGCCGCGGATTTACCGCCGGATGATCACCCGCGGCGTGCCGGAGGGGATCGCGCAGCAACTCGCGGCCTCGGATCTGATGGCAGAGGCGGCGCGGCGGTGAGGATTCTGCATGAAGATTGTGGTATTAAAATACCACAATCGTTAAGTCATTGATTTACAACAAAACTATTATGTTTTGCGCGCTTGACGCAGGCGGGGGGCTGGGGCATTAAACAGCATCCTTAAACACGAAGGCTTTGGCTTTCGTTGCAAGCACAGGTCACACCATGAAAACCTTCTCCGCTACCCCCGCGGATATCGAGAAGAAGTGGATCCTGATCGACGCCGAAGGCGTTGTTCTGGGCCGCCTCGCCACGATCGTCGCTCAGATTCTGCGCGGCAAGAACAAGCCGACGTTCACCCCCCATATGGACATGGGTGACAACGTCATCATCATCAATGCTGACAAGATCCAGATGACCGGTAACAAGCGCGACGACAAGCGCTACTACTGGCACACCGGCCACCCGGGCGGCATCAAGTTCCGCACCGCTCGCCAGATTCTGGAAGGCGCACATCCCGAGCGCGTCGTGACCAAAGCTGTTGAGCGTATGATCTCGCGCAACACGCTGGGCCGTCAGCAGATGACCAACCTGCGCGTTTACGCAGGCGCTGAGCATCCGCACGTCGCACAAAACCCGGAAGTCCTGGACGTTAAAGTCCTGAACCCGAAAAACACCCGGAGCGCGTAATCATGTCGGATATCAAATCGCTTGACGACCTGAAAGCCGCCGTCGCCGGCACCTCGGCTGCTGTTGTGGAAGAAGCTCCCCGTGAGCCCGTCCGTGACTCGCTGAACCGCTCCTATGCAACCGGCAAGCGTAAAGACGCTGTCGCTCGCGTCTGGGTGAAACCGGGTTCGGGTAAAGTCATCGTCAACGGCAAAGACCAGTCGGCTTACTTCGCCCGTCCGGTTCTGCAGATGATCCTGAAGCAGCCCTTCGAAGTTGCAAACGTCGTCGGCCAGTTCGACGTCTATGCAACCGTGAAAGGTGGCGGTCTTTCGGGTCAGGCCGGCGCTGTAAAGCACGGCATCTCGAAAGCTCTGCAACTGTTTGAACCGTCGCTGCGTGGCGCTCTGAAAGCCGCTGGCTTCCTGACCCGCGACAGCCGCGTCGTTGAGCGTAAGAAATACGGTAAAGCAAAAGCCCGCCGTTCGTTCCAGTTCTCGAAGCGTTGATTTTATCCCTTCGGGGATTTGGAAAGGCCCGCCGGAGGCGGGCCTTTTTGTCGTTTCAGGGCAGGGCGGTGACGCGGTAGGTCGCAAGGGCCTCGCGGCGCATGTCGGCTTCGGTTTTGTCGGGAAAGAGATGCCAGCCAGGCGCGCGGATCGGCGAGACCGGCCCCACCCGCACCCGGATCACATGGTGGATGATGAAGAGCCCCTGGGTCAGACGTTCGAGCCGCGCGTTCAGGGCGGCGAACTCCGGCTCATTCGGTGCGATCAGACTGGCAGTGCCTTCCAGCTTTTCGCCGCGCTGGCGGAAAATATCGATCATGCTGACGCAGACTTTGGGGTTCTGCCGGATATTGGCCACGCTGCGCGGCGAGGCGATGTCCGCGATCAGCACCTCATCGGGGGTGGTGCGCAGAAAGATCTCTTTGGGAGAGACATTCGGCTGGCCCGTGGCATCGGCCGTCGCCAGCCAGCACAGCACGACATGATCGGCTTCGGCGCTCATCTGTGACCCTCCCCTGTCTCAGGGGTTCAGGATCAGATGCGCCAGGGCGTTTGTCGAGAATTTCCTCAATATTTATTGCCTCGGCGGGAGCCACCGCCAGCCTGCGGTGTTTCTGTTGCAGGAATGCTCCGGCACGGGGCTAAAGTGTCACTATTTGGGCAGTTTCCTTGACCTTCCGCTCTCGTCTTTGCGACTTTCCGCTCATCGAGCCAAAATCCGGGACAACCAGGATGTTTTCATTTCACAGTAAGACGGGTGCATCAGATTTTCTTGGCCTGCGGCGGGGTCGCTCGGGCGAGGCAGAAATTGTTTATGACGACGGCGCAGCGCGTCGCATGGTCTGGAGAGTGACCTCTGCAGGCTGCGACGAATCTTCGCTGCGCGACGCGATGGAGCGGGCGGTGTCGTGTCCGCGGGTGGTTGCGGCTTTATTTGCTGAACTCAGCACGCGGGCGATCACTCTGGAGGTTGTGAGCCACTGAGTCGCAGGCTCTTTTAAACCTCCGCGCCCTGTGCGAGATGCATGGATCCACCCAGTCCGAGACTGACTTTGCCGGGGAGCACGGATGAGCTTACAGGGTCTGAAACGCCGGCGCGCCCGGTCTGACGCGTCGAGCGGGCTGATGCTGGTCAGCCCGCCTGCCATTTATGCAGTTATTCTGCTGGCGGCACCTCTGGTGCTGCTGCTGCTGTATTCCTTCCTGACCGATGGTTATCTGTCGATCATCTGGGAATTCACGCTGTGTAACTATGTCGGCGAATGCGCCTCCATGCAGCAGAATGCCGATGGCACGCTGACGCCGACCACGCCCTATCTGGGCGCCTGGTCAGACCCGGTGGTGCGCGCCGTCATGCTGCGCTCGCTGGGGATTGCCGTGGCGGTGACGGTGGCGACCGTGGTTCTGGCCTTTCCGGTGGCCTATTTCGTCAGCTTCTACGTGAAGCCTGGGCGCAAAAGCATGTGGCTTTTCCTGATCACCATTCCGTTCTGGACCTCTTATCTGATCCGGGTCTTCCTGTGGAAAGTGATCCTTGGCTACAATGGCGTGCTGAACTCAGGGCTGCTGGGGCTTGGCCTCATTGAGGAGCCGCTGACCTTCATTCTTTACAACGCCAATGCGGTGGTGATCACGCTCGCGCATGCCTATGCGCCCTTCGCGATCCTGCCGATCTTTGTAGCGCTGGAGAAGATTGACCGCTCGCTGCTGGAGGCCGGGCAGGATCTGGGCGAAAGCCGTCTGATGACCTTCTGGCGGGTGACCCTGCCGCTGGCCATGCCGGGCGTGGTGGCGGCCGTGCTGATCGTCTTTATCCCGGTGATCGGCGATTACGTCACGCCGCAGCAGGTGGGCGGACCCGAGGGTCGGATGGTCGCCAATATGATCTATCTGCAATATCTGCGGCTGGATAACTATCCGGCAGGCTCGGCCATTGCGGTTTCGGCCATGGTGCTGGTGACCTCGGTTTCGCTGCTGTTCCTCTTCCTCAACCGCCGCTTCCTGAAAGGATCGAAAGGATGAAGGCCGCCCGTCTCTTCAAGGGCTACGCGCTGGCCTATCTGGTCTTTCTCTACGCCCCGATCATCCTGCTGCCGCTGTTTGCCTTTAACGACGGCACCATCATCGCGTTTCCGCTGCAGGGCTTCACCACCAAGTGGTTTGAGGCGATGTGGAACAATGTCACCCTGCTGAAGGCGGTGAAGAACTCGCTGATCATCTCCTGCTCTTCGGCGGTGCTGGCGACCTGTCTGGGGATCTTCGCGGCGCGGGCGGCAACGCGCTATAAGTTCCCGGCCAAGGGGGCAATCATGGGGCTGGTCATGCTGCCCCTGGTGCTGCCTGAGATCATTGTCGCGGTCTCGCTTTTTGGCGTGCTGCTGGGATTGGGTATTCCGCTGACCATCTGGACGGTGATCCTTGGTCATGTGCTGATCTGCACGCCTTATACGATTGCGATCCTGAATTCCTCGTTTCAGTCGCTCGATCAATCGCTGGAAGAGGCCGCGATCGATCTGGGTGAGACGCAGTGGTCCACTTTCCGGCTGATCATCCTGCCGCTGGTGGCGCCGGGGATCATCTCCTCGCTGCTGATCTCTTTCACCATCAGCCTTGATGAATTCATCATCGCCTTCTTCCTTGCGGGGACCGAGCCGACGCTGCCGGTCTATATCTTCTCGCAATTCCGTTTCCCGGCCAAAGTGCCGGAGATCATGGCACTGGGGACCATCCTTGTGCTGCTCTCGGTCACTCTGCTGGCCATCGCTGAATATTTCCGTCGCCGTGGCATTGCCAAATCCGGCGGCAAGGACACCGGAGGCTTCCTGTGACGCAATCCATCCTGACCAAACCCGCTCCGGGTCTGATCCGCAAGCCGCTGATCGAGATGGAGGATCTGCAAAAGCATTATGGCGATTACCACGCGCTGCGCGGGATCACTGCCCGGATCGGCGAGGGAGAGTTCTTCTCGCTGCTCGGGCCTTCGGGCTGTGGCAAGACCACGCTTTTGCGCACCATCGCCGGGTTTGAAGAGCTGAACTCGGGCGTCTTGATGATCGACGGCCAGGATATGGACGGGGTTCCGGCCAATGCGCGGCCGACCAATATGGTCTTTCAGTCCTATGCCATCTTCCCGCATCTGAGCGTGGAGCAGAACGTGGGCTTTGGTCTGCGCAAAGATCCGCGCTCTTCCAAAGAGAAGGACTTCGCCGTTCAGGAAGCCCTGGAAATGGTGGGGCTGAAGGGTTTTGGCAAACGTGCCGCCCATGCGCTCTCGGGCGGTCAGCGCCAGCGGGTGGCGCTGGCGCGGGCGCTGATCCTGAAGCCGCGGGTGCTGCTTCTCGATGAGCCGATGTCGGCGCTCGACAAAAAGATGCGCGAGCAGATGCAGGTTGAGTTGATCAAGCTGCAGCGTCAGGTTGGCATCACCTTCATCCTGGTCACCCACGACCAGGAAGAGGCGCTGGTGATGTCAGACCGCATCGCCGTGATGTTTGAGGGCCAGATCGAGCAGCTTGATGATCCCGAAACCCTCTACCGTCTGCCGAAAACCCGGCGTGTGGCGGATTTCATCGGCACGATGAATTTTTTGCCCGCCACAATCCTGTCCCAGGATGATGCGGGCTTTGATCTCGACGTCGCAGGTCTTGGCCGTGTGCAGGTGCCCGCGCGTCAGGCCCCCGGCAGGCCGACGGGAGAGATCTCGGTGGGCTTTCGCCCCGAGACCCTGACCCTGATGTATGAAGGTCAGACCTCGAATGACCGTGAAGCGCCTGGCGTGATCGAGGAAGTCGTCTATTACGGCGATATGACCTATTATGACGTGAAACTCGACGGCGTGGCCAAGCCGGTGCGGCTGTCGATGCGCAACGTGCCGGGCCGTCAGGTGCTTGATCGCGGTGTGCGCACCCGGGTGGCATGGTCGCCCAATGCTCTGGTGCTTTTCCGCTAAGGGGTCGGAAAAAACTTCGAAAAAATGCGGGCAGGGCCATTGACGCCCCCGTCAGTTCCCCGTAGATATCCCCGCATAGCGCGGTTGTAGCTCAGTTGGTTAGAGTACCGGCCTGTCACGCCGGGGGTCGCGGGTTCGAGCCCCGTCAACCGCGCCACTTTCAAAAACCCTCAGGTTCGCCTGAGGGTTTTTTGCTGTTTGACCCGTGCCGGACAGGGTGCAAAATCCTGCGTCCTGCGTCCTGCGTCCTGCGTCCTGCGTCCTGCGTCC
>NZ_RRAZ01000016.1:1377-114930 GCF_003863335.1 Falsigemmobacter faecalis | reverse complement strand
ACTGAGCCCATGGCCGCGTAACTAACCCTAATCAGCCTCCGGCAACCCCGGCGCGGTTCAGTGAAGGCCGCGCCGTAACGGGCAACCTGATCCGCTTTCTCATGATAGGCGCGACCCGCCTGACCGATGGCGACATTCTGCGGATCACAGAGATCGAGGACAGGGCCAAGGCTCAGGTTGAAGCCGGCCGCGGCCAGTTCCGCTGCGGCCCCGGCATAGAGCCCTCTCGCGGCCTCGGGGCTATGCAATCTGGCCATGTCCTGGGCAGAGGGCAGGCGCGAAAAGCCATGCTCTGCCTTCAGCCGCTGCACGAGGCCGCCTTCGTGGTCGATCGCGATCAAAGGCTGGCGGCCGGGTGGCTGCATCATCTGCACAAGTCCGCGCAGAGCCTCAGGTTTTGCGACATTGTCAGAGACGAAGAACACGCCGCCCACCTCCCCGTCCCGGATCTGGCGAGCCAGCAGACGCGCCGGAAGCGCGCGCGGGTCTTTGCCATAAAAGCCCAGCAGCAGCAGATCTGCGACCGCCCGCTCCAGCGGGTCTGACGGCGGGGGCCGGGGGATCAGGGCGAGCGGAAAGGTGAGGGCCATCGGCAGATCCCGCAAAGCCCGCAGACCCGGCCTCACCCTGCGGCGAAGACGGGCGAATTTGCGGGAGAGCGCGCGGCCTGCCGTCATTGGCTGGCCTGCAGCTCTGGCGCTTTGCCTGCGCCGCCCCCGGGGCGTGACAGGCTTCGGGAGATGGCTGCCGCGAGGGCCCGGACGGGATCCGGGGTGAAATAGCTGCCATGCGCGCCCGGCAGAATATCCACACTGTATCCGGCCGGATAGGCGCGGCGGAAGATCTGATCGGGATCCGCAAGCTGCGCATAGGGGTTCAGATAGCTCCTTTCGCCAAAGAGCAGCGTCACCGGCGCGGGGTAGGGGCTAAAGCGGCCCTGCTCCATCAGGATGGTCATGGCAGGTTCACGCCCCATGGCGATCAGCTCAAGGCCGACGGCGCGCATCACCATACCGCCCTGGCAATTGCCGCCGATATGCAGCGTCCCTTCGGGCTGCGCTTCACAGATGAGCCGGGCATAAAGCTGCCCCATGGCCGTCAGCGTCCCGGGGGTATAGTCCACCGCAAGATGCCCCGAGCGCAGCCCATAAAGCGCAACCTGCGGCCCGAGCGCTTCGTGAAGAGCCGCCAGTTCGCCCCCGGACTGAAAGCACCAGAAGAGCGACGACCCCGGCATCTGCGGCCCGGGTTTGATGCGGAACAACAGGCCCGAAGACCCGATCCTTGTGCCCGGCCAGCGGGCAACATGCGGCAGCAGCCGGGCTGCAAAATTGCCGCCGCCTTCGGTTGTCCCGGCGGGCTGGGCGAGAAGTGTGTCGATCAAAAGCCCAAGTGTTTCAACCGTCTCAAAAGCTTCATCTTCCGGGCTGATCAGCCGGACGTCGAAGGCCTCCTCCAGGGCAAAGAGCAGGTTGGCCATGGCGATTGAATCGAGACCCGCATCAGAGAGAGGGTCCCGGACCCCGTTCAGCGCCCCGTGGCCGATCTGTGCTTCCACCAGAGCGATGATCTTCTCTTCGGTCGGGGTGCCGCTGCGGCGCGGGGCGGGGGCTGTCTGCAGGCCCGGCGGCAGCGGCAGATTGCTCCGCTCGCGCTTGCCGTTCAGGCTGCGCGGGATCTGCTGCACCGGCAGGAAAAAGGCGGGCAGCATATAGGCGGGAAGCCAGCGGGAGAGGTGGCTGCGAAGCGCCGCAATCTCAGGGACATCCGCATCCGGCGCCATGACAAAATGCGCAATCAGCCGCTCTGGCAGACCCTCGGGTTTCAGCAGGCTGACGGCGGCATCGGCGATGCCGGGGAAGGCGCAGATCCGGGCCTCGATCTCTTCGGGCTCGATGCGGTAGCCCTTGAATTTGACCTGATTGTCCATGCGGCCGAGGCACAAAAAGCGCCCGTCTTTCAACTGACGCCCGCGGTCGCCGCTGCGGTACATGCGCCGGGGGGCAAGGCCCGGCAGCGTGACGGTGGCAAAGCGCTCTGCGGTCAGCTCAGGCTGGCCGCGATAGCCAAGCGCAAGGCCCTCTCCGAAGATCCAGATCTCCCCCTCATCGCCCTGGGGCACGGGATTTTGCCCGGCATTCAGAAGACAGATGCCACAATTTGCAAAAGGCCGCCCGATGGTGATCGGCCCCTCCGGATGGCAGCGGGCATAGCTGACTTCAATGGTCGCCTCGCTGGGGCCATAGGCATTGATGAACTGCGGAATATGGCTCCAGCGGCTGACAAGTGCCGAGGGGCAGGGCTCTCCGGCGACGACCACATGGGTCAGATCGGGACATTCTCCGGCCGGGATCAACGCGAGCGCTGAGGGCGTCAGGCTCAGATGGGTGATCCGCGCCCGGGCGATGAAGCGGCCAACCGGTGCGCCGGGGCTTGCGGTCAGATCGGTCGGCAGAACCAGGCAGGCGCCGCCCGCCATGGCCATAATCATATCCCCGATGGCCACATCAAAGCCAAAGCTGTGGAGCTGCGAGACCCGGGCCGTCGGTGTGATGCCAAAGGCCTCCGCCGCGTCAAAGGCGTAGTTCGTCAGCGCCTGGCGCGGCACCTCCACCGCCTTTGGCGTGCCGCTGGTGCCTGAGGTGAAGACGATATAGCCCGCGCTTTGCGGATCAAACTCCGGCAGCGCCCAGTCAAAAGCCGCGAGAGAGGCGGGGTCGGGCAGAAAACCGCAGTTGATGGTTTTCCTGCGCCATCCGGGCACCGCAGGGCTGGCCGCATTGACCACCACATGGCGCAGCGCGACCTGCTGCATCATCTTTGCCATCCGCTCCCGCGGGAGCTGCGGATCAAGCGGCACATAGACCGCGCCAAGCCGCAGAATGGCCAGAAATGAGGTCAGCCGATCAAGGCTGCGCCCAAGGCAGACACCAACGCTCAGGCCCTGTTTCACCCCGGATTTCCGCAGCAGCGCGGCCAGATTTTCGACGCGCTGCAAAAGATCCGCGTAGCTCAGGCTGCGGCTGCCGATTTCGACGGCCGGAGCGGTCGGGTTGCGGCGGCAGTGACCGGCAATCTCTGCCAGCAGATCGCGGTCGATCTTTCGCTCGGGTCCGTGCAGAATGCTGAAATCCCGGCGCCTCTCCCGGGGCGGTTGCAGCGCTGCCGCAAGCCAGGGCGCAAGCGGGGCCCCGCTGGTTCCGGCCATGACAAGCAGTGTGTCATCGGGGCGCAGATCCTCCTGCAACTGCGCCAGCAGAGCCTCTCGCCCCGCGACAGGCTGACAGGGGATCTGGCGTCGGTTCAGCGCGGCCAGCAGGGCGGCATCGCCGTCACCTTTGCTCTCACCCTCCGCCGAGACGGGCAAAAGATAGCTCAGATCGGCCTGCGACAGCGCCTCGACAAAGGCATCGGCGCGCGCAGAGACACGGCTGTGAAGCTGCGGTTGCAGCACCGCGATCAGCCGTCCCGTCGCGCCCGGACGCAAAGCACAAAGAGCCGCGCGGATCTCCGTGGGGTGATGGGCGAAATCATCATAAAGCGTGATCGCTGCGCTGGTTTGCAGCGGCTGAAGGCGTCGGCTGACACCGCTGAAACCGGCCAGCGCCTCTGCCGCGGTGCTCAGGTTCACGCCAAGTCGCATGGCCATGCCCAGAGCGCCGAGCGCGTTGAGGACATTATGCCTGCCCGGCAGTCTGAGGCGCAGCAGGACCGGATCCTGATCCTCAAAGCGGATGTGCCAAAGATCCGTCCCGGCCGCCTCGGCGCGCAGCCGGTTCTGCTTTCCAAAGCCATAGGTGAGCGCCTTTCGCGGATCAGCCTCCAGAAGAGACTGAACCCCGGGATCGTCGCCACAGGCCAGCAGGCTGCCCCCGGCGGCCAGCCGTGCGAGAAAAGTGGCAAAAGCCTGCCGCAACCCCTCGGGGCCGCCGTAGTGATCGGCATGATCGTCATCGGCATTGGTCAGAATGATATGCCCGGGCTGCCAGTCGCCGAGCGCGCCATGGGCCTCGCAGGCCTCGGTGACGAAAAGGGTCCCGGGCGCATTCAACCGCGCAGGGGAGAGGTCCGCCGTTTGAAAACTGCCGCCAGGCATATAGCCAAAGTCGCGCAGCCCGGCCTGTGCGAGGATATGGATCAGCATGGCCGAAGTGGTTGATTTGCCGTGGCTTCCGGCGATGCAGACCGTCTCCCGACCCGAGATCAGCGCGCAAAGCGCGGCGGCGCGGCTCAGGATCCGCTGGCCCTGCCGCCGTGCCAGCCGCCGTCAGGGTGGGTGCCGGCAATGGCCGGGCTTGCGATCAGCAGATCTGCCTGTGCCATCTGCGGGCCGCAGAGCCGGGCTGCGGGCTGAATGCCTGCGGCCGCCAGCAGCGCGCGCCGCCCAGCAGAGCAGCCCGTGTCGCTGCCCGAGACCTGATGCCCGGCCTCTCGCGGCAGAAGGGCGAGCGGCAGCATACCCGTGCCGCCAATGCCCATCATATAGGCCGATCGGCCCTCAGAAATCACCGAGATCACCCTTCAAAGCGTAGTCGCTGATTTTCCCGAGTTCGCCCGGCACACGCTCCCGCCCCTGGGGCGTGCGCCACCAGGTCTCAGCGGCGAGATCCGCGGGATCCGAGGGGGGCTGCGGGATCAGGCGGATGCCTTCCGGGAGATGCCGGCGCAGCGTCATCACCGCGCGCCGCATGTGAAAGGGCTTCGCACAGACCGCCATGCTGCGCACCTGCGCCCATCCCGGATCAAGCGCGATCAGCGCCGCCCCGAAGGCGGCGTTTTCTCTGGTATGGCGGGCCTTTTTCTCAAGGATCAGCGCGCTTTGCGGCACCCCGGCTGCCATGGCCGCGGCCTGATAGAACTGCCACTCTGTCGCAAATCCCGGAGCCTTCCCCGCGCCGCTGATCAGAATGCGCCGCGTCAGCCCGGCCTGATAAAGCGCAATCGCCGGCTGCAGGGAGCTGAGGGTCGGGCTGCCAAAAACGAACGCAAGATCAACAGGCTGTGGCTCCTCGCGCAAAAACAGAAACGACGATATGGCCTGGCGGCTGGCGAGTGTGTCTATGAAAGTCCTGACAGTGAATGATCGGCCGGAGCGACCGGTTTCCCGGCACATTATTCGCCCTGCGGGTGAATGGCGACAGAAATGGAACCCGAAGATTACCTCTGGTACAAGGGCGCGCGCAGGCAGGTTTCCCAGGTGCTGCGGGCTGCGCAGGGATTGCCCGGAACGGCGCGGTTGCGTAACCTGAAAGTTGCGCAGGCAGCTCCTGTCTTTCGCCAACTTTCACCCGAAAATCGCATGGCAAGGCCAAAATCAGCCTTTATAGGTATGGTATACCTTACTTACCTTTGGATTTTTCTGGCAGGGAACAAAGCTGAGTGGTAAACAGGAGGGGTTATTAAACTTTAGGTTGTTGGTTGAATTCATGCCTCTCGACGAGTGCGGAGCCGGCTTCGCAGCCCTGAAGGGCTGCGACCAGTCTCCTGGTATCAGTGCTTTTCCCGATTGATAACCCGGAGCAAAGATGAACCGCCTGCTGCCCTCTTTCGCGCGTCACAGCCTGTCTGAACCGGTCTCTCCGGTTTTTCCGGATTTCACCCCGCTTGAGCCGCGCCTTTTGATGGATGCAAGCCTTGGCTGGGACCTGAGTGGCCTGGGCGGCTTTGCGGAAATGGTTTCGGGCGTGCATCAGATGCTCGAAGCGCAGCTGGCGGGCCTTGGCTCGGTGCTGGATCAGTTCACCGAATTCACCGAACCGGCGCTCTCGGTTCTCGACAGCTTCGCTCCGGCGGGCGAGGGCGATTCGGCCGCGAAAATCCAGGAGATCACCCGGCTTTTGTCGCAGGCGATGGAGCAGTTGCGCACCGGCTCGGAACTCAGCCTGAGGGCGCTGGCCTCTGACACCGAGGGCAGCACGCGCGGCCAGAATCTGCTGGCGGCGATGGACAGCGTTCTGGGGGCAGGGGTCATCAGCCCTGATCAGCTGAACAGCGTCTTTGGCTTTGAGGCGCTGAGCCGCAATGAGGTGGTGGCCCGCGCAGGCACCCTCGCCGGAGAGCTTCTCGAGTTGGGGCAGGGGGCTGGAAAAGACCAGGCCGCGCTGACCGCGGATATTCTGACGGCGGCAAACTCGGTGCTGGCAGGAAATTCCTCCTACAGCGTTGAGCTGAAAGACATTGTCTCCGACACCGGTCAGTCGGTCACCTTCAGCGAAAAGGCGGACGGCCCCGGCGTTACCGTTGAGATTGAACTGCCGGGCTTTGGCTCCGGGTTGAACGGGCTGATCGACAACGTCTTTGACGGGCTGAATTCCTGGGCCTTTGGCGGCGTGGCTCTGCCCTTTGACGTGACGCTGAACGACGGAACCGGGTCGATGACCTTCGATCTGGTGGCGGGCCGCGGGGCGGTGGAAACCGATCCCCTTTTGTGGCTCAGTGTTCAGAACTTTGACTTCGATCCGCTGGTCAGCATCGGCGGCAGCATTGCTCTGCCCGGAACACCTGGAGTGAACCTTGGCCTGCTGAGCCTGACGGTCGAGAGCCTGCAATTTGCCGAAATCGCCTTCACCCTCGGCTTCGCCAGCGGCACCGATCTGGGCTTCGGGATGGTCAGATCGGCGGATGGCTTTGACTATGAGCGGCTGAACACCGATTTCAGCCTCAGCGCCGGGCTGAAGATCCGCGAAGTGGGAGAGGACGCCCCCGCCGCCCCGGCGGATCCTCAGGACGGCGGGCCGCTGCCGGCGGTGACGCCCGCCGAGCGGCCCTTCGTCACGCTTGAAGCCGATAAAAGCTATGCGCTGATCTCTCTCGGCCTTGCGGGCAAACTCGATTTCTTTGAGGCGGTGACCGGCGCAAACGGGCTGCCCTTTGGCATCGGCATGACGATGAATTCGGTGCTGCTGAGCACGCAGGATGGCGCAAACCCCGGCCTTGCCACGCGGATGGAGCGGGTGATCGCTGAGGCGCAGCTGGGCTTTGACGTCGATCTTTCGGGCGCGGTGGCCCATGAGGAGCTGCGCGGCGTCCTTGAGGAGACCATCGAGGGTCTGGCCGCGATGGGCATGGACCAGATCACCGGCTTCCTGCGCGATGTGGGGGACAGCCTCGCGGGTCTGCTGCGCAGCTCGATGCTGAACTTTGAGATCCCCTTCACGGATATTGAGCTGTCGGATGTTCTGGGCGAAATCGCGGATGTCTTCTCGAAGCTCGATGATCTCTTTGTCATCAAACCTTCGGAGCTGGGCTTTAACACTGGGCTTGACGGTCATATCGCCACCGAAGTGACCGGGCGTGAGGCCCTGTTTGATCCCGGCCGCCTGGCCGGGATGACCGAGCTGCGCTTCACGCTCAGCACCCAGACCGTCGATCCGGCAGATGCCACCAAAGTCATCTATGATCTGCAGGAAGTTGTGGTCGATCTGACCGGCGATCATGCGCTGCATGACGTGACCGCCACGCTTGAGGCGCGCACCGCCGCCCTCGCCGCCCTTCTGGCACCCGCGCTGCAGCCCTATGGATTTACCGCCACCTCCGCCGGCGGTCAGCTGCGGCTGGGCACCATCGGCGGCGCGGCCCCGACCTGGGCTCTGGCGCTGACCGGGCCGAAGCATCCGGTGATCGTCGACAAAGTGGTTGATATCCTTGATGAGGATGGCAAGCCGACGGGCGGGACTGAGACCGTTCAGGAAACGGTTCTGGTTCCCTGGGATCTCTCGGTTCTCGGCTTTGATGAGAGCGCCCTGATTGAGGTCAGCGATGTCTTTGGCAAGGATACCACAGATATCCCCGCCCTGATGCTGACCGCGCAGAGCAGCTTCACCTGGACGCTCCCTGCTGATTTCGCAGCGAAACTGGAGGGGATGGACCGGCTGACCTTCAGCGCGGAAGTGAATGGCCAGGAGATCCTGCTGCCGGTTCTGAAGCCTGCGGATGGCTGGGGCTCCATGACCACGCTGCAGGCCGGGATTGAAAAGGCCTTTGAGCGCGCGGGGCTGGAGATTGCGGTCACCGCTTCCGTCGCAGAGGGCAAAACCTCTTTCAAATTTGAGGCCGCCGGGGCTGAACCTCTCGATCTGAAATTCGGCGTCAATCCGGAGCGGCTGACCCGGGCCTTTGATCTGACCTCGCTGATCGGCTGGGTCAACGGCAAGCTGGCGACCAGCGCGCATATGGCGGGCGCGACCCTGACCCTCACGAAAGACGGCGCGCTGATCTTTGATTTTCCCAAAGTCAGCCTGAATGCCACCACCAGCGGGCATTTCTCGCTGGATGATCTGGGGATGGGCGATCTGTCGAACCTCTCGCTCTCTGCGCGGCTGTCGGCGGCGCTTTCGGCTGAGTTCAGCCTCGGCGTCGGCATCGACGTCGTGGGCTTTGCCCGCTCGCTGATGGGGGAATCGCAGGCCGGTAACGCGCTTGAGGCGCGCCGCAATCTGGACGCAGAGACGAGCGGGCTGCAATCCGTTGGTCAGGCGATGCTCGACAGCATCTTCTTCAACAAATTCGCCCTTGAGGCAGAAATCGCCGCCTTCGGTGATCAGATCAAAGGCTTTGCCAATCTTGGTCTGATGGATCTGTCGATCGGTCTTGACGATCCGAGCCAGAACTTCCTGGCCATCAACACGCAGTTTGATTTTACCCTCGTGGGGGGAAGCGCTGCGGCCGGATTCTCAGACCGTGTCTCGCTGCAGAATATTCTCGATGCTTTCCTGAACACCGATGCTGCGGGGGAAACGGATGTCCTGCGCGGGCTGAACAAACTTGTGGGCCGGACCGACCTGCAGGGCGGTATCGTCACGGATGGCGCGGGCACAGCCCTCGATGCTGAGGGGAAGGAAGTCAGCACACGCGCCGGGCTGCAGATTGTCGATGCGGATAGCTACACTTTGCGCCCCGACGACGTGCTGTCGCAACTTTATCTGCAGCTTGGCGATGTCCGCCTGAATGTCGCGGGCATCTCGGGGCTGAATGAAGGCATCATCGACGGCATCGCGCTGAGCGTGGATGACCTCACCAATCCGCTGGAAAGCGCGAATTTCCGGCTGATCGGCGATGGCGCCGAAGCGATTGAGGCGCTTGGCACGCTGGGCGAGGGCGATATCCTCGACAGTTTCAGCACCATCCTGAACCTGGTCAGCGTGACCGGCGAGGCGCTGAAGGAAAAGCTGCCCTTCCTGGCGCAGGATATTCCGCTGCTGAACTTCTCGGTTCTGGATGCGGTGGATTTCGCCAAAGAGCTGGCCGCGCAGGTGCAGGAACTGCGCGACGATCCGCAGACCGGGCTGAACCGGCTGAAATCGGTGCTTGAAGACGTCTTTGGTCAGGACACTGTGAATCTGCAGTGGGACAGCGCCGCCAAAACGCTGCTCTTCGGGCTGGAGTTCTCTTTCCTCAAAGATTTCGCGCTGTCGCTGCCGTTCAACTTCGATCTCGATGCGCTGATCGGCGATAAGCTGGCGGACATCGTGGGCCCGGAGGCCGCAAAGATCCTGACGAACCTCGCCGATGTGCAGGGCGACGGAAATCTGGTCTTTGACCCCGATCTTACGATGTCCTTCCACTTCGGTCTGGACCTGAGCCGCGTTCTGGCCGATCCGCCCATCGCAAAGGCTGAGACCAGGCTTGCAGATCTCTCCAGCGTCAGTGCCCTCGTCTTTTCCTCTGAGGGGGCAGAGGATCTGCGGATCCGCTGGAAAGATCTGACCGATGGCACCAGCAAAGCGGTGAATATTGATCTGAACGGCGCGACCACGCTGGGCGATGCGGTCGAACGCATCAATGAGGCGCTGCAGACCGCCGTCGGCAAACACGTCAGCTTCACGCTGGATGAGGCGACCGGTCTGATCACCCTCTTTGATGCCAACAGCGAGAAGATCGACAGCAGTGATGTGAAGACGTTCTTCGGCGCGGACTTCGTGGTCTCGCAAGTGGCCGATCAGCTCACAAGCCTGGCACTGCTTGCTGAGACCGGCGGTGCGCCGGTGGATTATGCCGCTGCGATGAAGTTCCATATCGCTTTTGGCAAAGACGCAGACAGCCTTGGCGACGGCACCGATCTTGCGATCCCGGCAGAAGCGGGCCGCACCGCAGAGGGCCTTGCACAGGCGATCAATGAGGCGCTGGCGGCGGCGGATATTGCGCGCAGCGAAGTCTCCTCGCGCTGGGTCGGGGGCTGGACCCTTCCGGCCGGACAACTGGTCCGTGCCGTGGTGGTTGACGATGTCGTCACCCTGGTCGGCACCAATTTCGCCTCAGGCATCGGTGCTGCACCGCTGGTCTTTGCGGTCTCCGGCGTGGATATCAGCCATGCGGTGACCTTTGAAATTCTGGAGATCGGCGGCTCTAACGCCGCGCGGCTTCTGGGCTTTGACGTGAAGGGCCAGGTCTTTGAAGGCGCGGTCGTCTCTGAACAGCTGGAAGGCGAGCGGAAGACAGGCGCCCCGCGTCTTTACCTCGACACCGTTAAATCCGGTCTGCATCTGAGCTTTACCGCCGGTGCGGCAGAGGGTCTGAACCTGAAGCTGGGCCTTGGCCCGATCTCCATTGCGGTGGTCGATGGCGCGGCCCTGATCACGGCGGGAGCAGGCAGCACCGATCCGGCCTTTATCAGCATCGGTTTCAATGACATCGATGGAACAGATGACACTCAGTATGATCTGAGCGACATCTTCAACATCCTCACCAGCGACGAGCGGTCGCTGGCGGATCTCTTCGAGGTGGAGGTTGGCATCGGCATCTATGTCGATCTGCCCTTCCAGGACAGCCTGGGCCTGCTTGATCCCGAAGAGCACGGCTTTACCTATAAGGCCGATCTGCTGAAACTGCAGGGCGGCGCGCCGCTTTCAGGCGATCTGGTGACGCTCTTTAATAACGGCACGCTCACCGGATATGAGCTGAAACTGCCGGAAATCAGCAAGCTCACTTCCTTCCTTGATGATTTCAACATCCTGTCGCTTCTGAACAATCCCGCGCAGGTGCTGAACGGTCTCGATATGATCCTCGGCCGGATGCAGGATCTGTTTGATCAATATCTGGCCGGGATCAAACTGCCGGTGGTCGGCAATGCCATCGGCTCGGCGGTGACCTTCTTCACCGAATTCCGCCTCGGGGCGCTGGCCGAGGCGCGCGAGATTGCCAATACCCCGAAAGAAGACGGCACGCTGCCGACGACGGTGGATCTGCTGACCGGCTGGTTCAACGACAAGCTCAATGAGCTGTTCAATCCCGGTGGCGAGAAGATCGAATTCATCAAAGCCTTCCTGAACACCGAAGGCGGGATGAGCGACAGCTATATCTATGGTGCGATTAACTTCAGCGCCGTGATCTTCGATCAGATGCTCGACATCGGCTTTGAGCTGGGTCTGCCGGGCTTTGAGCTGGCGGTGAAAGAAGGCTCGGGCATCCGCATTGCGCTCGATTACAGCGTCAACCTTGGGTTTGGCTTCAATAAAAACGGCTTCTTCCTGCTGAACGACACCAATGCCAAAGAGATCCGCATCGGGGTTCGCGCAGATGCCGGCAGCTTCCAGGGCTCGGCCAAGCTGCTTGGAGTGCTGGGGATTTCTGCAGACGCCGTGACGGCGACCGAGGATGGCTTCACCGGTATTGGCACCGCCGAGGGGACGGCGGTGGTCAAGGGGGAGCTGGGCGTTGATCTTTACGGCGAGCAGGGCCTTTTGATTGTCGGCAGGGATGTCACCGCCGGCGCGGGGGATATTCAGGCGGATTTCAGCGGCATTGCGCTGAAAGATGGCACCGGGGAGGTGCTGGAATTTGAGCGGCTGATCTATCTGAGCAAGCTCAAAAGCAAAGACCTGGTGAAATTCGCCTTCAATGTGGATGTCGATATCCAGCTGGGCCTGATTGCCAATATCCTTGATCCGACGAAAACGGGCTTCAATCCGCTGCTGATCGGCGGCTATCAGATCATCCCTTCGGCGAAAGCTGAGCTGATGATCCAGGGCGCGTTTGACAGCACCAATGGCCTTGGGTTTGTCTTTGACCGCGTGGCCTTTGAGAACGTCCGCATCGACGCGAGCGTGCTTTACGACGCCATCATCCGCCCGGTGGTCGAGCCGCTGATGGCCTTTATTGAGCCGCTGGCGGATGCGCTTGGCTGGATGCAGTCGCCGCCCTTCAGCCTGGTCGTGGATGCGCTGTCCCAGGCCTTCCCGATCTTTGGCATCGTCAACAATGTGCTGCAGGTGGTCAAAGACATCTCGGACTTCGTGGCAACTTTGCACGCATCCGGTGGCGAATATGTCTTCGGCAGCTTTGATTTCACCAATTCCTTTAAAGGTGAGGATAAGGTCGGAAAGATCGACACCGCATCGGCCACCCTGGACCGTCCGATGACGGCGAATTTCCTCGGCGGGGAGGAGAAGCCCTTTGGCGTCTTCGGCAGCCTGACGCGCGGCTTTGCGCTGGAAATCCCGCTGCTGAGCGATCCTTTCTCGGCGATCAACCTGCTGCTTGGAAAGTTCGATCAGGTCGATCTCGTCAAGGTTCACTTCACGCTTTTGAACCTGAACCTGCCGCGCACGAATTTCGTCGATCTGGCGGTGCAGATGATGGGTCTGCCGGGCTTTATCAGCAAGATTGTCTCGCTGGGCCTGCAGTTTGAAATCGGAGCCAAGGCCTACGCCGGGATTTCGGTGGGCTATGACCTTTCGGGCATCGTCAATTTCGTCAATACCAAAGACCCGCTGCGGCTGCTCGATGGTATCTTCATGGATACCAAGCCCTTTATCGACGTCTCCTTTGAGCTGGCGATTGCGCTGAACCTTGGCATTGTCGGCCTGACGGTGGGCGGCGGCGCGGGTCTGCAGCTGGGCTTTAATGACCCGAACGACGACGGCAAGATGCGCATCACGGAGCTGATCGCCATCATCAATGCCAGTGCCGAAGATCCGGGCAATATGCTTGGCTATATCTTCGAGGGCAAATTTGACGTCAAATTCTTCCTCGACGTCTGGGTGCGGATCAATCTCGGAATCATCAGTATCAATCTGGACATCCCCGTTGTTGATATTGAAAAGAGCTTCCCCTTTGGCGGCCTGCCGCTGCCGACCGGTCCGGCGCCGAAAGTCGAAAAGCCCGGTGGCACCGCGACGCTGGCGATCGGCTCCAATATCGGCGGCTCGCTGACCGATATGGATAAAGACGGCGATGATGTCGTCTCCTTCGGCGCCCCCGCGGCGCGGATGATGACGGGGGCTTCGGATCCCGGCATCCAGGTCAATCTCGGCAACGAGCAGGGCGCGATGAGCGGCATGATGTCGGGCGACATCGGCGGGCTGATCATTCCGGCGGGCAAGGGCAATAACACCATCGATATGTCGGGCCTCGGCCTTGATATTCCGATCGTGCTTTATGCCGATGAAGGCAATGATGTGGTCACGCTGCCCGACCAGGGGTTTGTGGTGGTCTTCCTCGGGGACGGGCAGAATGTGGTGCGCGGCAGCGCCAATGCCACCGGCACCTATGTGATCTTCGGGGGCAGCGGGCACGACGATATCGATGTGCCCAGCGGCAATGTGGTCTTCTTTGGCGATGGCGATTACGGTCTGCGCGATCTCTTCCTGCATGAGTTTGCGCAAAGCAACACCGGCGATGCGAAGAAAGATCTGACCTTTGAGGCGGTGACCGAGCTGCTGGGCATCACCCGCGAGGGGGTGATCGACACCAGCGGCAAGGCGCGGGCGAGCTATAATGTCACCAGCGCTGCGGGCCTCGCTGAGCGTGTGACGCTGGCCGGTCTTGCCGAAGATTACACCCGTTTCACGCAGGAAAAGGCCTCGAAAACCGCCGACAGGATCATCGCCGGCAATGGCAATGCTATGGTCTTTGCCGGTGGCGGCAATGACGTTATCCGCGCGGGCATGGCCTTTGATCCGACCGCCCCCCGCGAGGGAGGGGCTGCGCAGACGACGCCGGGCGCCCGGATCGGGGCGATGATGGGGACCTTTGCTGCGCCGGAGCCGGTGCTGATCGGCGGGCAGGGTGAGGTGCGCGTTTATGGCGGCGCCGGGCACGATCAGATCACCGTCGGCGGGCTTCACGCCTATGTCGAAGGCGGCGCGGGATCGGATGTGATCAGGGTCCATACCACCGCCAGCTCAGAGGTCTGGGGCTGGGGGGCTGCGGCCGGGGAAGACGGCCAGCTCGATTCCTCCGCAGAGATCGCGGCCGCGGTGAAGGCCCTTTGGGCCGAAGCCGATAAAAACCTCGCGGGTCTGTCACAGCAGGACGCCGACAAGCTGCGGGCTGAGACCGAAGCCGCGGCGGCGAAGGTCACCCGCGAGCTCCTTGATGCAGCTTCGCGGATCAACCGCCTTGCGATCCAGGACGGCGCGGATCTGATCATCGGCGGCGACGGCGCCGACAGCCTTTATGGCCAGATGGGCAATGATGTGATCGAAGGCGGCCTTGGGGCGGATCTGCTGGCAGGCGGCCGCGGGGTTGATCTGATCACCGGCGGGCGGTTTGAGATCACTGCGGTGAAAGACGGCAGCACCGTTCAGCTCAGCGATTACGACCGCAACACCGGCTTCAACAAAGCGGTCTATCTCGCGGTTCAGGATCTGGCCGATGGGAATGACACGCTGCTCGGGGGGCGCGGCGACGACATTCTGCTGGGCGGCGGCGGGGCCGACCGACTGGAAGGCGGCAAGGGCGTCGATGTGATGCTCGGTGATTTTGGCCGCGTCAAACTCTCGGCCAATCTGGTCGCAGAGCGCGTGGAGACGATTTTCGACAGCTCTCAGAATGCCGGGAATGACTGGCTCGACGGCGGAGAGGGCAATGACATCCTGATCGGTGGCGGCCGCGATGAGACCATCCGCGATCTTCACGGCAATAACATTGTTCTTGGCGATTTCGGCATCGTCATCGGCACCCGTCTGAATGAGGGGATCACCTCCTTTGAGACGCGCACCGATGCCATGGGCGGGCATGACACCATCACCACCGGGGGCGGGAACGATCTGATCATTGGCGGGACCGGCAATGACAGCATCACCTCCGGTGAGGGGGATGATGCGGTGATCGGCGATGACGGGGTGATCTGGCTGCTCGGTGAGACCGACGGCAGTGTCACGGCCATCCTCACCGGCACCGGCACGGCCACCGGCAATGATGTCATCAGCCTTGGCAGTGGCAACAACCGCGCCATCGGTGGTCTGGGCAATGACCGCATCACCTTCGCGGATGGCCATAACGTCATCATCGGGGATACCGGCGAGATCCTGGCCGGCGAGGCCACCGGCCACTGGACCGCAGCAGACGGCATGGACACCGTTGAGGGCGGAGACGGCCGCAACCGGGTTGTGCTCGGCGGCGGCGATGACCGCGCGGAGCTCGGCGACGGTGGCAACCGGGTGATCGGGGATGCGGGCCATGTCTCCTGGATTGGCCTCGCCGATGACGAAGGCGACACCATGGAGAGCCTTGAGATCAACCGCGGCGGCAATGACCACATCACCACCGGCTCCGGCCATGATGTGATCATGGGGGGCGCGGGCCATGAGACCATCGACGGCGGTGCAGGCAATGACATCCTTCTGGGCGACAACGGCGCCTGGGCGGCCCCGCTGAACGGAGTTGCGGGCAGCGTGACGGCGGCTTTGGGCGAGCAGGGTGGCCATGATGTCATCTATGGCCGCACCGGCAATGACATCCTGATCGGCGGTCAGGGCAATGACACGCTTCACGCCGGCAGCGGCGAGGATCTGGTCCTTGGCGACAGCGGCACCGCGACCTTTGTCAATGCAACCGATCTGGTCTCTCTGACGCTGACGGATATTGAGCGCGGCGGGCACGACCTCATTGAGGTCGATCTGACCGATACCAGCGATGACATCCTGCTCGGCCAGGCGGGCAATGACACCATCCGCGCGGGCGCGGGCGATGACGTGATCCTGGGCGATAATGCGCTCTTTAGCTTCCTGCATCCCGATGAGGCGCTGGAGGGGCAGACCGCAGCGGACCGTATGCTGCTCGTGCAATCCGTGAAAATGCAGGCCGACGAGGGCGAGGATTTGCTCTATGGCAATGACGGCAATGACATCATCATCGCGGGCTTTGGCGCGGATCTGCTCTATGGCGGCGAGGGCCAGGACATCCTGATCGGCGATTCCGCCATCATCACCCGCCGTTGGGAGGACAGCGATAAAGGCGGTCTGACCGAATGGCTGACCATCGACACCAACTACGCCTTTGAGCTGGGCGGGCGCGACACGCTTTATGGCGAGGCGGGGCCCGATATCATGATCGGCAACCTTGGACCGGATCTTTTCTACGGCGACACCGCCTCGGATGCGATCTTCTCGGATGCCTATGCGGGGCTCTTCCGCGCCTGGCTGCCGCAGTCCTTCAAGGGCCCGGCAGAGAACAACCAGCGCTACCTCTATACCTCGAACTTCGCCGGACAGGGCGCGGTGGATGTGGTGTCGAACGCGCAGCAGAACGCCGCCATCGGCGATCCGCTCGACGGGCGCAACGATGATCTGAGCAGCGGTGCGGGCCGCGTGGTGGCGCTGCGTCAGATCAGCACCTCTGCGGGGGACCCTGACCTGTGGCGCACGGTCGTCGACCAGCTTGATGAGCCCGATATGCTTGACGGGCTGGCGCGGATGATTGCCATGGGCGCAGGCCCTGAGGTCATGGCCGACAGCATGCTGACGACGCTCATCGAAGCCGGGCTGATCTCGGGCACGATCGATCCGCTGACGCTTGAACTTCTGTTCGAACGCCTCGCAGAGGTGTTGCAGATGCATGTGGATGCGGCCCTGAGGCAGAGCGATGCCCTGCCGCTTGCCGCTGAATAAGACTTAAACGAAAAAGGAAGACCCAATGTCTGAGGCCGCCAGCTCCAAGCCGAAGCACACCACCACCATGAACGGCATGTCCATCACCTGGAACGACGAGAAGATGGAAAGCCTTTATGCCAATATCGGCACGGCGACCGCCAATCGCGAAGAGTTCTACTTTCTCTTCGGGACCCATCAGAACTGGCGCGGCAACGCCTCGGAAACCCGCGAGATTGAGGTCAGCCTCAATACCCGTGTGGTGCTGAACCCCTATGCCGCAAAGCGCTTTGCGGCGATCCTCACGGCCTCGATCAAGGCCTATGAGGATCAGTTCGGCAAGATCGACATCTGATCTGAAAGTTAAGCTGTGCTCGACCAGGCCACATCTGTCTTCCTGACAGATGCGCAGAGCTCTGTGCTGCGCATTTTCGGAGAGGCGCCCCCTGCCGAAGTCCACGCCGCCCTGGCCGCTCTGCGCCTGGAGCGTCCGGCTGCGCAGAAGATCCCCCGGGGGCTTGCGCTCTCGGTCCCGCTGGCGGGGGGGCAGTGGTGTGTCTGGTGCCTGGAGGGGGCTTTGCCGCTTTCGGGTCTCGGGCCGCTTATGACGCGCGCTCAGGCGCTGACGGGCGGGCTGATGGCCGCAGGGGCTGCGACGGCTGCGGCGAAGTCCGATCCGGGCGAACTCGCAGCCCTGGCCCAGGCGCTGAAAGCCCCGCTGAAAAAGCCCGCACTTCTGGCGGGTTTTCTGGGCGAGCATCTGGTCGGGCGCGGTCAGGCCAGCGGGCTTGTGGTTTTCACGCTGAAGAAAGGCCGGGTGAAAACCCTGCTGACTTCAGATACGGCTCTGAGCCGGGTGCAGGATCTGCTGAAAAACCTGATCACCGCCGTGCTTGCAGGGGGCGAGGTCACATCCCCCCGCCGCTTTGACGTGGCCACGGAGAGCCAGGATGCGCCGGGGCCGGAGGCGGCCCTGATCCTGCAGCGTCTGGGATTTGCGCGGATGGATCTGCATCTGCCCGAGAAGGCGCAGGATGGCTGGGGCGCGCTGATCTTTGAGCCCGCGGAAGAGCCTGCGGGCTTTGCCGCCACGGTGCCTGCGCTGATGCAGGTGATGCACCCCCTGAGCCGGAAAACCGAAGCCAGGGGGCTGTGGCGCTTTCTGCGCCCGGCAGCTCTTGTGGCAGGAGCGGCGCTTCTTCTGGCCCTGGCCTGGCCGGTGCCCGAAAAAATCACCCTCACCGGAACGGCAGAGCCCGAAAACGCGAAGGTCGCCGCTCTCAGCAGCGATGCGGTGCTGGAGGCCATGCTGGTGCGCGTCGGCGATCTGGTCGGGGAAGGCCAGCCCGTTGCGCGGTTCCGCTCTGTTCAACTGGCCGAAGCCGCCGCCCAGGAGCGGCTGAATATCGCCGTCGAAGACCTGAATGCCCAAGGGGCGATGGCTAAGAATGATTATGGCGCGGTGCAGCTGCACGAAAGCCGCCGCCGCCTGTCGGAAGCGCGGCTCGCCGATACCGAAGCCCGCATTGCGCGGCTCACGGTCACCGCTCCGGCTGCGGGGCGCGTGGTCGGAGCGCTGCCGCCGCATGTCACCGGCGGCAGTTTCCCGACCGGGCGCGAGGTTGTGCGCGTGCAGACCGGTCAGGATTTCCTGATGGAGCTGATGCCCTCCAATGTCGATGCCCGCCGCCTTCGGGTCGGTATGACGGGGCTTGCGATGTTTCGCGGGCTGACCGACCGGGAGTATGCCATCGAAGTCATCTCGCCGCCTGCTCTGGTGCGCGATCCGCAAAGCGGGCGCGACACGCTGCAGCTGGTGGCGCGCCTCAGCGATCCCGATGACCGGCTTCTGGCGGGTCTGAGCGGCTATGCCCGTCTGGAGGGTGAGACCCGACCGCGCCTGCTGGGGCTGAGCCATTATCTTATCGAATATGTAAGGACCCGGATTTGGACCTACCTCGGCCTGCACTTGTAAAGCAGATCGAGTTGCATCTCTCGGCGGAGGGCCGGGGGTTCAGCTATCTGCTGGCGGACCGCGTAAGCGGGCAGATCCTGCGGCTCAGCCGTCGGGCGGCGCTTGGCTATCGCGGGCTGGCAGAGGTGGTGGCACGGGGCGGGCAGGGCGCGGCGGCGCTGGACCCGGAAGAGGCCCGGCTTGGCTTTGGCGCGCTGGCCTGGGTGCGCCAGCTGCGCGACGCGGTGCGCTTTCGCAAAAAGCCCTTCAATCCCATGTCGTTGCAGCTGCCGCTTTTTGATGCCTCCCGGATCCAGCCCTTTGCGGCCCCCCTCGCCCCGCATGTCTTTGGTCTGCCGGGGCTGATGGTGCTTTTGGGGCTCATGGCCCTCGCCGCGGTGCTGGGGGTGCGCAACGACTGGAAGATCATGGCAGAGTTCAACGAGGTCTTCAGCCTTGAAGCGCTGCTGACCTTTGGCGCTGTCGCCCCGTTTCTGAAGATCCTCCATGAGTTCGGCCATGTGCTGGCCGCGACCGCCTGCGGTGTGCGGCTGCGCCAGGCCGGGGTTAATATCATCGGCTTTTATCCGATCCCCTATGTCGATTGCTCAGAGGCGGATCTGACCGCCTCACGCCGCCAGCGGATGCTGATTTCCGGCGCGGGGATCGTCACGGATATCGTCCTGGGCTTTGTGCTCTTTCTGGTCTGGCATCTGCTGCCGGAGGGAGAGTTGCGTCAGGTCGTGGGGCGGGCCTTTGTCTTTGCGGTCTTCAGCTCGCTCTTGCTCAATGCCAATCCGCTGATGCGGATGGATGGCTATTTTCTGCTCGCCGATGCGCTGAACCACCGCAATCTGGGCACCGATGCCACGGCCGCGCTGAAGCGTGGCTGGCGCGGGGCGCTGGGGCTTTCGGCCACGCCCCGGCAGTTCGGGCGCGGCTATGAGGCCTGGCTGGCGCTTTATGGTGTCAGCTCAATGTTCTACCGCTGGTTTGTGCTCTTTACCCTCGTGTGGCAGGTGCTGCCGCGCTACCTTGGGCTCGGGCTGTTTCTCGGGCTCTGGGGCGGCTGGATGATGCTGGCGGCCCCGACCCTCAGCCGGTTGTCGATGACGCCGCCCCCCGCGCCCCCCGGTGCCGGAGCAGAAGGGGGCGAGCGCCCGGGCAGCCACTGGCGCAAAGCTCTGGCCGCGGGTCTGGGCCTTGGGCTGACCGCGCTTCTCTTTGTGCCGATCGCGCCGCGGGTGGTGCTTGATGTGGTGCCCGACAGCTTCGGGCATTATGCCCTCAGCCTGCCGCAGCCGGGGTTCGTGGCCGGACATGCGACCGGAGACGGCCTGCGCGCCGCCGGAGATCCGCTGGTCGTGCTGGTGGATTCGGTGCTGGACGCGCGTCTGGCCCTTGCCTCTCTCGCCCTTGCTGAGGCGCAGCATCTGGTGCGGATCGGCTCGGCCAGCGGCGCGGCAGGGCTGCAGCGCGGCCTTGATCAGCTGGAGCTGGCGCAGGAACAGCACGCCCTGCTGAAAGCCGAGCGCGACGCGCTTTTTCTGACCGCCCCCGCCGCGGGCCGGTTCACCCTGACGCAGCAGATGAAGCCCGGTGAGCATCTGGCCGCGGGCTCGGTGGCCGGGCGCTTCATGCCCGAAGGCGCGGCCCTCAGCCTGGTCGCGGCCATGCCCGAAGGCTGGGTTGAGCATTTCGACCGCGGCCTGATCGGCGCCGAGCTGCGCCTTGATGGCCGCTACCACCCCCTTGAGCCAGCCGCCCTGCGGCTTGCCGAAGAACTGCGCCACGACAATGCCTCAGGCGGCAGCGCAGGCCGTAGTTTCACTTTGCATGTAACCGCGCCCCTCACCGCCGGAGAGGTGGAAACGGGCGCGGGCCAGGTTCGTCTTGTATTTGGGAAGATTGCCGGCTGGAGGCATCTCGCCGGTTGGGTTGAAGGCAAAATTTCCGAATTCAGAAACGCCGAAATCGCTGAAAAGCAACAAAGGCTTGAACGCAACAGCGGGTCACAGGCCGCAGAATATTGAGAGATCAGACCATGCAAAAGAGTGTCATAGGCGCGCTTGCCCTGGCATCGGCCTTCACCCTGTCGGCCTGTGACGGGATGTCCAATAAGGCCACGCCCGAGCGGCTGGAGGGCCTGGTGGAGGACGGTGTGGCCGAAAAACGCCTCACCGCCGCGACCGCGCAGTTCGACAAAACCATGGCGCGGGCCAATTCCATCGCGGCGCTGAACTCGGCCTTTGGTGAGGATGCCACGGCCAATGCCGGTGTGCAGCCGCTCAGCCAGATGCTGGAGGCGGCGCTGAAGCGCAACCCCGACATCGGCCGCGCCGCCCAGCAGATCAACCGCGCCGATGCGCAGCGGCTGCGCGCGCTCTTTGGCTATCTGCCGCAGGTCAGCCTGAGCTATACCTCGACGACGGTGGACACGGCGGTTGTCGCCTCCGACAACGCTGTCTTCCAGCTGGGCACCGCGAGCTATCCGGTCACCACCATGACGGTGGAGCTGCGCCAGCCCCTTCTCGACATGAGCCGTATCTATGGCATCCGTCTGGGCAGCACGGCCCGCACTGCCTCGGAGCTGCGCTATATCGCCACCGTCCAGAAGGCGCTTTATGAGACCTTCGACGCCTATCTCGAAGCGAGCCAGAGCAAGGTCAAAATCGCCGAACTGAAGCAGCGCTCGGGCAGCCTGACGCGCCAGGCCACTGCGGAATCCGCGCTGACCGAGACGGGGCTTTCAAACGACACCTCGCGCCGCGCCATCATGGCCGAACAGGCCCGCACCGAAAGCGATCTCGCCATGGAGATCACCCGCCTGAACGAAGCGCTGAGCCGTCTGTCCTATCTCAGCGGCACCGCGATTTCGGATGTCCAGGCGATCTCGGTCCCCTCGGGCGTGCTCGGCACCGAGCGCCGCATCTCTGCCGAGGCCGCCAAAGAGGCCGCCCGCCGCGCCAACCCGGAGCTGACCGGGATCGCCATGTCGGTGGTCCAGGCGGATCTGGCCCGCAAACAGGCCATTGCCTCGGATTTCGCGCCGGTGATCGATCTCTTCATGTCGATGGAAACCGAAGTGCGCGCGGGCAGCCGTTTTGGCGGCGGATCGGAAACGGAAGAGACGACCACGGGGATCCGGGTCACTCTGCCGATCTTCAACGCCCGGGGGGACGGTCTGCGCACGTTGGATGCCAATGTGGATCTGCGCGCCGCGATCGTTGATTTCCACGCCGTGCGCCGTCAGGTCGATACCGGCACCACCATGACGCTGGAGCGGATGAAGCAGCTGACGGCCTCAATCGGGCGGCTGTCGCAGGCCCATGGCAATGCGGCGGGCAACGTGAAAACCGAGCGCGAGCGGATGAGCTCGGGGGAATCCAATGATCTGCTGCTCGCCGCCCGTGAGCGTCAGGCCAGCGGGCTGAAGATGGAAGTTCAGGTCCAGCAGATTGAATATCTGCGCGCCTGGGCAAAGCTGCAGTATCTGACCGGGGCGATGACCAAGAATGTCCTGCGCTAAACAGGCTGTGCTGCTTGCGGGGGGGCTCTGGCTCTGCGCGGGCGCGGCAGTGGCTGAAAAAGCCGCCGGGTTCACCGGCCTCACCGCACCGCCGCCCGCGCCCGTTCTTCCGCTGGCGCAGCCCCTTCAGGCCGGGGCTGCGGCGGCCACGCAAAGCATCAGCTGTGCCGTGCGCGCCTCACGTGAGGTGAAGGTGGCGGCCCCGGTCTCGGGGGTTGTGGAGGCTGTGAAGGTTCGTCCGGGGCAGCAGGTGAAAAAGGGCGATGTGCTCGCGCGCTTTGACATGCGGCTGATCGGGGCTGAGCTGGCTCTGGCCGAGGCCAGGGCCGAAGATCACTCCGTCCGCGATACCGCCGCCGCCCGCGTGGCGGGGATGGCCCTGCGCCACGAGCGGCTGCAGGGCGCGCTGAAATCCCGCGCGGTCTCGCAGGCCGAGGAAGAAACCGCGCGGCTTGAGCTCGATCTTGCCAGGGGGGAGCTGGCCCGCGCCGAGGCTGAGTTGCGCTTTGCCGCCCTTGAGGCCGCGCGCGTTGCGGTGATGGCCGATAAATCCGAGGTGAAAAGCCCGGTCGACGGCATGATCGGCGAAATGCTGATCAATCCCGGCGAGGCCCCGGATGCCCAGCAGCCCATTGCCGTGATCATCGTCACCGACCCCCTGCGGGTCGAGGCCTGGGTTCCGGCCGCCAAAGCCCCCGCGCTTCTGGCGCGGACCGGGCACCGCGCCGAGATCGGCGGCAGTCCGCGCGATCTGATCTTTGATTACGCCGCAGCCGCGGCGGATATGTCCTCCGGGACGATCTCGTTTTTCTACACCCTCAGCGCACCGGATCTGCTTCCGGGGCTTGATTGCAGGCTGCTGACGCCCGCGCTTTGAAAGGAGCCGCTGCCATGATCCGGACCGCCCGACAAACCCTTGCGCTTGCGGCCCTTGCCGGGCTCAGCAGCGCCCTGCCGCTGGCCGCGCAAAGCCCCTCCGGCGGCGCGATGCTCAGCGCCGGCGCGGCCTGGTCCTCCACCCGCGGGGCCATCGGCAGCATCGGTCTGCGCGGTGAGGATATTCTGAAATCCGGCCTTGATGCAGAGATCGACTACCGCGGCGGCGCCCGGGGAGAAGAGGGCCGTCTGCGCCTGCGCTGGCGCCATGATCTGGGCGATACCGCCTTTGGCCGCAGCACGCGGGGGGTGATCACCGCCCAGCACAGCCGCTCGGACTGGGAGAACGACGGCTATGACACCGCCCGCACCCGGCTGGGCTTTGGCATCAGCGCAGAGCTGCGTCCCGGTGCGGGTTATCACTTCGGGCTCTTCTGGCAGGAAAATTCCCTTTCCAATCTGCGCAGCGCCACATCCCCTGTGGTCGCGGCCGAGACCGGCCATTCGGATGCCGCCGGGCTTGAGGCTGCTCTGCGCCTCGGCCGGGTGGATCACGCCACGCTCCCAGGGGTCGGGCATCAGCTGGATCTGACGGTGACTGCGGCCCTGACCGGAGAGCGGCGCTTTCGCGCGTTTGAGGCCTCGGCGCTGCTGGCGCGCCGTCTGCACCCCGATTGGGCGCTCAGCTTCAGGGTCAGCGGCGGCACCACTGAGGGGCGGGCCGGGCAGGCGGTGTCGCTGCACGACCGCGCCTTTGTCGGCGGCAGGTCTTTGCGCGGCTTTGCGGCAGGCGGGGCCGGGCCGCGCGATTATCTCGCCGGCGTGACCGATACCGCGCTGGGCGGGCGCAACTATCTGCAAAGCAGCCTTGAGCTGCGCCGCGATACCCGCGGCCCGCTTTCGGTCGGGGTGTTTCTTGACGCGGGCAGCGCCTGGGGCCTTGATGGCCGCCCCTCGGGGGCGGGAGGTCTGATCGACGACGGGTTTTCTTTGCGCAGCGCAGCCGGGGTGGCCCTCTACTGGAAAAGCCCGCTGGGGGTGATCAATGTCAACCTCGCCCGTCCGCTTGCGGCACGCCCCTCCGACAGCCTGAGCCGGGTCTCCCTGAACCTGCTGTCGGCATTCTGAGGGGGGAGTTGTGAGCAGCTGATCCGGCAATCCTGTCTCCAGGCTGCTCAGGCGATCCATATCTTGCTTGATATGAGGTTGGCATTCGCAATCGCCACAAGCCGCCTGGCGATTGCACTCATTACGACTTTATGGACTTTCCCTCATCGCGAAGTCGCTGGGCGGCCGCCTGCAGAGCAGGAGTGTGCAGGGGGCCGCGCGCGCTGCCTGAAACAGCGCCTGCCGCAAATCTTTTCGCCCTCCGACGGATCATACGGCGTCCTCTCAGGGGCCGCTGTCGGGGCCATCCAGCCGTCACGGGCCGAGTTCGGGCAGAAGGCTGGCACAAACCGGACCAATACCCGCCACGGAGCGCAGAACCCGGGTCTGTTGCGCAAATCGGCTTTAGTATGAAACCTGCTCAGCTTTATGGAACAGGGATGGCCGTCGGCGTGCCGGGTGCTGTGACGCGGTTCAGGACTGAGCCGTCGAAGGCCATCGGTCCGAGAGCGACTGCGAAGAGCACGGATTTGGACGTCTGCGACCTGCCTGTCGAATGCCATGGCCATGAACCTCTGGCCGGGCTGTTTGAGGCAGTTCATCCAATCGCAGGGCATTTGATCCCCCGGATCAGATGCTTATCCTGCTCATACCCGGACGCCTGCTGATATAACGGGAAGGATCCCGCGTGACGGCGCAGTGACCCATCTGCTGGCGGAACAGGTGGAAGACATCAGCGAACGCCTCGGTCTGATGGGCCACCCGGTCCTGGGTGTGACCGCAGAACACGGGGGGCGAAAGCCAGCGTCCCAGTCGCCCGAGCCGCCCCCGCCCCCCGTGCAAGCTCTTTAACAGCCGGGATTTTCATTGAATATTCAACCGCCTGACCCGCGCGTCCGGAAAACGGCGAAGGCTCAGCATGGCCAGCGTTCAATATGCCGGATGACTCCCGGGGCTGTTGCGCTATGACCCGCAGGGGATAGCGCAACAGCCCCGGCAGGATCAGCAGCGAACCCGATTGCGACAATGCCCCTTAGGTGCCTTTCGGTTCCTCACCCGATCGCGGACGAGGATCAGGTCGCGACACCTCAGGCCATTAGCCCCAGGGGCCCCCTGACAGGGTGCTGAAAACCTCGACCGAAGCGGTGGGTTGTCTCTGACATGCGGAAAATCAGCCTCGTTTCACCCGCTTAAAGCAGGTATGGCGCTGAATTTCACTTTGGCTTCGGGAAAATTTCTCCGAACGCCCCGCCCCGAAATACGGTCTCAGCAGCCTGCGAAGTGCCTTCCAGCCCCGGGAGACGTCTGCAACACCGCTGACGCGCCCTGCCAATCACAGGAACCCCAAAGGATATCTCCCCAAAAGGCCGCTATGCGCCGTGCCATCTTTGAGGGGCAATCTGCCGCAGGGCGGTTTTCGTGATCGCAGTATCGCTGAGGCTTTGCGCGCGATATCGGCTGGACGCCGCCCGCAGGGCGGACAGGCGAAGGCCTGACATTATCATGAAAGTCATGCGGTTCTGGGATGATCTGGGTCACCGGCATTTTTCGTGTCTTCGAGACATTTGGGTTTGACCGGCCAAAGCTGGTTGTTGGGCTGCAGGTCGCGCTGGTCGCGCTGACGGCTTTATGCATCGCCTGGGGCCTGCGGCTGGAGCATCCGCAGTGGGCCGCAATCACCGTTTTCCTGACGCTGCAGCCGACGCGCGGGCAGATCGTTGAGAAATCCTCCTACCGCTTTATCGGCACCCTCTGCGGCTCGCTTTTTGGGGCGCTGGTGGCCTGGGCGGGGCAGGGCAATCTGGCTTTTGAGCTCTTTGCGCTTTGCTTCTGGTCGGCGGCGATGACCTTTACCGGCGCGCTCATGCGCTCTTACAGGTCTTACGCCACGCTGCTCTCGGGGTATTCGGCGATCATTGTGATCGTTTTGAACCCCTTTAACCCTGAAACCGTGCTGGATGTCGCGGGTGACCGCATTGTGACGGTGCTGATCGGCGCGCTGGCGGCGGTGCTCTGGGCAGCGGTCTCGGGGATGAAGAACGGCGGAACTGAGGTCGGGCTGAAAGCCCGCCGCCTCGCAGCCGATACCCTGCAACGTGCGGGCCAGGCGTTGCGCGACCCGGACAGCCGCGAGATCGCCGACTTCGGGCGTCTGATGTCGGCGGCGGGCCTTTTGCGCGATGAGCTGCACACGCTGACCGCCAATGGCCGCTTCAGCGGCACCCGCCGCATTGAGCAGATGCTGACGAGCCTGACCGATCTGCTGATCGCCTGCTGGCAGGAGCCGCAAAATGAGGCGCTTGGCGCAAAACTCGAAGAGCTGGGCACCCGGCTGCGCGGTCAAAGCGATTACGACGGGCTGGCCCGCGCGCTGCGCCGCAGCCATGGCCTGACCGAGAACCGCGCGCTTGAACAGGCGCTGACGGCGCTTTCTGTCAGCCTTGAGGGGTTGCAGGATCCGCGCAGCCGGCTCGATCTGAAAACGCCCGAGCGTCACCGCTATGAGCTGGACTGGAGCGGGGCGGCGCAGGGGGCTTTGCGGATTTTCCTTGTGCTCTTTCTCATCTCGCTGGGCTGGCTGCTGAGTGAAAGCGCGCTCTTTCAATATCCGCTGGTCTCTGCCGCGATCTGTGTCGCGCTGGCGACCACCGGGGTCACCCCGCGGCGCAAAATGGTCGATGTGATCAAAGGCCAGGCGGCAGCGGGTCTGGTGGCGGTGCTGGTTGAGATGCTGCTCTGGCCGCTGTTTCCGACGCCGCTCGGGCAGCTGTTGTGCCTGATCCCGGCGGCGCTGATCTTTGGCTTTCTGCGCGCGCACCGCTTTACCTCGCTTTCGGCACCGGATTACGCGATCGTGGTCTTCCTGCTGCTGAGCCCGGGCTATCTGCCCTATACCGAGACTTACAGCCCGGCGCTGCGGGCCTCTATGGCGGTCGGCGGCTCGCTTTTGGGCTATCTCGCCTTCCTGGTGATCTTTCCCACCGATGCGCGGGAGCGGCGCAAGGCGCTCTGGCGGATGATTAAGGCCGATATGCAGCAGACGGCGGTCAGCCGCAGCCTTGCGGTCACCGCGCATGACTGGCGGCAGAGCTTTGCCGGGCGCTTTCAGCGCATCGCGCATTGGGCCGCGATTGAGCAGGGCCGCTATGAGCGCGAGGCCGTGACCATGCGCAAGGGCCTGGTGACGATGGAGCTGGCCGAGATCGTCTTTATGCTGCGCGGGTTGCAACAGCGCGCGGGCCTGAGCCCGAGCCTGCATCGCGCGATCACCGCCACCCTGGAACGGGTGGGCGTCAGCCGCACCGATACCTATGCGCTGATCCGCTCTCTGCAGCGCCTCGCCGGGCGGCTGCGTGGCGCGGGGCTGATTGAGGAGGCCGATCTGGTCGGCCGCGGCCTGCATGAGTTGAGTGATCTGCAAAGGCTGCGCCGGGAAACTGCGCCAGAGTGACAAAAGGCCGCCCCGAGGGGCGGCCTTTGAACTTCAGGATCCGGTGTCGAAAGCCGGTCAGGCCACGCGCCAGTAAAGCGGGAAACCGGGGTCAAAGACGGTGACCGGGCCAGCGCCGGTCTCGATCTTCGCGGGATAGGCCACCGGCTCATCCCCTTTGACCAGGGTCAGCTGCCCTTCGTTCAGCGGCAGGCCGTAATAGCCCGGACCGTTGAGTGAGGTGAAGGCCTCCAGCCGGTCAAGCGCGCCTTCTTCTTCAAAGACATGCGCGAGGATCGACATGGTATTGGTGGCGGTAAAGCAGCCCGCGCAGCCACAGGCATGCTCTTTCAGCGCATCAATATGCGGCGCTGAATCGGTGCCAAGGAAGAAGCGCGCATCGCCCGAAGTGGCCGCTTCGCGCAAAGCCAGGCGGTGCTCTTCGCGTTTGGCGACCGGCAGGCAGTAGTAATGCGGCTTGATCCCGCCCACGAGGATGTGGTTGCGGTTGATGATCAGATGATGCGTGGTGATCGTCGCGGCCAGATCTTTTTCGGCCGAGCGCACGTAATCGACGCCGTTTTGGGTGGTGATATGCTCCATCACCACGCGCAGACCGGGGGTTGCGCGGCGGATCGGCTCCAGCACTTTGTCGATGAAAACGGCTTCGCGGTCAAAGATATCGACCTCATGATCGACCACTTCGCCATGCATGCAAAGCGGCAGGCCGATCTCGGCCATTTTCTCAAGGACACCGCGGACCTTATCAAAGTCGCGCACGCCGCCGTGGGAATTGGTGGTCGCGCCCGCCGGATAAAGCTTCACCGCTTTGATCAGGCCTGAGGCCGCAGCCGCAGCCAGATCCGCCGGGTCGGTGCCTTCGGTCAGATAGAGCGTCATCAGCGGCTCAAACTGATCGCCCTGGGGCAGGGCGGCGAGAATGCGGTCTCGGTAAGAAGCCGCATCGGCGCCGGTCACCACCGGCGGCACGAGGTTGGGCATAATGATCGCCCGCGCGAAATCGCGGGAGGTCTCGGGCAGAATGCCTTGCAGCATCGCGCCATCGCGCAGATGCAGGTGCCAGTCGTCGGGGCGGCGGAGCGTAATGGACTGTGTCATAAGGCTCCCGCTTACCTTACCGGGGCGCGGCTTTCCAGCGCGATCTGGCCTCGGCGAGTTCCTCTTCATAGCGCTCGGTCAGCAGATCATAGCGGCGCTGCAGCTTTGGCTGGTCGGGTGAAAGCGCGAGTGCATGGGCCAGCACCAGAGCCTCGCGGCAGGGCTGCTCACTTCCGGCGGCCCGCGCGGCGCGGCCCTGAAGCCAGCTCACCGAGTGCCGCCGCTGCCGCCAGAGGCGGGCGAAGGTGGCGGGGCTCAGGCTGCCTTCCAGCGCGCCGTGCAGAAATGAGGGCAGTAAACCGCAGTCCTCGAGGATACGTTCGGGCGCGCGGCCAGCCCCCGGCATTTTCAGCCGCTGCACGAAGTTCTGCCGATAAAGCGCTGAATGCATGGCGTCTTCCGGGATTTCCGGGTCATGGATCAGCGTGGCCCGGGCGGCAGCACGCAGCATGTCGGGACCATAGCCGTAGCGGTTGCGAAAATCGCTGCGGCGCATCTCAGGCCAGCGGTTGTCCCAGCCCGCAAGATCGGGGTCAAGCGTGGCCACCGGCGACAGCGCCAGCACGAATGCCCCCGGTGCCGCAGCCGAAAACGCACAGGCGGCATGCGCGGCGGGGCCAGAGCCATAGAAGAGCACGCGGTCAAAATTTTCAAAAAAAGCCTCATCCGCCCGGGCATCCAGCCACTCCCAGAGCGGCGGAGCCCGGAACCAGGCGTCCCGCTCTGAGATCAGCACCAGCAGCGACCAGCCCGCCTCCCGCGCAGTTTTCCAGGACGTGGGATAGTCCCCCGGGGCCCGCTGGCTGAGGCCAGGCAGATCGGCAAAGCAGATCAGCAGATCCGGCCCGCCTTCGAGATGCAGCGCATGATGACCAGGGCCCGCAGGCTCCATAAAGCCCTCGGTTTCCGTCAGATCACACAGATGCTGCAACCAGGCCGCGCTGGCCGCGCCAGGGGCAGAAGGGCTGTCAGACTTGAGATCGGTCGGCATGAAAAATCCGGAGCTTAAACAGGGCTTACCCTTCTATGGCCCCGCATCATGGTCGAGACTGGCCCGGATCCGGGCAAAATTATGGTTGGGTTAACTTTTTTGGAACAATCCGTTTTCCATCGGGCCGGGGTCGGAGGAACTCTCCGATCCGGGGGGCTGTGGCAGGGCCAGGTTTAAGGCGCCGTTGCACAGGCGGCAGATGGCCCTTGATCTCTCTGAAGCGGCGAAGGCCATCTGCTTTGGCCGGGGCTGGCCGAATTCCCGGCCCCTGATCGGGGCCGGGGGGCAGGGCTTACCAGTGGCCGATGTTGGGGCGGCTGGTCCAGGGCTCTGCCGGGGCAAGCGCGCCGTCTTTTTGCAAGAGCTCAATCGAGACATTGTCGGGGCTGCGCACAAAGGCCATGCGGCCATCGCGCGGCGGGCGGTTGATCGCCACGCCATTGGCCTCAAGATGGGCGCAGGTGGCATAGATGTCATCGACCTCATAGGCGAGGTGGCCGAAGTGGCGGCTGTCCGAGGGCAGGCCCTCATCGCCGTCCCAGTTATAGGTCAGCTCCACCGGGCATTCCGGCTGGCCGGGCGGGGCGAGAAACACCAGCGTGAAACGGCCCTGTTCGTTCTCAATCCGGCGGGTCTCTTCCAGACCGAGCAGTTTGTAAAAGGCCAGTGAGCTCTCCAGATCGAGAACCCGGACCATGGTGTGAAGATAGCGCAGTGCCATGAGTGTCTTCCGCTTGAAAAGGGTCAGGTGACTACTTTAGCAGGCCTGCGGCGGGAGAAAAGTGCGCCGGAGTGAAAGCCCCCGGCGCAGCCCGGCCTCAGCGGATCCGCAGCCATTCGGTCAACGTGCAGCGCGGCTCTGCCGCGCGCAGGACGCGCGTGGAGATCAGCCGGAACTCTGCGGGATCAAACTCCGGGAAGAAGACATCCGCATCAGGGATCTCAAGATCCACTTCGGTGATCAGAAGGCGCTCAGCATGGGCCAGGGCCTCGCGGTAGATCGAAGCGCCCCCCATGGCATAGCTGCGCGCATGGCCCTGATCCCAGGCCCGCGCCAGAGCGGCCGCGAAGGAGGGCACGACGTGATCCCCCTCCATTGACGAGGAGACCACGATATTGTCGCGGTTCTTCAAAGGCTTGAAGGGCAGGCTTTCCCAGGTGTTGCGGCCCATGATGACCGCACCGCCCAAGGTCTCGCGCTTGAAGAAGGCGAGATCTTCGGGGGCATACCAGGGGATATCATTGCCCTTGCCGATCGCGCCGTTTTTCGCGCGCGCCACAATGATCGTCAGCATCAGACGGCCACCGGGGCTTTGATCGCCGGATCGGGGTCATAGCCCTCAAATTCAAAATCTTCGAATTTGAAGTCGTAGATCGAGGTGACTTTGCGTTTGATCTTCAGCTTCGGCAGCGCTTTGGGGCTGCGCGAGAGCTGCAGATTTACCTGATCCATATGGTTGGAATAGATATGCGCATCGCCCAGCGTATGGATGAAATCCCCCGCCTCATAGCCCGTCACATGCGCCAGCATCTCCAGGAGCAGCGCATAAGAGGCGATGTTGAAGGGCACGCCGAGGAACATATCGGCCGAGCGCTGGTAAAGCTGCAGATGCAGTTTGCCGCCCAGCACGCGCAGCTGCCACATGGTGTGACAGGGCGGCAGCGCCATCTGATCGGTCTCGGTCGGGTTCCAGGCCGAGACGATCATGCGGCGGCTGTCGGGGCTGTTTTTGATCAGCGCGATCAGCTTTTCGATCTGATCGACGCCGCCCTCGGGCAGGGTGACCGGGCCGGTCGGGCCTGCGCCGGTGACCGAGAAGCTGCGCCACTGCTTGCCGTAAACCGGGCCCAGATCGCCGTTCTCATCGGCCCATTCATCCCAGATCGAGACGCCGTTTTCCTTCAGATAGCGGATATTGGTCTCGCCCGAGAGAAACCACAAAAGCTCATGGATGATCGACTTCAGATGCAGCTTCTTGGTGGTGACCAGCGGAAAGCCCTCTGACAGGTCATAACGGCTTTGCAGGCCGAAATAAGCCACAGTGCCGGTGCCGGTGCGATCAGTGGTGGGGGTGCCCTTCTCCAGAACGGTTCTGAGGGCGTCGTGATACTGATGCATGGCGGCTCCTGTTCCGGCGTCTTGCGGCAGAGATAACCCCTTAAGCGCGCCGCGCAAAGGGGGCGCGAGGGCGCAGGCGCTGTGCGTCACCCAAGACGCAGCAGCACCAGGATGCCCGCGACGATCAGCAGGCAGCCCCAGGCCTCACGCGCGGTGATCTTTTCGCGAAAGAAAAACACCGTGGCCGCAAAGGTGAACAGCATCTCAATCTGCGCCAGCGCCTTCACCACCGCCGCCTGTTGCAGCGTCATCGCCATGAACCAGCCAAATGAGGCTGAGGCCCCGGTCGCCCCGGTAAAAAGCGAGATTTTCCAAGCCTTTGCAATCCGGGCCACCTCTGAGCGGTCCTTCCAAAGCAGCCAGCCCCCCATGGCAAGGGTCTGCAGCGTGATGGTGCAGACCAGCGTCACCGCCGCCTGGGTCATAAAATCCGGGCCCCCGAGTGAAAGCGAGGCCGCCCGATAAGCCACCGCCGAGATGCCGAACAAAAGCCCCGATGCCAGCCCGATCAGCGCATTGCGCTGAAAAACCGAAGTCACGAGGCTTTTCAGCGTCAGCGCGCTATGGGCCACGGAAATCAGCATCACCCCCAGAACCGAAATCGCAATGGCGGCAATGGCGCCGGGGGTGACGGTTTCGCCCAGAAAGATCAGCGCGAAAAGCGCGGCCTGGGCAGGCTCGGTGCGGGAATAGGCGGTGCCTGCGGCGAAATTGCGAAAGGAAAACAGATGGATCAGCAGAAAGGTCGCGCCGATCTGCGCCGAGGCCCCGGCAATGACCCAAAGCGCAAATTCACCGTTCAGCGCGGGCAGGGTGACGCCCCGGCCCCAGACCAGCACCGCGAGAAACAAAAAGGCAAAGGGCATGCCAAAGCCAAAGCGCACGAAGGTGGCGCCGGTGGTGCCCATCACGCCCTTGAGATGCTTCTGCGCCGCCGAACGCAGGTTTTGCAAAAAGGCCGCAGCGATGGTGATGACGATCCAGAGTTCCAAAACCCGTCCTTCCGGCAAAGAAAAACCCGCGCGAATAACGCGCGGGCGGGGCTGTCAGAGCGGGCTTCAGCCCATCCGTTCCGAGGCGTAGGATCCGGGGCTGGCGGGGAAGACCACGGTCTTGCTGTCGTTGAGGAACACCCGGTGATGAATATGGGCGTGGATCGCGCGGCTCAGGACCGAACTTTCAACATCGCGGCCCAGCGAGACGTAATCTTCCGCGCTTTGGGCATGGGTGACGCGGATGGTGTCCTGCTCGATGATCGGGCCTTCGTCGAGATCGGCGGTGACGTAATGCGAGGTGGCCCCGATCAGCTTCACGCCGCGCTCATAGGCCTGCTTATAGGGATTGGCCCCCTTGAAGCTCGGCAGGAAGGAATGGTGGATATTGATGATCCGCCCCGACATCTTCGCGCAGAATTCATCCGAGAGGATCTGCATATAACGCGCCAGCACCACCAGCTCGGTGCCGGTCTCGGACACCACATCCATGATGCGCTTTTCGGCTTCGGCCTTGTTCTCTTTGGTGACGCGGATGTGGTGGAAGGGGATGTCGTGGTTCACCACCACCTTTTGATAGGTGAGATGGTTCGAGACCACGCCCACGATATCAATCGGCAGCGCCCCGATGCGCCAGCGATAGAGCAGATCATTCAGGCAATGCCCGAAGTTCGACACCATCAGCAGCACCTTCATGCGGTGATGACCGTCATGGATCGCCCAGTCCATCTCAAAGGGGGCGGCGACAGCGGCAAAGCCTTCGCGCAGCCCCTCAAGGGGGGTGCCGGTCTCGGGGGTGAAGCTGATGCGGGTAAAGAAGCTCTGCGTCCCCACATCGTCATATTGCGCGGCGTCGGTGATATTGCAGCCCTGCTCAGCAAGATAGCCCGAGATGGCAGCAACGATACCCCGGCGTGCCGGGCAACGGACGGTCAGAACATGGCTGGTCATACTTCCCTCCTCGCGCCCGGGTCGGGAGGGCGCATTTCTTCAGCGTGGGTCGGTATAGCGACAGCCCGGGACGCGCGCCAGCGGGCATTGGAGTTTGCGCAAAGAGGCGGGATGCGGACAAAAAAAGCCCGGACGAAGGGTCCGGGCGGTTGACGATCAGGGGGGGAGATCAGCGGCGAACGCGGATCAGCAGTTCGCTGTCTTCCCGGTTGGCGCGGTCAATGGCCTCTTCGCGCGCCATGAGGGTGCGGTGCAGCACCGGCGACAGCGCCTCAGGGCTGCCCGAGCCGAAGCGGCCGTCGAGAGCGGCGCTTTCGCGCAGCGCGATCATCTCCGCCTCGACTTCCGTATAGTAGCGCGCATCGCGCGAGCTGTGGCGGTAGCGCAAAGCCCCGGCCAGAATGATCACCGCCGAGAAGAGAAGGCCCGCCAGCAGATAGCCCGCAGCAACCATCCCGAAAGACACGCCTGAGAACAGCGCGATCACGGCCGCGATGGTCACGGCAGCGCCGGAAAGAATGAGCAGAGCAGGTGTCATTTATATGCCTTCCAGTCAGCTTCAGATCGGGCAGAGTCCCCGCCTGTGACCACTTTTCTAATGCCGGTTTGTGGCGAAGATAGGGCGTTGATTGCGGCGTTTGAAGGAATTGGGCAGGTTTATTTCGCGCGGGCAGCGAAACTTTGCCGGTTTGACCTGTCGGATTCGCCCCATACAGGGCCCTATCTATCGAATATTTCCAGGATTGCCGATGTTCGGTTATAAAATATCAAAATATACCACCCACGCGACATATTTTGCGACGATGCGCGGTTGACGCGGCTGGCACCCGCTCATAATGTCGCCTCCGGATGCAGGCGGAGGGTCGGATGATGCTTCTTATTGTCGTAGAGACGCACAACAGGCGCATGGACCGGTAACGGAACCAGATCGGACCCATGCGCCCCCGGATACCCCCGGGGGCGTTTTGATTTGCAGGCATTCCCACAGGCACAAGCCAAGGCAGAAGCGAGGATACCATGTCGCGGACGATGACCGGAGCCAATATGGTCGTTCAGGCCCTGAAAGATCAGGGCGTCGAGGTAATTTTCGGCTATCCGGGTGGCGCTGTCCTACCGATTTACGATGCCATTTTTCAGCAAAATGACATCCGCCACATTCTCGTGCGCCACGAGCAGGCCGCCGTGCATATGGCCGAGGCCTATGCCCGCTCAACGGGCAAGCCCGGTGTGGTGCTGGTGACCTCGGGGCCCGGGGCCACCAATGCGGTGACCGGGATCGTGGATGCGCTGCTCGATTCGATCCCGATCGTGGTTTTCTCGGGCCAGGTTCCGACCTTTATGATCGGCACCGACGGCTTCCAGGAGGCCGATACCGTGGGCATCACCCGTCCGGTCACCAAGATGAACTGGCTGGTGAAAGACACCGCGGATCTCTCGAAAACCATCCATCAGGCCTTCCATGTGGCGACCTCGGGTCGCCCGGGCCCGGTGCTGATCGACATCCCGAAAGATGTGCAATTCGCCGAAGCGGTCTATACCGACCCGCGCCAGCTGGCAGAACAGCGCTATCAGCCCAGGGTGAAGGGCGATCCGGAAGCGATCACCCGCCTGGTCGAGCTGATGGAAACCGCAGAACGCCCGGTCTTTTATACCGGCGGCGGCGTGATCAACTCCGGTCCAGCGGCCAGCCAGCTGCTGCGTGAATTCGTGGATGCCACCGGCTTTCCGATCACCTCGACGCTGATGGGCCTTGGCGCTTATCCCGCCAGCGGCAGGGGCTGGCTGGGGATGCTCGGCATGCACGGCCTTTATGAGGCCAACCTCGCGATGCACGGCTGCGATCTGATGATCAACGTCGGCGCGCGCTTTGATGACCGCATCACCGGGCGCGTGGCGGATTTCTCGCCGGGCTCGACCAAAGTGCATATCGATATCGACGCCTCCTCGATCAACAAGGTGATCCGCGTTGACCTGCCGATCCTCGGCGATGTGGCCCATGTGCTTGAAGATGCCCTGCGCATCTGGAAATCGCGCGGCCGCAAAGTCAACCGCGAGGGGCTGGCGAAATGGTGGGCGCGGATCGAAGAGTGGAAGAAGGTCAACTGCCTCGCCTTCACCCAGACCGGCAAGGTCATCAAGCCGCAATATGCGCTGCACCGCCTGCAGGAGCTGACCAAAGACCACCCGGCGCGCTATATCACCACCGAAGTGGGCCAGCACCAGATGTGGGCCGCGCAATATCTGCGCTTCGATCAGCCGAACCGCTGGATGACCAGCGGAGGGCTGGGCACCATGGGCTATGGTCTGCCGGCCTCCATCGGGGTGCAGGTGGCACATCCTGAAGCCCTGGTCATCAACGTGGCGGGCGAAGCCTCCTGGCTGATGAACATGCAGGAAATGGGCACGGCGATGCAGTTCCGCGCCCCGGTCAAGCAGTTCATCCTCAACAATGAGCGTCTGGGCATGGTGCGCCAGTGGCAGGATCTGCTGCATGGCCAGCGCTATTCCAACTCCTGGTCGGAAAGCCTGCCGGACTTCGTGAAATTGGCCGAAGCCTTTGGCTGCAAGGGCATCCAATGCTCGGATCCGGATGATCTCGATGAGGCGATCCGCGAGATGCTGGCCTATGACGGCCCGGTGATCTTCGACTGCCTCGTTGAGAAACATGAAAACTGCTTCCCGATGATCCCCTCGGGCAAGCCGCATAACGAAATGCTGCTGGGTGAGGCGGAAACCTCGGGCGCCATCCAGTCCGGCGGCGCGGTTCTGGTCTGAGGGCAGGGAGAGAGATCATGGCAGCTTTGAACATCCGCAAAGGCGCATCGAGCCATTCGGCCTATGACCTGCGCGACCCCAATGGTGAGATCATCGAAAGCCACACCCTGGCGGTGATCGTCGACAATGAATCGGGCGTCCTCGCCCGGGTCATCGGCCTCTTTTCGGGGCGCGGCTATAACATCGACAGCCTGACCGTGGCCGAGGTCGATCACACCGGCCACCGCTCGCGCATCACCGTGGTCACCCGCGGCACGCCCCAGGTCATTGAACAGATCAAGGCGCAGCTGACCCGTCTGGTCCCGGTCTATGAGGTTCATGACCTGACCGTCGAGGGCCCGAGCGTGCAGCGCGAACTGGCGCTTCTGAAGGTCGCAGGCAAAGGCGAGGCCCGCATTGAGGCCCTGCGTCTGGCCGAGATCTTCCGCGCCAATGTCGTCGACAGCACGCTGGAAAGCTTCATCTTCGAGATGACCGGCACGCCCGAAAAGATCGACGCCTTCGCCGAACTGATGCGCCCGCTCGGCCTCATTGAAGTGGCGCGCACCGGTGTCGCAGCGCTCTCGCGCGGCGTCTGAACCTTTCCATATCGCGCAAAGGCCGCCCCCTCTCGGGGGCGGCTTTCTTCGTTCCTCATCCCTTCCGCCTCTCAGACCGACAGGCCGGGCAGTCTTTGGCTTTTAAAAATACTCACGGGGGTCCGGGGGCCGTCAGCCCCCGGGGCCTGCGACAGGCGCAACCCTCCGCCTGTCGCCGCTCCGCTTGTGACAGGGCCGCCCTCAATTTTGCATCGGGGCCCTGACCTGCCCGTTGAGCCCATCGCGCGGGGAAAGGTCACCCGGGCTCAGGCAGATCGCCCTGGCTTCGGCCCGAATGACAGGGGATCAGACGGAAAATGCCCTGGAAGGGGGACAGCCCGCCAATGCCTGGCAGGCTGCTGAAAACGTATTTCCGGGCGGGGCTTTCGGAGAAATCTTCCCGAAGTCAAAGTGAACTTCAGTGCCAAACCTATTTGAAGCGGTTGAACGACGGCTGACTTTCCGCACTTCCGAGACAACTCCCCTCCTCGGTCGACTGCTTTCAGCACCCTGCCAGGGCTGCAATTTTGCAAATCCCGACACGATCTTCTTAAAGGCACAGGGGGCAGGCCCGGTGCGTGAGGGGCTTTCTTACTCAGGCCTGCTTTCTTCGTGCTTCGGGACCCGCCCGCAGGTCGGGCAGAGCTCCCTGGCTGTCGCGCAGTCCTGTCTGAGAGCCTGCGCGCGCAGTCCCCGGGGGCTGCGGCATTGACAATCTCTGCGGGCCTCCGCAGACCTGTGCCGACCGCCTCTGACCCCGGAGCCTGACGATGTTTTTCCCCGCCAGCCGACAGGCTCAGGCTATTCTTTATATGCTGCTCGCGGTCTCGGTTTTCTCCTTCATGGATGCCGTCGCCAAGACCATGGCGCAGCATTATCACCCGATGCAGGTGGTCTGGTCGCGCTATACCGGGCAGGTGGTGGTGGTGCTTTGCCTGATTGGACCAAGGCTGCTGCAATATATGCGCACGCAGCATCTGGCCTCGCATCTGATCCGCTCGGTCTGTCAGTTCGCGGCGACGGCGTTTTTCTTTCTCGCGATGCCCTATATCGGCCTCGCAGAGGCGACGGCGATTGCTGATATCAATCCGGTGCTGATCACGCTCGGCGCGGCGATCTTTTTAGGCGAGAAGCTGGGCCCGCGCCGCCTTGCCGGCGTGCTGGCGGCGCTGATCGGGGCGCTGATCATCATCCGCCCCGGCTCCGGTGTCTTTGGCTGGGCGGCGCTTTTGCCGCTGGGCTGTGCGGTCTGCTATACCGCCAATGCGCTGATCACCCGGAAAATGGGCGCAAAAGATCCGATCTGGACGGCGCTCGTTTATGCCGCGCTGACCGGATCGCTGATCACCACCGTCACGCTGCCCACCGTCTGGACGCCGGTCGCCTTCGAACACCTGCCGGCCTTTTTGTCGATCGGGGTGATCGGCTCGCTGGGGCAATTGTTCATGATCCGGGCGTTCACCACCGGAGAGGCGGGGGTGATTGCGCCCTTCGCCTATGTCGGGCTGCTCTGTGCAACCTTCTGGGGGTGGCTGTTCTTTGGCGAGATGCCCGATCTCTGGACCGGGGTCGGCGCGCTTGTGATCGTGGTCTCGGGTATTTATGTGTGGCACCGTGAGACCCGCAGCGCCCGAGTGCGCGACTGAGCGGGGCGGGCCGCATGGGACGTAAGTATGCCGAAGTTTAAGCACAGGGTAGTGAACGCAGTTCTGCGGGCGGTGATCGGCCTGTCGCTGGCGCTGCCTTACCGGATGCGGGTGCCGCTTTTCGGCTGGGTGGTCTCGCGGGTCGTGGCGCCGGTCGCCGGATGGACGCGGCGGGTGCGCGACAATCTGGCCCTCGTCTGGCCGGAACTGCCGAAGTCTGAGGTGAAGCGGCTGATGCGCGAGGTGCCCGACAACGTCGGCCGCACCATCATCGAGATTTATTCCGGCAAAGAGTTCATTGAGCGCACGGCCGCCGTCCCCCCGGTGGGCGCGGGCGTTGCGGCCCTTGATGCGGCGCGTGATGCGGGGCGTCCGGTGATCCTCGTGACCGGGCATTTCGGCAATTACGATGCCTCCCGCGCGGCGATGGGTGCGCGGGGCATTCAGGTCGGCGCACTTTACATGCCGATGGTGAACAAGCTCTTTAACGCGCATTACGAAGAGGCGATCGGCAATATTTCCCGCCCGCTCTTCCCCCGCAGCCCGCGCGGTCTGGGGCAGATGGTGCGCTTTTTGCGCGGCGGTGGTGTGCTGGGGATGCTGGTCGATCACCATATGTCGCATGGCATCACGCTGGGCTTTTTCGGCCATGAGGCGAAAACCGCGCTTTCTGCCGCAGAGATGGCGCTGAAATATGACGCGCTCCTGATCCCGACCTACGGCATCCGTCAGCCCGACGGGCTGAACTTTCAGATCGTGGTGGAAGCGCCGATCCCGCATACCACCCCCGAAGTGATGACCCAGGCGCTGAACGACAGCCTGGAGGCGCTGGTGCGGCAGCACCCCGAGCAGTGGTTCTGGATCCACCGTCGCTGGAAGGGCGCAGGCGCGCCGCTGATCGGCGAGGACCTCTGAGCCAGGCCTTGCAGCGGGCGGCAATTTTGCTCAAAAGTCGCTGACGTACAGGCGATGGAGTAAGGCAATGCGTGGTCCGCGGTATACCCCCCTGGTGGCAGAGCTGCCCTCTCTGGTGCCCTTCGTCGGTCCCGAAACCCAGGAGCGTGCGCGCGGCGCGGGTTTTGCCGCCCGCCTTGGGGCCAATGAAAGCGGCTACGGCCCTTCGCCCCTCGCCGTGACGGCCATGGCAGAGGCCGCTGCCTCCTGCTGGATGTATGGCGATCCCGAGAACTTTGAGCTGCGCGAAGCTCTGGCCGCCAAACATGGCGTCTCGCGCAGCAATATCATTGTGGGCGAGGGCATCGACGGACTTCTGGGCTATCTGGCGCGGATGCTGGTGGGGCCGGGCGATGCGGTTGTCACCTCGGATGGCGCCTATCCGACCTTCAACTTCCACGTCACGGGCTTTGGCGGCCAGCTTCACAAGGTGCCCTATGCGGGCAATCATGAAGACCCGCAGGCGCTGGTCGCAAAGGCGGCGGAGGTCTCAGCGAAGCTGATTTACCTCGCCAATCCTGACAATCCCATGGGTTCCTGGCATGAAGCGCCGGTGATTCAGGCCATGATCGATGCGGTGCCCGAAGGCAGCCTTCTGGTCCTCGATGAGGCCTATATTGAGCTGGCGCCCGAAGGCACGGCGCCCGCGATTGATGCCGGCGATCCGCGCGTGATCCGGATGCGGACCTTCTCGAAGGGGCAGGGCATGGCGGGCGCGCGCGTCGGCTATGCCATCGCGCATGAGGATCTGATCCGCAGTTTTGACAAGGTGCGCAACCACTTCGGCATGAGCCGGATTGCCCAGGCCGGAGCGCTGGCCGCGCTGTCAGATCCCGAATGGATCCCTTTGGTGCGCGCGAAAGTGGCCGCCTCAAAAGCCGAGATCAGCCGTATCGCCCGGGAAAACGGCCTCGCTCCGCTGGCTTCCGCCACCAATTTTGTCACCATCGACTGCGGTGCGGGCGGTGATCTGGCCCGCGCGATCGTGCGCGAACTCGGGCAGCGCGGTGTTTTTATCCGCATGCCCTTTGTCGCCCCGCATGACCGCTGCATCCGGATCAGCTGCGGCACCGCGGCCGATCATGCGGCTTTGGCAGCCGCGCTGCCTCAGGCGCTTGCGGCGGCCCGCGCGTCTCTCTGAGCGCCCGCCTCTGCGGACAGTGTTTCCCCTGCGGCCTCTGCAGGGGAAGGGCTCTGACGTCTTGCGGGCCAGGGCTGCTCGCCGCCGCATTTCGCGGGTGCGACAGAGCCGGGGCGCGGCGGCAGAGGTCAGTGCCTGGCCCATCGGCTTTGGTTTCAGAGAGCCGGGCAGATGAAGTCGTTTCTGCCACAGGCCACAGATTGCTGCCGGAACGCTTTGCGCGCTGCCCTGCGGTCGGGCCGGCCCCTCTGCGAGGCGGCCTCGACCGCGGCGGCAGTGCTGCGCAGATCAGGGGGTTTTTCCTGCCCGTCCGGTGCAGAATGGTGAAGGCAGAGTTCACTGCCGGGGGTGCCAGCCAGGAGCTGCTTGCGGTGCGGAGTGCCGCTCTCAGCAGCAGGACATTCTGAGCATAGAAATGCCGACAGGGCGATGCGCCGCAACAGGGCAGGCACCCTCTCTTTGCGCGGGTCGGCCCCCCGCACTGACCGGCGTCACTTCGGAGCCACAGCGGCTCTGAACTTCCGCGCCGTCCCTGCGCGCTTTGTCTTGCATCGCCCCGGTGCCGCCGCCACTCTCCCGGTCGGAGAGGGGAACAACTTTATGAAAATGGGGATACTTGCCCTGGTTCTGGGCTATGTGCTGTCGCAGTTCTACCGTGCTTTTCTGTCGGTTCTGGCCCCGGCGCTGGCCCTTGATCCGGGGGTGACCGAGGGGGAGCTGGCCACCGCGTCGAGCTTCTTTTTTCTGGCCTTTGCGGCCATGCAGATCGCCGTGGGCCTGGGGCTTGACCGCTACGGGCCGCGGCTGACCGTCTCTCTTCTGCTCGGGATCGGGGGGGCAGGAGGGGCCTTCTGGTTCGCGCTGGCGGGAAGTGCGACGGATATCTATATCGCCATGCTGCTGATCGGGACGGGCTGTGCGCCGGTGCTGATGGGCTCGATGTATATCTTTGCGCGGAATTTTCCGGCGGCGGTCTTTGGCAGTCTCAGCGGCCTGCTGATCGGGGTCGGCAGCCTTGGCAATCTGGGGGCGGCCCTGCCGCTGTCGCTGGCGGTTGAGGCGCTGGGCTGGCGGCAGGCGATGAGCATTCTGGGCGTTGTCACTGCACTTGCGGCGCTGGGTGTGCTGTGTTTTGTGCGCGATCCCGCAAAGGCTGAAGTGCCCGCAGGCGGCGGCAGCTGGGGCGCGATCTTCCGCCAGCCCGCGCTCTGGGGGGTGCTGATTATCATCGCGGTGGGCTATGCGCCCGCAGCCACTCTGCGCGGTATCTGGGGCGGACCTTATTTTACAAAGGTTTATGAGGCGGATGCCGCCGCGACCGGCACCTATATGCTGATCATGGGCGTGGCGATGACACTCGGCAGCCTGCTCTATGGGCCGCTGGAGAGGCTGGTCAAAAGCCGCAAGAAAGTGATCCTTGGCGGCAATCTGATGGGCTTTCTGGCCCTGGCCCTTTTGTGGTGGAACCCGCAGCCGGGCCTTGGCATGGCGGTGGCGCTGATTGCGCTCAGCGGCTTTTTCGGCACGGCCTTTGCGCTGATCATGGCGCATGGGCGGGCGTTCTTTCCGCCCCATATGGTCGGGCGGGGGGTGGCGATTTTGAACCTCTGCAGCATCGGCTCGACCGGGCTGGTGCAGCTTGCGACCCGTCCGATCTATGAGACGGCCCTGGCCTCAGGCGGGGTGGTCGCGGGGTTTCACGCGATCTTTGGCTTTCTGGCGCTGATTCTGGGCTTTGGCTGTCTGGCCTATGCGCTGCTATCGCCCGATCGCACCGACTGATCAGGGTGGATCAGGGGCCCCGCGGGGCCCCTTTTCAATGGCAGTGCACCCGGCCTGCGCGGTTGTCCATATGGCAGCACTGCCCGGGCGGAGAGGATTTGCGGCAGCCACCGCGATGGGCCGATGCCAGGGAGGGCAAAAGCAGGGCGCAGACAAAAGCCGTCAGGGTCAGAAAACGCATTTATGTCTCATCAGTTGTCTTAAATGAGACCACCCCAGGCGGCTTGAACGGATTCGTTAACACATTTTGACGCAGCCAGGCCTCCGTCAGCCCCGCGCTTTGGCCGCCGCTTTGCGGGCCTGGTCCGCGGCATATTTCTCCCAGACATGCATCCGGCCCTTCTGGCGCGCATCGGCCAGCCACAGCTTTTTGCGCAGGCCCTCGACCTCGAGGTGGGTATAGAGGCCACCGGAGAACTTCGGCCAGTCAATCGCCAGCCCAAGCTTTACCATCTCTGCCGAGAGATCGCGCCCGTCGGGCAGGCTGCATTTCGCAACCTCGCGGCCGTAGTCATCACAGCCCACAATGGCGGCGCGGACTTCATGGCCGCTGCACAGCTTTTTCAGCGCGCGCTGCGCGGAGATGCCATAGGGGTGGTCCATCTCGGGTGCATCCACCCCAAAGAGGCGCAGCGGCCGGTTGCGGATCTTCAGCGTATCGCCGTCCACCACCCAAGCCCTGCCGCAAAGGATCTCGGGCGGGAAATCAGAAGTCTGGGTGACACGGGCCGGAGCGGGCGCTGCGGGTCGCGGCGCGGGCCGGGGCGCAGGTTTTGGCTGCGACCAGGAGGCGGGCTGCTCAGGCGGGCTTTCGTTGCGATTTTCACGCGTCAGAAGCGAGAGGACAAACCAGATTGCGCCGAGTGCCGCGAGAGACAGGACAATGCCTCCGAATGTCTCCATAACCGTCTCCCCCGATCAGATCCTCACAGGCGAGTCTCCTGTGGTCCGTTAACCTTTTAGGCGATCTGGCGGGATGAGAGAAGTTTGCAGATGGGATCACGGATAGGCTCTGACATCACGTCAAGGTTGCCGTCGGGCCGGGAGTTCGCCCCCGGTGCGGGGGCGGTCTTCCGGAGGGCGGATGGCACCGCAGCTGGGACGATGCCGTCGGCGGAGGTCACGACGCCGTAGCCGAACGTCTGCACATCCGGATCAGCGCCGGACCGAAACTCCGGCGGGCTCCGGTCAGAACGGCACGTCGCTCGCCGCATCGGCGGCCACGACGTAAGACGACATCACATGCTTGCTGCCCGCCTTGTCGAACTCAACGCCCAGCTTGTCGCCATCGGCGGAGACCACGGTGCCATAGCCGAACTTCTGGTGGAACACCCGCGCGCCGGGATCGAAATCGGGCAGGATCTCGCCATTGAGCGCCGCGGGCGGGGTGATTTTGCGCGGCGGCGTGGCGGGCTTTGCGCTTTGCGTCTGGAGGCGGCGCCAGCCGGGGGAGTTATAGACATTGGCCTCAGAGGCCCGCGTCTCAACGCTGCTTTTGCCGTAAGAGGGGGCCGCCGCGCCATAGCCGCCGCCGTAAAGCCCCGGCGCGGTCAGCACATCGACATGCTCTTCGGCAATCTCATCGATGAAGCGCGAGGGCAGCTGGCTTTGCCACTGACCAAAGACCCGACGGTTGGCCGCAAAAGAGATCGTGCAGAGCTGCTCTGCCCGGGTGATGCCGACATAGGCCAGACGGCGCTCTTCTTCGAGGCCACGATTTCCCGTTTCATCCAGCGAGCGCTGCGAGGGGAAAATCCCCTCTTCCCAGCCAGGCAGCCAGACGGCGGGAAATTCCAGCCCCTTGGCGCCATGCAGCGTCATGATGGTGATCTTTTCCGAAGCCTCATCCTTTTCATTGTCCATGATCAGCGCGACATGTTCGAGGAAGCCCTGCAGGCTGTCGAATTCCTCAAGGGCCTTCACAAGCTCTTTGAGGTTCTCCAGACGGCCCTCGGCTTCGGGGGTTTTGTCGTTCTGCCACATCGAGATATAGCCCGAATCCTCCAGCATCCGCTCAGCCAGGCGGATGTGGTTGTGATCGCGGTGCGGCGCCGCATCGGGCACCACCGGCTCAATCACCATGTCTTCTGCGATCGCGGGGCGCGCGCTCAGCACCTCATCATGCCAGCGGTCCATATCCTGGACGAATTTGCGCAAAGCCGCGCCGCCCTTACCGCCGAGCATTGCGCCATCGACCACACGGCGCGCGCCAGACAACAGCGGCTCCTCATGGCCGCGGGCGATATCGCGGATCAGGCCCTGGGCTTTATCGCCAAGACCGCGCTTGGGGGTATTCACGATCCGCTCAAAGGCCAGATCATCCGAGGGCGTGATCGCAAGGCGGAAATAGGCCATGGCATCGCGGATCTCAAGCCGCTCATAAAAGCGCGGACCGCCGATGACGCGGTAGGGCAGGCCGATGGTCAGGAAACGGTCCTCAAAGGCGCGCATCTGATGCGAGGCGCGCACGAGGATCGCCTGATCGTTCAGCCCCACCACGCCCTGAGGGCGGCGACCCTGCGACAGGGCCTCGGCCTCTTCGCCGATCCAGCGGGCCTCCTCCTCGCCGTCCCAATGACCAATCAGGCGGACCTTCTCACCCTCGGCCTGATCGGTCCAGAGGGTCTTGCCCAGACGCTCACGGTTCCCGGCAATTACTGAGGAAGCCGCCGCCAGGATATGCGGGGTTGAGCGGTAGTTCTGCTCCAGCCGGATGACCTGAGGGCCGGCGCGGCCCTTGTCCTCATCGGCGGCGAAGTCCTTCTCAAAGCGCAGGATATTGCCGACCTCTGCGCCGCGCCAGCCATAGATCGACTGGTCGTCATCGCCCACGCAGCAGATGTTGCGATACCCTTGGGCCAGCAGCCGCAGCCAAAGATACTGCGCGACGTTGGTGTCCTGATACTCATCCACCAGAATATAGCGGAACCATTGCTGATAGCGCCCCAGCACATCGGGATGCTGCAAAAAGATCGTCAGGCAGTGCAGCAAAAGATCGCCGAAATCGCAGGCGTTCAGATTTTTCAGGCGGTTCTGGTAATCTTTGTAAAGCGTGATGCCGAGGCGGTTGAACTCGGTCGATTCCGCCGCCGAGACCTGCTCGGGCGTCCAGCCGCGGTTTTTCCAGTGATCGATCAGCGAAGCCAGCTGCCGGGCGGGCCATTTCTTCTCATCAATGCCGCGGGCGATGATGACCTGTTTCATCAGGCGCAGCTGGTCGTCGGTATCAAGGATCGTAAAGCTGCTGTTCAGCCCGACCAGTTCGGCATGACGGCGCAGGATCTTCACCGCGACCGAGTGGAAGGTGCCAAGCCAGGGCATCCCCTCAATCGCTTCGCCCATCAGACGGCTGATGCGGTTTTTCATCTCGCGGGCGGCTTTATTGGTGAAGGTCACCGCCAGCACCTCATGGGGCCGCGCTTTGCCGGTGTTCAGCAGATGCGCGATCCGGGTGGTCAGCACCCGGGTTTTGCCGGTGCCCGCGCCTGCCAGCACCAGAACCGGACCGTCCAGCGCCTCAACGGCGGCGCGCTGGGCGGCGTTCAACCCCTCAAGGTAGGGGGCAGGGCGCTGCGCCATCATGGCGCGCTGGCTGAGGGGCAGAGAGGTCTCGGTCATTGGCTTATCCCGGCTTGTTATCGCCAATATAGCGCGTCATGCGCCAAGGGGAAGCCCGCGTTCCCCCAATGTTCCGGACCTGCGGCGCTTAATCCGCCGCTTTGCGCAGCAGTGACCAGCCAAAACGGCCTAAGAAGACCGTCACGATGATCCGCACCACATGATGCAGCGTCACATAGACCGCCGAAAGGTTCAGCGAGATCGCCACCAGCGCCATCTCAGTCACGCCGCCCGCCGCAAAGGCCAGCACCACCGCCGAGACCGGCTGCCCCGCCGCCGGAGCCAGCAAAAGCGCAAGGATCAGCGCCAGCGCCAGCGTCATGACGATATAGACGAAGGAAAGCTTCACCGCCGCCCAGATCCGCGGCAGCGCAAAGCCCGCAAAGCGCATCCCCAGCGTGGTGCCCACCACAAACTGCGTCAGCTGAATGGTCCAGCCCGGCGGCACCGCCGCCGTCAGCCCCATGGCATGAGCGATCCCCGAAAGCGCCATCGGCCCCACCAGCACCGCCGCCGGAAGCCCGATGGCGCGGCCACCAAAAAAGCCCGCGATGGCGCAGAAGGCCAGGATGGCAATGTCCCACAGCCCCAGAGGGGCCGCCGATCCCGGCATCTGCACCCCGGCCGAAGATCCCACCGCATGGCCCGAGATCAGCGAAAACAGGATCGGCACCAGAAGGATGCACAGGATCAGCCGCAAAAACTGCAGGATCGAGAGCATCGCCATATCAGCCCCGCGCTCCTGGCCCATCTCCATGGCTTCAATAAAGCCACCGGGCATGGCGGCAAAATAGGCCGTCGCAGGCTCGGTACGCCCGAAGCGGCGGTACAGCTGATAGCCGAGGTAATGCGCCAGGGGCACATAGACAAAGACCGCCAGAACCGTCGGCCACCAGGTCATCAGCTGAGCGATGAAATCTTCCGGCACACCGCCGCCGATCGCGGTGCCGACGATGGGCAGCAGCACCATGCGCCATTTCTCCGGCACGCCCGGATGCGCACCGAAAAACCTCACCCCCAGCGCCGAAGCCAGCCCCACCGCCACCAGCGAGCCGAGCATCATCGGCAGCGGCAGCCCGAGGGCCATGGCGATCAGGCTCCCCGCCAGACCAAGCGCATAGGTCGCCAGCACCACGGCGGGTCGCTGACCGTAAAGATAATCTGTGAGTCTCATTCCGGCTTCCCTTCGCAGCAGGCATCCCCCGCCGCCCCCGGAAGTGCAAGACGCAACCCGAAAAAGCCCGGCATGGGGCAGCCAGGACACAGCGCAATGCCCGATCCGCGGGCAGGTCTGAGACGCGGCATCCTGGCTCCGGGGGGGTGAGAGGGGCGCGCCTGCGGTTTGCCTCCGAACAGGCGTTTGCGCCGGGCCAGGGAAAGGCGTCACCCGGGCTTGCCGTCTTCATCGGTTCGGAGAGGGGGGGCCTGCGGATCCGTGGCATATGCCCTGAGCCGATCAGACCTGCCGCTGCAAAGGCGATGATGTGCTGATTTCGTCAGAGTGACATCCTGCGCATTGGCCTTTCCGAGATCCGGCCATCGGTCCGGCGCATCTGCCGCCACGCAGCTGATCCTGTCTGACGGCTCCTGAGCGCTATTTTCCTTCCGAATGATGCGCTCTTGCCGCCTGCATGCCTGACACAGGTGCTGTCAGACACCGGACGGGAAAGCTCTCAGCGTCAGGACAGGCGCTGAGCCGGATCGTCACAGCCGGACTGAGACTGAAGCCGCAAACGCAAGGGTCTGCCGCGGCTGACTGGCAGGGCAGGCAGCTTCGGATCAGGGAAGGTTGTGCCCGCTGTCTGATCTCAGGGGCTGATGCTGTGATCTTTTCATGGGACGGGAGAAGGATGGCGGCCCCCCCGCACTCTCATCTCAATCCGGTCTGAAGAAAGCGGTTTCGTCAGGCATTGATCGGGGAAAGCCCCATGAAAGGGGCCCAGGCTCACCGAACCGCAGATCCTGCCTGCGCCGGGGGAAGCCAAGGGCGGCGTGGCTGTATCCGCGCTTTGCAGCCAACCCCGGATCCGCACTGCGGAGTTTTATAACCGGCGCTCGCAATATGGCGCAGACGCCCTCATCGAGGCGCCTGACGAAGGTGACGGAGAAGGCGGACCGCCGACTGAAGCGCGGATCCGACCCCCGGGCGTGAAATGGACGTTCATGCAGATTGCAGGCCCGAATGCGCAGAGAGCAGACATAACCCTGCCCCGACGAGAGGCCGCGTTGCCTCTGATATGCGTACGGAACCCCGTGCCCCCCGCTCACCTGCGGCTGCAGACCGCCAACGCGACCGGAACTGCACCCGTCATGACGCCCTGGGTCAGTGCCAAAGGATCCTGCAGGGTTAAGGTGCAGCAGTCAGGGGGAGCAGAACATCCCGCCAGCGACTGTGCGTGAGAGCCAGCCTGGCGCGGGGGTGGCGGACTTTCCGACCCGGGAACCCCGATTGACACCAGGGCCGGGAACTATGACAGGATCCTGAAGGCTGCCGGGCAAGGCGTGGATTCCCCGCAAGGGGCTGTTGCAGAACGTCTTCGGCTGAAGGCCTGGGCTTTGGGGAGCAAAGTGTCCCTCGGGACCCGGCAGAGCGGTTCTGTCTGGCTCTCTTTGCTGATCTCAAATGAAAAGCTCCGCAGTGACCGGGGTTGCCTGGCCCGCCCCTGCCGCCTGCCGCGCTATGGGGCCGCCCTCAGCGCCTGTGACGGTCTCAGCGGACAAAACCATGGCTTTCAGAACGGTCCACCAGAGCAATTTGAGAGGCAGGGCGGGGCCACAGGATCTCCTGGTGATCCGCTTTCACGACCTGACGAGCGATTATCTTCGACCGCCGCCTTGTCCTGAGCCGCACCGGAGCGTCGTGTTTCGGGGGCGGAGAAAGCCACATGTTTAGAGCCATTGGACACAGGCTCACCCCAAAGGATGCAGATAGAGACGGTCACCGATGGGCTGGTCAGCGGCATGGCGAAGATCGCAACAGGCTTCTGTCTGGTGGTGAGCTGGCCTTCTGTCACGCGGCGGCGACAGGGGGAGGCTGCACTGCATATCCTTCGTCACCCCTGCACCCACCCAAAGCGGGGTGCAGGGAAAGCGGGACGCCGTCATGGCAAACCATCAAACCCGTTAATGTTCGGCGTGATGCTGGTCTTCTGCGGCGGTCGGGGCGGCGATCCCGCGCCAGGCGCGGCAGGAGCTGAGGTAGTCTCTCGCATCCCGCGTGAGGCGGGAGATCCCCATAAGCCGCGCCAGTTCAAGGTCGGGGTCCTCTGCTGCAGCGATCCGTGCGGCGTGCCGGTCGATCAGCTCGGCAATCTCGGCGCGGGACACCTCCCGCAGCGCGCGGTCCTGCAGACCTTTAAAGGGCACCCGGTCGCTGAGGCTGCCAGGGGTCCACAAAAAGGCGGCCCCTCCCTCATCGCTGGTGTCAAAAACCCCCTGCAGAGAGGCAATGCGCGCCTGAATGCGCGCCCCGGTGCGCTGCCAGCCGTGAAGCTGCGAGATTTTGCGCGCGAGCGTCGCTTCCGGGAGTGGTCCCTGTGAGGCGACAACCGCGGCCATCAGCGCTGTCAGCTGCGGCGTATAGGCGGCATCAAAGAAACGCTCCGGCTCAGGGATCGGCGCCGGGTGGACTTCGCCATCAGAAAGGGCCGCAGTCCCCGGCGGGACAGATCCGCCCTCGGGCCCTGACGGACCGCAATGAGCGAGGGCAGGGGTGCCGTCCCCGGCCTCGGACGGGGGCGGGGCTGTCGGGATGTCAGCGGCGGCGCTTTCCACCTCAGCTTCCCTGGCGGAGGCGTGGGCTGCGCGCTTTGGCCGAAGCGGGGGAGACAGGGTATCGGCCCCGGATGCGGGCGAGGCTTTCGGGAGGTCAGGGGCGGAGTTTTCCGCCTCAGCTTCCCTGGCGGAGGCGTGGGCTGCGCGCTCTGGCTGAGGCGGCGGAGACAGGGTCTCGGCCTCGGATGCCGGCGAGGCTTTCGGGAGGTCCGGGGCGGCGCTTTCCACCTCAGATTCTCTGGCGGGGGCCTGGGACGCACGCTCTGGCTGAAGCGGCGGAGACAGGGTGTCAGCCTCGGATGCGGCCGGGGAGTCAGGAACGGCGCTTTCTGCCTCAGAGGCTGCGGCGGCTGCGCGGGTTGCGCGGTCTGCCGTCAGACATTCCGCGAGGCGGTCACAGACCCGCTGAAGCGTGGCCTCAGGGGCGCGGAACCAGTCGGTCGACCAGATCCGCAGGATGGTCCAGCCCAGCCCCTCCAGCACCGCCTGGCGGATGCGGTCGCGGTCGCGCGCGGTCGCTGAGGAGTGATAGCGCGCCCCATCGCATTCCACGCCGGCCAGCCAGGCGCCGGCGTGATCCGGGTGCCGCACGCCGAGATCGATCCGAAACCCCGAAACGCCGATCTGGCTGTGAACGTCCCAGCCTTTCGCGCGCAGAGCCTCTCTGACGGCCTCTTCGAAAGGCGAATCCGCGGGGCCGGCGGAGCCGCTATCCTGCGCCGCAAGCGCCACGCTGCCCCGGGCTGCAAAGTCGAGGAAAGCTTTGAGGTCCGCAACCCCCCGCGCCGCTGTGCGGCTGGTGTCGATCTGATCGGCGCTGAGCGAGGCGAACACATGCAGCTCTGCCCGCGCGCGGGTCACGGCCACATTGAGGCGTTTTTCGCCGCCGTCTTTGTTCATGGCGCCAAAATTCATGGTGATCTTCCCGGCCTGATCCGGGCCGAAGGTGATCGAAAACAGCATGACATCGCGCTCATCGCCCTGAATATTCTCAAGGTTTTTGACGATCAAAGGCTCTTCACGATCATCTGAGAAGAACCACTCAAGCGCGGGGTTGGCCTTTCGCTCCGCGTCCAGAAGATCAAGGATAAGCCCTTGCTGCTGCACGTTAAAGGTGATGACGCCGAGGGTGGGGCGCGCCGCCTCGGGCCGCTTCAGCCAGGCTTCGAGGCGTTTGCGGATGAAGGCGGTGATCGCCCGCGCCTCCTCTGGGTTGGTGGAGCCCTTTGCCCGCTGATAGACGCCCTGAACCCGGTGCAGCCGGACCGCCTCGCTGCCGGAGAGAGGGGAGGGGAAGGTCACCAGCCCGCCATCGTAGTAAAAATGGTTTGAAAAGGCGATCAGCGCCTCATCGCGGCTGCGGTAGTGCCAGTTCAGCCGATGGGTCGGAATGCCCGCGGCGGCCACCTCATCGAGGATCGAGGGCATGTCCTTTTCATACTCGGCGATCTCTGCGCCGTCCTCCGCGCCCTCGTCGCTGCGGCCAAAGAAATTCGTCGGCGGCAGCTGCTTTGGGTCTCCGACGATGATGGCCTGCCGCCCGCGCGCAATCGCGCCGATCGCATCCCAGGTGGAGATCTGCGAGGCCTCATCAAAGATCACCAGATCAAACTGCGCCTGACCGGCGGGAAGATATTGCGCCACCGACAGCGGCGACATGAGCACACAGGGGGCAAGTTTTGTGAAACTTCCCGGCATATCGCCGATCAGCGTGCGGATCGCTTTAGTGGGCCGCTGCAGGCCAAGCTGATGGCGCAGGCCGCCCAGCTCAGAGGCGCGCGGCACGGAATCGCGCAGCGGCAGATCATTGCCCAGCCGCCGCATCACCTCTCCCGAGGCGAGACCGGCCAGGGCATCATCAAGCTCGCGGAACCGGCGGATCAGGGCGTCATGCTGCCAATGCGCAAAGCCGCGCAGCATGGGTTCGGCGTCCATCGCAAGGCGCAGCCACCAGCCCATATAGGCCTGCTCAAAGGCGCGGGTGGTATCGGCCAGGGGCTGCCCGTCCTCAAGGGCCAGCACGAGGGGCTGAAGGCCCGCGCCGATGGCTTTTGCGCGCGAGCTGCGCCATTTCAGCCAGTCGCCAAAGCGGTGCTGCAGCGGCTCCAGCCCGCTCAGCAGATCTTCGCGGCCCTGCGCCGGGGCGCCGCCGGTCGCTGTGAAGTCCGCCTGGGCTGCGGCTGCGGCTTGGGCGGTCTGGCTGACCGCCTGCAAAAGCGGGGCGAAGAGACCGCCCGAGGCGCGCGACAGCTCTCCGCGGTAGGTCTCAGGCAGGGTCTCGGGCAGACCGGCGGCGCGCAGATGGCGCTCTAGCGCCAGGAACTCTGCAGCGGCCTCCAGTTCTGAGCGCAGGCGGGCGATATCGCTCGCCTCCTGTGCAAACCCCGGCAGCGGACGCAGCGGCGAGGCTGCGATGTCCCGGCGCGCCTGCAGCAGCTTTTTCAGCGCGGCCAGATCGCTTGTCGGCTCGCAGGTCCCTGACAGGGCGTAGCTTTGCAACAGGCGGCGCAGCTTTTTCTGTGCCATTCCGGCAAAGGGCCAGGATCGGCTCTGCGCCTCACGCCACTGCAGCTCCAGCGCGTCGAGCGGCATCCCGTCCAGCCCCTCATCAGGATACTGCGCTGCGAGCGCGGCCCGCGCCTGGGCCGCGCGCTCCAGCCCGTTTGTCAGACCGTCGAGGGCGGCGGTTGCGGCTGCCGGATCCTTCAGGGCCTCAGGCGCAATGCCCGGCCGGTTCAGCCGCTGCTCTGCCAGCCATGTCAGGGCCGCCGCGGCATCCGCCTCTGCTGCGGGACCCGACGACAGGCCCAGCCCTGTGGCCAGCGCCTGAAGCGCATCCGCCGCACTTTGGCGCGCCTCCCGCAAAGCCCGGGCGGCGGCCAGACAGCGGTCCTGCCAGCCAAAGGACCACTCGCCCTGATCGAGCAGCGACAGCGGCCCGCCCTGATCGAGGTCGGCGACGATGCGGTGCCTTTCACCAAGCTCCCGGGCCAGGTTGCACAGCCGGTGCCAGCCCGCCGGATCATGGCAGTCTTTGTTCTCAAAGCGCAGCGCAAAGCCCGGCGCGGGTCCGGCGCAGCGGCCGATGGCCTGATAGACGCTGAAGCCCTGGGTGCCGGGGCGGTGCAGCGCGTCGACATAGGCGTTCAGCTGATCGCGGGTCAGCCGAAGATCCTCTGAGACCCGGATCCAGTCCTCGGCCTGAGCCGAGGTGGCGCGGTCCCAGGAGCGGCCAAGCTGCGTCAGCACGCTTTTGCGGTCGGCTTTATTGGAATGCAGCTCCAGCACCGCATGGCCCAGCCCGTGCCGCTCAAGACGGCGGTGCACGACATCAAGGGCGGCGGATTTTTCGGCCACAAAAAGGACCGTCCGGCCGCGGCCCAGCTGGTCTGCGATGATATTGGTGATGGTCTGGCTTTTGCCGGTGCCGGGCGGGCCGATCAGCACGAAATCCCGCCCCGCAGCCGCCGCGAGCACAGCGGCGAGTTGCGAGCTGTCGGCGGGAAGCGGCGCCAGAAGATCGCCCGGCGCATGTTTGCGGTCGATATCTGAGGGGCGCGGCATGGCGGTCCCGGCCCCGGCAAAAGCCTCGGCGGGGGTGTCGATCAGATGGGCGACCATGGGGCTTTCGCGCAGCGAGCCCGTGCGGTCGACCAGATCTTTCCACATCAGATATTTCGCGAATGAAAAGGTGGAGAGGGCGAATTCCTCAACGATCTCAAAGCCCGCGACATCGCGCACCCGCTGGCGCAGGATCTCCATGATGCGGGCGATATCAAGCCCGCTGGCGTCACGCGGCAACTCGCCCTCCAGCTCCGGCAGGCGCAGTTCAAAATCGCGCTTCAGCATCTCCAGCAGGGTCGAGTTGATCCGCACCTCATCTTCCAGCTGGCTCAGGCGGAATTCCGACTGCGCCGAGCGCCGCTCAAGCCGCACCGGCAGCAGCAGCAGCGGCGCGCGGTAAGACCGGCTGTCCCCCCCGGTGCGCTTCCAGCGCAGAAATCCGACGGCAAGAAAGAGGGTGTTGGTGCCGCCCTCTGCCAGATCGCTGCGGGCTTTGCGGTAAAGCTCAGTCAGCCGGTTGATCATCTCGCGGGCGGTCAGCGGCACCGGGATCTGCCCGCGTGCCAGAGCATCGCGCGCCAGCGCCTGCTCAATCTGCCGGGCCTCTTCGGCGGGCACATCGCGGCCCGAGACCGCGTTCTCATCTTTCAGCGCCAGCAGCCGGAAGGTCTCGCCATTGGCAAGACGGTCTTCGGTTGCGGAAATATCCGGGCAGACCATGGCGATCGCGCCCCGGGTATCTTTGAAATTCAGCAGGCGGTTGCCGAGCGAGAGATCCAGCAGTTTGCGCTGCCAGCGCTCCACCCGGCCAAGCGGGGTGGCGGGGGTCTCATCCACCATTTCCCCCGGCAGCAGCCCCAGATCCAGCGGGCGTGGCAAAGCGGCAGGCGCGGCGCTGATCTGCCCGGTCGCGGCGCTCTCCTGGGCGCGGTGACTGGCGAGCGGGCGGATGCGGGCCGCCCGGGCGCGGTTGATATCCACCAGCTGAATGAATTCACTCTCCCGCGCCTCAGACAGGTGATCGCGGCCGGTCTGCACCGCCTCTTCAAAGCCGATGCCAGGGCGCTTTGTCAAAAGCGTCGTCTCCAGCGTCACGAATTCGCGCGCCACGACCGCTTTGCGGACGGTGACCACATCCGGCTCAACGAGGCGGCCGAAATCTTTCTGCACCAGCCAGACACCCACCCAGGCATGGCCCTGTGAGAACAGGACCGCGGTGTTCAGACCGGCAGCTTCAAAAGCGGCGGCCAGCAGCAGGGTGCTGTCGAGGCAGGTGGCCAGTCCTTCCGAGACGATCCGGTCCGGGTCGCGAACCTTTTGTCCGTTGCGTTCAAAAGAGGCGGGGGGCACGGCATAGGTCAGCCCCAGCCCGGTCGCCGCCGACCAGATTGCGCCCGCCATCATCCAGACCCGCAGCGGATCTTTCGACTGATAGCCGCTCATCGCGCCGGACTGGCCTGCGGCCTCCAGAAGCTGTGATGCCTCTTTCAGAAGGCGGGCGACCATGGGCTGATTGGGAGAGACGAAGGCCGCGAGAATATTATCCATCTCGGCCAGCCCGCCCCATTCGTCGCGCGCCAGCATCTCAATGGGGTGGGGGGCGGTCACTTCCTCCAGACCCGCCGCGCTGAGGCGAAAGGCGATCTGGCCGATCTCCGCCTCATCGAGCCCGCCGAGGAGGGCATTGTCGAGCGGGGTTTCAAGGTCACTCAGATTGAGCGTGGTGCCCGCCGCGATCCGGTCGATTGTCCAGGTCTTTTCGCGAAAGATCGCGGGGCTTGCCGTTAGCGTGAGGCGCAGGCCGGCGACCGGATCGGGGCCGGGGTTTTCGATTGAGAGACGCTTAATGACCGCCACGCCGTTCTGGGCGGTGGCAAAATTGACCTTTGTCGCGAGGACGGGATGCAGGATCAGGCCGGGGGTGTCGGCCCGGGCGATGGCGTGCAGATCATCGGGCATCATGGTCTCTCTTTGCGGCTACAGCTCTATGATATTTGCATCCGGACAAGCCGACTTTGCGATGTCGCAAAGGTGGCGGTGGTGGGTCAGATAGATCACCTGGCCAACGCGCGACATATCGGCGAGCAGCGTGAAAGCGGCGCCGGAGCGGTCGTCGTCGAAGGTCTCCATAATGTCATCGGCGATGAAGGGCACCGTGCTGCGGCTTTGTGCCAGCTCATGATACCCGGCGATGCGCAGGGCGAGATAAAGCTGAAACCGCGCGCCCTTGGAAAGATCTGCGGCCAGCTTTGCCCCCCCGGCTGCGGAAAGTGCGACCAGCACCTCCTGCGCGCCGTCGGGCTGGGCGGCAAGGCCGCTGTAGGCGCCCCGGCTGAGGCGGCTGAAGGCCTCTGAGGCGCGGGTCATCATGGTGCTGCGGTGCTGATCGCGGTAGCGGCGCAGCCCCGCTTCAAAGGCGATCAGCCCGAACTTCTGCGTCAGATGCGCGGTCGCCTTTTCGCGCAGTTCCAGCAAAAGGTTCTCGCGCTCGGCCGCGATGCGCGCCAGTTGATCGTCGCCGCCCACGGCCTCTGCTTTGCTTTTCGCCTCAAGGTGGCTGGTCAGGCGGCTTTCTGTCCCGGCGCGTGAAATGAACAGCGCGGCTCTGAGATCGAGAAGGCGCTGGCGCACGGCATCGGGCGTTTCCTCTGCCGCGGGGGCAGGGCGGTCGCGCAGTTCTTTTTGCAGCTCGTCGATCTCAAGGCGCAGACCCGCGGCCTCGCGGCACTTGCGGAGGTGATCTGCAAGGCTGCCCGCAACCTCAGCTTCACTCTCACTCTCAGTCCAGCCCAGCAGAGTGCCGATCCCGGCGATCTCCTCAGCACAGGCGGCGAGGGCGCGCTGGTCCTGAGCCTCATCCTGGCCTTCTCTGGCGATCTGCCCGTCCAGACTGTCGTGATCGCGCGCGGCGTCCTGCGCGCGGCGCAGGCGCTGCAGCACATCGCTCCAGGGCTGGTCCTGTGCCATCTCCAGGGCCGCAAGAGCTGCGGATTTCGCCTCTGAAAAGCGCTGACAATTCGCCTCCATCTTGGCAACACGGTCCTGCAGACTATGGGCTTTCTGCGCAGTGACGCTGAGCTGATCGAGCAGATCGAGCACCGAACTCAGCGCCGGATCATCGTCACAAAAGGCCGCCAGCAGGGTGTCGCGCGTGGCCGTGCTCCAGTCACTGCGCCATGTGCTGAAGGCGTGGGCCGCATCAGCCTCTGCCTGCCTGCGTTCGCGCAGATCGGCGGCCAGGGTGGTGAGATGCTGGCGCGCTTCACGCCGCCGCTCAGAGGCTTCGATCCGGGCCACGGCGGTGGCGAGCAGCAGCTCAAAAGCCTGCAGAGGTGCTTCGGCCTGGGCCCCAAGCGCAGCCCTGAGCAGTTGTGCGGCGGCTTCAAGCGTGGCTTTGCTGCGGGTCAGACCCGCCTCGGCATCGCGCAGCGCCGTGATTTCGCTCAGAGCCCTGATCCGCAGATCAAGCCAGGACTTCAGATCGGCCAGCGCGCTGCCCGACAGACCAAGCGTCCGGGACGCGGCCTGAACCGCCTCAGTCGTGGCGCTTTGTGCGGTGAGCGCGGCCTCAAGACGGCTTTCGGCCGCTTCAAGCCGGGCTTCGGCGCTGGCCAGCGCGGCCTGGTCCTGCGCCGCGCGCCGCGCCTCTGCCATGGTTTCGGCCAGCAGGACCGAGATGCGGTCATCCTCGCGCAGCGCCTGCTCAAAGCGGCGCGCGCTTGCGGCATTGAGATCGCTCAGATGTGCGGCCCATTGCGCTTCGCGCAGCCGCCTTGCCCCGGCGGCATCCGAGAGGGTGACGCCGCTGGCGGCATGAGCGGCCTCGCGGCCCGCGGCCTCGCGCCCGAGACGGCTGATGTCGTCGCGCAGGGTGGCGGCGTCTCTGCGGGCGTCATGCTCGGCGGTGCGGCTGGCCTCAAGGGTGGTTTCCCAGTCGGCGATCTGCCATCCGGCAGGCGGGGCAAGCGCGGTCAGCGCTGCGGCATCGCCCCTCCAGGGCGCCAGGGCCAGAAGGGCTGCGTCCACCCGGCTCAGGGCCTGATCGCGGTCGCGCAAAGCGCGGGCCAGGGCATCGGCGGGGTCCTGGCTGCGCAGCCGCGAGACCAGCGCGGCAAGGGCCGCCTCATCCTCTGCGGGGCCCGGATCGCCCAGCCTTGCGGTCTCACGCTCCAGAAAATCCGCGGCCCTGCGGCTTTCGAGGGCGGCGGTGCCGGCGCTGTTCTGCAGCCCCGAGCGCGCGGTCAGAAGCGCGCGCAATGCGGCCATCCGGGCCGGGGCAAGGCTGATTTTCTGCGGGTCCGCCCCGGCCTGGCCAAGCTGCGCCAGAATGTCGGAAAGCTGCGCCTGCGCCTCTGCGGCCTCAGTGCGGCGGCGGGGCAGATCGTTTCGGGCGCTGTCATGCTCGGGCCGCAAAGCCTCAGCGGCCTCAATGTCTTCCGCGCGCGCCAGCACCAGAGGGTCGGGCGAGAGGTCCGCCCGCTGATCGGCCAGCCCCTGCAGGCGCAGGGCCCGGTCCCGGATCCGGTTGGTCAGCTTTTCGCGTTCCGCCCCGGCGCGCTCAAACCGCTGCTGCAGCGCGTCAGAGGCCTCGGGCAGATCGCGCAGCGGCGCATAGTGGTCCTGCAGCCGCGCCAGACGGGCCAGAAGCGGCAGGGTTCCGGCCAGTTCCTGCAGCCGGTCGAAGTCCTTTTCCTGACCTTCCTGCAGGGCGCGGGCCTCCTGCCAGGCCTGCTCGCTGACCTGAGCCTCTTTGCTCAGGCGTTGCAGGGTGCCGGCTGAGATATCGAGGTCACGGCGCTGCCGCTCCAGCTCTCCGAGCTGTTTTTTGGCGTCATAAAGCCAGCCGCTGCGCTTGCCGCTGCGGTGAAAACCATCAAGGCTCTGGCGCAGGGTTTCCAGCTGTGGGACCAGCCCCGACAGCCCGGCGCTGGCCGAAAAGAGCATCTGCCCCAGATCGCCGCGGCTGGAGAGGATGCTTTCGCCGCCGCGCTCCAGCGTCTCGTCATCGAGCGAGAACATCGCCGAATAGCCGTCCCGCGCCAGCCCGCCCAGAGCGGCCTGCAAACTGGCCTCGGGCAGGGCCGCGCCGTGCAGATCGGTCAGGCTGGCGCTGTTGCGCTTGAGGCGTCGGATCTCCAGCGTGCCGCCCGGATGCGACAGCCGCGCGCCGATCTGCAGGGTGGGGCCGGGATGCAGGAAGTCATACCGCGTGCGGGTGGGGATCCCGAACAACAGATCCAGCCAGGCGGCAAAAAGCGTCGATTTCCCGGCCTCGTTCGGACCGTAAAGGATGTGCAGATCCGCGGCCCCGGGGGCGGGCGGGGGAAAGCTCAGGCTGCGGTCGGTGAAGCGGCCATAGCGCGTCAGATCAAGGCGTTCGAGCCGCATCACGTCGCCTCATCCATGCTCAGCCCGGCCAGAACCAGGGGCGCGCCCTCGGCCAGCATCTCCTGGCAGCGCCTGGCGAAGTCGGCCTCATCGCCGCCGAAAATATCGCGCAGATCGGAGGGCAGATCCTTCAGCAGATCCTGCGCCGCACTGCTGAGCGCGGCCAGAAGGGCCGCATCGCGGGGCAGCTCGGTCAGAACCGTCTGCACCAGTTCCGCCGGCAGATGGCTGCCCGCAGCCTCCGGGGCCGCCTGCGGATCAGCGGTGCGCAGCTCAAGCCTGTCGATCCAGATCCCGGCGACGGCAGCCATGGCGCGGGCCTCTTCGCTCAGCCGGTCAAGGTCGCGGCTGATCCGCCAGGCAAGCGGGGTGGCACCGCGCAGAACGGGGCGGATGACCAGATGATCCTCTTCGCGGCTGCGGTCTGCGGCGCTGCGGATCGCGGTTTCCAGGGCGCTCAGAAGCGCGCTCCAGTCCTCCAGCCCGCTGCAGTCCACCTCGACCCGATCAAAGCGCAGGCAGGCCACCGAGCGCTCTTCGAGCGTCACGCTGAGGTCGTCGGCCACATGGACCAGCGTCACCGAGGCGGCCCCGGCTTCACCGATATCGCGGCCCTGGGGGATGCCGGGCATGACGATCGTGGCGCGGCCGCGATGTTCGCTGCGGCGGTGAATATGGCCAAGCGCCCAGTAGTCAAAGCCATGGCCGTCAAGATCCGCGAGGCTGCAGGGCGCGTAATTGTCGTGCCCGGGGCTGCCGTTCAGGCTGGTGTGCATCAGGCCGATATTGAAGGCGCCGGGTTTGGGCGCGGGGTAGCGCGGCAGCAGGCTTTCGGGGGCATGGGCTTCGCGAAAGCTCAGGCCGTGAATGGCGACCTGCTGCCCGCCGCAGTCAAATTCTGCGGTCGTGGCGCGCGCGCCAAAGAGATGGGTCCTGGCGGGCAGGTCCAGCTCTCCGGTCTGCCGCGCGAGGGCATCGTGGTTGCCCCTGATGATGTAGCAGCCGATCCCCGCCTCGTTCAGCCGCATCAGCTCCTGCTTTAAAAAGCGCGGCGTGCGGGTGGAGCTATAGGTGCCGTCCCAGAGATCGCCCGCGATCAGCAGAAAGGCCACGCGTTCCTCAAGGCATAAATCGATGATGCGCGACAATGCGAGGCGCGAGGCCACCCCCACCTGTTGCGCGAGATCCGGATCGCGCAGCGCAATGGCCTTTAAGGGGGCATCAAGGTGAAGATCTGCCGTGTGAATGAAGCGAAAAGCCAAAATCTGTTACCTGAACCTGAAGCCGTCTCAACTATGAGCGGGTCGGCCGCCCCGGGCAAGTCTCCATGAGGTTGCGTTTATAAACTGTTTCTCCGGAAGGGCCTGCGGCTTTGCCGGGGGAAAATCGGGGTGCGATCTGGGGGCCTGGCCAGAGGGAGTGCCGCGCAGCCTGGTTCCCCCCGTGGTTCCTGACGGTCTGCAATAAAAAAGACCCGCCGGAAGGGCGGGTCTTTTCCAAAATCTGACAGCGATCAGAGTTTTGCGGCAACGGCATCCCAGTTGACCAGTTTGTCGAGGAAGTTCGACAGATAGGCCGGGCGCTTGTTGCGGAAATCGATGTAGTAGGAGTGCTCCCAGACGTCGCAGCCCAGCAGCGCGGTCTGACCAAAGCACAGCGGGTTCACGCCGTTTTCCGATTTGGTGATCTTCAGCGCGCCGTCTTTGTCTTTCACCAGCCAGACCCAGCCCGAACCGAACTGACCGGCACCGGCAGCCGCGAAGTCCTCTTTGAACTTCTCAACCGAGCCGAAAGCGGCGGTGAGCGCTTCTGCGAGTTTCGCCGGGATCTCTTTGCCGGTCGGGCCCATGACGTCCCAGAACAGGTTGTGGTTCCAGTGCTGCGAGGCATTGTTGAAGATGCCGTTTTGCGCAACCGCACCGGCCTGATAGGTGCCGACGACGATCTCTTCGAGGGATTTGTTTTCCCACTCGGTGCCGGCGATCAGCTTATTGCCGTTGTCGACATAGGCTTTGTGGTGGATGTCGTGGTGGAACTCGAGGGTCTCTTTCGACATGCCAAGCGCTTCAAGCGCGTCGTGGGCATAGGGCAGCTCGGGCAGGGTGAAGGCCATGACGGTTCCTCTCCGGTTTGAATGACTGCGACGAATAAGGGCTTTTCGACGCATGACGTCAAGGGCGTGATGCGGCAGGCTGCCGCCGCAGGCTATGGATTTTTCAGGATTTTAGCGGTTTGGTGATGCGGATTGCAGATGGGCCTGATCAGAAAAACCCAAAGGCCGCCGCAAGGGTTCCCGCGCCCGGACGGGCCATGGCGAACTGCCGCTGCTTCGGGGCTGCAGGCCGGGCAGATCGCGGCCCGCGTGCCTTTGATCCGGCCCGCCGATTTGCCGGGAGGGGCGGCTGCCGCAGCTTCGACCCGCTTCCCTCCCGAAAGCTTCAGCGGCGCGGTCTGCCGCCTGCAAAGCGGATCACCAGGGCAAGGAGGGCCAGGGCCACAGCCGCGCCTGCCTGCAGGGCCGCGGGCAGATAGCCCAGACCGAAGACCGTCAGGGCTGCGGCTGCCATGACCAATGGGATGAGGAGGAGCGGATGCATGGTGCTCACTTCACCTCACTTCACATCAGCGCGGCGTCAGGCGGGTGATCCCCACCGCCGCCGCGCGGGCCAGATCGGCATCGAGCGACATCGGGATATATTCGCCCCGCCGCCACAACTCGCCTAAGTTGTCGTAAAACCGGCTCAGGGGGTGGCCGGACTGCCCGGTCGAGATGATAAAGACCGAACTGTCGGGATCGGCGAAATCATAGACCCCGCGGTAACCCGCACCATGGACGTTGCGGAAGGGGTTCACCCCGGTGCCGGCGGTGCGGCCGCGCATCAGCGTGAAATCATCGCCCGAGGTCGACTGGCGGATATTGGTGATGAATTTCAGCACCGGCACCTGTCCGAGCGTCGGGTGGTCATGGGTCGCGATATGCGCATCGCCCCAGCGCCAGCTTTCGACATTGGCGCCATAGCGCTCGGTCAGGCGCAGGATCGCTTCATCCAGCGCAAGACGCGCGATTTCGGCGCAGGTCTCAAGGGGCGAGGACTGGATGATGTCACACCAGACGCCCGCGCCTTCGGTATCGCGAAACACCCGCTCAATGAAGACCGGCTCAATATGGGTGAATTCGGCGGCCATGGGGCCGAGTTCATCCTGGATCAGCTTTTCCTGCAGCACTCTCAGCCACATAGAGGCGATCAGCGGCTCGGGCAGATGCTCGCTCATTTCGCCGTTCCATTCGGCCAGCAGCGCCAGAGCCTGCTGGCGTTTGCGCTCGGGCGTGCCCTCGGGGGCGGGTTCGCCGGTGAACCACAGCTCGGCGCCGATCAGCGGCAGCAGATTGCGCGCCACCGGGCTGACGGTATCAAGCTGCGCTTCGATGAAGCTCTCGCGGGTGTGGACATCGCGGACCTGCATCAGGCGCTGCCAGCGGCGGATCCGCTCGGTATCGCCCCACTCGTAGCTGACATGCTGCGGGAAGGGGCGGTCGATCATTTTGTTGTTGGTATTGCCAAGGATCCCGGTCCCGGGCTCTTCAAACCGCGGATTGGTCTCCCAGGGCAGGCTGCCCTGCCAGCGGTTCTCTGCCAGCCAGCCGGGAGAGGGCAGGCGGCCGCGGGTCTGATGGGCGACATCGCGGGCGGGGAATTTGCCGATGGTGATCATCGCCACGCCGTCGCGGTCTGACATGGTGACGTTCTGCGAAGGGGCCGTGAAATCGCGGGTGGCCTCCATGCCCTCGGCGATGGTGCCCGCCTGCATCAGCTTCATCGCGGCCGTCATCGAGCGGTCTTCGCGGTCAAAAAGCGTCCAGGCCAGCGAGGCGACATGACCCGCAGGTGTCACCGAGGCCAGATCATAATGGGTGCCCGGCAAAACGGGGCCATTCTCGGTCCAGCGCAGCGTCAGGGTCAGCGGCGCGCTGTCTTTGATGGTCACGATCGAGCGGCGGGTCTCAAAGCGTTTCCAGCCCTCAGGGGTCAGATATTCCTCGGAATTTTCCGGGTTCAGCTTCTCGATATAGAGATCCTGGTCGTCCAGGTAAGATGAGGTCAGCGCCCAGCCGAAATCTTCGCTGCGCCCCGCCATCACCAGCGGCATGCCCGGAATGCTGCCACCGATCACGCCCCCGGTCGATAGCTCCAGCCGCGCCAGATACCAGATGGTCGGCGCCGTGAAGCCTAAGTGCGGGTCATTGGCCAGCAGCGATCCGCCCGCCGCCGCGCGCTGGGGTGCCGCCGCCCAGGCATTGGAGGCCCCCGCAAAAGCGCGGCGCGGGAAGGGCGAAAGCGCCTCTTCGCGGATTTTCAGCGCGGCATAATCCGGCCCCATGCCGGGGAAAAGCGCCGCATAGGGCGGCAGAGCGGCGATGGCCTCTTTCTCGTCGTCGGGCAGGATATCGCGCAGCCGCTCGGGCGAGAGCAGCATCGACATCCGCGCGCGCAGCACCTCATTTTCGAGATGCGCGGAGAGCTGCACCCCCATGAGCTTCAGGATCGCCAGACTGTCTGCGGGCTGCCAGACCGGGATCACCGGATCAAAGAGGAAGAACTCAGGCGCCCCGCGCCCGAGAGCCCCCTCATTGACCTGCGCGAGCCAGGCATTGACGCCGCGCGAATAGGCCTCCAGCGCAGCCAGCACCTCCGGGTCCTGGGCGGGCACCGAGCGGGTGGCGATCGTGTAAAGATCCAGCCTGCGCATCAACTCATCAATACGCGCCGTGCGGCTGCCGAAAACCTCAGACAGCCGTCCCTGCACCGTGCGGCGCAGCAGCGTCATCTGCCACAGCCGGTCCTGGGCATGGGCAAAGCCAAGGCCGAAATAGACATCCTCATCCGAGGCTCCGAAGATATGCGGCACATTGGCGTTGTTGCGCACGATCTCCAGGCCGTCGGAGATGCCCTCAACCCGCATCTCGGCATTATAGTCCGGCAGAGAGCGGCTCAGCACCGTCCAGAGGAACGCCAGCGTAAGGGCGGTCAGCACACACAGCGTCAGAAAGATGCGAAGGAGCCAGCGGAAGGCAGCGGACATGGCTTTGCTCAGGCGTCAGGGCAGGTTAGCACTGACCCTAGACGAAAGCCGGAACAGGGGGAAGCTGTGGCACATGTAGCATTCTTGGGTCTTGGGGTGATGGGCTATCCCATGGCGGGCCATCTGCGGGCCAAAGGTCATGAGGTGACGGTCTGGAACCGCACCACTGCCAGGGCTGAGGCCTGGGTCGGTGAGCATGGCGGCCTTATGGCGGCCACCGCCCGCGAGGCGGCGGCGGGCGCGGAATTCGTCATGGCCTGTGTCGGCAATGACGACGATCTGCGCGCGGTCTGTCTGGGAGAGAACGGCGCTTTTGCGGGGATGAAGCCGGGGTCGGTCTTTGTCGATCACACCACGGTCTCGGCGCAGGTCACCCGCGCGTTGAACGCGGTGGCCGCAGCTCAGGGCCTTGGCTTTGTCGATGCGCCGGTCTCGGGCGGTCAGGCGGGGGCGCAGAACGGGGTTCTTTCGGTGATGTGCGGCGGGGATGAGGGCGATTACGCCCGCGCCGAGCCGGTGATTGCGGCCTATGCGCGCATCTGCAAACGTCTGGGAGAGAGCGGCGCCGGGCAGCTTGCCAAGATGGTCAATCAGATCGCCATCGCCGGACTGGTTCAGGGCCTGGCTGAGGCCTTGCATTTCGCGCAGAAAGCCGGGCTCGACGGGGAGGCCGTGGTTGAGGTGATCGCAGGCGGTGCCGCCGGCTCCTGGCAGATGGTGAACCGCCATAAGACCATGCTGGCCGATCAGTTTGATTTCGGTTTTGCCGTCGACTGGATGCGCAAAGATCTGGGCATCTGTCTGGCCACCGCCGATGAGATCGGCGCAAGCCTGCCCGGAACGGCGCTGATCGATCAATATTACAAGGATGTTCAGCAGATGGGCGGCGGGCGCTGGGACACCTCGTCTCTCATCAAACGGCTGCCGAAGTAAGCCGGGCGACAAAATGCAAAGCGCCGGATCTGAGATCCGGCGCTTTTGTTCCAAAGCCAGCCTGCTCAAGCCTGCCGCCACAACTGCCCCGGCGTCAGCGGCTTTTCTTTGCCGCCAGCAGCCAGAGCACGGTGAGGCCAAGGCTTGCGATCATATTCCAGGCCGCCATCGACAGGCCAAGGAAGGACCAGGCCACCTGATCGCAGCGCACCGGATCCGGCGCATTGGCCGTGGGGTCCAGCAGATCATTGAGCGACAGGGTCGCAATCCCGGCCCCCTGACAGCTTTGCAGCCCCTCCCACCAGCCCAGCTCAACCCCGGTGTGAAAACCGCCGATCGCTGCGGTGGTCAGGGCGGCCAGCGCGCCTGCCAGCGGCAGCAGCGGCTCACGGATGCGCAGCGCAAGAAGCCCGATCAGCACTGCCGCCAGATGCGGCCAGCGCTGCCAGATGCACAGCGGGCAGGGGAAAAGTCCGCCGAGATACTGAAATCCCAGCGCGCCAAGCAAAAGCGCAGCCGAGCCTGCGGTGGCGAGAAGAATAAGCGGCGTGCGCGTCACGGCGTTTCCTTTCAGGAGATCGCGCTGACTTTCCCCGCTCCGGTGAAAAAGGCAAGGGGGGCAGGGGTGGCCCGCGATCACGGAGGCGTGCGTTCCGGCGCGATTTTCTTGTCAGCGCAATATGAAAGGGGATTGAACAGAGGTCCCGCGCGCCTGTATGAGGAGAGCATCAGCCGGGTTTCGATCCCGTGCGGGTGTGGCGGAATGGTAGACGCAGGGCATTCAAAATGCTCCGCCGCAAGGCTTGGGAGTTCGAGTCTCCCCACCCGTACCAGTTGACTGAAAAAGCGCTCCTTCGGGGCGCTTTTTTCGTTTTCCGGCGGGGGATTCGCGGACCGGGACCTGGCCCGAGGTAATACCCGTCAGGCCGCCCGCCGGAGGATCTGAGGTCGCACAGGCGGGTGCCGGAGGCAGAGGGCTGTGATGGCTCTGCCAGGCCAGCGCCGTCACAGCGGAATGCGCAGGGCCCTTCGCATGGTCTCTTTTTCATCGGTACAGTTTCGGGCGTGCAGCGGGCCAGGATCCGGCCCTGAAACTGCCGCTGCCGGAGTGGTGATATGATGAGTGGGCGGTGCGCTGCATAATCGCGAGGGGAGAGAGGTGGCGGCGGCATGATCCGGGCTTTGCCCGGATCGCCGCCTCGCGCCGCCTCGTCAGGCAGGAAAGCGATTCCCTGGCCGTGGGACCTGAGTGGCAAAGCCTGATCAGAGAGCTGCAACTCCTGATGGAAAGGCAAATGCCTGCCAGAGCGGTCGGGCTGAGCGTCTGAGACACAGGCGCTGCGCTTTGAGGGCTGTGGTGGGCAGCCGTCAGCCCGCGCGGTGCAGAACCATAGCGGCTTTGCGGCACCCTGCTACGGTGCCAGCCCTGTGGAAGCGCGCGATCCGCAGGGCTGGTGTCCGGGCCCTGCGGATCGCCTCAGCCTCAGGCCTTCGCAGGATAGCCGATGCGGCCCAGCGCAAGGGCGATCTCATTGAGGATCGCGGGATCATCGATGGTGGCCGGGGGCTTCACCGCCTCGCCATCGGCGAGTTTCACCATGGTCGAGCGCAGGATTTTCCCCGAGCGTGTCTTCGGCAGGCGCTCCGTCACCACGGCTTTGCGGAAATCCGCCACGGGGCCGATTTTCTCGCGCATCAGCGCTACGCATTCGGTCACGATCTCGGCCTCGGGTCGCGTGGTGCCGCGGTTGAGGCACAAAAGCCCGATCGGGGTCTGGCCTTTCAGCGCATCTGCGGCCCCGATCACCGCGCATTCCGCGACATCGGGGTGGCTCAGCAGCACCTCCTCCATCGCGCCGGTCGAGAGGCGGTGGCCCGCGACATTGATCACATCATCGGTGCGCGCCATGATATAGACATAGCCGTCTTCATCCATATAGCCCGCATCCCCGGTCTCATAATAACCGGGGAAAGCCTCGAGATAGCTTTTGCGAAACCGCGCCTCGGCCTGCCAGAGCGTCGGCAGCGTGCCCGGCGGCAGCGGCAGGCGAATGGCGATCGCGCCCAGCTCTCCGGGCGGCAGGGGCTGGCCCTGGTCATCCAGAACCTCGACACGGTAGCCCGGCATCGGCATCGAGGGCGAGCCTGGCTTGACGGGCAGGGCCTCCAGACCGACCGGGTTTGCGGCGATGGGCCAGCCGGTCTCGGTCTGCCACCAGTGATCGACCACGGGACGGTGGAGCTTCTCTTCGGCCCAGCGGATGGTGTCAGGATCCGCCCGCTCTCCGGCGAGAAAGAGCGTGCGCAGCGAGGAGAGGTCATATTTGCCGATCAGCGCGCCCTCCGGGTCGTCGCGGCGGATGGCACGAAAGGCGGTCGGCGCGGTGAAAAGTGCTGCGACCTGATGGTCCTGCACCACGCGCCAGTAGGTCCCGGCATCGGGGGTGCCCACGGGTTTGCCCTCAAAGAGCACGGTCGTATTGCCATGCACCAGCGGCCCGTAGCAGATGAAGCTGTGGCCCACGACCCAGCCAAGGTCTGAGGCGGTCCAGAAGACATCTCCCGGCTTCATGCCGTAGATGTTTTTCATCGACCAGTTCACCGCGACCAGATGGCCTGCGGTATGGCGCACCACGCCTTTCGGCTGCCCTGTCGTGCCGGAGGTGTAAAGGATATAGGCCGGGTGATTGCCCGCAACCGGGACGCAGTCGGCCAGGGGCGCGTCCTTTTGAAAAGCATGCCACTCATGATCGCGGCCCTCGCGCAGATCGGCTGCTTCCTGCGGGCGCTGGAAGATGACGCAAAGGTCGGGCTGGTGCTTTGAGATCTCAAGGGCGGCATCAAGGAGCGGTTTATAGCGCACGATGCGCCCCGGCTCGATCCCGCAGGAGGCCGCAAGGATGGCCTTGGGCGTGGCGTCATCAATCCGCGTGGCCAGCTCAGGAGAGGCAAAGCCGCCAAAGACCACCGAATGGATCGCCCCGATCCGCGCGCAGGCCAGCATGGCGACCATGGTCTCCGGGATCATCGGCATATAGATCAGCACCCGGTCGCCCTTGCCAATCCCGCGGGCCTGAAGCGCGCCTGCCAGACGGGCGGTGCGGTCGCGCAGATCGCTGTAGCTGATCTTTTCCACCTGGCCGGTGACGGCGCTGTCCCAGATGATCGCGGTCTGCGCCCCGCGGCCACCCTCAACATGGCGGTCAACCGCATTCCAGCAGGTGTTGATCTCGCCATCGGCGAACCATTCATAAAGCGGTGCTTTGTCGGCAAAGAGCGCTCTGGAGGGTTTTTTGACCCAGTCGAGCGCCTCGGCCTCGTGCATCCACCAGGTGTCAGGGTCTGCCGCACAGGCGGCATAGGTCTCGCGGTAGCTCATCGTCGGTTCTCCTCCCGAAGCGGCCCGCGTCTCCCCCGCGCAACCGCTCGTTACGGGCAGCTTTGACGGAATGGCGGGGAAATTCAATCCCGCAGCAGGCGCGGCGCCGGGCGGTGAGCGATGTCGCGATCACCGCCTCGGGGGCGTGGCGAGCTGAGCGCGCGGCGGGCGTAGGTTTGCGCCGCTTTGCGCCGCCCCCATAGGGGGCCAGCGTTTGGCGCGGCGCTGGCCGCACCGGATCTGCTCAGGGGCCGGAATTTTCGGGGGAGGGGCATTGAATGTGCGGTCTGGCGCGGAACCGTCAAGCCCGGCGCGCCGCGCATTCTGCGCTCAGACGGGAGCTGACCCGGGCAGGGCAGGCTCCGCAAGCGCCTGACCGGTGGTCCGGGTCAAAGACGGGTCAGACCTGACCTCAGTCCCGCAAAGCGGCGGCGCTTTCGGCGCGGCGGCGGATGGCGGCGAAATCTCCTTTTGCCAGCAGGTCCGCCGGTGCGAGCCAGGAGCCGCCGATGCAGGCAACATTGCTGAGCGAAAGATAGTCGGGCGCGCTTTCCGGTGTAATCCCGCCCGTCGGGCAAAACCGCATCTGCGGCAGCGGACCACCGAGCGATTTCAGCGCCGGCGCGCCGCCGATCTGCGCGGCGGGGAAGAATTTGGCAAAGCGAAAGCCCGCCGCCATCAGCGCCATAACCTCAGAGGCGGTGGCGGCTCCGGGTAAAAGCGGCAGGCCGATCCCGGTGCAGGCGGCGATCAGCGAGGGGGTGGCGCCGGGGGAGACCGCAAATTCCGCCCCCGCGGCTTTGGCGGCGCGGGCATCTTCGGGCGTGAGGACGGTGCCGGCTCCGACCACGGCCCCGGGAACGGCGGCCATGCGCGCGAGGGCATCCAGCGCAGAGGAGGTGCGCAGCGTCACCTCAAGCAGCGAAAGCCCCCCCGCGACCAGAGCTTCGGCCAGAGGGGCGGCCTTTGCCTCATCCTCAAGGACCAGCACCGGGATGACGGGGGCGCGGGCGGCAAGCGAAAGCAGAAAGGCTGAGCTGTCCTGAGGGGTCATGGCGGGGCACTCCGTAATATACCGATCCCCATCAGACACCCGCACGACAAAAGGTGCAACGCCCCTGGTCGCAACATCCCGCCGTGGAAAATCCGATTGGCAGGGCAGGCGGCGGAGCCTAGGATGCGCATCAATCGCAAGGCGAAGGGCGGCCCGACCGTTGAAGACCAAACTCACTCCCCCGACCGAGACCTCCGTTCAATTCACGCGGCCCGTCTCGCAAATCCTGTCCATGCTGATTGTGATGGGCCTCGTAGGTGCCGGAGGCTGGCTGGCCTTTGCCGCGCTGCGCGGGGTCTTTCTGACCAGCCCATGGCTGAATGGCGTGATCATCTTTGTATTTCTGCTGGGGGTTATCGCCTGTTTCTGGCAGATCCTGCAGCTGTTCTACGCGGTGCGCTGGCTGGAGAATTTTCTCGGCAATGGCCCGGGGGCGGGGGCGGATCATACCACAGCCCCGCGGCTGCTGGCGCCGCTTGCAGCGCTTCTGCGCTCCCGCGGGGCGGACAGTGAGCTGTCGTCGGGCTCAACGCGCTCCATTCTCGACAGTCTGGCGACGCGGATTGATGAAGTCCGCGATATCACGCGGTATCTGACGAACCTGCTGATTTTCCTCGGGCTTCTGGGCACCTTCTATGGACTGGCCACCACCATCCCGGGGGTGGTCGATACCATCCGCTCCCTGACGCCGCAGGAAGGGGAGACCGCGGTTCAGGTCTTTCAGAAGCTGATGCGCGGGCTGGAAAGCCAGCTGGGCGGTATGGGCGTGGCCTTTTCCTCCTCGCTGGTGGGGCTTGCGGGCTCGCTGGTGGTGGGTCTGCTGGAGCTCTTTGTGAGCCACGGGCAGAACCGCTTTTACCGCGAACTCGAAGAGTGGCTGTCGTCGATCACCCGTATCGGGCTGGCAGGCTCTGAGAATGAGGGCGACAGCTCGGCGCTGGTCTCGCTTCTTGATCAGATCGTGCGTCGGATGGAGCAGACCGAGCAGCGCGCCTCGCAGGATCGTGCGGCCATGGCGGCCGGTCTGCAGGCCATGGCAGAGGGCTTTAAAGAGATGGCAACGGTCGGCAATTCCGACCCGGCACTTGAGCAGATGGCCCGCTCGCAGGCGCGGATGCTGGAGATCATGGAGACCGAAGGCGGCCTTGGGGCCGATGCCGAGGCCCGGATGCGGCTGCGCTCCATTGATGTGCAGCTCTTGCGCGTCCTTGAAGAAATGAGCGCAGGCCGTCAGGAATCGGTCGCGGATCTGCGCTCTGATCTGACCGCGCTGACCGCGGCCGTCCGGCAGTTCGCCCGCGCTTCGGGGCATTAAGATGGGGCTGTCACGACGCAACGGCGGCCGGCAGAGCCCGAATATCTGGCCCGGCTTTGTCGATGCCATGGGCTCGCTGCTGATCGTGCTGATCTTTTTGCTGACGGTCTTTATGATCGTGCAGTCGGTGCTGCGCGACACGATCAACACGCAGAGCACCGAGCTCGACAGCCTCTCGGGGCAGGTGGCGCAGCTTGCTGATGCGCTGGGCCTTGAGACGCAGAAATCGAACCAGCTTGGGGATGACCTCGGCGCCGCACGGGCCGAACTGGATCTGCGCGCGGCGCGCATCGCCTCGCTCTCGGGGGAACTCACGCAGGCGCAGACCCGGATCACCAGCTTTGAGCAGCAGGTTCTGGCGCTGATCTCCGAGCGCGACGGCATCCGCGCCGATCTCGCCCGCTCTGAGGCAGAGGCGGGCCGGGTGCTGAGTGAAAAAGAGGCGCTGGATACGGCCCTTGCTTCTGCGCGCAGCGAAATGGATGCGGCGGTGGAAGCCGCGCGCCTCGACGCTGCCCGCCGTGAGGCACTTGAGGCGCTGGTCGCCGATCTGCGCCGCAGCGAAGCCACAGCCGTTGAAACCGCTGAAACCCGCAAATCCGAACTCGATGCGGCTGAGGCCGCGCGTCTCGCCGATGCCGCCGCCGCAGAGGCGCTGCGCAAAAGGCTGGAGGGGGCAGAGACCGAACTCACCTCCATGACCCTTGCCCTTGAGGCAGAGCGCAAACGCGCCGAAGAGACCCTGACGCTGCTGGCCGCCGCCGATGCCGCCTCCAAAGATCTCGACCAGCGCCTGGCTGCGGCGCTGATTGCACAACAGGCCACGGCCGCGGATCTGGAAGCTGCAAAGCGCAATGCCCCCCAGGCCGAGACTTTGCGCAAAGATCTGGCCGCCGCCATCGCCGCGCGCCTTACCGCCGAGACCAGCCGCGCCCAGGCCCAGTCCGAGGCAGAGCGCCGCGCGGCCCTGCTGGCAACGGCCGAGAAAAAACTGACCGAAGAGCAGAGCCGCAGTCTTGAGCAGGCCCGCCAGGTGGCGCTTTTGAATGAGCAGGTCGCGGCGCTGCGGGGGCAGTTGGGCAGTCTGTCGGATCTTCTGGCCGCCGCTGAGGCGGGGGGGGCTGCAAACCGGCTGCAGCTCGACGCGCTGGGCACGCAGCTCAATACGGCCCTGGCGCAGGTCGCCTCCGAGCAGAAGCGCCGCGCGGAACTGGAAGAAGCCGAGCGGAAGCGCCTTGAGGCCGAAAAGCAGGACCTCGAGCGGTTCCGCTCGGAATTCTTCGGCCAGATGCGCACGGTTCTTGCGGGGCGCGAAGGCGTGCAGGTGGTGGGCGACCGTTTCGTCTTCTCCTCTGAGGTGCTCTTTAACCCCGGCTCTGCGGATCTCGCCCCCGAGGGGCGCAGCCAGATCGCCCGGGTTGCGGGTCTTCTGCGCGATGCGGCCGCCGAGATCCCCTCAGACATCGACTGGGTGCTGCGGGTCGACGGGCATACCGACAATGTCCCGCTCTCCGGTAGCGGCATCTTCGCCGATAACTGGGAGCTGAGCCAGGCCCGCGCCCTTTCGGTCGTGCGCTATATGCAGACGGCGCTTGGTTTTCCGCCCGAGCGCATGGCGGCCACCGGTTTTGGCGAATACCGCCCCGTGGTCTCTGGCGACAGCCCCGCAGCCCGCGCCCAGAACCGCCGCATTGAGCTGAAGCTGACCGAGCGGTAATCCCCTTAAGCCCCTGTCGCCACTGAGAGATGTGGCGGCAGGATTTTTTGCGCCCGCCCCCCTTGACCCCACCCCGGTGATCTGCGACCCCTGTCGCAGGTCGGGCCTGTAGCTCAATGGTCAGAGCAGGGCGCTCATAACGCCTTGGTTGGGGGTTCGAGTCCCTCCGGGCCTACCAAACAACGGTTTTATTGCCGATAAGGCATAAGTGTGCACGAAACACGGTTTGTTCTTGCACACCCCTGTCAAGGGAAATTTCACGCAGATTAGCTCTGCCCCCCCCACCAGGCCGGGTATGGGGATCCACTGCGGTGAAAAACTTCACACTGCAGAATATCGATCAAAGCTCGCATAGGGCGAACTTGCTGCGCACCCCACGGGCTGGCCATATTTTGACTTTCTTGGGGCTCAGCGCAGACCTCTCACGGCGACTCTGAGTAGTGCTGGCCAGGGAAAATAGCCTCGCCAGCAGCAGCGACCGCAGTGAGGTTTAACCTCGATCAATCAAATCTCAGGCGTGGCACAAGGGCCAGCCTTCTGCTCAGTCGCCCGTGCCATTTTCTCAGGCCCACAATGGGGCAGTTTCGGTCGGTTTCATGACGAGTTGATCTGCTCGGGTCTTCTCGAGAGGTTCCTCCGTGTAGCCTACGGCCCTCATTAGTCGCGCTCGTGCGCTTTGAATGACAGCAGAGGGGTGGATAGTGGTCGTCCGCTGCCCCCCTAATTGTTAGGCGCGGCAACCGGAAGAAGATTTACAGAATCCTAGCCTTGGCGCTACCGTGATCCGAAATACTAAGAGCGAGATTTACGTGGAGGGGTTGTGTGATCAATTTTAGAAAAGGGAGCAAAAACGAATTTTCAAAACTCCCAGCTGATGCTGGCTTTGATGACCGGACTGAAATCATCCGGCGTCATCTGGCAGAGGTGTTCGGTTCCAAGAACCTTTCTTTTCTCATTGGTTCCGGTTGCTCGTCCTACATGCATGATAGCCATGAGTTTGGCATTCCTACTATGGGGCCGCTTGCGGGAGAGTTCCAGGCAACCCTTCACGGCATTCCTAGCCTTCCCTCCTCAGGCGCCTTTGTCACTATTGAACAACGAGATGCACTTAAGGACCGGCTTGGCATCGACCTAATGCACAACGATTTCCAGAAAAACCTTGAGCGAATGATGGAAGTCCTGATGACAGCGCAGCAGTTTTGCAAAACGAGTTCTAAGCCGGAGTTTCAGGAAGCTCTTGAAACCGTCGACGCCGTAATCGCAGGCGTTAAGAAGTTTATTCTTCAAAAATGCACTGACGGATGTTTTGCCCATGGCGATGAAAAAGTCGTCACACTCTACCGACGCTTTTACCAGTCGCTGGCAACACGCTCCCGCGGGCTTGCACCTCCGTGGGTATTCACCACCAACTACGACTTATTCAACGAACGGGCCATGGACCGATCCGGCATTCCATACTCCAACGGTTTCGCTGGCACGATCGAGCGCCGTTTCAACCCTTCCACATACCGTCGGGCCTTGGCTGAGCAGCTCGACATTTCTTCGAAAAGGTGGGCAGCGGTCGATGGATATGTGCATTTCTGCAAGCTCCACGGGTCTGTAAACTGGACGGAAGAGGAAACAGGACTTTTCCCAATCCGTGAGTCCGCTGAGAAGCTCGACCCTGCCAAGGACCGCGTCATGATCTATCCAACGCCCTCGAAGCAGGCAGCGAGTTTTGGTTCACCCTACTCAGATATGTTCCGTGAGTTCCAGCGTCAGATAGTTCAAGATCAAAGTGTCCTTTTTGTGATGGGATTTAGCTTCGGCGACGAGCATATCAACAACATTATTTTTCAGGGGCTTACCCTCCCAAGCTTCCGCTTGATCGCCTTTCTTAACCCTGACGATGCCTACAATCCGGTGACTAAAGAGCTCGCAGCGCTAGGAGACCCGAGGATTTCTTTCATCTGGGGCAACGACGAGGGGACGGGCAAGAAGGCTCATTACTTCGACAGTATTGTGCAGGACTTGGTGCCAACGAGTGCGGATCAGAAAGAAGAGCAGGCTATCGAGAAGGTCTTCAAGAAACTGCTTTCCAAGCAGCAGGGCGGCGAAAATGGCGAGGGATGATGCAAGCCGTGCCATAGGCAAGATCGTTAGCGTTTCAGCGGATCGCCTCGTTGTAGAGCTGCATAGGGGCAGCGACAACTTCACGGTCATTGGCTTCGATGATGTCCATTATATCGCGGCCCTAGGATCATATCTCATGGTATCGACCCAATCCGAGTATGTCGTCTTGGAGGTTGTCGGCCTTAGAGAAAAGGATTTTTCGCCGGCCTACGGGAACGGTCCAGAGATGGACAAAGCCACAGCGGCAAAGTTCCTAGACGTGGTTCCGGTCGGCTCTATGCCAGTCCAAGGAGGCTCATTCAAATTCGGTGTCTCGACGTTTCCACCGCTGTATGCAGACGCCCTTTATGCGCGTGACGAAGACCTCGACCGCATCTTCAACGTGGAACAGCCCTCGGATGAGGAAACCAAGACCGATGCTGACGGGGCGGCAAAGCAGGGGGTGGTGCCGCACACAATCGAGATTGGCACATCTGCAGTCTTCAAGGACTACCCTGTTAAGGCGCAGATTGATGCGCTGTTCGGCGGACATATTGCCGTCTTGGGGAATACCGGCAGTGGCAAATCCTGCACTGTCGCGTCGATTGTTCAGTCCGTATTTGATCGAGCTGAAGAATTCTGGGCGATTGGTGCGTCGTTCGTGCTTTTCGATGTGAATGGTGAATATCGACAAGCCTTTGAAAATATGCCGTGGCAGATTCAAGCGAGCTTCTTCAAGGCAACTAGTTCGGAGCTAGAAGTCGAAGGGCTAGAAGAAGGTTTCCTAGGCGCTGATTTGGTCGATCGCTTTCGTCTGCCGCATTGGTTCATGACAGTAGATGAATGGGCTCTTTTGCTGCGCGCGAGTGAAAAAACTCAACTGCCAGCATTGCGAACGGCGCTCGGGCTAACAACGCTATTTCAGGAAAATCCGGAAGATTCCGTGCTGGACGATCCTGTTGAAAAGGATGAATTGATTGAAATTCAGAACCATGTTCTTGCGAAGATCATCTATTCGATCCTGCACGGTGACGCTAGCTCACCCAGCAAAGTCGACCGAATCTTGGCGATATTGGGCACATTCTCGACCGATGAAATCAATAAATCCGTAGTCTCGCCTGGGCTAACTATCGACTTTGGGCAGTTCAAAGATGGCCCCAGACGGGAGACATCCATTAAATACGAGTCCCTTTTGGAGCTTTTGCAGAAGCACCAAAAAGAGGAGCCTGTTCTTCCAAGTTACGCAAATAAACCATTTTCGTTTGATAGGCTTCAAGATGCGCTCGACCTAGCTCTCTTTTACGAGGAGGCAAATGGAAACAAACAGATAAGAGACTATTGCTCACAGCTGGTGACGCGATTGAAGTCTGTATCGGATAATCCAGATTATGAGTTTTTGCGGGCATCTGTTGAATGCTTGCAGGATTATGACAGGGAGCCAACGCACTTCGTTGATCGTCTCCTTGGACTCGCACGGGAGGGGACAAAATACCGGAAAGAACGTCAAATCTGCATCATCGACCTAAACGATGCGTCGGACGAGATCGTCGAACTAGCCTCCGCAGTTGTTGCACGGCTGATCTTCGATCGGATGCGCCGAGCGACGTCCCGAAACAAGATGCCTGTCCATCTGATCCTTGAAGAGGCGCACCGCTACATCTCTGAGCGCCCGAGCCGCTTTGCCCTCGACGCGGGCATAACATTCCAGCGGATTGCCAAAGAAGGCAGGAAATACGGCGTTTTCTTAATTGTGGCTTCACAACGGCCAAGTGAGCTCTCGAAAACGGTTCTCTCGCAATGCAACAACTTCATCATTCATCGCATTCAAAACCCAGACGATCTCTCGCAGATTAAACAGATGACACCATTTATTTCGGAGACAGTTCTGAAACGGCTGCCGTCCTTACCTAAACAGCACGCACTAATCTTCGGAAGTGCGGTGAAAATTCCGACCACTTTCCGCGTCAGGGATGCGGATCCCAAGCCCAACAGTGATGACACTCAGGTTCGCGAGCTTTGGTATGTCCCCCGAAACCCCAGTTTGCATTGGAAAGTATAATTTTTCAGACTTCCGTTTCAATCCTTCGATAGCATGCGGGGCAGCTGAATGCGCGTTCGATATTTAATTAAGAATTGACGGAGCGCATTGCGGTATCGAGGAGGGAGCGTGCGGCGCCTATGAGCCTATTACGTTGACTGGCCCGCCGCAAACTATTGTGAGAGACGCATGTTTCTCGTAGCCAAGCGGCAATGCCGATATAAGCCTTAGCGAGAAAGCAATTCCGAGAAGAGTTCATCCTCTGTAGGAATCGCCCTTCTGTGCAAAATGGCTCGAACAGCGTTCTTTAGCAAATTCCAAGCACGCATCCATTGATCGGCACTCGCAGAACTCAATTCTCCATGAGTGATTCCGCTTCGATCTTTGTAGCTCTTCTTAGCCATAGTATAAATTTCAGAACGAGAAGCGATTGGACCACAGAGTTCTGCCAAAGAAAGCGACATCCTAAATGATAACTCCGGGCCTTTTCCAAAAACGGACTCGAGCGCTTGCCAAATTGAAAGGATTGAAGATGACTGGTCGGGCATCAATGGAGCTTTGGCAAGCGCTGAACGCAGTATCGAAGCTTTGACATACTTCGCTTCAATTTCTCTCCAAATTTCCACTGCCTCAGCGGCTTGGATAAAATCGTCTCTACCGACATTCGCTGAGTAGCACATCCTTTCTCCTTGGATTACAGAGAAAGTAAGATCATGCGGCCACCCTTCTACTCGCGCGCTTTTTGCTGTAATACCACTGCGTAAACCCTCTGGTAGTTTGTCTTTGAGGGCATCGGAGCTTCTATAGTTAATTCCGGCATATTCGTTCATTGAATGACTGGTTGCGAACGGCGCGACTGTTGGATTGATATTTAGTAAATACAACATTGCTTGGAATGTTGAGATAATATCCTTTGCCGCGGCATAATCTATTGCGTCGACCGACACCTCCAGATTGGCCTTCGGAAGGAAGATCTGAATGAGCTCCGCGGACATCCGTATCGGATGCTTTTCAGCTATTAGAGAATGCAAATCAAAAATAGAAACATCCCATCTACGCGGGTGCAACCCAAAGGGTGCGTGGAGAACCTCTTCTGATGAAGAGGGGATTAGAAAGAGATGGGGGAAGTAAAAGCGCGTCATCGGAATATCCTCGTCAAAGCTACAGCCTCTGTGGAGGGCCTGCGCTTTCGCGTGCTCCACCTTCGTCTCGTGTCAAAGCCAAACTACTTTGGTGCTTGCTGAGGAGCAATCTGGACGGCATATCTGAGAACACTGTGAAGCAGCATTTTGTCCACGCGACCGTCCGCTAACCGTCGATAGTAACAGCCGCACCCTCATGCAAAGAGTGAGCGGCTATCACGGGTCCTTTTGCGCCCCACGGCTCGATTTCGCGTTCAGCGACAACAGATCAGATGCGGCTGAAAGTGGTTAACGCGACTTTATGCGATCACCTCGACATCCCTCGGATAGCTACGGGACTTGAGTAATCACTCGCCAGAGACGTTCGCATGAAAAAACTAACCTGATTGCGCCGATGCGGCAGAACCCCAGGCTTTTCTAGCGCGGCCAGATCTGACCGCAGCCAGATCATGCCGTAGTCTTGGCCATCTGGCGAAAACGGCACGATCCCATACTGCTGGAGCCACGCGCATACGTCACGTTTGTTCGTTCCATAGAGGTCCGAGACTTCACCCACGGTTACGTATTTCAATTTGAACGCTTGGACATCCTCGTCCGAGAGCCAAGCGGCAAACCGGCCACCTGATATTATTTCTCTCCGGGTTGATGGCGTATGGCCGTCTCGAACAAGTTGCGGAAATCCCTGGCCGCGCGGCACGAGGCCCTTCGCCGCAACCTGGCTTATTGAGAGCAATTTCGGTGGGGCGGCATCAATCGCCGTGTCAGCGCCCAAGGCCCAGGCTTTTGCCTCGGGCAAACACAGCCTGAAAGTTTCCAAGCCTCGGCCATCCCCGCCTGCGGCTGAAGATTGATCTATGTAAATCTTGATCTTGCCGGCAACTACAGCACCAAGCAGTTCTCCGATTGCCTTTTGAACGCGAACCGCGATGTAGGCCAGCGGCATCATGTCTGGGCTCGGCACCGCGCACGTGATTGCACTGGCATGCAGGGTTTCCAGAAGCTCCACCCAATCTTGCAACCTCCAGCACGCACGTGCCTCGGAGGCCCTGCGATGACGAGTGACAAGGCCAGAGGCAACCACGGATTCGAACTGATCGCGAGAGAGGCCAAGGAAATGCCTGACCCGCGATGTCGTAGTCAGTGCCCCTTGCCTCGCAGAAGCAAGAGACTGCGCCTGTCGTGCATTCTCAGCGTAATCATCCAGCCCGTCCAGGGTAGCTGCTCCTGCTGCCGCTTTGCGAACCTCCTCTGGGGTAAATATGCGGCCGATACTCACGGTTCTCTTATCCCCCGGGGGGAAGAGTGACGCCTCAAGCATGATGCGCATTCGCCGCGGTGAGACACCAACCTCTGCTGCAGCGCTGTTGAGCGTATGGTATATTCGCTGCTTGACCGGCTCGCCCAGAAGTATCTCGCCTTCTCCGTAGGCCCAGTGCTTCAGACAGATCTCGCGTAGGATGGAACGAAACGGCTGATAGCCGGCCTCAGGCGTCTGCCCCCAAGATAGCTTACGGAACAGATGTTTGAACGCGGCAGCCGGACTGGACTTTGTCAGGGCGAGATCAGTTAGGGCATCGCTTATGGCAGCAGCGCCACCAGTCATCACCTCATAACCGACCTGCTGGGCAAGCCGCATCTGCTCGACGGAGGTGGCAGCGTCCAGTGACAAGGCCAGAATATCCGCTCCGAACAACGGCGCCAGAGTAATCGTGGCGTGAAGACATTGCTGATCGAGCCAGCTGTCACTGCTTGTGCCTGCCAACCTGCTGTCCTGCCAATGCTCAAAGCTGGTCGGGATTATCTCGGATTTCTCAGGCTCAGCGGCCCAAAGACCAGGCAGGAGTTCAGCAATGTTCTGACCGATGTCGTAGCGCCTCGTCATCATGGTCTCGCTCCACAGCGTGTCCAAGAGACGGCTATGCCTAAGACATACGAAACAATCCCTGAGCTGCCAGTGTCCGCGGTAGACTGCAGAGGTCAGAGGCCTGGCAAGGTGGCCGGCCATGATATCGTCGCGCAGGCATGCCATGCAGCCGCGCACGACCGGGTTGCGAAGCGATCGGGTGTTCATCACCGCATCTGCGAAAACAAGGTGGGTCTCGTCAACGCCAACGCCTGTCCAGCGCAGCAGCATGTCCACAGCCTCGGAGCGCAGCCCGGTTATCTGCTTAAAATCCTCAAGCGCTGCGGACCGCTCAGGTCGCGCACAAAAATTTCTGCCAAGCCCGGCATCGTTCAGGAACGTGTTCACGCTCACACCGAAGCTGTGCGCAACGCGCGACACATAGGATGGGAGTGTCTCCCTCTCCACTGGAGCCGGAAGATAACTGGGCAAAGAATTCATGGCAGTTCCACCAAATCTGGACCACGCCCGCAATGGACAATGAGATTTACGCAGGCTTCCCCAAAACCCAAGACCTGCCTATGAGATTTTTGCGATTTTGGCTGCGCTGGCGATTTCATCGAGAGATAGGAACCGCGCGTCAGCCAGCTGGAGCATGCGAATGAGATAACAATCGCATGCTCCAGCTGTTTTATCGCATCCTGTGACCCATGGCCTTAGGGCGGGCGCGCCGTCTTCTGTCACCTTAAGGCGCGGGCTGCCTGACCAAGGTGGCAAGGGCCAGCCACGACATATTGACGGCAGAAAGAAACGATCACATCGTAAGGGCATACCGCAGCGCCTCCGTGAAACGGGCGCTGTCAGGGCCTGTCCTGTGCGGCGCGGGCAATCGCATGAGCCGTTCATGATAGAAATCCAGCTGACGGTCGTTGAGGATCTCTTCGAGCCCCTGTGAGAAGTGCTGCACGGGAACAGGCGCCAGGCCTGCGACCGCGAGCAACCTGTTGAGCCAGTGCGTTTCAAATTCAGGCTGGTCGCTGAACACCATGCAACTGCTGAGGTCGGGGTAGAACAGCCGTGCTACGTCGACAGCTGGCGGGGCACCGTCACGTGCAAATCGTTCAGGGCAATCCCATGCACCTTTTGCGCCGCCGGGTTCCAGTCATCCAGATCCCAGGTCGGGTCAGGCCTGATGAGCGATGAACGCGTAACAGTCTGTCCATTGATCAGTCGAGAGCAGCCGATCTCGATCGGCCACGAGTTCTGCGAGAGCGAGGAGGCCTCAAAGTCCAGGAACAGCAGTGTAGTGGTATCAGCAGAAAGGCTCATTCTATCTCTCCGATCCCGCCCAATTGCGGATGAGATGTCCCTTGATCGGCCGCCTGCAAGTATCGCTGCGCTAATGGCAAAATGGCGAGAGCTGTCGGCCGTTCATCGAGCAGCCGTAGTGCGCAGTCCACCTCCCGTGGAACGACGGCGTCGCCGGCCTCATAGCGGCGAAACGCTTTCATGTCGGCGCAGATGATCTCACCTGCCATCACCTGAGTGACGGGCCTGCCGCCAAGCTTCAGTCGGCGCCGGATCCGCCGAACCTCTGCGGGGGTGAGGAAACCCTCTGCCTGCGCCTTCAGCTTATTGAAGATCCGATCATAGAACTTGCAATCGGCCGGAGTGAGCACTCCCATGTCCACCAGCGCGGGATCTTCGGGAAACCAACCGGGCAGATTTGCGGTCTCTGACGTCTCGCCATAGAAGACTGCTACGGGCCTGACCGCACGGTAGAGCGCGATGCCCGTTTCGGGATGTTTCATGCTTTCCGGCGCTTTGCTCATGTCGGCTCCTTTCTGAGGCGTTCCTCACGGCCCTTCGGGGTCAGCGCCTGGTCCGGGGCTCAACATCCTGCCAGTGCTTATGCGGTGGGAGTGTTTTCATGCGAGCAAGCGCATCACGCAGCGTGATCGGCTGGTAATCCCAAACATCGACGCCGGCATTGATGCTGTTGGCACTGCCCTTCCAACTGCCATGCACATGGCCGAAGAGATGCACCGCGCCTTTGCGTGCGCCCTCCCATGTCATCATCGGATAATGGCAGAGGATCACCGGCAGATCAGATCCCGGATCATGAACTTCGGCGATATGCGCCACGCTGGCCCAGGGGAGATCCCTTGTCATCGGGCCATCATGATTGCCTATGATGAGATGCTTCTCGGCTCCCGGCAGTTGACCGAAGATCTGCCACAGCCAGGCCTCATCCTTTGCTTTGGGACCAAAGGCGAAATCGCCAATGATCCAGAGCTGATCCTCGGGCAAGACCTTGCTCCAAAGGGTCTCCAGCAGGCTGGCATCCATGTGCTGCACATCCCGGAACGGGCGCGCAGCATGGGACAGGATGTTGTCATGGCCGAAGTGCAGGTCGGCGGTATACCAGACAGCCATCATCCAACCCTTTCAAAGCGCTGTGCCAGGACATCCGCTCTGAACTTTCTGAGTTGCTCGGCGGAGAGATCTTTCTCTGCTTCCCGGAACACAAGTATGGCTGCACGCCCCAGATCAGACAGCGTCAGTCCCATGGTTCCCGCAAGATCCCGGATCGCAATGGCCTGCTGAGGTGAAAGACTCAGCCGCAGTTGCTGGGTCGGAACCTTCAGGTTTTTCACCCTGGCGCGCTGCAGGATGGATGAGATCTCCGCCTGAAAGGCCGGTAAGGCGTTGGTGATCCGCTCGCGCAGGGCCGGATCCTGGGACAACTGCCGGAACGCGTAGATCAGGGCAGAACCCCTGCCTTCAGGCACCAGCCGGCGATGAATTTGAGCGAGCGCCGCATCGAAGATTTCCATCTCTGCCCGACTGACCATCAGCCTGACAGGTGGCGTTGTTTTCTCCAGCCAGTAGCGGATATGTGGTGAACTCTGCGCCGGGATCAGCACGACTGTCCCACAGTGATCACAGGTCCCGCTCAGAATACCTTTTGCGCTGCCCGGCATCTCTCGAAAGGGCACATCGCGGTAGCAGTAGGTTACAGGAACAACCGTGGCACAATCCTGACAAACGGCCCGACCGGTGTCTCCGGCCTGCAATATCCTCCGACGTGTCATGATGATCTACCTTGGCAGTTGCCCCACTCCTGAACGCTAGACCTCATCCCAAAAAATCTCAACAAGTTAACCTATTCAACCACTTACGAAGCGGCTCGGAAGTGGGAATTAGATTTTCCTGCTCCCTAACCTGAGCGCTTATTCACCCAAACTGCGCTTACGGCGCTGATATATTACGAGAAACTAAGGGGAGATGCTCAGAGGTCCGGAGCGCCCCTGGGGCCATCCAAACTTCCGTTAAGCGTTACGAAGCGGCTCGCGTTGCTCTTTGCATTTTGAGCACGTGACCATACTTCACCCAAGGGGGGGGCTGAGCTGCCGGGAACCACCAGCGAGCGCATGCGTCTGATTCGTGACCTGCGATAGTTAGGCCTGACTGGTGCGTGAAATGTGCTTCAGCGATGGGCGTCGCGCCTGCTACTCGGATCGGATGGGATGGTGGTAAGTCTGTGCTCGCTATCAGATTTGATCTTTCACTACATACATCTTCCCTACTGCCGTGCCTTGGCACCCGAAGCCACTGATCACAAATGCTGAGGCGTAGAAATATTAGGCTCCAGGCTAATTACTTTTAGAGCCAGAAGGGGACAGTTGCGGCAAGTGGTATGGCCGAGAGAAATACGACGGGGCACCTGTAGTATCGGATCGCAACGCGCCGCCAATCCTTGAGTCTGCCGATCATGATCATCGTCTCGTCAGCAGCCTCGGCGGCCAGGCCAGTAATGATGCGATTGAACACACGGATCCGGCTCCAGCGCTTCCAACGGTTGTAGAGCGTCTTTGCCGGGCCGTATTCGTATCAGCGCAAGTTATTGCGATTTATGAATATTATGCCAGGCAAAACACGGCGATCAACAAGGTGAGGGCGACCGCGGGACTTCTGAAAAACGGATCAAGACGCGCCATTTTCTCATCACTGGGCCAGAAAAGATCACTCATCATTGCCTAATCAATGGGTCCTAACCATAGGCCGCCGATCGCAGCGAGAGGTCGCAGTGAACACGTCAAGGAGACTTTTGGCGCAACGGTCGCGGACAGATCAGGAGAACCAGATGTGCAGCACGAACAATCGAGCTCGCGGCGTTGATTTGGACCTTACCGCGAACACCATGCGGGCTCGTAGCATCCGATAGCCACGCATCGCTCATGTGGTTTTCCGCAGGCTTCAGAGCTCCATGCGAACTCTCTTTCCCCCCGAAAGGAAGGAAAATCTCGCCAGAATTCTGCAGGTGTTCGGGTCATCCCAACCTTCTGTATTCGGCCCGGCCCGCTTCGCAGCGGGCCGAGGGGTATCAGGCCCGCACGACCAGGACGGGGATTGCGGAACGGGTGACAACCTCGGTTGCCTGACTGCCAAGCAACATCCGCTTTAGCCCGCGCCGCCCGTGAGAGGCCATACAGATGAGATCGCAACCAAGTGCCTCGGCGCGCTCTAAGATAGCATCAGCAGGCGTGGCATCGGGCACGTGCAGGGCCGTTACAGAAACGCCCGCATGTCTCGCACGCTCTGCGGCGGCCTCAAGGATCCGCTCGGCCGTTTCACGCTGCGCCTGATCATAGCCCTCAAGCACCGCCACCGGCGTGTATGACCCGGCCCCCATCGCCGCTGCTACAATCGGAAAGGGTGGCGTCACTGTCAGGATCGTTACCGCAGCGCCGATGCAGGATGCCAATGTAAGGCCATGCTCAAGGCCAAGGCCCGCGTTCTCAGAGCCATCGGTGGTGATAAGGATGTGCTTATACATGAGAAACCTCTTGAGGTTGGGAGGAGGGATGCGAGGGCGCTTTTCGCGCCGCACCGAGATCATTGCGGATCGGATCAGCAAGGAGCCGTAAGCCGTTTAGGACCACGAGAACGGTGCCCCCCTCATGACCGATGACGGCAAGCGGCAAGGGTAGGTCGAAGAAGAGCGCTGAGATCATCAAAAGCACCATCATCGCCAGAGCAAAGCCAAGGTTCTGCCGGATGATCCGGCGTGTGCGCAAAGCGAGCTTCCGCGCGGCGGCAAGGCGCGTCATGTCCTCGGACAGCAGGGCGACATCCGCGGCCTGCAGCGCCACCTCGCTGCCCGCGACCCCCATAGCGACGCCGACATCCGCCCGGGCAAGGGCTGCGGCATCGTTCACCCCGTCGCCGACGAAGGCCGTTCGGCCTTTTTCCGCAAGCGCGGCAACCAGCCTCACTTTGTCCTCAGGCAAGAGCTCGGCGTTGATTTCCGTATCTGAAAAGCCAAGCTCCCGTCCGATCCGCTCGGCGACCGGGCGGCGATCCCCGGTCATCAGGGCCAGATGCGCCACCCCCGCCGCACGCAGTTGCGAAAGCCCGGCGGCAGAGCTTGGCCGCGGGCGGTCTGCCACCGTAACACCACCGATCAGCTGCGCGCCGCGGCCGATCCAGGTGACGGTTTGGGCAGAGGCCTTCAGCCGCTGAGCCCCGGCGGTATCGGCACGTGCCCCCATCCGCTCCAGCATCCGCTGGTTTCCGGCCCAGATCGGCCCCTCTTCGTCGATCCCGGTGATGCCTTCACTCGGATGGGTCACCACATCCCGAATGGCGGCGGGGGCAAGCCCCTCGGCCTCTGCCCGGCGCCGGATCGCGGCGGCGATCGGATGCTCGGACTGCGCCTCCAAACCCGAGAGCAGCGCCAGCATGCGCCCCTCGGGGGTCTCTGAGGTGAGGTCGGTGACCTCTGCAACTCCGGTGGTCAGGGTGCCGGTTTTGTCAAAGGAAAAGCTCTTCACTTCTGCCAAGGCTTCAAGCGCCGCGCCACCTTTGAACAACACGCCGCCCCGTGCCGCAGCCGCCAGCGCCGACAGCATGGCGGCGGGCACCGAGATCACCACGGCGCAAGGGCTTGCTGCCACCAACAGCACCGCAGCGCGGTAGAGGGCGTCGGAGGCGGAAGCCCCCATCCCCCAGAGAACAACAAACGCCAGCGTGGCCCCCAAAAGCACGGCCACGGTGTAGCGCTGCCCGAACCAGGCGCTGAAGGTCTCGGACGGCGCGCGGGCGGCTTGGGCCTCGGTCACCATGTCGATCATCCGCGCCACGGTGCTGCTTTCGACGGTGGCGCTTGCGCGCATGGTCAGCACGGAATTGAGGTTGACCGTCGCCTCGAAAAGCTTCGCGCCGGGCGCCTTCGAGACGGGCATCGACTCTCCGGTGATCGTCGCCTCGTCGACCGTGCCTTCGCCGGTGACAAGCACGCCATCCACGGGCACGCGCGAGCCCGGACGCAGGACAAGCAAATCCCCCTCGCGAAGCGCCACGACGGGGATTTCCTCTGTCGCGCCCGTGGCGCTCAGCCGCAGCGCAGTCTCGGGGCGCAGCGCCATCAGCGCCTCGATCGCGCGGCGGGCGCGGCCCATAGCGCGATGCTCCAGCGTGCCCGAAATGCTGAAGAGTGTGAGGAGAACCGCCCCCTCCAGTGGGGCGCCTACCGCAAGCGCGGCCAAAGCCGCGATGATCATCAACAGGTCGATGTCGAGCACGTGGTCCTTGAAAAGTGCACCAAGCGCGCGCAGCCCCGTCGGAAGCCCGGCCGCAAGATAGACAAGTGCAAGCCCTGCCGTGAGCCAGATCCCCGGCAGCACGAAGGTGCCGAAGAAGGCGGCCGCCATGCCGAAACTCGCCGCAAGCGTGAGGGGAAGCATGAGGCGTTCTTCAAGACTTACAGGGGCGGTGCTGGGCATAGGAAGCTTCCTGTGTTGACACGCATGCGGCGGGTTCGGCGCATGAGGAGCCGATAATTCATTCCGTCCAACGTCGGCTATGACCCAGATCAATTGCAATGATCCGGTTCACCCTACATTGTTACCGGAAGTTTAAGGAAGTCGATTGCCTCGTCAGCGTTTCAATCCATCGAGCGCGGATGAGCGGTGAAGCTTTGGCGCGGCCTGGAATCTACAGGGTCAGATCGACAGTATGAAATTGGAGCGGGACGGCCATGACCTATCAGTCAGCCCATGAAGAAGTGCATTTCGTCAACCGCAGCGGTTGGTTGCGGGCCGCGGTGCTCGGCGCCAACGATGGGATCGTCTCGATCTCGGCGCTCATCGTGGGCGTGGCGGTCGCCAATCCTTCCGCAGAGGCGGTGTTGATTGCAGGCGCCGCGGGATTGGCCGCCGGGGCGATGTCGATGGCGGCGGGGGAATATGTCTCGGTCAGCTCACAATCGGATATTGAAGGTGCTGACATCGCCCGTGAGGTGCAGGCTCTGCGCGAGACACCCGCGGAGGAGGAGGCGGAACTGGCTTCTATCTGGGAGAGCCGAGGGCTCTCGCCCGCGACGGCAGCGCTTGTCGCGCGCGAATTGACCGAAGCTGACGCGCTTGGTGCCCATGTGCGCGATGAACTCGGCCTCTCTGAGGTGCATAGCGCCAATCCCTTACAGGCTGCCTTTGCCTCTGGGCTCACTTTCACTATGGCCGGAGCCGTGCCGATGCTGGCAGCGCTCGTCTCACCCGCAGAAACTGTCGCCGTCGTGGTTACTGTGACGACGCTGCTCGCGCTTGCAGTTCTCGGGGCTCTCGGGGCTTGGGCCGGCGGGGCCAGGCTGTTGCGACCGACACTGCGTGTGGTCTTCTGGGGCGGTGCCGCGATGGCAGTGACCGCCGCTATCGGCAAGCTCTTTGGGGTCGCGGTCTAGGCAGGCAGGGGGCTATCCCCCCTTCCTGGGGATCGGGGGAAAGGTATTTTAGAGTTCAAAAGGGCCCGGCTTAACGGCTCTGGCATTGTCGAAGATTTGGCTGATGAAACGGCTGCCTCTCTGTCAGCGGCGGAGGTTTGGGGGATCGCCAGCCTGCACAAGCCCATAGCTGAGGCCCTTGCCAATCCGGTGCGCGAGGGCTGACCAATTGTGGGCCTGATCGATTGTGAGGTTAGCAGCCAGCACTTTATCAAAGAGGTCCAGCCATATTGGAAACATCTCGGCGCGTATGTCTCCTGCCTTTTTGTGAACGATCATGGGGTTTCCATCGTAGCCCTGTTCGCGCAGGATCGCGTTACGCCAGAAAGACATGATCCTGCTTTCATGCTCTGACCAATCCGTGACGTGCCGTGCAAATACTGGCCCAAGAACTGGATGGTGGCGAATGTCTGCGTAAAAGCGCGCGACCACCACTCCGATTTCTTCGGCGGTAATCTCAAACCTACGCGCATTCATGCTGGCCCCCTTTCACCTGCCTCTGTGTCACGAGTGTTTCCTCTGCGCATGGCTTCTAACATGACCCGACCATCATAAGATTTCTGAACTCACATCAGAGATGTGCCAAATCCATTTATCGGATCTTGGCGGCCCGACGTGTAGCGGAATTTTCGCTAGATGAAATTGATCTGCGTCATATCTATAGTTTCGGATCCGTATGATCGTGCGCCTATGTCCCCGTCCTCGCCATAAGAGCACCCGGGGTCGGGAGGGTATTGTATGTCCAGCGTATCACGGCCCGCTGGTAGCGTCGGCATCGTGGTAGCTTTCCTTTAGGCGTTACCTGTTGCCGAGCATTCAGGCCGCTGAAGTGCTGGCGCGGGCGAGCCGCCCCGGCTTGATCATAAAGGAGTGAAAGGAGCTCTTCATGTCCAACACGCAGCGTTTTGAAGGTAAAGTTATCCTCATCACCGGCGCCGCCTCGGGTCTTGGGCTTGCGACCGCTCAGCGCTTGGCGACCGAGGGTGCCAAACTAGCACTCGTTGATCTGACGCCCGAAGGCATGGCAGCCGCCGTGCGCTCGCTTCCTGCGGGATCCGAGACTGTGACTGTCGCCGCCGATGTGGCGCAGCTCTCACAGGTTCAAGCCTATGTCGCGCAGACCCTGCAGCGCTTCGGTCGCATCGACGGATTTTTCAACAATGCCGGCATCGAAGGCCGCCAAAACCTGACCGAAGATTTCGGGGCCGAGGAATTCCATCGGGTGATCTCGGTTAACCTCGACGGCGTGTTCTTCGGTATGGCCGAGGTGTTGAAGGTGATGCGTCGTCAGGGCCATGGCGCCATCGTGAATTGCGCCTCGGTTGGCGGCATTCGCGGGGTGGGGCATCAGTCGGGCTATGCTGCAAGCAAACATGGCGTCGTCGGGCTGACACGCAACAGCGCCGTCGAATACGGCCAGTTTGGCATTCAGATCAATGCAATCGCGCCAGGGGCGATTATGACACCCATGGTTGAGGCCTCGTTGCGGCAAATGGGGGGCGAAGATTGGGAAAGCGTGGGCAAGACGTTCGTAGAGCCGAACCCGATGCGCCGGTTCGGTAAGCCGGAGGAAGTCGCCGCGCTGACCGCGTTTTTGCTGTCGGGCGAGGCGCAGTTCATCAATGGAACCGTGATTGAGATCGATGGCGGGCAGTCTAACAAATATTGATCCGCAAGCGCGCCGCCGAGACTGAGCGGGGGCGATAGGCGGCGCCACTTAGCCCAGACCGGCCAGCGCGGGGTTACGCGCGGCAAGGCGAGCTGCCAAAGGGTCGGAGACCAAAGGACAAATGGAGAGCGATATGAAGTGGACTTTGAGTGTCGGCTTGGGCGCAGCGGGGCTGGCCGTGCTGGCAGCCTGCGCGCCGCTACCCCAGAACAATCGGGCCGAGTCCGATTTCGCGACGTATTGCGCAGGCTGTCATGGCGCGGATGGAGCGGGCATCGCGGGGGTCAAGGCCACCAATCTGACTACGCTGTCGAGCAAGAATGGCGGCACCTTCCCGCGTCTTCAGGTGATGGGCAAGATTTACGGCTATACGATGGGCCGATCCGCTTCGGACATGCCCGAATTCGGCCAGTTGCTTGAAGGTGAAAGTGTGCCTTTTGATGCAGGTGATGGCACAATTACCCCCACCCCCAAACGCTTGGTTGAGCTAACGCGCTATCTAGAATCCATCCAGCAATAGGGCCCACGCCCCTACGGACCGATATCTGTGCGGCCTTCTCGGCATCGCTGACCTCATCGAAGTCGGCCGCACCGATAGTGTCAGAGCCATTTATAGTGCCTAGGGTCAGGAATCATAACCAGAACAATACGGTAGCTGCGAGGATAATTGCCTTTAGGAATACTTTGGGGCACCTGTCGTAGCGTGTAGCGACACATCTCCAATCCTTCAGTCTCCAAACGTCATCTCGATTCAGCCGCGGCGGCGATAGCGCCTCCGGACATGTTTGATCGGTGTTCCCCGAGACTTTCTTCCAGGGATAGAGGGCGTAATCCCTTTGTTTTTCAGGGCATCTCTGAACTAATCGGCATCATACCCCCGATCTGCGAGCAGGAAATCGGCTTCAGGAAACGAGCAGAACAGATCTGTTGCGCCGGTGTAGCCGCTGACCTGGACCGCGCTCAGAAAGTAGCGCAGGGGTTTGCCATTTCGATCGGTCAGAGCATGCATTTTCGTGTTGGCGCCGGCTTTCGTGCGGCCGATCAGGCGCCCGCACCCTCCTTTCTCAGCCGGAGGCTCGACGCGGTTCGATGGACCTTCAGATAAGTCGCATCGATCATCAAGGTGGTCGGATGGCATCTACCTGCGCCAGCCCCAGCATCATGCGCGCGAACACGCCGTGTCTCCCCATCGCTTCCAGCGGTTATAAAGGTTCTTCACAGGGGCAAATTCAGCCGGAGCATCCTTACAGCGTAAACTGTTGCGATTTATGAAAATAATACCACTCAAAATACGGCGGTCATCAGCGCGAGAGCGGGCGTGGGACTTCGGAAAAAACGGCTTAAGACGCACCATTTTCTCACCACTGAGCCAGAAAAGATCACTGATGAAGCAGGCCTCCTGACAAGAGCCTGCTCCATGAAATCATTGCCTAATCAATGGGTCCGGACCCGAGCTGATCAGCTGCCCAACTTTGGACTACTCCCTTGCCGCGCAGAAAGGTCATCTGATTGTTCTTCGGTGAGAACCACGACCTTCGCGCCTGATTTCACCAGCGTCTCCAACTCAATCACATCCTGATGGAACATGCGGATGCAGCCCGCTGAGGTGGCATTGCCGATGGAAGTCACATCCGAAGTGCCATGGATGCGGTAGAATGTGTCTTTCCCGCCGCGATGCAGATAAAGCGCCCTCGCGCCGAGCGGGTTCATCAACCCGCCATCCATGCCGCCTCTCAGCGGACCATATTGGTCTGGAAACTCCCGGATCATATTTTCAGTCGGGCGCCAGGACGGCCAAGAACGGCTGTAAGGGATGGTCGCCTGGCCCGAGAAGGCCCGCCCCTCATCCCCCACCGCCACGCGGTAGCGGACGGCACGGTTCTCTGGCAGCACATAGTAAAGATGCCGAGTCCAGGGATCGACGATCACGGTGCCCGGGCGCTCATCAGTGATAAAGTTCACCTCCTGGCGCAGGTTCTCGGGAGACAGATAGCGCGCAGGCACTGCGGGTAGTTCCACCTCGCCATCGGGGCGGCTGCCGTAATGCGCCAGCACCTCGGGCGTCAGATGCGCGGGCGCAGGCGGTGGCTCGGGCGGCTGTGGCGCGGCACAGGCCGCGAGCACCAAAAACAGCAGCCCGGGGGCCGTGCCCGGCAGGAAAGGACGGCGTAGCATCACGGGGTTCCCTTTTTCAGATCAGATATGCCCTGCCGCAGAGCAGCGCGGGAAATTTCGCCGATGTGAGCGCGGGTCACGCGCCCTTCGGCATCAACGAAGAGGGTAGCGGGCAGTCCCAGAATGCCCGTTTGTGCCATCAGTCCCAGCGAAGGGTCCAGGACCGGGGTCATGACCAGACCCGCAGAGCTGAGGTATTGGCGGATTTTTTCGGGGCTTTCGCCCTGGTTCACAAAATAGATCGGCAGATCGGGATTGGCCTGGGCCTCTTCGACCATCATCGGCATTTCGCGCCGACAGGGCGGGCACCAGGTGGCCCAAAGGTTCACCACCGCAGGCCCTTCAAGGGTCATCTGCGTGCCGGCCAAATCAATGAACGGCCGGTCCTGCGGCAAAAACTGCTCATGAGCGCGTAGCAGCTGCCCCAGGATAAACAGGATGGTCAGAGCCGGAAGCGTGGAGGCGGCGATCCACGGCGTCATCTCGCGCCTGCGCCACATCAGCGGCAGCGTCATGGCGGCAAAGCCCGCCACACCGCCCCAAAGTGCAAAACCGCCCTGCCAGATCGCAAAAATGCTCAGAGGATCCGCCTGATAGACATCGGCATTCTGCGCCACGAAGCCCAGCCGCGCGCCCACCAGACCCGCGAGCGCCGCCCGAAAGGCCCAGGGATTCAGATCGGGCCGCCCCTTGCGGCTGACCAGCGCCGCTGCGACCCAAAGAACCAGCGTCGCGAGGATCCAGATCAGCCGTTCACCGGACATCAGGAAGGGACCAAGGGCAAAATCCGTCATTCTTTGGCTTTTCTCAGGGCGTCCGTGAGGGCCTCTGCGGTGAAGCTGCCGGTCAATCGCAGCGCGGTGCGTTCCTTGCCCTGGTCAGTCAGAAAGACCAGCGTCGGCGGGCCGATAACACCTAAAGCCTCCGCCAGCGCGCCACCCTCGCCGCTAAAATCCGTGACATCGGCCTTGATAAAAGGCAGGTCTGCCAGGGCCTGCTGCACGGCGGGCCGGGGAAAGACATCCCGCTCAAGCCCCTTGCAGATCACGCACCAGTCAGCCGTGACATAAACCGCCCGCACCGGGCCCTCAGCCGCCGCCAGCGCGGTCCTGAGTTCAGCCGGACTACGCACGACCTGTGAAGGGGTGACAGAGGCCAGGGGGGAAGCAAAGACCAAAGGCCGCAGGGGGTCTGAGCCGCCGGAGCCTGCGCCCGCAAGTTGCAAAAGACCCAAAGCGAAGAACAGCATGCCCCCGAAGCGGCGCGGCCAGTCTGGCCCCCAGACAACCGCGGCCAGGGCAAAGCCCAACAGCGCCCAAAGGGACAACCCGACCGGGCCCGGCAGCACCCGCGCCGCCAGCCAGACCGCCATCCCCGCCAGAAGGGCTGCAAAGGCGATCCGACTGGCCCCGAGCCAGGCCCCGCTTTTGGGCAGCACCTGTCGGCCAAATAGCGCGAGAGCCATCAGCGGCAGGCCTTGCCCAAGCCCCAGCATGGCAAGCGCCGCCGCCCCAAGCGCCACATCACCGCTGCGCGCGATATAAAGCAGCGCCCCCGCCAGCGGCGCGGTCACGCAAGGCCCCAGGATCAGCACCGAGGCCAGACCCGCAAGCCCGGCCCCGGCCAGCGATCCGCGCCCGCCCATGACCTGCAGACGCTGCGTCACCGCCGCGGGCATTTTCAGTGGGATCAGCTCCAGCGAGGCCGCAGCCAGGATGGCAAAGAGCGCAGCGACCAAGAGGATCACCACCGGCTGTTGCAGCCAGAATTGTAACCCCGCGCCCATAAATCCTGCCAGCGCCCCGATCATGGCAAAACCCGCCGCCATGCCTGCGACGTAGAACACCGCAATCCCCACCGCCCGTCGCGAGCCTGCAGGCGCACCGCCCAGCATGGCCCAGAGCACTGGCAGCATGGGAAAGCTGCAGGGGGTGAAGGAGAGCAAAAGCCCGAGGCCCGCAAAGCCCGCAAGCACCCAAAGGATACCGCCTTTGGACCTGAGGATCTCGACCTCAGTCAGCGGGGCGGCCTCGGGGGTGGTGGCAGCGGCGGTTCCCGGGAGCTCAATCATCGCGCTCTGGGGCGCATAGCAGATGCCATCGTCCTGACAGCCCTGCCAGCCCAAGGTGACGGGCCCGTAGGCCCCGCTCATGCTCAGGGTCATATCGCGGGGATAGACCTCAACCGCGCCGAAATTCAGATCCTCGCGGATCTCTCCGGCGGGTGTCTGCAGCGCAAGATCGTTGCCCGTGCTGTCGCGGGCGGTGAAGTTATCGCGGTAAAGATAATAGCCTGGCGCAATGATCCAGCGGATCTGCGCCTGCCCCTCTGCGCCGGGGATCACCTCATAGCGAAAGGCCTGGTCCGGGCGCAGCGGCCCGTCGCTCAGGCGTTGAATGGGGTTGGCAAGAGCGCCCTGGGCGGCAGCAAGCCAAAGGGCGGTGAAAAGCAAAAGGGGGCGCAATATCATCATGCGCCCCCTTTGAACCTCTGGACTTAACCCAAACTTAAGCCCTTCCGATGGCCCCGACCCGCGGCGTGCAGCCACCCCGGATCGCACAGCAGGCAGCATGATGACTCAGGTGCACCTGTCCCGTCAGACAGCTGAGGAAATCGGATCGTTGCAGGCGGTCCATCATCGGACCCTTGACCTCCGAGAGGTGGAAAGTGATCCCCGCCTCGCTCAGCCGCTCATTGATCGACAAAAGGCTGTCGAGCGCCGAGGCATCAATCTCGTTAATGGCCGAGGCCATCAGCACCACATGGCGCAAGCCTGGCCTCGCGGCGACTTCGGCGCTGATCCGATCCTCCAACGCACGGGCATTGGCGAAGTAAAGGCTTTCGTCCACGCGGATCGAGAGGACACCTTCGCAGGTCAGGACCTCATGGCGGTCGATATTGCGGTAATGCTCGGTCCCGGGCACCTGGCCCACGATGGCCATATGGGGCCGCGACGAGCGCCACAGGTATAGCCCGATCGAGAGGCTGACGCCCGCGATCAGCCCAGCCTCGACCCCCCAGCCCAGCGTGACCAGAATGGTTGCCATCTGGGCGGCAAAATCGGGGCGCGAATAGCGGAAGCTGCGCCGGATTGAACCTAGATCCACCAGCGTCAGCACCGCTAGAATGATGGTCGCGGCCAGCACGGCCTGGGGCAGATAGTAAAGCGCAGGCGTCAGGAACATCGCCGCCAGCGCAATCCCGATGGCAGTAAAGACGCCCGCCGCAGGGGTGCGGGCCCCGGCCTCAAAGTTCACAACTGAGCGGGCAAGGCCACCGGTGACCGGAAAGCCTGCTGCCAGCCCCGAGGCGAGATTGGCCGCGCCCAGCCCGATCAGTTCCTGATCCGGCTCTATTCGCTCGCGCCGTTTGGCGGCAAGGGTCTGCGCGACCGAGACGCTCTCGACAAAGCCCACGACCGAGATCAGAAGAGCGGGCATCCACAGCGCTTCTATCAGCCCAAGGTTCAGCGCGGGCAACGTAGGCAGCGGCAGTCCGGCGGGCACATCGCCCACGATGCGCAGGCCTAGGGTCCCCAGATCAAAGCGCCAGGTCAGCAGCGATGTCACCGCCACCACCAGGATCGGGGCGGCTTTGGCCAGCATCTGGGCCAAGGCTTTGCCCAGCCCCATGCGCGTCAGCAGTCCCACCATCCCCTTGCGCGCCCAGTAAAGGGCAGCCAGAGCGCCAAGCCCGATGGCAAGGGTGACCGGATTTGCTGCGCCGATCTGGCCTGCCAGCGCCAGAAGGGTGTCAAAGAAATGCTCCCCCCCGCCTGCAACGCCCAAGATATGTTTGATCTGCCCCACCGTGATCAGCAGACCCGCCGCCGTGATGAATCCCGAGATGACGGGATGCGACAGGAAATTCGCCAGAAAGCCCAGACGCAGCACACCCATGGCGAGCAGCATAGCACCCGAGAGCAGCGCCAGCATGACGGCCGCGGTGGCGTAATCCGCGGTGCCTCCCGCTGCGATCTGCCCCACGGCTGAGGCCGTCATCAGCGAGACCACCGCCACCGGCCCGACGGCCAGAGTTTTGGACGTGCCGAAAATTGCATAGGCCACCAGCGGCAGGATCGAGGCGTAAAGCCCCACCTCGGGCGGCAGACCTGCGAGCATGGCATAAGCGAGGCTTTGCGGGATCAGCATGATGGTGACGATCACCGCCGCCAGAAGATCGGCGGAAAGCGTCGCGCTGTCGTAGCTGCGCGACCAGGTCAGGATAGGCAGGTATTTGGACAGACGCGACATCTCTCAGACTTTCAGATCAGGATTTGCGAAGGGTTTTGGCGAGATAGAGCCCCGCCAGCATGGAGCCGACAAAGAGAAACGCCTGCGGCTCGAAGAGACCAAGCGCCGGGATTGCGCCACCGGGGCAAAAGCCGGCAATCCCCCAGCCCACACCAAACAGGGCCGCGCCGCCGAGCAGGGCCGGATCGATGTCTTTGCGGGTCGGCACCTGGAACTTCGCCTCAAAGACCGGTGCGGGGCGCTTCCAGACTAGGCGGTAGCCGGTGGCGGTCACAATCAGCGCAGAACCCATCACAAAGGCCAAAGACGGATCCCATGTGCCGGCAATATCAAAGAAGTTCAGCACTTTGGCCGGGTTGATCATGCCGCCAAGGGTGATGCCCGCACCGAAAATCAGGCCGATGACGGCTGCAATCAGGATCTGCATCTCAGAACCCTCCGAGGATGTGGCGCACGACGTAAACGGTGACGCCGGTCGAAAACATGAAGGTCAGCGTAGCGAGGATCGAGCGTATCGAGAGCCGCGACATGCCGCAGACGCCATGCCCCGAGGTGCAGCCCGAGGCGAATTGCACGCCCACACCCACGATCAACCCGCCGATTACGAGCCAGAGGTTCGGCGTGGGGGCCACAAACTCAGGCCGCCATCCGGTCAGAGCGGCAATCAGCACGGGAGCGGCAATCGCACCGCCCAGGAAGGCCGCTCGCCAGCCCCAATCCTTGGCAAAAGGCGGCAGGAGACCCTGCAACATGCCGCTGATCCCGGCGATCCGGCCGTGAAAAGCCATCAGGAGCACGGCTGCGAACCCGATCAGGGCGCCTCCGGTCATGGACAAAAGCGGAGTAAATTCGGTCATAAGACACCTTTCCCGGCCTGGCCGCCCCGAGTGGAGGGGGCCTTTGGGCGTTACTTACAAAAAATCTGGTAGAGCGTGCCGACAAGTGCGCAGACGCGCTCATCGGCCAGGCGGTAGAACATTTCACGGCCCTCTTTGCGGCCCTCAATCATCCCGGCCTGGCGCAACTCACCAAGCTGCTGCGACAGGCTTGGCTGACGCAGCCCAAGGCTTTCCTCCAGCTCGCGCACAGAGCGTTCGCCCTGAATCAGGGTGCAGACGATCATCAGCCGGTCCTGATTGGCGAGCTTTTTCAGAAAAGCGGTGGCCTCTGCCGCCCGCTCTTCGAGGGCCGCAATGGCCGGGACCACATCCTTGATGTCACTCATCTTTTATCCCCAGGGTGCCTGCAGAAGATCCAGCGGGATCTTCAGATAGCGACGCCCGTTGCTTTCCGGCTCGGGCAGACGGCCCGCATTGGTGTTGATCTGCAGCGACTGCAGGATCAGCTTGGGCATCGGCAGGGTGGCATCGCGGGCTTCGCGGGCAGCGATGAACTCGGCCTCGGTCTTATAGACTGACATATGCGTGTTCTTCGCCTTCTGCTCAGCCACGGTGCTTTCCCACATCGGCGCACGGCCACCGGGCTGATAGTCATGGCCGGTGAAAATACGGGTCTCATCTGGCAGCGCAAAGATCGCCTGAATGCTGTCCCACAGGGTTTTGGCCGCCCCCCCCGGGAAATCCGTGCGCGCGGTGCCGCTGTCGGGCATGAACAAAGTGTCATGCACGAAGGCCGCATCGCCGATCACATAGGTCACCGAGGCCAGGGTATGCCCGGGAGAGAGCATGACATGCGCCGGGATCTCACCGACCATAAAGGCTTCACCATCGGCAAAAAGCTTATCCCACTGGCTGCCGTCTACGGGAAAATCCGGCCAGTTGTAAAAGCCCTTCCAGAGCTTTTGCACATCGCGAACCTTTTCCCCGATGGCGATCGGCGCGCCGGTTTTCGCCTTCAGATATGAGACCGCCGAGAAGTGATCGGCATGGGGGTGGGTGTCGAGGATCCATTGCACCGTCAGGCCCTGGTCCTGCACAAACTGCAAAATGGTATCGGCATTCACTGTGGCGGTCTGGCCCGATTTTTCGTCGAAATCCAGCACCGGATCGATGATCGCACAGAGTTTGGTGGCGGGATCCGCCACCACATATTGCACCGAGAACGTGCGCTTGTCGAAAAAGCCGGTCACTTCGGGTTTGTGGGTCATGATCTTCTCCATCAGGCGTTCCCGCCGCTGCTGAGAGGAAGATAGGACGCTCCACAAATAATGCAATACTTTTTTATATTATAAATTTTAGCAGAAGGTTCAGCCTTTGCGGGCTTCCCGAACCATCCCACGCAGGGTGCTCAGCGAAGCCGCCCCCGGATAGATCGCAAGGCCCGCCATGAAGGCCGGGGTGCCCTGGAGCCCCAACTGCTGCGCCTGCTGCTCATTGCGCCAGATCAGCGGCATCCAGCGGTCGGCCTGCCTGTCAAAAAGCGCGGCGGCAGCTTCGGCATCAACGCCCACGGATTTGGCGGCGCGGGCAATATCGGCCTCCTCCAGCCGCCGTCCGGGAAGTCTCATCAGCGCGTCATGGACGGCCTCATACTTGCCCATCGACACCGCCGCGAGCCCCACTTTATGTGCAAAAATCGAAGTTTCGCCAAAGATCGGCCAGTCTTTCATCACCAGACGGATCTTATCGTCCTGGCGCACCAGATCGGTGACCTCGCCGTGGATTTTCCGGCAGAAGGGGCATTGGTAGTCGTAAAACTCAATCAGCGTGACATCGCCGTCCGGGTTGCCAAGGACCGGCTGATCGGGGGTATGGGTCAGCGCCTGCACATCCTCGCTCTGCGCCGCAAGAGCCGTGGGAAACAGCAAAAAGCCGCCCGTCATCGTCAGCATCGCCCGTCGTGTCAGCATATCACACTCTCCTGATCTATCCGGCTCTGTCTTGCGGCTGCGGCTTAAGTCAGGCTTAAGGCTGATCCGCGAAATGCCTCATCGTCAGAACAGGTGCCCGGATGCGATTGTTGATAGTGGAAGACGATGAGATGCTGCGCGACGGCCTGCTGGTCGGACTGCGGCTGCAGGGGTTTTCGACCGAAGCGGTTGAAAGCCTTGCCGATGCCCGGCAGGCGCTAGCACAGCCGGGTTTTGAGGCCATGGTGCTTGATCTGATGCTGCCTGATGGCTCGGGCCTCGATCTTCTGCGCGACATGCGCGGGCGCGGGAACAGCCTGCCGGTGCTGGTGCTGACCGCCCGCGATCAGACGCCCGCGAAAATTGCGGGCCTTGATGCAGGGGCGGATGATTATCTCGCCAAACCCTTTGATCTGAGCGAATTGGCAGCGCGGCTGCGCGCGCTGATAAGGCGCGCTCAGGGCCGCGCGGCCCCTGAGATGCGTTGGAACGGTCTGGTGCTGGACCCGGCGCGGATGTCGGGCACATATCTTGGACGGCCGGTGCAGTTTGGCCTGCGCGAGTTTACCATCCTGCAGGCTTTGATGGAAAATCCAGGGGTCGTCTTGTCGAAATCGCAGCTCGAAGAGCGGCTCTACGGCTGGCAGGAAGAGGTCGAAAGCAACACCGTAGAGGTCCATATCCATAAACTCCGCGCCCGCCTTGCACCAGGGTTCATCCGCACCCTGCGCGGCGCGGGCTACCGCCTGGCGGATCCGGTATGATCTCAATCCGGCGGCGTCTTTTCATCGCTTTGCTGGCCGCGACCGGCATGGTCTGGCTTTCGGCAGTGATCTGGATTCAGTATTCCACCCGCCAGGAGGTCAGCCATGTGCTTGATCGCCGGCTTGAGGAAAGCGCCCGCATGGTTGCCTCGCTCATCGGGCGGCAGGGCCTGCCCGGTGCGGTCCATGACCCGCAGGCGGGTGTGGCGGGTGTTCTCGGCCCCGATGAGCCGCTGTTTTCGCGCCAGCTTGTCTGTCAGGTCTGGGGACTGGACGGCAGTTTGAAAAGCGAAAGCGCGGGGGCACCCTCGGAGCCTCTGGCCGCAGAGGCCGCTTCGGGCTTTTCGCAAAGAGAGATCCGGACAGAGACGGGCCCACAGCAATGGCGCGTTTATACCTATGTCGATGAAGCGCTTGGCATTCGGGTGATGGTGGGAGATGCGCTGGCAATGCGCGACGGGCTGGTGAGCGGGGTGGTTATGGGACTTCTGGCCCCGGCCCTGCTGATCCTGCCTGCGCTCGCGCTGCTGATCTGGCTGGGCGTCGGCCGCGGGCTGCAGCCTTTGTCGGAGTTTGCCCGTCTGCTGCGAGCACGCAGCGCGCAGGACCTTCGACCCCTTCCTACCAAATGGGTGCCGCGGGAACTCAGCCCGATGATCGGTGCCCTGAACGGACTTTTTGCCCGGGTTGAGGGGCAGCGCGAACGCGAACAGGACTTTACCGCCTTTGCCGCGCATGAGCTGAAAACGCCGCTTGCGGGGCTGAAAACACAAGCGCAGATCGCAAAAATGGCGCCGGACGAAGAAACGCGTGCTCATGCCCTGCGCCAGATACTTCGCGGTGTTGAACGCACCGACCGGCTGGCACGCCAGCTTCTGGACCTGACAGCAGCAGAGGCCAGTGAGCAGCCGACCGGGCCATGTCCTAAGCTTGGCTCCATCGTGAAAGATGTGCTGCGGGATCTGAGAGATATGGCGGCCTTGCGAGGGATTACACTCAGGCTCGAGCTTCAGTCAGAAACCGAGATGGCCTGTGTCGGGTCCCTGCTGGCGCCCGCCCTGCGCAATCTGGTCGAGAACGCGCTTCAGGCAAGCCCTGAGGGTGAGGAAGTGGTCTTAACGGCAGCCGTAAAGGATGACGCCCTCCTCCTCTGCGTGGCCGACCGCGGGCCCGGCATTCCCGATGAGGACCGGCCCAAGATCACCGAGCGGTTCTTCCGCGGCGGACGGCCCAAAAGCGGCACAGGGTCTGGCCTTGGCCTCTCGATCGTCGAGGCTACGGCACTACGCCTGGGCGGCTCTCTCACCCTCGCGCCACGCGCGGACGGAGGCGAAGAGGCCAGACTGGCATTACCGCTGAGATTTCAGTAGCGCGTATCGTCTGACTCCATGGGGCCAGGAAACATTCTGGCGCCATCGTCGGAAGAAGACGGTTGCGGCCAGGGCAATGACCGAAATGAAGACCTCGCGCATCTGTCGTATCAGTTGGCGATCCTACGCCAGACCTTCAAGCGGCCGAACGTGATCTCGATCCGGTTGCGGCATTTGTAACGGCAGTTGTCGTTCCTGGTGGGCTTAGCACGAGGCTTCCGCTCAGGAATGTAGGGATCTATCCACTTGTCTTTCAATTCTTCCCTGAACCGGTCGGCATTATAACCCAGATCGGCCAGTAGCCAGCCCGCAGAAGGCGGGCTGCTCAGAAGCGCTGCGGCTCGGGCGTCCATGCGCACCGGCGACGGTGTGCAGCGTGGTGTTAATACCGTCGTTAATCCGACCGATCAGACGGGATCTTTGGAACGGGGTCGCCATTTTTCGACAGCAAGCTAGACGCTGTGCGGTGCACCCGTCGGTCATTCGCGCGCGGCGTGGGGTGTTTCTTGGGGAGGAAGAGCCGGAGCCGCGCCATCTGCGGGTCCGTCAGCCAGAGAAGGTTGCTCATCAGTTAGTCTCTTCGCGGAGCCTGAATCATGCCTCGAGCGGATGATCAACGGGTCCTGACCCTTGTCTAACCGCGTTCTGTCAAACTTGCCCCTTCACAGCCAAAGTCAGTGAGGTGCGGCGGCGCCTGATCCTTAGGGCGTGAGCACGCTTGTTCGCCTTCAGGGTAGCGGCAGGCCGGGGTCCTTCACCCGAAAAGCTGCGTCTTATTGGAACTTTGAAGACCAGGAGAGCGCAGTTGGTCGAGATGCGCAGAAGGCTGCTGGCCCAAGTCAGTGGCATCAGACTGGGCACTGCCTGGATGTTCGAGGATGTCGACACCGAGTTGAAACAACGGATCGACAGCCTGATCAAGAAGCTGGAAGGTCGCATTACCGGCTGCATTGCGAGTGATAAACGCCTATCGGAGCCTGCCCGAGTTCGCCGCTCTATCCCAGAGATAGTCCTGGTTGCGAGCACGGCGATGACTGCAGAAATGTTCCGGCACGGCAGCATTACCGGCAAACAGGCTGCCGCACTCACCGGATTGACCCGGGGCGCGCACGTCAGTGGAGCCATTCGCGGGAAACGGGCCATCTCAGGAGATCGCCGTGCTTTGCGGAAGGTGATGTTCCAAACGGCCCTGGTCACGGCACATCACAAGCTGGGCTGAAATCCTTAGCAGATCGCCTCCGCAAGGCCGGAAAACCGCACAGCTTCATCAGCACCGTCGCCGACAGGAGGCTGGTCACTATGCAAAAGCTCTGCGCAAGAACCATCAAAAATCAGTCCCATGTGGGGGATGTGAAAGATAGAGTTGCTAAGCGAGCCTTAAGCATTTCTACGGAGTGTTTCCGGGTGATCCTTAAGTTTGAGTTAAGGACAATCAGCTAGCATTCGCCCATCTGAAATGGAGGTGGGCATGTTGAAACTTACGCGTAGAGCCAGTCTTCTGGCACTGTCCGCGACAACGGCAGGACTTGTTCTACCCATCAGGACTGCGGCTGAAGTCCCCCCTCAGCCTTTCTTGCGACGCTCAAATACTTCTGGCTTTCGCACGCTGCGCTGGCAGGACCATTTTGAAAGCCTTGGGAAGGGCGTTATCATCGCCGACCTGCAATCGCGCGCTTTGCATTTTTGGTCGGCAGATGAATCAGCCTATCGACTTTTCCCTACGTCGGTCCCGATCAGCGACGAGCTGACAAAACGCGGAAGAACCGAAATCGTTCGTAAACGTGTTGGCCCGACATGGACGCCGACGCCGGATATGCGTCGCCGTGATCCATCATTACCCTCTCACGTCCCGCCGGGGCCAGAAAACCCACTTGGGACGCATGCTATGTATCTTTCCTGGCCCGCTTATCTGATCCATGGCACACATGATACGCGCAAAATCGGGCGGCGTTCGTCAGATGGATGCGTCGGGCTCTATAATGAGCAGGTGGCGGAGCTATTTGCCGTAGCACAAGTTGGAACACAGGTCCTTTTGCTCTGACGTGACTATTCGAAATTTCAGCTAAACCTTGTTGGGATTCCGGGAGGCTGATTTTGTTTCGTTACGCGGCGATTGGCACAGTTTTCAGAGTTGCGTAGAAGTTGGTCTCGGCCTTTGGGGGCGGGATGTTCCTGATTGGCTCAAGCAGGTGGAATGGGGAACCGGTCAACCCATTCCAGAGTGGCATATTCGACAGCCTTGGAGCTGCACGAGGAGCAACGCCCGCGGATGACTTTGGCTTTGAAGGAAGTTGAAACATTGCATGAAAACAGGCTTTCTCTGACTGCTCAGGACAGCACCTGCATTACCGCTACTGCCCAAAGCTGCCAATGACAGTTAAGACAGCAGGGTTAGCCCTATGCCTCCGAGTGCCGCGATCATCACAACCAGCCAAGGCGCGGCTTTCCATGCCACCAGCGCGACGAAGCATGTCAGCGCAAGGGTCAGGTCCCCCATATTGCCAATGGCGCTGATGAAGACCGGCGAATAAAGCGCGGCCCCCAGAATGCCAACAACGGCAGCGTTCGCCCCCTGCATCGCGGACTGCGCCACAGGCCGCGCCCGAAGCCCCTCCCAAAACGGAAGCGCGCCAATCAGCAGCAAAAAGCCGGGCAAGAACAGCGCCAGCAATGCGAGGGTCGCACCCAAAACACCATTGGGAGCAGGCCCATGAGCAGCCCCAAGATAGGCTGCAAAGGTGAACAAAGGCCCAGGCATGGCCTGCGCCGCGCCATAGCCCGCCAGAAACTGATCAGGCGTTACCCAGCCTGTCGTCACGACCTCGGCTTGCAAAAGGGGCAGCACAACATGTCCGCCGCCGAACACTAGGGATCCGGCCCGGTAAAAGCTGTCCGCGACCGCCCACCCTTGCGACAGGCCTGCCAGCAGCGGCAGGCCCAGCAACAGGCCCGCGAATGCGGCCAGCGCGATGCCTGCGTGGGTTTTGGTCACCGGCAACGGCATATGGCCGCCCACAGGGCTGCCCGATCCGCGACCCACCATCAGCCCGGCGACCGCCCCCATAAGGATTGCGCCCACCATGCCCACCGCCATTGGCAAAAAGGCCAGCATGGCAACGGCAATGACGGCGATGGTTGCGCGCGCCCGGTCGGGGCAAAGGCTGCGTGCCATGCCCAAAACCGCCTGCGCCACAATCGCCACGGCCACAACCTTCAATCCATGCAGCGCGCCGCTGCCGATCGGGCCCGACATGGTGGCAGCGCCAAGCGCAAAGGCCAGCAGGATCAGCGCAGAGGGCAGCGTGAAGGCAACAAAGGCGGCAAGCGCCCCAAGCCATCCGGCCCGCATCATGCCCAAAGCAAAGCCCACCTGCGACGAGGCAGGCCCCGGCAGGAACTGGCACAGGGCCACAAGGTCTGCGTAAGCGGCATCCGACAGCCAGCCCCTGCGCGTGACCAGTTCATCCCGAAAATACCCAAGATGCGCGACGGGGCCGCCAAAGGACGTCAGCCCCAGCTTCAGAAACACACCGAAAACCTCAGAGGGCGTGCCTGCGGTGCCTGCTTTGTGGGATGGTTTTGTCACGGATGCGTCTCGCGGTTTAGTTTCTTCAAAAGGACGCGCGTGCCTTGAAAGCAGGCGTATCCGGCGCAAGTGATCTTATAGAATTGCAATGGTTTTACTGTCAGATATCGGCTCAGGCGAACATCCGCACTTGAGCCTTCAGGTGGCTGAGCGATCCGTGTCTTTCCGGATCATGCCCCACATTGCCACCGCCAGCGCAAGGTTTACCAAGCCGAGGCAGGCCACGATCATCAAAGTCTTCCCCTCACCCAGACCGGACATAAGCACCCCACCCAGCAGGGGCGCGGCGGCTTGGGCCAGAAGCGATGGGCGCGCCAAACGGCCCATCGCCACCGGGTAGCGATCCCGCCCGAACAGAGCCAAAGGCAGGGAACCGCGGGCAATCGAAAAGACGCCATTGCCCGCACCATAAAGGATCACGGCGAGGCCAGGCACATCCATATCGAGTGCCAAGAGCAAAAGGCCGATGGCAACGCAGCCCGTGGCGACAACCAGCGCCCAGATCGGGTGGTGCCTTCCGCGGCCTGCCATCTCAACGATACGTGCCGCGACCTGCGCCGGTCCCAGCAGAGTGCCTAGGGCAACTGCTTCAGAAAGAGAGAGACCCTGCGCCTGAAGCAGCGCCAGCAGGTAAACAGAGATGAGCGTGACCGAAAGCCCGGCAATGACGAGGATTGCGGCCATGAGCAGAAACACCATCCTCTCATGGCCGAGCAGTAGAAAAGAACCTGTCTCGCCTGGGGCCGCCTCCGGCTGGAGCGGTGGCTCTTTCGGGATCAAGCGGAGGACTAAGGGCAGGCAAATTAACAGGTGGATAGCAGCATAGGTGATCGCCGTGCCGCGCCAGCCCATCTGTTCCAAAAGCCAGGACGACAGCGGCCAGCAGACGGTGCTGGCAAAGCCGCCCCACAGGGTCAGCGCTGTGATGGCACTGCGAGCGTTCTCCTTATAAAGCCGACCCAGCGTGGCAAAAGCTGGGTCGTAAAGGCCTGCGCTCATCCCTAAGCCTATGATACACCAGCCTATGTAGAAGGCAGGAAGGTTCGGTGCGGCTGCAATCACGGCAAGGCCCGATGCCAGAAGCGCAGATCCGATCGCCAGCACAGGCCGTCCGCCAAAGCGTGCAATGCCATTGCCGACCTGTGGCGATGCCAGTCCAGCGCAGGCCAGTGCCACCGATATCGCGCCGACCACCCAAGGCAAAGGCCATCCGGTCTCTGTCACGATAGGCGCAGCCAGCACCGCCATCAGGTAGTAGCTGCTGCCCCATGCGAAGATTTGCACGATGCCAAGGGCAGAAATAACCGGCCAGCGCCGCGTCGCTTGCATCAGATCGCATCTTTCAGGTTAAGGCGCTCCTGTAACTTCTCGGCGGCTTCCTTCCGCTCGCTGTAACGGTCGGTCAGATCGGGTCGATCCCGCGTCAGAAGGGTAAAGCGCACCAGCTCCTCCATCACATCCACGATCCGGTCGTAATAGGGCGACGGCTTCATGCGCCCGTCCTCATCGAACTCCTGATACGCCTTAGCGACCGAGGACTGGTTCGGGATCGTCAGCATCCGCATCCAGCGCCCAAGGATGCGCATCTGGTTCACGGCATTGAAGCTTTGCGAGCCGCCCGAGACCTGCATAAGGGCCAGCGTCCTCCCCTGCGTGGGTCGAATGGCGCTCATCGACAGCGGGATCCAGTCGATCTGCGACTTCATCACGCCCGTCATGGCGCCATGACGCTCGGGGCTGGTCCAGACCTGCCCTTCGGACCACAGGCACAGATTGCGCAGTTCCTGCACCTTGGGGTGAGAGGCCTCGGTATCGTCCGGCAGTGGCAGGCCGCCTGCATGAAACACTCGCGTGTCGCAGCCGAAGTGGCGAAGAAGGCGCTCGGCCTCCAGCGTGGCGAAGCGGCTGTAGGAGCGTTCGCGCAGCGAGCCGTAAAGCAAAAGGATGCGAGGGGCCGGCCCATCGATCTGAGGCAGTTGAACCGCCTCGGGCGAGAGGTTCGGAAGGTCGGGGATCATGTGCGAACCTCTTTGAGCGCGGCATCGCAAGGGAACCAGCGGCGGCCAAGTCGCAGGGCTACACTGACGAGCAGGATAAGAACCGGAACCTCGACCAGAGGGCCGATGACGGCGGCGAAGGCTACGGGCGATGCGAGGCCATAGGCCGCGATGGCAACAGCAATCGCCAGCTCGAAGTTGTTGCCCGCCGCCGTAAAGGCGATCGCCGTGGTGCGCGGGTAATCCCTCGCGATCCAGCGGCCCATCATGAAGCTCACGATGAACTGGACGATGAAGTAGACCACCAGCGGCACCGCAATCCGCAGGGCATCCAGCGGCAGGCGCACCACGTCACCGCCCTTAAGGCTGAACATGGCCACGATGGTAAACAGCAGCGCCATCAGCGTCAGCGGGCTGATTTTCGGCAGGAAGATGCCTTGATACCAGACCTCGCCTTTGCGGGCGATCAGGACACGGCGCGTCAGGTAGCCGGCAAGGAAGGGCAGCCCGAGATAGATCAGAACAGCCTCGGTCACCGTCCAGAAGCCCACGTCAATCACACTGGCCTGCAGACCGAACAGGGGCGGCAGCACGGTCAGGAACAGCCACGCATAGGTCGAAAAGAACAGGATCTGGAAAATCGAGTTAAAAGCCACCAGCCCCGCAACATATTGATTGTCGCCGCGCGCGAGCTGGTTCCAAACCAGCACCATCGCAATGCAGCGGGCAAGGCCGATCAGGATCAGGCCGGTCATGTATTCCGGGTGATCGCGCAGGAAGATTACCGCCAACACAAACATCAGCACCGGCCCGATGATCCAGTTTTGCACCAGCGACAGCAGCAGCACACGCTTGTCGGTGAACACCTGTGGCAGCGCCTCATACCGAACCTTTGCCAGTGGCGGATACATCATCAGGATCAGGCCGATCGCGATGGGGACATTGGTAGAGCCGACCGACATCGCGTTCAGCGCCTCTGGCAGTCCGGTGAACAGGGTGCCCAGCAGGATGCCGAGCGCCATGGCGGCGAAGATCCACAGCGTCAGATAGCGATCAAGAAAAGATAGGCGCTGCATCATGCGCACCGCACGGGATTGCCGTCTTCGTCCACAACCCGCTCGCCGTCTTCCTTGCTGAAGGCGCCCTGTTGCGCGGGGAGCAAATCCAGCACGGCCTCGGAGGGACGGCAAAGCCGGACCCCCTTAGGACTGACGACGATGGGCCGGTTGATGAGGATCGGATGCTTCATCATCGCATCGATAAGCGCTTCATCAGGCAGCGCAGGATCATCAAGGCCCAGCTCGGCATAAGGTGTGCCCTTTTCGCGCAGAAGCGCACGCGGCGCGACCCCCATCCGCCCGATGAGTTGGATGAGCAGATCACGGGTTGGCGGCGTTTTCAGATACTCGACCACATGCGGCTCGATATCTGCATTGCGGATCATCGCCAGTGTATTGCGAGACGTCCCGCAGGCTGGGTTGTGATAGATCACGATGTCCATGGTCATGCCTTCTCAGTGGGTTCGCAGGCGCAATCCAATGCCGCAACGGCAGGTGCGCAAATCTCGGGGTGACCTTGGCAGCAGTCGCGCATCAAGAACCCGATCAGCCCGGCAAAGGCAGAATAGACCGCGGTATAGATGATGAAGCGCCCATCGCGTCGTGACCGTATCAGGCCAGCATGCTCCAGATGTGTCAGGTGGAAGGACAGGCGCGAGGTGGTGGCCCCAATGGCCTCGCCGATGGAGCCGGCCACCATGCCCTCTGGTCCGGCCTGTATCAGCAGCCGAACAATGCGGAGCCGCGTTTCCTGCGATAGCGCCGCAAAAGCGGCGAGTGCACGTTCTTCTTCCATCGAATCAATCCCTCAATAGATCTTGAGATCTATGAATAAACAGGAATTGGATGCAAGTCTAAAGCTTAATCTGAAAGACGGGAGAGCGGCAGCCGCCCGACTGTCTTTGCCCGGAGCAGCTGTCTCAAATTTCGACGGCCTTCGACGGCTGAAGTGCCCGATCCACATCCGGGAACTCATCCTCCGGACCGAGTGGTTGAATCGTTGCGAGCACAGCAAACAGGCTCTTGCGCCTCGGCAGCGGCTCGATAATGAGGCGATGCCCCTCCCGTCGGATCCTCACCCGATCTCCCGGAAGTTCGAGGTCAGCGGGAATGCTCACAATCTGCCCTTTACTGTCGCGGCACAGGTTGATCTCTCGGGGCTCTGACCGCCAGTTTTGTGTCGGCATGGGAATGCCTCCAATGCAAGTGATGCGAGGGCACGGGACCATGCTACCATGTGGTCACGCTGTCGTATCAATACCATAAGCCAAGGGAAGCCGGGGTGGTTCGGTTGCTCTGAACAGGTTCAGGACGTTTTTTAAGTGGTTTTCCGCCTCGGTTATGCCGCTGCCGCTTCGGGCATTGGCAGGTTGAAATAGGCCTGATTTGGGGTTTTGCCGTCAAGGGACGAATGCGGGCGACGGCTATTGTAGAAGTTCAGATACCTGCCAATTCCGACGCTCGCTTCCGAGACGCTTGCGTAGGCCCGCAGGGGCTTTGTTGCACGATCCCTCCGTGCGGCGGATTCATGTTTGTGAGACAGCGGGTCTAATGTCGTCGAGCCGTCGATCGGCGAGGAATGCAGTGCCGGCCAACCCTTCTGGGCACTCAGATCGATTTACCTGGCGAACACTGGCAGCTGCGAAAGACATGTTGCATTCAGCGAACCTGTCCTCGTAGCCAAGGGCTAGAGTTGAAGTCGCGATGCACGCCAAGGACAGCAAAATGTAAGCGTCCAAAGAAGTTCAGCTCTTGGGGACTTTTAATGTTTACTGCTGCGATGGGATTGACCATCTGCCTCCCACACACGGATGCTCTCGAAAAATCAATTGAATAAGTAATATGAACCGACTGCCATTTTTCGACGATGACCATGACGGTCAGTTTCGCTGGCTGCTGATTTGGGAAAGGTTGCCCGAGCCAGGCTATCTCAAAGCCCTAGGAGAGGATGATCTAAGGCAACGGCTTCAGGAGACGAGGTGGCCGACCAGCATATGCTGCCCAGAATGTGCTCAAACCTCAATCGGGCAACTGGAACGCGGAAGTCTGTTCCAGTGCCATAGATGCCGCAAGCAGTTTTCGGTCACCAACGGCACGTTCCTGCACCGCACCAAGCTTAGCTTCTCGCTCTGGTTCCTCGTCGCGGAGGACGTGATTCGGGAATTTGCCCTCGGAAGCGACCGGCGCTACCCCTCTCCAAAGCGGATCGCGGCAAAATATAAGCTCCCGCAGCCAACCGCCTATCGCGTGAAAAAGTTAATACTGCAGGATTTCGCGCCTGCCGGCGAAGGGCTTCTGGAACGGGCAATTTGCATGCACGAGCCTATGCAGCCAACGCACCTTGCACTTTTCTCGGCTGAGCATCGCTATTGGTTGGACCAGGTCCGGCGTGGCTTCATCAAGCGATGATGTTTTAACCCTATCTGTTTATACACATCTTTATCTTCCCCGGTGACTTGGGCGCCGGAAAATATGGCCTTATGTTCTCAAGCGGGATGCATGGAACACGGAGGTAAAGATGACACGGCCGCCCTGATGATCGCTGGGCTTTCCTCTCGATATGAATTGGAAAATCCTTGAGACAAGCTCGTTGCGCCTTTGGAAAACGCCGAAAACCGCACGAGAAGATATTTACAAAATTCTAGCTATAACAATGACTTGACTCAAATTTATGAGTCACCCTCTATAGTCACACCCCTTTCAAGCTTCCTTATCTGACAGCCACGATATGGCTGAATTCTGAAAGAGCCGCACGCCACACCGGCGGGCGATAAGTGGTGGGCGCGGCTTGCCCTATGCATCTGCAAACAAATGAACCTCTCCGGGGGACTAAGCAGTCATGCATATCGCAGCCCAAGCCGACCGATCGTGAGACAATGGCGGGCTGGGTGTCCCGCCAAGGGTGAGAGACATGTCAGACGAGTATTACCAGCGCGAAAGCTGGGATCACGCAAAGCCGAAGTTGCCGCAGATCGAAAAACCAAAATTAGGTCCGCTAAGAGATATCCTGCCGTTCGCCGGCTATCGTGAGCCTACGGGGCGTAGTGCAGTTTCGCAGCGGATGCAGTTTCTCTATCGGACGGCTGCGGACAACTGGCAGCCTAGGATCGGCGCATGCGAAAGCGGTGGGGAGCTGGCGTGTGCTCATATGCTGCTGTTGAGGCCAGACCTCTATGATCTGGTGTTTCAGGCCAAGCCTATAGAGCTCCCCTCGAAAGGGCCTAAACCTAACTTTCACTTCCCAGACCTCTTAGCCACCTATCGTAACGGTCATAGACGTATTTTTTACGTCAAGAATGGGCAGAGCCTCACCAGAACGGAAACCAAAGCGGAGATCGCCAGCCTGCGCGCATTGATGGCGCCCTCATATGCCGACACACTTGTCGTGGTGAATACAGACATGTTCTCACGGCAGCGAAAGGACAATCTGATCCGGCTGCACGCTGCCCATTTTTCGAGAACCGCTGAAGACGAGGCAATCGATGCTGAGGTGCTCGATGCAATCCGGTCCACGCCTTTGTTTCGCCGAATGACGGACCTTTACGGGCGCATTGATCTCTCAAAGGGTGCCATATTCCGATCTTGCTACCGCTTGGTGGCGCGCGGCAGCCTGAAGGCGAACCTAGACCATCTGCTCTGGGAACACGCTCGGTTGGAGCTGGCAGCATGATGGGCGAGGCATTTTCTTACTCCGTGCCCGTTGGAGCCGAGATGGTAGTCGGCCCAGACGTATATCACCATCAGGGCACTTATGAGGGCGGCTACAAGCTGCTCGATACTCAGGGCGTGTCGCATTACCTGCCATATGCCGACTTTACCAGCCTGCTCAAAAGCGGGAATGCGAGCTTAGATCTCGCTGGAGGCAGAAGCCGCAAAAGGCTGGGCGGTTTTGAAACCGTAAAAAGCTTGAATAAAACTCAGCAACGGATTGCAGCCTTCAACCATGCCTGTGCGCTCGCGGTAAGGAAGGAAGACAATGAGATTGCGCGCCAAACACAGGGCCGCAAAGAAACGGTTAGCATCAGATACCTTCAACATCCCGAAGTCAGAGACAGGATAGCAGATTTCGTTAACAGCTATTCTGGGCATGGTTTCACGGCATTTGGCTCTACGATTTCCTCACAAGCGAAGCATCCAAGATCCGTGCCGAAGGGGCGCACTTTGATGAGGCTTTACGAGGCGTTGTCCGGTTTGATGGACATTGAGGATAGGCTCGAAGCATTCGTTCCACTGGACCATCTGAAAGGGAACAGAGGCAATCGGCTTCACTGGCTGGTCTATCAACTCGCATGCTCGACCATAAAAGAAATAGGATTGAATACCCGGCAACTTACAGTCGCGAACCTTAAGGATCAGCTTGAAGTCAAAATTGACGACTATAACAAGTTTGCCGCCGCGAGGGTGTCTGGTGATTCAGACTTTGCTCGCCGCCCTCCTGAAAAGCTGTCTTTACCGGCACACGCGACGCTGAGGCAAATAATCAGAGCACATGTATCTCCTACTGAACTGTTTGTTGCCCATCATGGCATTCACGAGGCGCGTAACAAATTTGGGAGGGGCAGCACTGATATCCGCGCGCTGTTGTTCAACGAGTTTATCGAAATCGACGAGGGCCGGTTAGACGTCCTAATAAATGCTGTGGTCGATGGGGTTTCACCCAAGTTAGGCGCAAAAGCACGGGCAAAACTGAAAGAAAAGGCAGCTGCCGCCCAGCAGCGTTATGCAATTGTGCTCGCGATCTGCGTCGCGACGAAACTGGTTGTAGGTTGGGCAATTACAGAAAATCCCAATGCCGAAGCGACCCTGCAGGTGTTGCGGATGGCGACACGGAGCAAAGAACTCGAAGCTCGGCAATATGGATATACAGGCCCCATTATTCCAGGGGCCGCTGTCGGCCGCGTGATGACCGACGGCGGAACAGGCGTTCGCAACACTGTAGTCAAAAACGCCCTTTTAGGAATGGGCACCATGTCCATGGATGCGCGCAGCTATGCCGCCACCGACAAGCCGAATGTCGAGCGTGTGATTGGCTCGATGACGTCGCGCCTGATTAACCCTCTGCCAGGATCAACAGGCAGATCACCTTCGCATAAAGCGGGTCATGATGCAGTCGCGGATACGCTTCTGGACCTGCCGTCGCTCTATGCTTTGGTCTCCATTTACTTCCTCGAGGAATATCCAAATCTTCCGCACCGCGGCCTTGGTCTAGGGGGCCGCACACCACTTCAAATGCTCGAAGAAGTTCAAAGAATTCGCGGCGCAACGCCCCCGCCTGATGCAGCACGGCGTCGGTTGCAACTGGGCATGCATTTTAATGTTTCCGCCAGTCATGAGGGGGTCACCTTATTCCAGCACCTGAGCTACAACTGCGATGAGCTTCAAAAGCTCGACCTGGCTCCCGGAACAAAAGTGGATGCTTATCTCGACCCAGACGATCTCGAAGTAGTTACGATCGCGGTTCAAGGTCATAAACCACTTATAAACGCTGCCCTCCAGACAACGGCTTACGCTGGGCTGACCCTGCCGGAATTCCGTGACCTTGGTATCTACATGCGGGAAATCGATCCCCGTCGGACCGAATATGACCACGATTACGTCATGGAAGCCCGTCGTAAACGTAATGGGATTTTGGAGCGCAAATTCGCCGAGGCCAATCGTTCCACTGGTTTCGCAAGCCTCGAAAAGGTGAAGAAAGACTGTGAAAACGTCTTCCGGGGCACCAGGCATGTGCATGACCCACACCGCAACGACCGGACCTTGGATGAGCTTCTCGATCCGGAAGTGATCCTTGAAGGTGATCTTGTAGGCACTTCCGCGGAGCCTGCAGCGCAGGACGCCGCTGCTCCTGCATTGGCAGCCCCAGATGAAATTTCTGAACCCAACACGAAGGTGAAGAAGCCCTCCAAAAAGAAGGCATCTCCGACCTCCCAAACCCTGGCCGGCGATCAGCCGGTTTCCACCAAACTCAGCCGTCCAGTCCAGAAAAAGGGTTTCATTTGATGATCACACTCCAGTCCCTCACCACGGAACAGGAAACCAAGATCCTGGGATTGAAGTCTGCGCATTTCCGGATGGACCGAGCAGACCGCCTTCGCGACGCCGTGGTCCAGTGCATCGAAGACTACCGGCTTCGCTCGAAGCTGGGGAAACCCTTCGAGGCTCGCGGCGTGATCGTCACGGGCAATACCAGAGTAGGAAAAAGCCAAGAAATTCAACGGGTGCTTGAGGAAGTCAACAACCTGGCGCTTCCTATGAAAAACGGGACACAAGCCCGTATGGTGCATTGCCTCCTCTCTGGCCGGGGAACGTGGAAAGATCTGGGCAATCGCACCATCGCCGCGACCGGATATAGGAAGAAGAGTGGGGAGACCCAGGATGCGGTTTGGCAAAGGGTTACCC
>NZ_RRAZ01000016.1:0-1367 GCF_003863335.1 Falsigemmobacter faecalis | reverse complement strand
CCTGCATTCCCCAAGTGGCGTGTCGTTTGAGGTGAAGATCGCCTGTATCCGAGCGCTAGACAAGGATTTTCTGCCGCAAGCGGCACCTGCGGTCGCGCAGACTGCTGGATCTGGACGGATCAGACCGCGAAGCCGCTGTTTCCTTGCCCAGGGGCGGCGTTTTTCAGCGCAGCGGACAGATCTGTCCAGCCGCTTTCGTTCAGTTTGAGCGTGGATCGCGATCATGCGCATAGCGGTGGCGCTCGCAATCGGCGGATAGCGGCGAGGATGGCGCGTACCATCGTGCCGGTGACAGCGACCTCGGCCAGCTGGAAGGTGATGGTGCGGGCGTGACGGACCACACGTGCCCCGATCTTGATCAGCTTCAGTTGCAGGCTGGTCAACGACCAGTCGGCCATGGCCTCGGGCAGCTCGATGCAGCGCAAGAAGGTGGCCAGGTTGTACGCCAGGGCGTGCAGTTGCAGCCGCACCTCATTGTCGCGGAACTTCCGGCACGACAGCCGCGTCCAGCGAAAGGCGTATTTGCCCTCTTTGATGTGCTGCTCGGCGGTGCCGCGCTGGTTGTAGAACCGCACCACCCAGTCCGGCTCCATCGGCAGGTTGGTGACGATGAAGCCGACACGCGGGAACAGTTCGCCCGGATGCCATTCGATCTTGGCGATCACCCGGCGTTCCTTGTCCCAGGACGCCGCCTGATACTCGAATTCCTCGAAGAACCGCTTGACCTTGGTCAGTGACGGCCGCCCGACAGGGCGCGTTAGCCGATGCGCGATCTTGTCCTTGAGGACCGCGTTTGCGGGCAGCCGGATGGCGTAGAAGAACCGCGCTTCTTCCAATCGCTCATAGATCGCCGGGATCGCGTAGGCAGCATCGGCCCGGAAGAACCTGCCACCAAGGTCGCGCTCCGCGTAGCGCGCAATGACGGGGTCGAGAACATCACGCCAGCCATCGGCGCTGTGGACGTTGCCATGGCGCAGGGCGCAGCGTTCCAGCATCCCGAACTGGTTGAACAGAAAGTTGGGGTGATAGCAGCTACAGTCGAAATGGCCATTCCAGGCAGACCCTTCCTGGTCGCCATGGGTCGGGCTGACCGAGCTGTCCATGTCCAGAACGATGTACTTCAGCCCGTTACGGTCATGGAACCGGTCGATCCATTGCCCGTTCAGGTCGGCCAGCGCGGCACGGTTCCCGGCCAGAGCCAGCGTCTCGGTCTCGAACCGTCCCATCTGCGATGCCGAGGCCGCTTGTGCATCGACCGCTCTGCCGCCGACAACTTGGCGCATGACCGGATCGCAGGCGAGACGGTTGGCGTCGTTGACATCCTCGTATCCGGCCAGCCGCCCAAAGACTGATTGCCGGAACAGGCC
>NZ_RRAZ01000015.1 GCF_003863335.1 Falsigemmobacter faecalis | reverse complement strand
CACGCATGGCAAAGCCGCCGCCGGAAACTTATGGGTAATTGCAAGCTGCGCCGGATGGTTACATTTATGCTCTGACAGGTGCCAGACAGCCGCCTCAATCGCTGCCGCAGCCACGCATCTCCGACAGAGATCCGGCCTGCCGGTCCCGGGGATCCGGCAGCGCAGCCGACAATGCCCGCAGGGACGCTCAGGATCGGAACGGATTGACCTTCGCCACCAGAGTTGCAGGGATTTTACAGCCCCCTATGCCCTCTCCGGCCCGGCGACCGCCCTTCAGATCACACGGGCCAGCGCTGCCGCAAGATGGTCTTCCCCCCCGGTGATCTCCAGCCGCACCGGCAAAGTCAGGACTTTGCGGCGGAAGTGATCCGGCAGCCGGGCTGCGTCTTTTTCCGTGGTGACCAGTTGTGCGCCCTTCAGCTTCGCCTCCTGCTCCAGCCGGATCAGCAGCGCGGGCGCGAAGGCTTCGTGATCGCCCAGCGCCACGGTGCCGACCAGATCGGCCCCCTCGCCGCGCAGGGTGGCGAAGAACTTCTCAGGATGCCCGATGCCCGCAAAGGCGATCACCCGCTCCCCCTGCCAGTCCATGCCCATCTGCAGGGGCTTCAGCTCTGCCGTGACACGGGGCACGGAGTGCACACCATTACCCCAGAGACTGCCGAACCGGCTCTGCGCAGCTTCCGGTCCGATCGACAGCAGAAGATCAGCCCGCGCCAGACCGCGCAGCACCGGCTCGCGCAGCGGCCCTGCGGGCAGACAGCGCCCGTTGCCAAAGCCGCGGTGCGCATCAACGACCACGATGGAGAGGTCCTTTTGCACGGAGGGGTTCTGATGGCCGTCATCAAGAAGGATCAGATCCGCGCCGCCGGCCTCGGCCAGCCGCACACCCGCAGCGCGGTCGCGGGCGATGATGACCGGGGCAAAGGCTGCCAGCAACAGGGGCTCATCGCCGGTCTGCGCGGCGCGATGACGGGCCGGATCCACGAGAACCGGGCCTTTCAGGCTGCCGCCATGGCCACGCGAAACAATGAAAACCCGCCGCCCCGGCGCTGACAGGCGCTGCGCGAGCAGGATCGTCGTCGGCGTTTTCCCCGTCCCCCCCGCATTGATATTCCCGATGCAGATCACCGGCACCCCGGCGCGGTAGCCCTGTGCCGCCCGCGCCACGCGGCGCGCCGTCGCCGCACCATAGGCGGCTCCGAGCGGGGCCAGCAGCCTTGCGCGCAGATCCGGGGCATAGGGCGGGGTGAACCACCAGGCGGGGGCATGGCTCATGACCGCGCTCCTTTGCTGTCGAGAATGGCGGATACGGCAGCGATCACTTTGTCGCTGGCCTCGCCGCCTTCTGAGGTGACGGCCCAGGCGGCCTGGGCAATCCGCGCACAGCGGTCCGGGGCCAGCATATCGCCCACCACATCGCCCAGCTCCTCGCCCCGTGGCACCAGGCGGGCGCCGCCTGCGGATTGCAGCCGCTCCATCGCGTGCAGGTAAGGCCCGAAATTCGGCCCGTGCAGCAGGGCCGAGCCTGCGGCGGCGGCCTCAAAGGGGTGGCGCATCGGGCCCGCGCCTTTCAGACTGCCCCCCGCCCAGGTCAGAGGCGCGAGGCGATACCACAGACCCGGCTCATCATCATCGGCCAGATAGACCTGCGTGTCCTCATCGGGGTCTTCATCGGCGGCGCGGTAGCCTGCCTCAAGCCCGTAGCTCCCCGGCAGATCGCGCAGCAGGGCCGGGATCCGGTCAGCAGAGGCGGGCACAAGGATCAAAAGCAGCCGATGCGCGCTGTGCAGCGCCTTCAGATGGGCGCGGATCACCAGCGCCTCCTCCTCCTCCGGCACGCCCACGGCAAGCCAGACCGGGCGGGTGCCAAGGATGCGCGACAGCGCCTCGCGTTCAGCCTCGGGGACCGGCAGGCTGTGAGAGGCCTCCTCCATCCGCCCCGCCACCTCAAGACGCGCAGGCGGCGCGCCCACGCGCAAAAAGGCCCGCGCAGCGGTCTGATCGGTGACGAAAATCTGCCGAAAGGCCGCAAAAAGACCGCGCATCAGCCGCGGGATCAGCCGCCCGGCGCCAAGACCCGGCTCGGTGCCCCCGGTCAGGACAACCGGCAGATGCCGCGCTGCCGCCGTATAAAGGAGCACCGGCCGCAGACCGCCGGAGGCCCAGATGCCGTAATCGGGCCGCCAGTGGTCAAGAAAAGCGGCCGCCAGAGCGGGCTCATCAGCGGGCGGCGCGAGGGTGCCGGGCACCCCGGGTTCCGCGCAGGTCAGCAGGAAGTGATCGGCCATCCGCTCATCGCGCAACCGCGCCATCAGCGGACGGAAGGCCAGAACGGCAGCCGCATCGGGCGCATGAAGCCAGGCCAGCCGCCCGGAGGGACGCTCTCCGGAAATGCTCTCGCTGCCACCGGGGGCGGGGCCGCGCAAAAAGCGATAAAGCCGCAGACCGGGAGAAAGCACGCGCACTCCTTTCACATCAACAGGCACGGGCGGGGCGGCAGATCCTGCGGCCCGGCACGATCAGACCCGGGCGCCCCGGGCCTTCTCAGGGAACTGGTCCAGCGCCTCGTCAAGAAGCGTCTCCGAGCGCGCCTCAATCACCTCTTCAAGCACCTCCATGAAGGGGGCAACTTTCAGGCCCGGTGCGATGGGGGGCACAAACTCCAGCACCGCAAGGCCCGGTTTGCGCAGAATCCCGCGCCGCGGCCAGAAGACGCCGACATTGACCGCCACCGGAAAGCACTCGCGCTTCAGCGACTGATAAAGTGCGCCGACGCCGATCTTATAGGGCTCTTTCACCCCCGGAGCGACCCGCGTACCCTGCGCAAAAATGATCAGCTGGCCATTGGCATGCGGCCCGGTTTTCGCAGCCTTCAGCATCTCACGCAGCGCGGTCATGCCCTTGTCACGATTGACCGGAATGCAGCCGATCCGCATGGCATATTGCCCAAGCACCGGCGTGAACAGCAGCTCGCGCTTCATCACAAAGCGCGGATGCGGCAGCGCCGAAAACAGCAGAATGATATCCAGAAACGACTGATGCTTGGATGCGACCAGCACCGGACCCGTGGGCGGCGTGCCCCGGATCTCGGTGCGCAGCCCCACCATCCAGCGCGCCGAAAAGCGCACCCAGCCACAGAAGGCATGGCAGGCCATCATCGCGCCGCGCCTTGAAAAAGCCGCCCAGGGGAAGAACCCCAAAGCAATCACCGTCATCATCACATACATCTGAATGATGAACAGAAACGAAAGCACATATTGCAGGGCCAGTCGCAAAGGTCCCATTACATCAGCTCCGAAAGTTTTTTCCGCGCCGCAGCGCGCGTGGCTGCAAAAGCCACAATCGCGGCCAGCAGCGGCAGGCTCAGCGGCGCAAACCAGCCGTAGCCCTGAAAGCCGAGGCCGGTCAGAAAGCCGCCCGCCTCATCGGCCGAAGGCAGCGCAAAGATCGCAAGCGCCCCCAGCGCCCCCCCGGCAAGTGATCCCGCCAGCGCCCGCAGCGTAAAGCGGCGCACGAAAGCCCCGGCAATAAAGCCATCCGTCGCCCCCACAAGGCGCAGCACCCGGATGACCTGGGCATTGGCCGCCAGCGCCGCATTGGCCGCGAGCGTGATCATGGCCGCCATCGCGCCCCCGATCAGCGCCAGCGACAGCCAGCCCAGAAGGCGCAGCCGCTCTGCCGCGACGGCCAGCGGGCGACGCCAGCGGGTGTGATCATCCAGCACCGCGCCCGGCGCTTCGGCCTGCAGCCGCAGGCGCAGCCCCTGGGCATCATAGCCCTGGTCTGCAGAGGCAAATTCAACGAGTTGCGGCAGCGCCAGGCTGTCGACCGGCAGATCCGGGCCAAACCAGGGCTCCAGCAGGCCGCGCTGCTCGACATCCGACAGGGCCCGCGCATCCCCCACACCGGGTGTGGTCGACAACAGGGTCAGAACCGCGCGGGTCTGGGCCTCTATCTGGTCGGGCGGGGCCGAGATGCGGATGGTGGCGGTATTGCTCAGCGCCTCCTGCCAGCGATCGGCCAGCCGGCCTGAGGCCAGCGACAGCGCCAGGGCAAAGACCGCAAGAAAGGTCATGGCAGCGGCGGTAAACCCCGTCAGCCAGGCGGTATGGCCGGTCGGCGGCACCACACGGTCGGCAGAGGGATCGGTAAAGGGCAGGACCGGGCGGCTCACAGATCGGCCCCCGCCAGCTGGAGTTTGCGGTTTTGCAGCCGCAGCACCCGGGCCGGCACCTGGCCCTTGGTCGCGCGGATCAGGTTCATGTCATGGGTCGCGAGAACGATGGTTTTCCCCATACGGTTCAGCTCAATAAAGAGCGTCAGAAGCCGCATCGACATCTCGGCATCAAGGTTGCCCGTCGGCTCATCGGCCAGGATCACCTCGGGCGACATGATGACGGCGCGGGCCACCGCCGCACGCTGGCGCTCTCCGCCTGAAAGCGAGGGCGGCAGAGCATCGGTATGGGGCCGCAGCCCCACCCAGGTCAGCAGATCCTGCAGGTTCGCCACATCGGCCTCGCGCCCGCAGACGGTCAGCGGCAGGGCGACATTGGCCGCGACAGGCAGATGGTCAAGGAACTGACAATCCTGATGCACCACCCCGATGCGGCGGCGCACCATGGCCACATCATCGCGGCTCATCGAGCGGACTTCGCCGTCAAAAAGCGTCAGCCGCCCGGTGGTCGGCACCAGCTCGCCATAACACAGCTTCAGGAATGTGGTCTTCCCCGCCCCCGAAGGCCCGGTCAGAAAATGAAAAGAGCCCGGCGCCAGCGTCAGCGAGACCCCCGAAAACAGCTCGGCTCCGCCATAGCTGTAGCCCACATTCTCAAATGCGATCACGCCGTCCCTCTCATCCCGCCTGCCGCCGCCCGGTCTGCGCGGGCCTCGTGGCGGCAATGTCGCTTCCGCTGTCTGCCTGAACCGCAGGTCGCGCGCAGACTGGAAGAAGTTTCCCACCCTTGCTACAACATCCTCAGAGGCGCTGCCAGAAAAGATCTGGCGACCAGGCGGGGTAGTGGATGCGGCTGATTTGCGGGAATTGCGACGCGCAATATGAAGTAGAGGTGGATATGATTCCACCTGAGGGGCGCGACGTGCAATGCTCGGCCTGCAGCCATGTCTGGTTTGAGCCGGGCAGCGGTGCGCCCGTGCCTGCCCCCGCCGCCCCCGGGCCGGTCGTGCCGCGCCGCATCGCGACGGCCTCGTTCCGCCCGGCCCCCGATGCGCAGTTCGAAGACGACGAACCCGATCTGCCGCCGCTGTCGGACGCCGATCTGCCGCCGCTGCGCCGCGCGCCGCTGGATGACGAAATGCTGGCCATTCTGCGCGAAGAGGCGGAGCGTGAGACCGCCGCCCGCGCCGCAGACGCCTTTGGTGCCGCACCACCGGCGGAGGAAGACCCCGCCCCGCCCGCTGCGACGCCGGAGCCGCAGGTCATCTTTGCAGCGCAGCCCATGGCTGAACCTGAACCTGAACCAGAGACCGCCCCCCGGCCCTTCCCCCCGCCGCCCCCTTCGCGGCCCGAGGAAGAGATCGAGGAGGCCCGCTTCATCGAAGAGCCGCCCCCCGCGGATGAGCCGGTTGATACCGAGGTGCCGAAGGTGCCGCTGCGCGCCTCGCGCCGCGATCTGCTGCCTGATATTGAGCAGATCAATTCCACCCTGGAAAGCACCTCGCAGACCGAATTTGCAGCCGGAGAGGCCCTCTCGGCGCAGGCCGGGCAGCGCAGCGGATTTGCGCGGGGTTTTGCGCTGATGATCCTGCTCGCCCTGCTTCTGGCGGTGCTTTATCTTAAAAACGACGATCTGCAGGCCGCTCTGCCCGCCGCCGGTCCGGCGCTCTCGGCCTATGCCGATCTGGTGGACCAGGCGCGCAGCGGTCTGGCGCGCCTGGTTTCAGGCTTTCTCGGAGAGGGCGCGTAAGCGCCCCTCCCCTCAGGCTTCCAGCCGTCGCGGGGTCATGAAGTCGATCACCGCGCCCGAGCCGGGGGTGACCTCCGCCCAGGTCTCTGCCTCAAACCCCGCGACCAGGGTGGCACCGGTCGGATAGCGGGTAAAATCGCTGTCCTGCGGCGCCCGCGCCAGCAGCCGTGCCGCAAATTCCGCGATGCCGGGGTTGTGGCCGATCATCATCACCACCGGAGACTTTGCCCCGCGCAGCACCGCCAGCATGACATCTGCGGGCGCGTGATAAAGCGCAGGCTTCAGCACCAGTTCGGGAGGATGGGTGGCGAAATGCGGGGCCATCAGCTCCCAGGTCTCGCGGGTGCGCAGCGCGTCCGAGCAGAGCACCTCGCCCGGCAGATCGCCGCGGGAGACCAGCCAGTCCGCCATGAGGCCCGCCGCGCGGCGGCCGCGGGCATTGAGCGGGCGGGCCTGATCTGCGGCGGTGGGGTCGCCCCAGTCAGATTTGGCGTGGCGGGTCAGGATCAGGCGCAGGGTGCTCATGGATAAAATTCCTCATATGCCAGGCCATTGCCCCTCCACTCTGGCATGAGCAACCAGGAGCGGGCAAGCGCGGCGCATCGCACCGGAGGCATTCCGCACCCCAGGCGCTTTCCGGCCACGGGCGACGGCACGGCACTCCCGCATCGCGGGTCCTGTAAAGGACCTGAAGCCGGCGGATCTTCCACCGGGTCAGACGGCAGCTCTTTTCCGCACCAAACCCGTCCGTGATGAAGCGCGGGTTTATATTTCCGGACCCTGCCGGGAAATTCCGAAGGCGCGGCCAAAGCCTGCGATCCGGGAAAGTGGTCCTGAAACAGAAGCGCAAAGGAAGATCTGCCCCCCTCAATGAGGGCGTTTTCTGCCAAAGTTCGGGGCAGTCTCAGCAGGTGCGATGGCACGACGGGCGCCCCCCCCCTGCCACGCGCCTGTCACAGACCTGCCCGCCTCAGCCACCAGCGCCTTCAGACAGCGCCTCTGACACGCCGGGCAGCCATCCCCTGCGCCTCACGCGACTGAAGGCTTCGTCTGGAGGACGGAGGCCCTGTAAGATCCGCCAAGCGGTCTGCGCGGCGCGCAAAGCCCGACCGGCAAAAGCAAACGGCACCCCCTGGGGTGCCGTCAAAGGACTTAAGCTGAGATTGGCAAAGGCGGCGCTGACGCCTCCCGGTTGCGGCGGACCTCAGACCTCGCGCGGTTTTACCCGCGGCTCGGTGGTGCGGATCATCGAGCCCGCGCCCTGGTCGGTGAAGAGTTCCAGCAGGCAGGCATTGGGCACCCGGCCATCAAGGATGACCACGGCGCGAACGCCCTCTTCCAGCGCCTTCAGCGCGGTTTCGGTCTTGGGGATCATGCCGCCCGCGATCACACCATCGGTGGTCATCTGCACGACCTCTTCCGGAGTGATCTGCGTCATGACTTCGCCGCCGGCGTTTTTGACGCCTGCCACATCGGTCAGCAGCAGCAGACGATCAGCCTTCAGCGCGCCCGCGATGGCACCGGCTGCGGTGTCGCCATTGACGTTGAAGGTCTCATTGTCGTTCATTCCGGTGGCCACCGGGGCCACCACCGGAATGATCCCGGCGCTGAAGAGATCGCGCAGAACCTGCACGTTCATCTCCACCGGGCGACCCACGAAGCCCAGCTCGGGATCATCCGCCTCGCAGACCATCAGGTCGTCGTCTTTGCCCGAAAGACCGACCGCACGGCCGCCTTCATCCATGATGGCCTGAACGATGCGCTTGTTCACCAGACCGGTCAGCACCATCTCAACCACCTCAACGGTGGCTTTGTCGGTGACGCGCTTGCCGCGCACGAATTCCGATTTAATGCCCAGACGGGCCAGCAGATCATTGATCATCGGCCCGCCGCCGTGCACGACAACCGGGTTCACACCCACCTGGCGCATCAGCACGATATCGCGGGCAAATTCTGCCATCGCCGCTTCATCGCCCATGGCATTGCCGCCGAATTTCACCACGACAATGGCGCCGGCATATCGCTGCAGATAGGGCAGAGCTTCAGAGAGGGTGCGGGCAGTGGCGGCAGGATCGCGCGTCATGGCAAGCTGCTTTTTCATTGGGGCTCGGGTCTCCGGGCGGTGATTTCGGGGGAAAGGACTAGCCGCCTTCGCCCCCCCTGCCAAGCCTCAATGCGCGACGCCCGCCTCAGAACAGCCCAAAGCGTTTGCGCGGTCGCGCCACCACGGGCGGCACCTCGCGCATAATCTCAAGATAGCGGGCAAAATCATGGCGCCCGCTGACAACGCCTTCCGCCACCGCGCAGAACAGCTCAACCGGACTTTGCAGCCGCGCCTCAAAGAGGTGAAAGAAATCCAGATCGCCGTAGAAGGTGCCAATGCCGAAAACGCCCCTGTCGCCCAAAGCCCATTTCGGCGCGATGGCAAAGCGCGGCGCGATCACCTCAACGCCCGAGCCTGCGGCGCGGGCCGCCACGGTAAAGGCCTGGGCGACATCCACCGCCTCTGTGGCACGCGAGGCCGGACGACCCAGCCGCTGCCAGAGCCCGGCAGGGGCCGCCAGAAACATCGGCCCGGCATAGGGCGCGCGGTTTGTGACATGGTTGGCCACCTGCTCAAGCCCGGTCAGAACACCGCTGCGGGCCCGCCCGACCATCGCGGCAAAAGCGGCTGTGTTCAAAGGAAAGGCATCGATATCGCAGACCACCACGACCTCATCCGAAGTGCCCCCGAAGCTGCGGTCGAGCCAGTCGGCATGTTTCATGCCCTTCTCCAGCTCCTGCTGCAGCTCAATCCCCAGATGCGCGAAAACCATCCGCTGCGCCTCCAGCAGCTCCCGGGAAATGTTTTCACGGTAAAAGGTCTTTACCGGCGGCAGGTCACCACGTCTCATCAGGTACGTTACTCCAGGCAAGGCAGCGACAATCCGATCCGCCCCGGACCCCGGATTGCAATCTAAAGAAATTGTCGCTTCAAATCGGACACTTATATAAAGAGGCTGCCTCCTGCGTCAAACCTCTATCCCGTTTTGCTGCAATCTTGTCGCGCCAAAAGAAAACGCCCGCCGCAGGCTTCTGCGGCGGGCGTTTTTAAACTTTGGGATGCCTTACTGGTAAGGACGGATCAGGATTTCCACACGGCGGTTCTGCGCGCGGCCTTCCGGCGTCAGGTTCGAGGCGATCGGCGCATCTTCACCGCGACCGATGGTCTGCAGACGGTTCGACGGCACACCCGACCCCATCAGCACCGAGGCCACAGCCGAGGCGCGACGCTGCGAGAGCTGGCGGTTGTAGCCCGCATCACCGGTGCTGTCGGTATGGCCAATGATCTCGACATTGGAGTTCGGATACTGACGCAGGTTTCCGGCAACGGCGCGCAGATCGTTTTGCAGATCCGGACGCACCGAGGCGCTGTCGGTCGCGAACAGCAGATCCTGCGGCATGGTCACGATGAGATGGCTGCCCGCGTTCACCACGCCGATATTGCCAGAGGTCGCGGCCTGCAGCTCAGCCGCCTGACGGTCAAGCGAGGCGCCAATGCCGCCGCCCACAGCCGCGCCCACCGCCGCACCGGCCAAAGCCGCCAGCGGACGGGTGGAGCTGTTCGAAGTGGCCCCGATAGCGCCGCCGATCAGAGCGCCGGTCATCGCGCCGGTGCGGGCGCGGGTGTTGTAGGGGTCGCCCTGAGGATAGGGATCACAGGCGGTCAGACCAATCAAAGCCACTGCAGCAATGAGGGCGGGGGTCTTGAGTTTCATCTTTATCTCACTCCGATAACGGCCCGGAGCCCGGGCGCGATGGTGCTACACGGGCACAGCCCAAAGCTGAACCCTCGCCACATCCGGCACGCGGTTTTCCGCCCGCTGAGCTTTGTTAATGTCTCAGGGGGCGATGCGCCGGACAAGCCAGGATCCGTTCTTCGGCCATAGCGTCTGCCTCGACAACTCCCGAGTGAAATACCGGTTCCCTGCACGCAAACTCGCCAGAGAACCCGATGTACCGGCTAACTCCACAGGTCTGGCGATGAAAGCCACCTGACAATTTAACGCCCGTAAATTGCAAATTTTGCGCATTTACTGCGATACGGCAGCAACGCCCTCCCGCTGCAAAAGCCCGGCCTTCACGCCCGCTCCCCAGTGGTATCCGCCAAAGGCCCCGGTCGCACGGATCACCCGGTGACAGGGGATCAGCAAAGCCACCGGATTGGCTCCGACCGCCTGGCCCACCGCCCGTGCCGCCCCCGGCTGGCCAAGAGCCCCGGCCAGCCCGCCGTAACTCAGCACCTCGCCCGGAGGGATCGACAAAAGCGCCTCCCAGACCTTCAGCCGGAAGGGCGCGCCGATCAGATGCAACGCGGCTCCACCGCCGGAAAACGCCGCCTGCGCCAAAGGTTCAATCCGCGCAGAGGCCTCCTCAAACTCAGCCCCCGGCCAGCGGGCAGTGAGATCGGCAAAAACCGCAGCCTCACTCTGCTCAACGGCAAACCCCAGCCCGCAGATCCCGGTCCCGGTGGCCATCACCAAAGCCCGCCCAAAGGGGCTGTCAACAAAGGCCCAGCCGATCCGCCGCCCCTGCCCCCGCCGCGCGTAGTCTCCGGGCGTCATCGCCTCCCAGCGGATCATCAGATCATAAAGCCGCCCCGTGCCGGACAGATCCAGCGCTTCCGCCACCTCCGGCAAAGCCAGTTCACTGCGAAGCAGCGCGCGGGCCGCCACAAGGCGCCGGAACTGCTGATACTGCTTCGGCGAAATCCCCGCACAAGCGCTGAAAACGCGCTGAAAATGCGCAACACTCATCCCGCATCTCTGCGCCAGCGCGGCAAGTGACATATCCCCCTGCCCCGTCTCCAGCACACCGATCGCCCGGGCGATCACCTGATAATGATAGCTCTCGTCACCCATCCCAAACTCCGATCGCCCCTCCGTCCCGCCCCTTTGCACCGGGGAAGTCTGAAGGGGGCCCTTCGCCCCCTTCAGGCGGGGGTGCGGGGGCGGCAGCCCCCGCTTCTCCCCGTGATCTTACCCCGAACGCCCCCCTGCCCCGACCCGGAATTTGCGCATTGCTGAACATGGGTGATCTGAGGCAAAAGCAGCCTATGACCGCTCAGCTTCCCTATGCCGCCATGCATGAGATCTTCTCCCGGTTTCAGGCCTCCGAGCCGGAACCAAAGGGAGAGCTCAACCACACCAATGCCTATACGCTGCTCGTGGCCGTGGCGCTTTCCGCCCAGGCCACCGACATCGGCGTCAACCGCGCCACGGCGAAGCTCTTTGAGATCGCCGATACGCCCGCCAAAATGCTGGCGCTTGGCGAAGAGGCGCTGATTGAACATATCAAGACCATCGGCCTGTTCCGCAATAAGGCCAAAAACGTCATGAAGCTCTCAGAGATCCTTGAGCGCGACTACGGCGGCGTGGTCCCGTCATCACGCGCGGCGTTGGTTTCGCTGCCCGGTGTCGGTCGCAAAACCGCCAATGTGGTGCTGAATATGTGGTGGCGCATTCCGGCTCAGGCGGTCGATACCCATATCTTCCGCATCGGCAACCGCACCGGCATCTGCCCGGGCCGCGATGTCGATCAGATTGAGCGCGCCATTGAAGACAATATTCCGGCGGAGTTTCAGCAACACGCCCACCACTGGCTGATCCTGCACGGCCGCTACATCTGCGTTGCCCGCAAGCCAAAATGCGGTGCCTGCATCATTGCTGACCTCTGTCACAGCGAGGACAAAACCATATGAAATCCTATCAGGTCACCGGCATCGGCAATGCCATTGTCGATGTGCTTACCCGCATGGACGACGAGGGCCTCGCCGCTCTGGGCATCACCAAAGGCGTCATGACCCTGGTCGATCAGGCGCGCTGCGAGGCGCTTTATGCCGGCATGGAGGATCGCAGCCAGATCCCCGGCGGCTCGGTCGGCAATACCGTCGCGGGCCTGGGCGCGCTTGGTCTGCGCACCGCCTGTATCGGCAAAGTGGCCGCCGATGAGATCGGCCATTTCGCCGTTGATGCCCTGGCCGCCGAAGGCATCGCCTTTCCGGTCGCGCCGGTGCAACATGCAACGCTTCCCACCTCGCGCTGCATGATCTTCGTCTCGCCCGATGGTGAGCGTTCGATGAACACCTATCTTGGCATCTCGGCGGAATTCGGCCCCGAAGATCTGCCCGAAGAGGTGATCCGCGACAGTGAGATCCTCTTCCTTGAGGGCTATCTTTTCGACAAAGACCCCGGCAAAGCGGCCTTTCTGAAAGCGGCGCGCCTGTGCCGTGAGGCGGGCGGCCGTGCGGGGCTGTCGCTCTCGGACCCCTTCTGCGTCGACCGCCACCGCGGGGATTTCCGCGCCCTGGTGCAGGAGCTCGATTTCGTCATCGGCAATGAGCACGAATGGGCGGCGCTTTATCAGACCGAAACCCTGACCGAGGCGCTGGATCTGGCCGCCGCGCAGTGTCCGCTGGTGGTCTGCACCCGCTCGGGCGAAGGCGTGACGATCCGTCAGGGCGCGACCTCAATCGACGTGCCGGTCAGCCGCATCGCGCCGCTCGATACCACCGGCGCGGGTGATCAATTCGCCGCTGGCTTCCTTTATGGTCTCGCCACCGGGCGCGATCTGGAAACCGCAGGCCGCATGGGCTGCATCGCCGCCGCCGAGGTGATCACCCATTTCGGTGCCCGCCCCGATGAAAGCGTGCTCGACCTCTTCCGCAAAGCCGGACTTCTGTAACAAAACCGCCCCCCGGATCACCTCCGGGGGGCGGTTTGCTGAGGCTTATTTCAGCGCCAGATCCGTGACCGCATGGGTCCAGGCCCCTTCGGGTTTTTTGGTGATCACCGGATCAGAGCCACCGGCCATCAGCGCCGCGACCGTCCGGTCATAATCGGCCTCAATCAGCGCCCCGTTTGAACCTGCGGTCAGCTTGGCCACTTCGCGCGCCATGCGTTTTTGATGCTCCTCGGTCTGCGCCCCGGTTTCGTCGTTTTCCAGAACCATTTCCGCCGCTTCATCCGGATGCTCTTCGGCGTATTTCCAGCCCTTCATCGAGGCGCGGACGAATTTCGCCATCTTCTCCACAAAGGCCGGATCTTTCAGCTTGTCCTCAATGACATAAAGCCCGTCTTCGAGGGTCGCGACGCCCTCATCTTCATATTTGAAGGTGATCAGATCCTCAGGCTTCACCCCCGCATCAATGACCTGCCAATATTCGTTATAGGTCATGGTTGAGATACAGGCGGCCTGTTTTTGCAACAGCGGATCGACGTTGAAGCCCTGCTTGAGCACCGTCACATCAGAGCCATCGGTCTTCAGGTTCAGGCGGCTCATCCAGTTCAGGAAGGGATATTCATTGCCGCCAAACCAGACGCCAAGGGTCTTGCCCTTAAAATCCGCCGGGGTGGCGACGCCGGATTCCTTCAGACAGGTCAGCATCATGCCCGAAGACTTAAAGGGCTGCGCGATATTGACAACCGGGGCGCCCTGCTCACGTGCCGCCAGCGCCGAGGGCAGCCAGTCCACCATGACATCCGCGCCGCCGCCCATCAGCACCTGCACCGGCGCCACATCCGGCCCGCCCGGCTTGATGGTGACATTGAGCCCCTCTTCTTCGTAAAAGCCCTTATCCAGCGCCACGAAATAGCCCGCGAACTGCGCCTGGGTCACCCATTTCAGCTGCAGCGTCACATCTTCTGCCGCCTGGGCCGCCCCCGTGAGGGCCAGCACGGAAGCTGCTGAAAGCATCCAGTTTTTCATTGCAACACCTCTCCTGTCGGGCCGCTCAGCGGCCTCGTTGTGACGGGTGCCAGAATGTCACCCGTTTCTCCGCCAGGGCGATTGCCCCGTAAAGCGCAGTCCCGGCGAGTGCCGCGACCAGAATTTCCGCCCAGACCATATCAAGCCGCATCCGCCCGGCCTCAGCCGAGATCCGAAAGCCCATGCCCACCACCGGAGAGCCAAAGAACTCCGCCACAATCGCCCCGATCAGCGCCAGGGTTCCCGCGATCTTCAACCCGTTGAAAATAAAGGGCATGGCCGCAGGCAGCCGCAGTTTCAAAAGCGACTGCCCCCAGCCCGCGCCCCAGGTCTGCATCAGATCGCGCTGCATGGGATCGGCGGCCTTCAGCCCTTCGACGCAGTTCACCAGCATCGGGAAAAAGACCATGACGACGACCACCGCCGCCTTAGAGTGCCAGTCAAAGCCGAACCACATCACCAGGATCGGCGCGATGCCAACGATCGGCAGCGCCGCCACGAAATTCCCCACCGGCAAAAGCCCGCGCTGCAAAAAGGGCGAGCGGTCGATCAGCACCGCCGTCAGCAAAGCGACGCTGCACCCGATCACCCAGCCCGACAGCGCGCCCTTCAGGATCGTCTGCACGAAATCCGCCCAAAGGATCGGACCCGAAGCCACAAACTGCGCCGCCACCGCCGAAGGCGCGGGCAGGATCACCGGCGAGATCTGATAGACCCGCACCGTCACCTCCCACAGCAGCAAAAGTGTGGCCCCGAACAAAAGCGCCACACCGCCACGGGTCGCACTGCGCAGCGCGCAATCGGCGATCTTTGCATTGACCGCCCAGGCCGCACCCCAGATCGCAAACAAAAGCCAGAACCGCCCGTCGGCGAGAAGATTGCGCGGCCCCTCGCGGAAAAGCGCTGCCAGGCCAAGGAGCAGCAGACTGCCCCCTGCCCCATAGATCACCGGTTTCAGCCAAGCCCTCATGCCCGGAACCCCATCCGTTTCAGCGTCAGCCGCTGCACCAGCCCCACAGCCCCCACCATCAGCAGCGCCAGCAGCGCCGCCGCGATCAGCGTGGCCCAGATCTGAATGGTCTGCCCGTAATAGCTTCCCGCCAGCAGCCGCGTGCCAAGCCCCGCGCCCCCGACCGGCAGCTCCGCGACAATGGTGCCCACCAGCGCCGCCGCGATCCCCACCTTCAGCGAGGCAAAGAGAAAAGGCACCGAAGAGGGCAGCCTGAGCCGCATCAGCGCCTGAAAGCCGCTGGCATTCCAGGTCCGCAAAAGGTCGGTCTGCATGGCATCGGGACTGCGCAGCCCCTTCACCATGCCGACCACCACAGGAAAGAAACTTAAATAGGCCGCAATGATCGCCTTGGGGATCAGCCCCGCCACACCGACCGAGTTCAGCACCACAATGATCATCGGCGCGATCGCCACGATGGGCACGGTCTGGCTGGCAATCGCCCAGGGCATCACGCTCAGATCCATGGCGCGGTTGTGGACGATCCCCACCGCCAGCAGGATCCCAAAGCCCGAGCCGATCACAAAGCCAAAAGCCGTAGCCGTCAGCGTCGCCAGCGCGTGATGGATCAACCCGCGGTTGGAAAAGCTGCCGGATTTCACAAAGCCCCGGCGGCCCTCGGTCTCTTCCTCCCAGGTCAGCTTGTGAAACTCCTGGGCGACCTGATGCGGGGCGGGCAGTTTCGGCCGCTCCTGCGACAGGGTCTGGCTGACCAGCTCAGAAAAGGGCAGGTCCGCCCCCGCGCGCTGCGCCTGATCGCGCGCCCAATCCGCGTTCAGCCAGATCGCCGCCAGATACCAAAGCGCGAGAATCGCCGCCACCACCGTCAGAACCGGCACCAGCGCCCTCATCGCCCCGCCCTCCGTAAGAACCGCGCGAAGGCTTTGGCTTTTTCAAAATACTCCCGGGGGGTGAATTGACCCGCAGGGGCAAGAGGGGGGCAGGCAGCCCCCCTGTCTTTGGGCAGATCACTCATCGATATGCCCCGCCCGCAACCCTTCCCGCACGCGGTTGGCGATAGCCAGAAACTCCGGACTGTCGCGGATCTCCAAAGGCCGCTCGCGCCCGAAGGGGCTCTCGATAACATCGGTAATCCGCCCCGGACGCGGGCTCATCACCACGATGCGGGTCGAAAGATAGACCGCCTCCGGGATCGAATGGGTCACGAACCCCACGGTCTTTCCCGTCGCCGCCCAGAGCTTCAAAAGCTCTTCGTTCAGACGGTCGCGCACGATCTCATCCAAAGCGCCAAAGGGCTCATCCATCAGCAAAATATCGGCATCAAAGGCCAGCGCCCGCGCGATTGAGGCGCGCTGCTGCATGCCGCCTGACAGCTGCCAGGGAAACTTTTTGCCAAAGCCCTGAAGATCGACCAGCTCCAGCACCCTTTGCACCCGCTCTGCCTGATCGGCCCTGGAAAAACCCATGATCTCCAGCGGCAGGCGGATATTTCCGGCGATGGTGCGCCAGGGATAAAGCCCCGCCGCCTGAAAGACATAGCCATAGGCCCGGCTCTGCCGCGCCGCCTCGGGCGAGAGGCCATTCACCGTCAGCCGCCCCGAGCTGGGTTTCTCCAGCGCGGCGATGCAGCGCAGAAAGGTGGTTTTCCCGCAGCCGGAGGGGCCGATGAAACTCACGAACTCCCCCTTGCGGATCGTCAGTGAGACATCGCGCAGCGCCTGAACCGGGCCGTCTGCGGCCTGAAAAATCAGGTTCAGCCCTTCGGCTTCGATCACCGGCTCGGCCAGGCTTAGTGTATCCTTCATCGCTCACCCGTGTCGCATGTCCCGAACTCTGACGGTCGGGTTCTGGTGTCAGATCAAACGCTTCTCATCAGCCCGCCGTCGACCCTCAGGCTTTGGCCGGTGATGTAACCCGCCGCCTCAGAGGCCAGAAAAGCCACCGTTTTGCCGATCTCTTCCGCCGTGCCGTAGCGCTTCATCGGCACTGACCCCGCGCGCTCCTCCTTCATCGGCAGGCTGTCGATCCAGCCTGGCAGCACATTGTTCATCCGGATGCCCTGGGCCGCATATTGATCGGCAAAAAGTTTGGTAAAAGCGCTCAGCCCTGAGCGCGCCACCGCCGAGGTCGGGAACATATCCGAGGGCTCCGCCACCCAGGCGGTCGAGATATTCACAATCGCCCCGCCGCCCTGACGCTCCATGACCGGGGTGACCAGCCGCACGGCCCGCACCACATTCAGGAAATAGATGTCAAAGCCCTCGCGCCAGTCGTCTTCCGTCAGATCCAGCAGCGGCCCTTTCGGCCCGTGCCCGGCTGAGTTGACCAGCACATCGATGCGGCCCCATTGCTCCATCGCCCGATCGACCAGCCCGCGCAGATCCGCCTCTGAGCGGTTGGAGCCGGTGACCCCGATGCCGCCCAGCTCCGCCGCCAGCGCCTCGCCTTTGCCCGAGGAAGACAGGATCCCGACGCGGTAGCCTTCCTCCGCCAGCGCCCGGGCAGAGGCTGCCCCCATGCCGCTGCCGCCTGCCATGATGAGTGCCGTTTTCATGAGCCCCCCTCACACGCCACTGGCGGGGATGCCGCTGCGGCGGACCGGGCGCGGCGCGCTGAGTTCCTTCCAGGCCGAAAGCGCGCGGTTCACCGCCGGGCGCGGCGCGCGTGGGGTGAACTGGCCCCAGCCCGGCTCGGGCTGCACTTTGCCGTCTTCAAAAGCCACCCGCCCGCGGCTCAGGGTATAGCGCGGCAGGCCCTTCAGTTTCTGGCCCTCAAAGACGTTGTAATCGATGCTCGATTCCTGGCTCGCGGCAGAAACCACCCCCTCTTTTTGCGGATCCCAAATCACCAGATCCGCATCGGCCCCGACAAGGACTGCGCCCTTTTTCGGGTACATATTCAGGATCTTGGCAATATTGGTCGAGGTGACGGCGACAAATTCATTGGGCGTCAGCCGCCCCGTATTCACGCCCTGGGCCCAAAGCACCGGCAGACGGTCCTGCAGCCCCCCGGTGCCATTCGGGATCTTTGAGAAATCCCCCAGGCCCGTGCGTTTCTGATCGGTGGTAAAGGCGCAGTGATCGGTCGCCACACAACTCAGCGAGCCTGACTGCAACCCGGCCCAGAGGCTGTCCTGATGCAGCTTATTGCGGAAGGGCGGTGACATCACCCGCCGCGCGGCGTGATCCCAGTCGGCGTTGAAATATTCGCTTTCATCCAGCACCAGATGCTGGATCAGCGGCTCGCCCCAGACGCGCTTTCCGGCCTGACGCGCGCGCCGGATCGCCTCATGGCTGTCTTCGCAGCTGGTGTGCACGACATAAAGCGGCACCCCCGCCATATCGGCGATCATAATGGCGCGGTTGGTGGCCTCTCCCTCAACCTGAGGCGGGCGGGAATAGGCGTGACCTTCGGGGCCGGTGTTGCCCTCGGCCAGCAGCCGCGCGGTGAGTTCGGCCACCACATCGCCGTTTTCAGCATGGACCATGGCCAGACCGCCAAGATCGCCCACCCGCCGGAAGGACTGGAACATCTCATCGTCATTGACCATGAGCGCGCCTTTATAGGCCATGAAATGCTTGAAAGAGGTCATGCCCGCCTTCACGCTTTCGGCCATATCTTCCCAGACCTTTTCACCCCACCAGGTGATCGCCATGTGAAAGCTGTAATCGCAATGCGCGCGGGTGGATTTATTGTGCCAGCGCTGCGCGGCCTCCATCAGACCCTGGCCCTGATCGGGCAGCACGAAATCGATGACACAGGTGGTGCCGCCTGCGACCGCCGCGCGGGTGCCGCTTTCGAAATCATCCGCCGAATAGGTGCCCATGAAGGGCATTTCCAGATGGGTATGGGGGTCAATCCCGCCCGGCATGATATAGCAGCCTGCCGCGTCCAGCACCTTGTCACCGCTGAGGTTTTTGCCGATCTCAACGATCGTGCCCCCCTCAATCTTCACATCAGCCTCATAGCTGAGATCCGCCGTGACAATCGTGCCGCCCTTAATCACCGTGCTGGCCATTGTGAGCCCTCCCCCGTCCTTCTTGCAGGCAACAGTCTTCCGGGCCGCTGTCTGCGAGAGAGCGGGCCGCCGAATAGTCGTGTCGTCAAAGCCGCCCCTGAGAGTGCCGGGGCGGCAGGGATCATGCGATCACACCCGCCACTTCGAGAACGGAATGCAGCAGCACATCGCTGCCCGCCGCCGCCCATTCGGGGGTGATCTTCTCTGCCTCATTGTGACTGAGGCCATCAACGCAGGGGCACATAATCATCACCGTGGGGGCCACGCGATTGACCCAGCAGGCGTCATGCCCCGCGCCTGAAACGATATCCATATGGCTGAAGCCCAGCGCCTCAGCCTGCGCGCGCACCACCTTCACAAGGTCCGGATCAAAGGCGACCGGATCAAAATGCCCGACGGCCTCCAGCTCCACCCCAAGGCCAAGGCCGCGCGCGATGTCCCGGGCGGCGCGTTCAACTTCGGCGCGCATGGCATCGAGCTTGCCCTGATGGGGCGAGCGGATATCTACCGTGAAGACCGCTTTGCCGGGGATCACATTGCGCGAATTCGGCCAGACATTCATCTGCCCCACCGCGCCGACCACATCGGGCTGATGGCGCATGGCGATCTGATGGACGGCCTCAATCATCTGCGCGACGCCGCGGCCTGCGTTGACGCGCATCGACATCGGCGTTGAGCCGGTATGCGCATCCTTGCCGGTATAGGTGATCTCCAGCCACCAAAGGCCCTGGCCATGGGTCACAACACCGATGTCTTTCGCTTTGGCCTCAAGGATCGGGCCCTGCTCGATGTGCAGCTCAAACATCGCGTGGAATTTCTCTGCGCCGACAGGCTCTTCGCCGCGCCAGCCGATGCGGTCCAGCTCAGCCCCGAAGGTCTTGCCCTCGGCGTCCTGACGGGCATTGGCATAGTCTTCCGTCAGCATCCCGGCATAGACGCCGCTGGCCAGCATGGCGGGGGCGAAGCGCGCGCCCTCCTCATTGGTCCAATTGGTGATCATGATCGGATGACGGGTTCTGACGCCCATATCATTGAGCGTGCGCACCACTTCCAGCGCGCCTAAGACCCCCAGAACCCCGTCGTATTTCCCGCCCGTCGGCTGGGTATCAAGGTGAGAGCCCATGGCCACCGGCAAAAGTCCCGGCTCTGCGCCCTCGCGCAGGAAGAACATATTGCCCATGCGGTCGAGCTTCATGGTCATCCCCGCCGCTTCCGCCCAGGCGCGGAAGAGGTGGCGCCCCTCGCTGTCGGCATCGGTCAGGGTCTGGCGGTTGCAGCCCCCGGCGATGCCAGGACCCACTTTGGCCATTTCTTCGAGACTGTCCCACAGCCTTGCGGGATCAATCCGCAGGTTCAGGCCGGCTGGCGTCATCGCTTGCTCCCCGGGGTCGCGGCAGGGGCGTTTTGCCCTTACACGCCTGGTAATGTCCGAATCCAAATCTGACCAATCGGTCAGGTCTGAGGCTACACCAGCGCCCCAGGCGGTCAACGAATTTCTCGGGAAGGCTCTGGCCCCTCGCCCCCGGTTTTCCGAAAGATCCGCGCAATATTCAGGCGCCGCCCCGGGCGGGCGCGCAAAATTTCACCCCTTTCGGGCTGCCCGCGCACTCCTGCACCGCAGAAATTATTCTGCAACGCAGCGTCGCGACGCACCGGAGAGCTTGACCAGGCATCCGCAATGGGCAGGAATACGTCCAGCAGGGAGGGAGGCCCGGCCAGAGCCAACGGGAGGAGCCCGCCTCTGACACCCCCTTCTGGCAGCGCTTTACAGAAGGTTATTCCATGTCTGATATCGTCATCCTCTCCGGCGCCCGCACCGCCATCGGCAGCTTTGGCGGCAGCCTGTCCAACACGCCGCCCTGTGAGCTTGCGACCCTGGTGTCGAAAGCCGCCATTGAACGCGCCGGGATTGACGCCGCAAAGATCGGCCATGTGGTCTTTGGCCATGTCATCAACACCGAGCCGCGCGATATGTATCTCTCGCGCGTTGCCGGCATTGAGGCGGGCATCCCCCAGGAGACCCCGGCGATGAACGTGAACCGCCTCTGCGGTTCGGGCGTTCAGGCCATTGTTTCGGCAGCACAATCGCTGATGCTGGGTGATGCAGACTTCGCGCTGGCCGGTGGCGCTGAGGCCATGAGCCGCGCGCCCTATAACCTGCCCTTCGCCCGCTTTGGCCAGAAGATGGGCGACGGCAAGGCCGTGGATATGCTGACCGCCACGCTGCATTGCCCCTTCGGCACCGGCCATATGGGCGTGACCGCCGAGAACCAGGCCAAAGACGGCAATATCACCCGCGAAGAGCAGGATGCTTTCTCGGTGGAAAGCCAGCGCCGCGCGATTGCCGCCATTGAAGCCGGTCACTTCGACAGCCAGATCGTCCCGGTAGAGCTGAAATCGCGCAAAGGCGTGACGCTCTTTGCGAAGGATGAACATCCCAAGGCCTCGACCATGGAAAGCCTCGGCGGTCTGAAGGCGGTCTTCCAGAAAGACGGCACCGTGACCGCGGGCAATGCCTCGGGTATCAACGATGGTGCTGCGGCGCTGGTTCTGGCCCGCGCCGATGCGGCCGCCGCTGCCGGTCTGAAGCCGCTGGCGCGCATCCTGGGCTATGCCCATGCCGGTGTGGACCCGACCCGCATGGGCAATGGCCCGATCCCGGCGGTCAAAGCGCTGCTGGAAAAGACCGGCCTGAAGGTCTCGGATTTCGACGTGATCGAATCAAACGAGGCTTTCGCGGCTCAGGCCCTCGCGGTCTCGCGCGGTCTCGGTCTGGATCCCGCAAAGGTGAACCCGAACGGCGGCGCGATTGCGCTGGGCCATCCGGTCGGCGCGACCGGCGCGATCATCACCATCAAGGCGATGTATGAGCTGGAGCGCACGGGCGGCAAACTCGCGCTGATCACCATGTGCATCGGCGGCGGTCAGGGCATTGCCCTGGCGATTGAGCGCCTCTGATCCTGCAGGGCCGCCCCCATGAGGGGCGGCCCGCACCCACCGTCCCGCGGCCCGTTACCTTTCGGCCCAGGGCATTGAGATCATGGGTCTTCGCCCGGCAATGCACGCCCCGGCAGGCCTTCACTCACGCGGGCGCTTTGTTCCTCTGACCGCGCGAGCCGGTCTCTGTTTGATGAGTATGCAGCATGCAGGCAGCCGCTTTCCCCGGGTTTCCCGACCTTTGGGCCGAGGTGCTGGCCACATGGATCTTCGGCCCGCTCAGCCCGGCTCTGTTCCATGCGGTCTTCGCTTTTTGACCCGGTCTGTCCGCTGAGCGTGCCCCGGCGCCAGCCGCGATCCGCCGCCCTGTGACTGCGCAGCCCGGCGCAGCTCTGCCATGCGGGAAGGCTGCCTTTTGATTTCGCGCTTGACCTTCGCGGTGGCGGTGTCAAAACCGCGCTATGGCTACCGGTATCCTCTCCATTGACCTCGCTGCGATCTGCGCCAACTGGCGCGCGATGGATCGTGTTTCTGCTGCAACCACTGAGACCTCTGCTGTGGTCAAGGCGGACGCTTACGGCCTTGGGGCCGGAACGGTCGCCCGGGCGCTGGCAGGCGCAGGCGCGCGACGCTTCTTCGTCGCCGTCGCCGAAGAGGGCGCGCAGGTCCGTCAGGCACTGGGCGATGGCTTTGAGGTCAATGTACTCGGCGGGCATTGCAGCGGTGATACCGCGCTGATCCGCGATTTCGGCCTGACGCCGATGCTGAACTCCGTTGAGCAGGTCACCCGCCATTTTGAGAACCTGCCGGGCCATGCTTTCGGCATTCAGCTGGATACCGGGATGAACCGTCTGGGTCTTGAGCCGGACGACTGGGCGGCGATCGCCGATATCGTGCTCGATGCGCGCCCGACCCTGCTGATGAGCCATCTGGCCTGTGCCGATGCGCCCGATACGGCCCTGAACCGCGACCAGCTGGAGACCTTCCACACGCTGACCGATGGTCTGGGCATCGCGCGCTCGCTTGCGGCCACCGGGGGCATTCTGCTGGGGCCGGACTATCATTTTGACGTGACGCGCCCCGGTGTGGGGCTTTATGGCGGGCTGCCCTTTGACGGCGCTTCGCCGGTGGTCACGCTGTCGCTGCCGGTCATTCAGCACCGTCTGGTGCAGCCGGGGGAATATGTCGGCTATTCGCTGGGCTTTCGCGCCACGCAGCCGACCCGTGTGGCGACGATTGCCGCTGGTTACGCCGATGGCCTGAGCCGCGCGCTTTCCGGCAAGGCGACCCTCTGGGCGGGGGATGTGCCCTGCCCGCTCCTGGGCCGCGTCTCGATGGATCTGATGACCGTCGATGTCAGCCACCTCGACCAGGTGCCTGAGACGCTTGATATTCTCGGGCCGCACCAGGGGGTTGACGCCTTAGGCGGCGTGGCCGGCACCATCGGCTATGAGATCCTGACCTCGCTTGGGCACCGCTACGCGCGGCGCTACCTCGGCGCGGCATGAGCCGGGCTCTGACGCAGCCGCTGGCGCAGCTGGGCCGGTTTACCCTTGATCTGATCGGGGGGCTGGGCCGGGTGATGATCTTCACCGGGCGGGTGGTCTCGCATATCCTGCGGCCGCCGTTTTATGGCCGCGAACTGCTGAGCCAGCTTCTGGCCATCGGCTGGCTGTCGCTGCCGGTGGTGGCGCTGACCGCGCTCTTTACCGGGGGCGCGCTGGCGCTGCAGATCTACTCGGGCGGCGCGCGGTTTCAGGCCGAATTTGCCGTCCCTTCCATCGTGGCCATCGGCATGGTGCGCGAGTTAGGCCCGGTTCTGGGCGGGCTGATGGTGGCCGCAAGGGTGTCCTCCTCCATCGCGGCTGAGATCGGCACCATGAAGGTGACCGAGCAGATCGATGCGCTGACCACGCTGTCGACCAACCCGCTGAAATATCTGGTGGTGCCGCGTGTTCTGGCCGCCACTGTCTCGATGCCGATCCTGGTCGCGGTGGGCGATATCATCGGGATCATGGGCGGCTGGCTGGTCGGCACCACGCGGCTTGAGTTTAATTCGGGCAGCTATCTTTACAACACCTGGACCTATCTTGAGGCCTGGGATGTCGGCTCGGGCCTGGTCAAAGGTGCGGCTTTCGGGGCCATTGTGGCGCTGATGGGCTGCTATCACGGCATGATGTCGGGGCGCGGGGCCCAGGGCGTGGGTGCTGCCACCAAATCGGCGGTTGTGGCCTCGTCGATCCTGATCCTTGCTGCCAATTATGCGCTGACGGAAGTGTTCTTTACCTCATGATCCGGCTGCGCGACGTTCATAAATCCTTTGGCTCAAACCACGTGCTGCGCGGGGTCAGCCTTGAGGTGCCCAAAGGGCAGAACCTTGTGGTCATCGGCGGATCGGGCACCGGGAAATCGGTGCTGCTGAAGACCATTCTGGGCCTGGTGCCGCAGGATAAGGGCAGCATTCTGGTCGATGGCGCCGAGTTGACAGCTGCCAACCGGGACGATTTTCTGCAAACTTTCGGGATGCTGTTTCAGGGCGGCGCGCTGTTTGACTCGCTGAAGATCTGGGAGAATGTCGCCTTCCGGCTGCTGCGCGGCCCGAAAAAGCGCCCCCGCGAAGAGGCCCGGGCCCTGGCGATTGAGAAACTCGGCCGTGTGGGCCTGCCCGAACGGGTGGCCGATCTTTACCCGGCAGAGCTGTCAGGCGGCATGCAAAAGCGCGTGAGCCTGGCGCGGGCCATTGCGGCGGACCCCTCGATCATCTTCTTTGATGAGCCGACGACGGGCCTTGATCCGATCATGTCAGGCGTCATCAATGATCTGATCCGCGGCCTTGTGACCGAGATGGGGGCGACCGCCATCTCCATCACCCATGATATGACCTCGGTGCGGGCGATCGCCGATCAGGTCTGCATGCTTTATCAGGGCCGCGTGCAATGGCTGGGGCCGGTGGCGGATCTCGACCACTCGGGCGATCCTTACGTCGATCAGTTCATCAACGGCCGCCCTGAAGGGCCGATTGCCACTTTGCGTTAAGGCCTATTCCTCCGGGCGGCGCGGCTTGCGCATCAGCCGCCCGAAGAGAAACGAGGTCTTGGGCCGATAGGTCCAGGCCGTCGGATGCTCCGGCTGCCGCCCGACCCGCATCCGCATCAGACCAAAGACCAGCAGGGCAAAATGCGCCGCTGCGATCAGCGCAAACATGCCGCCGGGGCCGAAGCGCTCCATCAGTGCAGAGGCAACGACCGGGCTGGCAATCGCGCCAATGGCATAGAGGAACAGCAGCGCTGCCGAGAGTTCCACCCGCTCATCGTCGTTGGAAAAGTCATTCGCATGGGCCGCTGAGATCGAATAAAGCGGCATGGTCGTCAGGCCAAAGAGCGTGGCCCCCGTAAAGACCGCCCAGAGGCCGAAATCCTGAGCGAAGACCGTAAAGACGCAGGCCACAACCGACCCCGCCGAAAGCCAGGCGAGAACCGTCCGGCGGTCGTATTTATCCGACAGCCAGCCCATCGGAAACTGCGCCACCGCGCCACCGATGACATAGGCCGAGAGAAACGCCCCGATCTGTTTGGGATCAAGCCCCACGGCGACCCCGTAAAGCGGGCCCACCATGCGGAAGGCCCCGCCGGTGACGCCTGAGACCACCACCCCCACCGCGCCCAGCGGAGAGCGTTGCCACGCCAGGATGGGCCGCAGCCGCGGCGCAAGGCTCGACTTCGGGGCCTCTGCCTTGGTCAGCACCAGCGGGAAAAGCGCGGCACAGGCCAGAAGTGCCAGCAGATTATAGGAAAAATAGCTCGCAGGTGCCAGAAAGCCGATCATCATCTGCGCCGCCAGACTGCCGCCGATATCGACGATCCGATAGACCCCCATGGCGCTGCCGCGGTTCGCATTGGTCAGCTTGCCCTGAAGCCAGGCCTCAATGATCGTATAGCAGCCCGCCGCGGACAGGCCGGTCGCCATACGGAAGATCCCCCAGGCGATGGGATCGGTGACCATCATATGCGCCAGAATGCCGATGGTGCCCGCCGCCGTCAGCGCCGCAAAGGCCCGCGAATGCCCCACCTCGCCCATCAGACGCGGCGTCCACCAGCAGCCGATCAGAAAGCCTAAGAAATGCGCCGAGCCGATCAGACCGATGGCCGAGGCCGAAAAGCCCAGCTCGACCCCCGAGAGCGCATCGAGCGGCACCACTCCGCCCGAGCCCAGCTGCATCAGAATGACAGAGACGAAAATGGCGGCAAAAGAAATCAGCAGGCGCATGGCAACCGTCTTGTGGAACAGGCTCAGGTGACCCTGGTCTGCGCCAAAGGTCCAGCGCCAAAGGCATCTGTCAAAGAACAGGCGCCAATGCGCCGCTTGCAGGCGCGCGCGCCACGCCCTACATCAGCGCCTTCACCTGCCGCGCCCCCGCCCCCCGGAGTTTCCCATGTCACAGGCCCTGAGCAGCATTGCGCAGCTCTCCCGCGCGGGGCTGACTGACCCCGGGCAGTCCGAACCGCTTGAGCGTGTGGCGGCAGAGTTCCGCGTGCTGATCTCTCCGGCCATGCACAGCGCGATTGCGGCCCCGGGGGATGGCGTCGGACGGCAGTTCGTGCCGAGTTTGGATGAGCTGGTGGTCCATGAGGGCGATCTGGCCGATCCGATTGGCGATCACGCCCATGAGCCGGTTCCGGGGCTGACGCACCGCTATCCGGACCGCGCCATTTTGCATCTGACGCAGACCTGCGCCGTTTATTGCCGCTTCTGCTTTCGCCGCGAATCAGTCGGCGACAGCGGCACCCTGGCGATGGAAGCGATTGAGCGCATCTGCGACTATCTGCGCGCCACGCCCGCCATTCGCGAAATCATTCTGACCGGGGGCGATCCGCTGGTCCTGTCACCGCGCCGTCTGGGGCTGGTGCTGGAGAAGCTGCGCGGGGTTGGCACGCTCGATCTGCTGCGCATCCACTCGCGCGTGCCGGTGGTGGCCCCTGAGCGCATCACACCAGAGCTGCTCGACGTGCTGAAGGGCGAAGTGCCGGTCTGGATCGTGGTGCATACCAATCACGCGCAGGAGCTGACCGCCGAGGCGCGCGCAGCCCTTGCACGCCTGGCGGATGCGGGTTTTCCGCTGCTGTCGCAATCGGTTCTGCTGCGCGGCGTGAATGACACCAGTGAGGCGCTGGAGGCGCTGTTTCGCACGCTGCTGCGGCTGCGCGTCAAACCCTATTACCTGCATCACTGCGATCTGGCGCGCGGCGCCGGCCACTTCCGCACCACCCTGGAAGAGGGCATGGCGCTGATGGCTGCGCTGCGCGGTCGCATCTCGGGCACCGCACTTCCGACCTATATCCTCGACATTCCCGGCGGCTTCGGGAAAGTGCCGATTAACCCGCAGTATTTCACCAAAACCCCCGGGGGCTGGTCGGTAACGGACCCCAGGGGCGGAAAACACCATTATTCTGACCCGCTGCGCTGAACCGCCCCCTTCCATTTCCGGGCTGATCGCCCTATAGCCCCCCTCTGACCCCCGACAGGAGACGCCCATGCAAGGCAGCGCCAATCTCAACCTGATGATCAAGGCCGCGCGCAAAGCGGGGCGTTCGCTCGTGAAAGACTTCCGCGAAGTCGAAAACCTGCAGGTCTCTTCCAAGGGCCCGGGCGACTTCGTGTCGAAAGCCGACCGCGAAGCCGAACGCATCATCAAGGAAGAACTGCTGGGCGCGCGCCCGACCTATGGCTGGCTCGGCGAAGAGACCGGCGGCCAGGACGGTGCAGACCCGACCCGCCGCTGGATCGTTGATCCGCTCGACGGCACCACCAACTTCCTGCACGGTCTGCCGCATTGGTCGGTCTCGATCGCGCTGGAGCATAAAGGCGAGATCGTCTCGGCTGTGGTCTTTGACCCGGCAAAAGACGAGATGTTCGTCGCTGAAAAAGGCGCTGGTGCCTGGCTGAACGACACCCGCCGTATCCGCGTTTCGGGCCGCAGCAAGATGATCGAATCGATCTTCGCGACCGGCGTGCCTTTTGGCGGCGTTGGCCCGCTTCCGGCGACCCTGCAGGATCTGGCACGTCTGATGCCGGTCTGTGCCGGTGTGCGCCGCTTTGGCTCGGCCGCCCTCGACCTCGCTTATGTGGCCGCCGGCCGCTACGAGGGGTACTGGGAGCGTTCGCTGAACGCCTGGGACATCGCAGCAGGTCTGCTGATCGTCAAAGAAGCCGGTGGCATGGTCGCTCCGGTGCGTGAAGGCGACGAGATCCTGGAGAAAGGCTCGCTCATCGCGGCCAACTCGGACATGTTCGACCCGCTGGTCAAAATCATCCGCAATCAGGACTGAACCTGATCTGCCCAAAAACACCCGCCCCCGTGGCGGGTGTTTTTTTATGCGCTGAGCCTGCTAAACTGCGGCCGGATACGGGAGAAACCGCCATGATCGCCATTGCCCTTGAACATCCGGTTCAGGATGACCTGAAGCTGCTGCACACCCGCCACACCGAGGCGATGCATGCTGAAACGCCGCCCGAATCCATTCATATGCTGCCCGCCGATGCCCTGGCAGCGCCGGGGATCCGCTTTTATGTGATGCGCAAAAACGGCGAGCCCGTCGCCATGGGCGCGTTCAAAGAGATCGACGCCCGCCATGCCGAGATCAAAAGCATGCATCTGCTGACCGAGCATCGCGGCGAGGGTCTGGCGCAGAAAATGCTGGAGCATCTGCTGATGGAAGCCGAAGGCGCGGGCTATCGCCGCCTCAGCCTTGAAACCGGGGCCGAGCGGATCTTTGCCCCGGCGCGCGCGCTTTATGAACGTGCGGGCTTTCAATACTGCGGCCCCTTTGAGGGCTATAGCGATGACCCCAACAGCGTTTTCATGACGCTTCAGATCGGCTGATCGCGCCGGAAGGGCCCGAGATCCGTCAGCGCGGCGATATCTTCAGAGATGGCCTCGGCTTCGCCCTTCAGATACGCCGCCACCGCCCGGCGAAAGCCCTGATCGGGCAGATGATGCAGCGACCAGACCGGCACCGGCAGATAGCCCCGGGCGAGTTTATGCTCGCCCTGGGCACCGGCCTCAACCCGCGAGAGGCCGCGCGCAATCGCAAAGTCGATGGCCTGATGATAGCATAGCTCGAAGTGCAAAAAGGGGTGCTCCTCAACCGCGCCCCAGTAGCGGCCATAAAGCGTGTCGCGCCCGATGAAATTCAGCGCCCCCGCCACATAACGCCCCTCGCGCTCGGCCAGAATCAGCAGGATGTCATCGGCCATGGTGGCGTGGATTTCGTCAAAGAACGCCCGGGTGAGATAGGGACGGCCCCATTTGCGCGCGCCGGTGTCCTGATAGAAGTCCCAAAAGGCCGCCCAATGCTCCGGCTGCAGATCCGCACCGCTCAGATGCAGAATGCGGCCGCCAAAATCTTTGGCGGCGGCGCGCTCTTTGCGCAGGGCTTTGCGTTTTCGGGACGACAATTGCGCGAGGAAATCCTCGTAGCTGCCGTATCCGGCGTTTTGCCAGTGAAACTGCTCTCCCATACGGCTGAGCCAGGGCGCGCGGGCGGACTGCGCCTCCCCGGGCGTGCAGAAAGTGACATGGGCAGAGCTTAAGCCTTTCTGCGCCGCCACGGCCTCCAGCCCCTGCAAAAGTGCTGCGCGGCCCCGCGCCTCATGCCCCGGACGCACCAAAAGGCGCGGCCCTGTGGCGGGGGTAAAGGGCACCGCTACCTGGAGCTTCGGGTAATAGCTGCCCCCCGCGCGCTCAAAGGCATCGGCCCAGGCGTGATCGAAGATATATTCCCCCTGCGAGTGCAGCTTCAGATAAAGCGGCGCGACCGCCAGCACTTCGCCCGCCTCGCGCAGCACCATGGGGCGCGGCAGCCAGCCCGTGCCCTCCCCCACACTGCCCGAGCGCTCCAGCGCGGTCAGAAAGCGGTGGCTGGTGAAGGGGTTGTCGCTGCCTGCACAGGCGTCCCACTCTGCCGCGGGGATGGCGCTGACACCTTCGCCAAGTGAAATTTCCATATCGTCCGGACCCTTCGGCGCAGCTTCGCCAGAGCGCAGGATGGCGCGCGCCCCGGCCAGGGTCAAGCGAGGGACTTGCCGCGCTGCACCGGCGGGAGTATGAGGCCCGCGTCGGCTGCGCATCGGGTGCGGCGGGCCAAGTCTCCGCGACCTTGATAAAACGGATCATCGCTATGAAACTCATTCCCGGAATCCTCGGGATGGCTGCCGTTGTGGTGGCCTCTAATATCCTCGTTCAGTTCCTGCTGGGGCAGTGGCTGACCTGGGGGGCCTTTACCTATCCCTTCGCCTTTCTGATCACCGATCTGACCAACCGCTTTTACGGCGCGAAAGCCGCGCGCAAAGTGGTGGTGGCGGGCTTTATCACCGGGTTGATCTGCTCGTTCATCGGCACGCAGATTGAGGGCGAATTCGGCCCCCTGGTGACCGGCCGTGTGGCCTTTGCTTCGGCCATGGCGTTTCTGCTGGCGCAGATGCTGGATGTGGAGATCTTTGACCGCCTGCGCCACGGCAGCTGGTGGCGCGCGCCGCTGATCTCTTCGATCTTCGGGGCGATGCTGGACACGTTTCTTTTCTTCACCGTGGCCTTCTCTGCCGCGCTGATCTGGCTGGAGCCCGCCAACGACGTGAGCTGGGCTGGTGGCATGCTGCCGCTGCTGGGCTACGGCCCCGAGGTGCCGCTCTGGGTCTCGCTGGCGGTGGCGGACTGGGGCGTAAAAATTGCCCTCGTGGTGATCACGCTGATCCCTTTCCGCGCGGTGCTGCGGCGCGCGCGGGCAGATATGGTGTAATTTTATTTGACATACGCTCCATCTGTGCCAGCCTGAGCCCAACGGCAACGCATTGAAAGGAGGTGGTCCAGTGTCGAGAGTGATAGTGGAGAGAGGTGTCGGGACAGTCAGGGCGGCCGTGGCCTGAGGGCAGCCCCAAGGGTTCAAGAACCCTGACTGGGACCGTGAGGATCTTCGATCCCTAACCGGACCATCTCCGTAGATCTCGGAAAGGGTTGCGTCGCCGCGCAGCCCTTTCTCTTTTTCCCCCTTCCCAAAGCCGCCCCCAGGGCGCAAAACGCCCCAATGTCTGATTTGCGTCCGAAATACTGGGAAACCGTCCCGCTCACTGAGATGTCGCCCGAAGAATGGGAGGCGCTCTGCGATGGCTGCGGCAAATGCTGCCTGAATAAGCTTGAGTTCGAAGATGACGGCGAGGTCTGCTTTACGCGGGTTGCCTGTCGTCTGCTCGACGGGCAAAGCTGCCGCTGCAAGCACTATCCCATCCGTCACCAGTTCGTTCCCGACTGTGTCTCGCTGACGGCGGAAAAGCTGCCCGACGTGGCCTACTGGCTGCCGAAAACCTGTGCCTACCGGCTGCTGCATGAGGGTAACCCCCTGAAATCATGGCATCCGCTGATCTCAGGCGATCCGCAGTCCGTGCATAAGGCCGGGGCTTCCGTCAAAGGCTGGACCGTGCCGGAAACCGAGGTCGATGAAGAGGATTGGGAAGACTATATCATCGAGGAGACGCCCTGATGTTTTTCGCCTCTGACAACGCCGCGCCCTGCCCGCCTGAGGTCATGGCGGCGCTTTCTGCCGTCAACCAGGGCTTTGCCATGCCCTATGGCAATGACGCCCATACGGCGCGCGCGGTGGATGTGATTCGCACCCTCTTTGAGGCGCCGGAGGCGGCGGTCTATTTTGTCTCCACCGGAACGGTTGCGAACTGCCTGTCGCTGGCCACGGTCAGCCCGCTTTGGGGCGCGGTGTTCTGCCACACCAATGCCCATGTCCAGGAAGACGAATGCGGCGCACCGGAGGTGTTCACCGGCGGCAAACTCCTGCTGGTGCCGGGGGCCCATGGCCGTATGGAGCCGGCCGCGCTCGACAAAGCGATTCGTGCCCAGAAACCCGGTGTGGTGCATTCGGTGCAGCCCGGCGCGGTCACGCTGACCAATATCACCGAAGGCGGTACGCTTTATTCGGTGGCAGAGACCCGTGCGATCGCAGACGTGGCGAAGGCCCATGGCCTGCCGCTGCATCTGGATGGCGCGCGTTTTGCCAATGCGGTGGCCGCCTCCGGCGCGACCCCGGCGGAGCTGACCTGGAAGGCGGGCGTTGATATCGTCTCCTTCGGCGGCACCAAGGGCGGGCTGATGGGGGCCGAGGCGGTGATCTTCTTCAACCCCGAGAAAGCCTTTGAGTTTGAGCTGCGCCGCAAACGCTCGGGGCATCTTTTCTCAAAGACCCGCTATCTGGCGGCGCAGTTCGAGGGCTGGATCGAAGGCGGCCGCTGGCTGGATCATGCCCGCCACGCCAATGCCATGGCCGCGCGTCTGGCTGAGGGGCTGGCGAAGATCGAAGGCGTGACGGTCGCGCCGGAAGCCGCCGCCAATATCCTCTTCGTTAAACTTCCCGCAGCAACGGTGGGCAGGCTGCGCGAAGCCGGCGCGGTCTTTTACCTGCGCGGCGATGACTATGCGCGTCTTGTGACCAGCTGGGCCACCACGGAAGAAGACTGCGACCGCTTTATCGCGCTGGCCTCTGAATGAACCAAAGGCCGCAGCGAAAGCTGCGGCCTTTTGGATCTGAGGCACCGATGTGCCCGGGCTGCGGGTTTCGAAGATTTTTCAGCCGATTCGCCCGATGCGGCGCAGATAAAAGCGCAGCCGCATTGCAGCCTGGATCGGACAGGGCGCCGGGCCTCTGGCGGAGGGTTTCAAAGATCCGTCAGCTGATTCTTCACGCGAAGCACAGAATTCTGGAAACCGCCGCAGCGCTTTGAATATGACGGATGCCTGCACCGGCCCCGAAACCCACCAGACAATCGCCCCGCATCCCAGGCTGCCGGCGACATGAAAAAGCCGCAGCAATGCTGCGGCTTCAGGCTTCAGGCTTCAGAGCAGGTGCCCGGATTACATCACGGCAGCTTCCGGCAGACGCAGGCGCAGCGTGTTGATCCGACGAGCCTCCGCATCCACCACCTCAATCAGCGCTCCGCTTTCATGGGTGATCACCTCACCCGTCACCGGAACCTGACCGGCGCGCAGATAGATCAGGCCACCTAAGGTGTCGATCTCTTCGTCCCCGGCCTCAACCCGAAGCTTCTGACCGATCGCGGCTTCAAAATCTTCCAGCGGCGCCGTTGCCTCCACCAGCCAGACGCCAGGCGCCTCCTGGACCCAGGCCGGGGTCTCTATAACATCATGTTCATCCATGATGTCTCCGACCACGGTCTCCAGCAGATCCTCAATGGTCACCACACCGTCAACGCTGCCATATTCGTCGATCATCAGCGCCATATGCGTCCGCTCAGCCTGCATTTTATGAAGCAGATCGACCAGTTGCATGGAAGGCGGCGCATAGATCAGCGGGCGCAGCAGGGCCCTGAGATCGAAATCCCCGACGGCAGTCTTCAGCGCGTAATTCAGCGCAAAGTCTTTGAGGGTGACCACGCCCAGCGGCTCATCCGGCGAGCCGTCATAGACCGGCAGCCGCGAGAACCCATGTTCGCGAAACACCTCCGTCAGCTCATCACGGCTGATGGTCAGCGGCACGGAGATGATATCGGCCTTGGGGGCCGCCACATCTTCCACCCGCAGACGGCGGAGGTTCAAAAGCCCGGCCGCAGCAGCAGTCTGCGTGTCGCCGTTGTGGCCATAAGCCACGGGGGTGAGGGCCTTACGGAAGAGGCGGGACAGAAGTCCGCCCTGTCGTTCCTGTTCAGGCTCAGCTTCCGGCGCGCTCTGCGCTGCCATCAAGCCATCGGTGCTACTGCCCATCGGTCCTTTCCGGTCTGAAAGCGCCCCGGTCGGGGCGCGGGTGAAGATCAATATGGGTCGGCGATGCCCAGTCTTGCAAGAGCCCGCGTCTCAATTCCTTCCATGAGAGCGGCGTCCTGCCCGGTCATGTGGTCATAGCCGAGAAGATGTAAGAATCCGTGAAGAACCAGATGCGTCACATGGTCTTCAAAGCTTTTGCCCTGATCCTGCGCTTCCGCGACGCAGACGTCATAGGCGATGGCGATATCGCCAAGCTCTTCCGGGTCGTCTTCATCGCCCGGTTCGGGCAATTCGGGAGTTTCGCCCGGGGTCTCAACGCCGCGCTCCTCAGAGGGCCAGGACAGGACGTTGGTGGGCTTGGGCTTGCCGCGGAAGTCGGCGTTCAGCTCAGCAATCCGGGCATCATCGCAGCCCATGATGCAGACCAGAAAGCCCTCAGGCGGCAGTCCCAGCTCCTCCAGCGCCGCCGTGCAGGCGCGCTCAGAGAGGGCTTCAAGCCCCGCGGTTTCCCAGCGGGGCTCCTCGATTACAATATCAACCAGCATGTTGTTCATCATCGCGCTCATAAGCCTCGATGATGCGGGCGACAAGCGGGTGACGCACCACATCGGATGCGGTGAAATAGTTAAAGGCGACGCCCTTCACCCCTTCCAGAATGCGCTCAGCATCGCGCAGACCGCTTTGCACGCCGCGCGGCAGGTCGATCTGGGTGCGGTCACCGGTGATCACCATGCGCGAGCCCTCGCCCAGACGGGTCAGGAACATCTTCATCTGCATGGTCGTGGCGTTCTGCGCCTCATCAAGCACCACAAAGGCGTTCGACAGCGTGCGCCCGCGCATGAAGGCCAGCGGCGCGATCTCAATCCGCTTGTCGATCATCAGCTTTTCCACCTGTTTCGAGGGCAGAAAATCATTCAGCGCGTCATAAAGCGGCTGCATATAGGGATCGACTTTTTCCTTCATATCGCCGGGCAGAAAGCCCAGACGCTCGCCCGCCTCAACAGCCGGGCGCGACAGGATGATCCGCTCAACCTGACCGCCGATCAGCATGGTGACGCCCGCTGCGACCGCCAGATAGGTCTTGCCGGTGCCGGCCGGGCCGATGCCGAAGTTCAGCTCACTGCGAAAGAGGCTCGCCACATAGGCCTTCTGCGCCGCGGTGCGCGGCGCGACAGGCTTTTTGCGGGTCCTGAGTTCAAAGCCTTCGGCCGAGAACATCTCCATCTGATCGGCGGGCGCCGTGCCGGATGCGGGGCCAAGGCGCAGCATACCGTCAAGATCCCCGGCGCTGACGTCGCGCCCTTCCTCAAGACGGGCATAGGCGGCGCGCAGGATCCCGGCGGCCTGCTCGCGGGCGTCGGGCTCTCCGAGCACGGTCAGCTGGTTGCCGCGACGCCGGATATTGACCCCGGCCTCCTGTTCAATCTTCACCAGATTGCGGTCGTATTCCCCACAAAGCGTGATCAGAAGGCGGTTGTCCGGAAATTCGAGAACCGTCTCGGGCACAGGCGCGGAACGGCGGGACGGGGTCATCGGGGTGCTGCCCAAACGGATCTCCCTGGCAGTTGGATGGAACGCAGCCAGTCTGCGCCCACAATCTCACCGGAGCAAGCGCGCGTCCGGCCCTGCTCTTGTGCCACCGCCCGGGATGAAGGGCCATGCGCAAAAATCAGCCGAGGCCATAAGAAAAGGCCGCAACCCGAAGTTGCGGCCCTGTTTTCGACTGTCTTGGCGCTCAGTTCCGGGCGGCGCTGCGGCGGCCCGGGATCCAGTCCCGCATACCGCTGTTGGGCGATTGATAATTGCCGATCACCGAGCCCGGCGGGAAGTGGTTGTTGCAGACATTCGCCATACCCGTCGAAGGGTCAAAGCGCGGCGAGGAATAGCCCTCAACGCCGTCGTCGATGATCCAGTTCTGGCAGCCATCAGGATCATAGGCGATGGCAGCGCGCTGGTTGATGATTGCGGTTTTATCCGAGCCACGGTCTTCGGCCACAGCGATATAGGCATCCGGATCCCCGGTATAGGGACCGAGCCCGCCACAGCCGGAGACGAAGAGAGCCGCGAGAAGCGAAGCGCCTGCGAAAGGTTTCATCATCATGGTCACCACCGATAGCAGACGATTTCAACGCGGCGGTTCTGCTGCATACCCGCTGCGGTGCCGTTGGTTGCGCGGGGCTGGCGCTCTCCGTGCCACTCCACACGCTCAACATTGGCGCCGACCGCGCGGGCCACATTGGCGACCGACTGCGCACGGCGCTTGGACAGATCCATGTTGTAAGCATCCGAGGCGCGGCTGTCGGTATGGCCATAAATGGCGTAGCCAAAGGCGCCCTGGTTGCGGAAGAGGCTCTCAAGACGCGCGCGGCCATTGGCGGTCAGACGGGCGGAATCGGTTGAGAACAGGGTATCGGTGCCTTCAACAGCGCAGGTATTGCGCTTGAGGCAGACCGCTTTGCCGGTTTTCGGATCGCGGCGGGGCACCATATAGCCCTCAAGACCGCCATCGGCCCACCAGTGCATACAGCCATCCGGGTCGATCCACAGACCCCAGTCAATACGCCCGGTCACCCGCGGTTTGCCATCCGGCCCAAAGGTCTCTGCCGTGGCCGGATTATAAACCGGCGCAGACTGCGCCAGGACCGGCGCGCCGGAGCCAATCACCCCCGCCACAAGAAATGCCCCGGTAATAAACCGCAGCCTCTCTGAAATACCGCGTTTCACCGAACCTGTCTCCCCGTGGAAAAATCACAGAATGAAATAATCCTGTGATCTTGCCGGGGTGGGGCGAAAAGTCCAGTAATTTATGCCCCACTTTCGCGCATTAAAAGTTATTGCACGATCAGGAAACAATCCGCTCGCCGGTCAGCGAGTTCTGCAGCGCCTCGGTGATGCGCACGCGCACCAGATCGCCGGGCTTGCCTTCAGGATCATGGACATGGACGGCGTGCAGGTAATCCGACTTGCCCGCCATCTGCCCGTCCAGACGGCCGGGCTTTTCGTAAAGCACGGTGACTTCACGGCCGACCATGCTTTGCTGAACGGCGCGCTGCTGCTCGGTCAAAAGCGCCTGAAGGCGTTGCAGGCGCGCATCCGCAACCTCAACCGGGACGGGAGTTTTCTCCGCCGCAGGGGTGCCCGGGCGGGCGGAATATTTGAAGCTATAGGCCATGCCGTAGCCCACGGCGCGCACCAGATCCATCGTGGCCTCAAAGTCCTCATCCGTCTCGCCGGGGAAGCCCACGATGAAGTCAGAGGTCAGCACCATATCCGGGCGCACCGCGCGGATCCGCTCAATGAGACGCAGATAGTGCTCAGCGGTATGCTTGCGGTTCATCGCCTTCAGAATGCGGTCAGAGCCGGATTGCACCGGCAGATGCAGATAGGGCATCAGCTTTTCGCAATCGCCATGCGCCGCGATCAGATCATCATCCATATCGTTGGGGTGGCTGGTGGTATAGCGCAGCCGCTCGATTCCCTCGATCTGCGCCATCTCGCGCAGCAGGCGACCAAGGCCCCAGGTCTCACCGTCAAAGGTGCCGTGATAGGCGTTGACGTTCTGGCCCAGCAGCGTCAGTTCGCGCACGCCCCGCGCGGCCAGATCGCGGGCTTCGCGCAACAGCCGCTCCACCGGGCGCGAGACTTCGGCCCCGCGGGTATAGGGAACCACGCAGAAGGCGCAGAACTTATCGCAGCCCTCCTGCACCGTCAGAAAAGCTGCCGGAGCCGAGCGGGTGCGGATTTTCGGCAGATGCTCGAACTTATCCTCGGTCGGGAAATCGGTATCCAGCGCGCGCTGCCCGGCATCGACCTGCTTCATCATCTCGGGCAGGCGGTGATAGGCCTGCGGGCCGACAACCAGATCCACCGCCGGGGCGCGGCGCTGAATCTCAGCTCCCTCGGCCTGGGCCACACAGCCCGCCACACCGATCTTCAGATCGGGCTTCACGTTCTTCATCTTGGTCAGACGACCAATATCCGAGTAAACTTTCTCCGAGGCTTTTTCGCGGATGTGGCAGGTGTTCAGCAGCACCATATCGGCGTCATCTGCTTTATCCGTCAGCACATAGCCCTGCGCGCCCATGGTTTCTGCCATGCGCTCGCTGTCATAGACGTTCATCTGACAGCCATAGGTCTTAATAAAAAGACGCTTCGGTGCAGAGATTTCCCCGGTGACGGGATCGTTTTTAACGTCAGACATGGCATACCCCAGAGTTCAGGGGGCTTTTACACCACCCCTGCCCCTGGCCGCAACGCTTGCATCCCGCGCCGGGCTGAGGGAATTTGTCCCGGGTTCCGCCAGCAGGATTTGAGACCGCATGATTTTCGACGGAATGGATAGTTTTCTCGCAGCCCATGCGGCAGAGTTTCAGGCCCGCCCCGCGGCTCTGGTCTTTGCCGAGGATGCCGTGGAACTTGCGTCAACGCTGCAGCATCTGGCCAATCTGGGCTTTGGGCGGATCGGCGTGTTGTGCGATGATCTGCTGGTCTGGCCGGAGGGTGCACCCGAGCGGGCGCACCGCATCCGCTGTGATATTTTCCAGGATGAGGCGCTGATCCTTGCGGTCAACCGCATGATCGCGGCCGCGCCCGGGGCCTGGCTGCATTACTGCTATAACGGCGAATATCTGCATTATCCCTTCTGCGAGAGCCGCAGTGTGCTCGATGTCACCACCTTCCAGTCCGAAGAGCGCCGCGACACCATCGTGACGCCGGTGGTTGATCTTTATGCCGCCGATACGCAGCGCAACCCCGATGGGGTCTGCCGCAAAACCGCGATGCTTGACCGCATCGGCTATTACGCGCTGGAGCGCGGCGATCCGCTGAAGAACTGGGAGCCAAAGCCCCGGCAGGTCGATCTTTTTGGCGGGCTGCGCTGGCGTTTTGAAGAGCATGTGCCCTGGACCCGGCGCCGGATTGACCGGGTGAGCCTCTTTCGGGCGGTGCCGGGTCTGGCGCTGCGCGAGGATCACACCTTCACGATTGAGGAATATAACACCCTCAACTGCCCCTGGCATCACAACCTCTCAGGGGCGGTCTGCTCTTTTCGCACGGCCAAGGCGCTGCGGATCAACCCCGGCTCGCGCGAGGCCATCGGCAGCTTCACCTGGGCGCATTCGGTGCCCTTTGAGTGGTCTTCGCGCCAGTTGATGGAACTGGGGCTGATGGAGCCCGGTCAGTGGTTCTGACCGGGCCTTTGGCTCAGAGGCCCTGAGCTTCGGCCTCAGCCACAGCCAGTTCAGCCATGCGGAGCGCCGCTTCGCGCGAAGAGGCCACGGCGATAAAGCGGCCGTTGTGGCAGAATTTCGCGCCAGGCACGCCGGAGGCGGCTTCCAGCTCGCCATCCGTCAGCCCGGCCCAGGCCAGCGGCAGATCGGCGCGCTGTGCGAAATCATCGTTGTTCTTGCGGATGCCGCCGAGGGTCCATTCTGCCGGGCCGCGCGGCGTGACGACGAAGAGCATATGATCCGCCCCCGCCTTCAGCACCGCCGGACGGAAGGGCATGCCGCGCGGCAGCTCCAGCACGCGGTTGCTGCCTGCGGCTTCAATGGCCGCCATGACCTGCGATTCGGCGCGGGCTTTCGCGGCCTTGCGCGCGATAGAGGCCTCTACAAAAGCGCGGGCCACGGAAAGCGCGTTCCGGAACGCACGGTCTTCGGCCCCTTCGGCATCGTCATCAAAGACCGACTTCAGGCTTTCCAGCAGCAGCGGCAGCGTCAGATCGCCCAGCTGCGGACAGGCCGCCGAGGGGCTGAGCGCGCCATTGTCGACCAGATCGACCGGCAGCACAAAGCCGATGTCAAAAGACCGCAGGATCGAGCCCTGATGCTCTTCCGGCACGCCAAAGGCGGTCAGATAGGCCGGGCCAAAATGCTTCCAGATCAGACCGAAGGACGAATAGGGCTGGCCATCTTCGCGCAGCGGCGCGTCTTTTTGATGGTGGTCAAAGATCCGCGCCTCAGCGTCATAGCCCCGGCCCACATCATAGATGATGCGGTCATCGGCCGGGGTGATCGCGGTGGCATCCCGCGTCCGCAGGATCTCAGCTTCCGGGAAAATCCGCGTCAGGATCACCGAGGAGAGCAGTTCATCCGCGTGAAAGCCGCCCGAATGGGTCACGAGGAATTGGGGCGTGCGCAGCAGATCAATGCTCATCAGAAGTCCTTTGGGTCATGCAGTCAGAAGGCCCGCCTTCTAAGCGGCGGGACCGGGTTTGTCACAGCAAATCTGTGGTCAGCTCAGCGCGGCATAAGCCTCGCGCACGGGCTTTGGCAGACGGGTCGGCCCGCCTGCGGCATTCAGCGCGACCAGCGTCACCTTTGCCTCAAAGAGACGCTCCTCCCCGCGCATCACCCGCTGCACCAGCACCAGCCGCGCCGGTGAGAGGGTGTCGAGCGTTGAAACCACGCTCAACTCATCGTCATATCTGGCAGAGGCGATGTAATCCGCCTCAACCCGCCGCACGGCGAAGACCGTGCCGGTTTCCTCTTTCAAAGCGCGCTGATCAAAGCCCAAGGCGCGCAGCCACTCACTGCGGCCGCGCTCAATGAACTTCAGATAATTGGCGTAATAAACGATCCCGGCAAGGTCGGTGTCCTCATAATAGACGCGCAGATCAAAGCGGTGCATCACCCACCCCCATGCTTTGCGCCCGCGCAAAAAGCCGCAGCGCGTGGCTGGCATCTTTCGCCACCGCAGGCAGCACCGGATCATAGGCCGCGCGGATCACCGCCGCGAGCGCAGGATCCAGAACCGTATGCGCGCCCGCCTTCACCAGAGTGCCCTTCGGGAAAGCATTGTCGCCCCAAAGGCAGATCATCCGCACCGCCTGATCGAGTGCCAGATCCTCTGCCGGAACTTCAGCCAGGTCTTTGTCGACGCGGATAAAGACGAAAGCCGCGCGGATGGCACCGGCCTCATCAAAGCGGAACATGCGGTATTGATTGGCATCCGCCCCCTGCAGGCGCGTCACCAGATCCGGCAGCCCGTCGATCAGCCGCTCCAGGTTCGGCACGCCGATCAGATCCTGCCAGTCGCGGATGAAAAAGATCATCAGGTTGGCGCCAAGCTCGGTGTCCTGCTCGGCCATTTTATGGCCCGCAAGCGCCACCACGGCCTCAATGGCGCCTTTCAGCACAGCAAGGGTGCTTTCCTCAACACCGAAGACCACCGGCACGATCGGGCGGCCCCAGCGGGCAAAGGTATAGTCACCGGCGCGGGTGAACAGAGCGGCAATCTCATCAGGGGTGGTCAGGGTCATGGCTCTCTCCATCGTCTCGGGCTCTTCAAAACAGCGACAGGCGCGGGGATGCAAGAGTGAAGCGGGTGGTTTGACATCGCGAAGCCGCGATCCCAGATTGCAGATATGATAAAACTGATCCCCCTTCTTCTCGCCATCGGCTGGGGCCTTGCGGCCTATATGTTCTCGGCCTGGCGCACGAAACAGATTCTCGATGCGCAATCCGTGCCGCTGAAAGACGCTGAGCTGGAGCGGCTGACGCGGCGCATGGCCGCGGCGCTCGATCTGACGGAGATTAAGGTCCATCTCTTTAATATTGAGCCGGTGAACGGGCTGGGAGCCCCCGACGGGCGGATCTTTCTGACCAGGGGATTTTACGACCGCTTCCGCGCCGGAGTGGTGACGGCAGAAGAGCTGGCCTCGGTCATCGCGCATGAACTGGCGCATGTGGCGCTTGGCCACACGCGCCGCCGCATGATCGATTTCTCGGGGCAAAACGCGGTTTTCGTCTCGCTGGTGGTGCTGTTTTTGCGCGTCATTCCCGTGGTCGGGCCGCTGATTGCGATGTTCATGGCCAATATGATCACCGGGGCGCTGGCCGCGCGGATGTCACGCCGCGATGAGTTTGAGGCCGATGCCTGGGCCTCTGCGCTTCTCATTAAATCGGGGATCGGCACCGCGCCGCAGATCTCGCTTTTTGAAAAGCTGGAGCGTCTGACCGGCAGCCGCATGGCCGCCGCCCCCGCCTGGGTGCTCAGCCACCCGAAATCCGCCGAGCGGATCAAGGCCATCCGCAGCAATGAGGCGCGCTGGACGGCCTGACCCTCTCAGGTCGCCAGATGCCGTAACCCTTGGGTCACATCGGTGCGCACCGCAAGGCGCAGGCCTGGCTCATCCCCGGCGCGCAGGGCGGCCAGAATGGTGCGGTGATGCTGCGGCGGCTCATTGCGGCGCACGCGGCCGTAAAGCGCGGACATGGTGGGGCCAAGCTGCAGCCAGACCGTCTCGGTCATCGCCAGCATGGCCGGGGCCTGGGCGCGCAGATAAAGCGTGCGGTGAAACTCCAGGTTCGCGCGGATATAGGCGATGGGATCTTTCATCAGCACGGCCTGGGCGATCAGATCATTGATCGCCGACAGCCGGTCAATCAGCGCGAAATGGGCGCGGGGCAGCGCACGGGCGGCCAGTTCAGGCTCCAGCATGGCGCGGATGGCGGCCAGCTCTTCGATGCGCTCATTGGTCAGCTCCGGCGTGGACACCCGCCCGGAGGACGACAGCGTCAGCGCCCCTTCCGCCACCAGCCGCTGCAGCGCCTCGCGCACCGGGGTCACCGACATCTCAAATTCCTTCGCGAGCCCGCGCAGAGTCAGCGCCTGGCCAGGCGGCAACTCACCATGCATCACCCGCGTGCGCAGCACACGGTAGAGCCGGTCATGAGCGGAGAGAGCGGAATCGGAGGGGCGTGCACGCAAAACCATGGCCTATTGTCGCCCCCTCTGATCCCGGCTTCAATCCTCAAAGCGCAAAGCCTGCAACCGGTTGCCATGCGCCTTCAGCCAGGCCCGCTGCGCCTGCCAGCCGGGAGAGAGCCGCTCCACCACCGCCCAGAAGCGCGCAGAGTGATTCATCTCGGCCAGATGCGCCACCTCATGGGCTGCGACATAGGCGAGCACTTCGGGCGGTGCCATGGCCAGCCGCCAGGAATAATTCAGCGCCCCCGTGGCCGTGCAGGAGCCCCATCGCGAGCGGGTATCGCGCAGCGTGATCGAGGCATAGGGCCGCCCCAGCAGCCCCGCATAATGATCGGTCGCCGCAATCAGCCGCTGCCGCGCGAGATGCTTCAGAAAGGCCTGAACCCGCACCGCAGGGGAAGATCCCGGCACGATCAGCTGATCGCCCTCAACCCGCACCGCGCCGCGCGGAGCGCCGGTGATCAGGGTTAACTCCCTGCCTTCGACCGGAATAAGCGCCCCATCCGCCACTTTTTCGACCGGGGCGACCCGCGCCATGGCGCTGACGATCCAATCCGCGCGCTCGCGCGCAAAGGCCAGACCCTCGCCCGCAGGGACCTGCGGCGGCAGGGTCAGCGTGACCGCGCCGTCGCGCCCTGAGACCCTGAGCGAGATGCGCTTTGCCCGCGCAGAACGGCGCAAAGTGATCTCCAGCTCTTCTGGTCCGCCTGCCGGACCTTTGATGCGCGCCATTGACAGCTCCCCGCCGCTTACCCACTTAGGGATTTGACAGGAGCCGGAGCTTGTGACAAGGGACGTCGATCCGGCCCATCCAACACTTGCAGGGGAACACAAAATGCCCAAGGCAGAATGGGGCACGAAACGCATTTGCCCGACCACGGGTAAGCGTTTCTACGACCTGAACCGTAACCCGATCGTCAGCCCCTATACCGGCGAGATCGTTGACATTGAGACCGTACGCCGCAAGGCAGCCGGTGCAATCATCGCGCAGGAGGCAAAAACCTCTAACCTGCTCGATGATGAGCTGGATGCAGATGATCTGATCGAAGCCGATGCCGATGATGCGGACATCGATGAAGAGCTTCTGGAAGATGATGATGAGACCGTCTCGCTGGACGATCTCGCAGATGTCGCCGGCGGCGAAGACGAGAACTGAGAATTTGCGTGAGGGGTGCATTTTGCTCTTGCACCCCTCCGCGCCCTCAGGCAAATACGCCGCACGAGGCCGGAACGCTCCGGCACCGTGAAAAGGTGGGGCCATAGCTCAGCTGGGAGAGCGCTTGCATGGCATGCAAGAGGTCAGGAGTTCGATCCTCCTTGGCTCCACCAAACTTCCTCTTAAACTCTGAAACCGATCCGACAGCCCTGCCCCGCAGGGCTTTTTGCGTTTCAGTCTCAGCCTTTACGGCGGGCGCGACAGTCCGGCCCCTGGATCCGGCGCGCAAGCCCGAAGATCGCCCCTGCCCTGCGCGATCCGCACCAGGACCATCAGGCAGCCGGCCGAGAGCCTTCGTCGTGCCCTCCCGCGTCGCCACCAGACCGGCAGCAGCGGGATGGTCGTCCGAAGGAAGGCCGTGCCCCACCAGCCCGGGATTGCCACCCCCGCCAATGTGCCGGGGGTCAGACCCGGCAGGAAGCCGGGCAGATCCGCAGAACGGGAACCGCCCGCAGCGCCGTCCGGAACGCATGGCTGAGCCCCGAAGGGGGCGCGCGGTGACGGGCCGTCCAACCTGTCCGGCGCTCCATAGCCGCCCGCTCATCTTTGCGGCGCTGGCGGCAGCGCCGCCCCTTCGCCCGACCAGAGATCCGCAGCCCAGGGCCAGGGCGCTGAAAGAAAATGATCTTTTGGCGCAAATTCCCTCTTGCACCCAAAGCGGCCCACCCGTAAATACGGCCTCACGAAGCAAGTGATTGCTTCAGAATGGTGGGGCCATAGCTCAGCTGGGAGAGCGCTTGCATGGCATGCAAGAGGTCAGGAGTTCGATCCTCCTTGGCTCCACCAAATTTTCCTTCAAAGTGACCGTCAGCCCTGCTTTTGCGGGGCTTTTTGCTGTTGCGATCCTCACGGCCCGATCCGGCAAAGAAAAAGGGCGCCCCGGGGGCGCCCTCCTGTGATCCCTGAGGATCGTCAGATCAGAAACGGTAGTTTACACCGAGTTTGACCTTCTGCATGTCAGCTTCGATGCCGGGTGCAGTCGAGGAGATCTCGCCGAAGTTGGTGTGCGAGATTTCAGCATAGCCAGCCCAGTTCGGGGTGAACTTGCGCTCAACACCCAGACCGATGGTGTAGCCGTTAACGGTTTCGCTGAAGCCACCGGTGGCTTCCATTTTCGCCCAGGTGTAGCCAAGCGATGCATAGGGCAGCCAGCCGTTTGCGTCATAACCCAGACGGGCAAAGATCGTACCGGCGTTTTTCAGAGCAACTTCGTTACCGGCGAAGTCACGCTTCTGCTTGCCGAAGTCGTAGTCAGCGCCCAGACCGAAAACGGTGTTCCCGTTCTGCCAGTCATAACCACCGCGCAGCGCAATGCCCGCACCATCAAGGTCATCAGGAGCGGTATCGATGCCGACTTTACCCCAGGAGAGGTTCGCACCGGCATAGCCGCCCTGCCATGCGCCGACCGGAGCCTGAGCCACGACGACCGGAGCGATAATCGGTTCCATAACCGGAGCAGCAACACCACCCGCCAGAGCGGAACCAGCGGTTGCGACAACGGCAGCAGTCGAGAGCAGAATCTTTTTCATTGCATCACCTATATGCTCAGGAGGGGTAAGCCTCGGGGCATCCTCACTATCCAATATTAACCTCCGTGCCTTTTGCGGCAGCGGCTGTCTCTCGCGCCAGGCACTCTGGCCGGCTGCGATGACAACGATGTAGGGGCTAAGATTGTTCCGTGAAAGATGCACGAGGGTCACTAAACTGTGTGAATCCTGCCACGGCTGAAACACGCCGGAATCCGGCTGCTTCATCGGCAAAAAGCCGTGTAATCCCTTAAAATCGCAGAAATGTGATTAGATCCTATCGGGAGAATCTCCACACCTCAGGTTGATACGGTGGTAAATTTAGCACGCAAAAAGAGCAATCCCCGCCCTTGCCCTGCCTCGCCCGCAGCTCAGATGTCAAAGGGATCAATCGGATAGACAGCCCGTGTCAGATAAAGCCCATCGGGCGGACAGACGGGGCCGCAGGCCGCGCGGTCGCGGCTGTCCAGCGCGGTCTTCACCTGCAGGGGCTCCCAGGCTCCGGCCCCGACACGCTCCAGTGTTCCGACGATGGAGCGCACCTGATTGTGCAAAAACGACCGCGCGCGCAGACGGAACTGCACTTCCATGCCGCCCGTGACCGGATGAGAGGTCACAGAAATGCTGTCGATGGATTTCACCGGTGACTTCGCCTGGCACTGGGTGGCGCGGAAGGTGGTGAAGTCATGCAGCCCGATCAGATGCTGTGCCGCTTCGGCCATGGCCGGAACGTCAAGCTGATGCGGCACCTGCCAGACCAGCCCGCGGTCATGGGTGGCAGGCGCGCGGCGGCACAGAAGCCGGAAGAGATACTGCCGCTCGACCGCGGAGAAGCGCGCGTGGAAATCCTCCTCCACCCGCGCCACAGCAAGGATGGAGACCGGATGCGGGCGCAGATGGAAATTCAGCGCTCCGGCCAGTTTGAAGGGATCCCATTCGCGCGTCAGATCGGCATGGGCCACCTGACCCGTGGCATGCACCCCGGCATCGGTGCGACCCGCTGCGGCAATCGTCGGCGCATCGGGGCCGATCTTGGTGAAAGCCGCCTCAATCTCGCCCTGCACCGAGACCTGCCCCCCGGCCTGGCGCTGCCAGCCGCTGAAGGGTCCGCCGTGATAATCGATGAGCAGCGCATAACGCGGCATGGCAGGGCCTCTGGTCAGCTGGGAACGGGTGTCAGCGCGGCCATAGCCTGATCCCGCGCCACCGCGCAAGTCGGTGCAAAGCCGCGCTTGACACCGCCCCCGGCCAGGAGACAGTCAGGGCCATGCTGGACCTGCGCCCCATCGGATATGTGATCGGCCTTCTTACCGCGACGCTGGGCGCGCTGATGCTGCTGCCGCTGATGGCGGATCTGCTGTCCGGATCAGAGAACTGGCGCGCTTTTGCCGGGGCGGCGGCCATCACCTTTTGCACCGGGCTTTTCACGGCCATTGCCTGCCGCAATGCCATCGCGGGCGGTCTCGATCTGCGGCAGAGCTTTGTGCTGACCACCGGGGTCTGGGTGGTGCTGCCGCTTTTTGGCGCGCTTCCCTTTGTGACGGGGGCCCCCGGCCTCAGCGCGACCGATGCGGTCTTTGAGGCCATGTCGGGTCTGACCACCACGGGCACCACGGTCATTGCGGGGCTGGATGCGCTGCCGATGGGGGTCAACCTCTGGCGGGCCATGCTGAACTGGCTCGGCGGGCTGGGGATCGTCATTGTGGCGCTGATCTTCCTGCCGGTGATGAAGGTGGGCGGGATGCAGTTTTTCCGCACTGAGGGGTTTGACACCTTAGGCAAAGTGCTGCCGCGCGCGCTTGATATCTCGCGGGCGCTGCTGAGCATCTATCTGGTGATGACGCTCAGTTGCGCGCTGGCCTATCGCGCCTTTGGGATGGAGACCTTTGAGGCGGTGGTCCATGCCATGAGCGCGCTGTCGACGGGGGGCTTTTCGAACCGCGACACCTCGTTTTCAGAGTTTGCGGTGCCTTTGCATTATGTGACTGTGGTGGCGATGATCCTTTCCACCCTGCCGTTCATCCGCTTCATTCAGCTGTTCAGAGGTGAGGTGAAACCGCTCTGGCAGGATCTTCAGGTGCGCGCCTATCTGCGCTGGACGCTTTATGCCGTGCTGATGGTGCTGGCCTGGCGGGTGATCCGCGAAGAGGAGGCCTTCTGGCCGGCCCTGCACCAGAGCCTCTTTAATGTGGTCTCAATTTTCTCGGGCACCGGGCTTCTGAGCGGCGATCCGGGGCAATGGGGGCCCCTGCCCTTTATGGTGCTGCTGATCGTGGGCTTTATCGGGGGCTGCACCTCCTCGACCGGCTGCTCAGTGAAGGTGTTTCGCTATCTCATTATGTTCCGCGCCATCACCACGCAGATCCGGCGGCTGCTGCAACCGGCCGCCGTGCATCCCCTGCGCCTTCAGGGACGCCGGGTCGAGGAAGAGGTGATCAGCTCTGTCATCGTCTTCTGTACGCTCTTTATCGCCACCTTCGCCGTGCTGGCCATCGCGCTTTCCATGACCGGGCTGCAGCCGCGCACCGCTCTGACCGCGGCCTGGACGGCAATTGCCGATATCGGCCCGGTCTGGGGGCCGGAGGTCGGGCCCACCGGGGCGGTCGGCGGCTTCCCCGATCCGGCCAAATGGATCATGACCATCGGCATGCTTCTGGGCCGTCTGGAGCTGCTGTCGGTTTATGTTCTCTTCACCACGAGATTCTGGGCCCGCTGAGCGCGCGGGATTTATCATTGAACCCGCGCCGCAGCGGGCCTATCTCTCAGCTTATGTATGATGCTCTCTCGACCCTCACCCCGGCGACCCTGGACCGTGCCACGCTCTGGCTTGGCCGTGGGGGTCTGCGCCCGACGCGCCAGCGCCAGACCCTTGCCGCGCTGCTGATCGGCGACGGCGGCCACCGCCATGTGACCGCAGAGAGCCTCTTTGCTGCCACGCGTGACGCGGGTGAAAAGGTCTCGCTGGCGACCGTTTATAATACGCTGAAGGCCTTTTGTGATGCCGGGCTTCTGAATGAAGTCTCGGTCGATGGCGCGCGCAGCTATTTCGACACCCGCATGGATGAGCATCCGCATTTCTTCTGGGAAGACACCGCCGAGCTGACCGATGCCCCCTCTGAGGGTCTGCAGATCACCGGTCTGCCCCTTGCGCCGGATGGCACTGAGGTCAGCCGCGTGGATGTGGTGATCCGCATCCGCCGCAGGACCTGAGCCAAAGCCCGGGCCCTGCGCCAAAGATCCGACCTTACCGGAGGGAAGACCGCGACCGCATCTGAAGCGCGGCGCGGTCGCGGACAAACCCGGTTCAGATGACTTTCAGCCCTCCGGCCCCGCTGCGGGGGCTTTTCGCGGCGCGCGCCCCGTGCCAGTCTGACGCGGACATGATGCGAGAGCCCTGGGGAGAGCCGCTGCCATGACTGCAAAGTCCTTTTTCACTGCCTCGGATGGCGCGAAGATCGCTTATCTTGATGAGGGCGAAGGGGCCGCGCTGCTCTGCCTTTCGGGTCTGACGCGCAATACCTCGGACTTTGACTATATGATGCCGCATCTGCCGCAGGGCTGGCGGGTGATCCGGATGGACTACCGGGGCCGTGGCGAATCCGACTGGAGCGGAGCGGAGAGCTATACCGTGCCGCGCGAAGGCCGGGATGCGATCGAACTGCTGGATCATCTCGGGATCGGCTCAGCGGCGCTGCTTGGCACCTCGCGCGGGGGGATGATCTCGCTGTTCCTCGGGGCGACTGCGCGCGACCGGGTGGCCGGGATCTGCCTCAATGACGTGGGACCTGAGCTTCTGGAAGAGGGGTTGGCGCGGATCAACGAATATCTCAGCGTCAATCCGACCGCCCGGACGCCGGAAGACTACGCCCGCGCGCTGGAGGCGGGAAACCCCGGCATGGATAATGTCCCCGCAAGCCGCTGGGCAGAAGAGGCGGCACGCCACGCACGCCCCGACGGCAGGGGCGGGCTGCAGATCAATTACGACCCCGCCCTGCGCGAGGCTTTTCTGGCCGCTTTCGCCAAGGGGTCGCCGAACCTCTGGCCGCTTTTTGACAAATGCGCCCCGATCCCCATGGCACTGCTGCGCGGGGCCAACAGTGATCTGCTGGGCAGTGCCGCGACCGAAGAGATGCTGAAGCGCCGCCCCGATATGATTTACGCCGAGGTCCCCGACCGCGCGCATATCCCCTTCCTCGACGAGCCGCAGTCCGTCGATGTGCTGACCCGCTGGCTCGGGGCGATTCAGGCTTCGGGCAGGCTTGGCTGATCCTCAGCGGGCTCGGCCAGTTCGCTTTGCAAAAACCGCTCGAACCCGTCGAGATCGACGGGATCGAACTGGCCAAAGCCCTGCATCCAGACGGAGGCTGCGCGCAGCCCGTCGGGCTCGAGCTTGCACCATTTCACCCGGCCGCGTTTTTCCTGGCTGATCAGCCCCGCCTCAGCGAGCACCTGGAGGTGTTTGGAGATCGCTGCCAGCGACATGGCGAAGGGTTCGGCCACATCGGTCACCGCCATATCATCCTCCAGCAACAGCGCGAGGATGGCGCGACGTGTCGGATCGGCGAGTGCCGAGAAGGTGGATGAGAGGGGATCTTCAGGCGTCATGGCAGCTCTCTCCGAGGACCCGGGAGGGGGCGCTGCCCCCCGCGGCCCTGCGGGCCTCCCCCCGGAGTATTTAGAAAAGCCAAAGCGCGCAACCCTGGCACTTCAGAGCGCCGGGGCGCACTTTGACTAAAGGTTAACCGGGAGGTTGAATTTGCTGCGGGCCGGACGGAGGGCGGCAGGCTGTGGAGAAAGAATCGCGCCATGTGATTTATTGTTATTTATCATGCACTTATGAGATCAGTTTTTCTGGCCGCATTACTTGACTCACAGGGGGGGGGTCACTAGGTTGCCCCCAACTGCACCGGAGGGCCTTTGCGATGTCGCATGATCCCGATCCTGAGCGGCTGAAAGCGCTGGAAGAGCGTCTGGAGGCCCTGAAGGGACGCGAGAAGAAGGTTTCCGGTGGTATGGGCGGCGTCGGCGGCGGTGAAATGGCCTGGCGCATGGTTCTGGAACTGGTGACGGGCATGGGGCTCGGGCTGGGACTGGGATACGGGCTGGACAGTCTCTTTGGGACAAAGCCCGTTCTGATGATTGTTTTCGTTCTGCTTGGCTTTGCGGCCGGGATCCGGACGATGCTCCGCACCGCGTCGGAGCTTGGCAAAAAAGCCGGGGGCAACCCCGACAATGAGATGAGGGATTAAACGTGGCGGCTGAAGGCGGTCTTCCGATCCATCCGATGGACCAGTTCATCGTGAAGCCTCTGTTCGGGGAAGGCCCCGTGCATTGGTACACGCCGACCAACGCAACGCTCTGGCTGATGCTGGCAGTGGCCGCGGTGGGTCTTGTGATGGTGATCGGCACCAGCCGCCGCGCGGTTGTTCCGGGCCGCAGCCAGTCGATTGCCGAAGTGTTTTACGGCTTCGTGCATGACATGGTTGAGGATGTCGCAGGTCATGCGGGGATCAAATACTTCCCCTATGTGCTGACGCTGTTCCTCTTTGTTTTCTTCGCGAACGTTCTCGGCCTCATCCCGATGAGCTTCTCGCCCACCAGCCAGATCGCCACCACGGTGACGCTTGCGCTGCTGGTCTTCTTCGGCGTGACCCTGATCGGTCTGGCCCGCAAAGGCGTCGGCTTTCTGTCGATGTTCTGGGTGTCGTCGGCGCCGCTGGCGCTGCGCCCGATCCTTGCCGTGATTGAAGTCATCTCGTACTTCATCCGCCCGGTTTCGCATTCGGTCCGTCTTGCAGGCGCTATGCTCGCAGGCCACGCCGTTCTGAAAGTTTTCGCAGGCTTCGCTGCTGCCACCGTGGTCGCTCCGCTCGCATTTGCCGGTATGGTCGGCATCTATGCGCTGGAGCTGCTGGTTGCCGGCGTCCAGGCCTACGTTTTCACCATTCTGACCTGCGTCTACCTGAAAGACGCTGTGGGTGACGCGCACCACTAAGGTGCGCCCATCCCGGGTAAGAACATCCTATCTCAGCCATTCCAACCAAGGAGACACGACATGGAAGGCGAACTCGCTCTTATGGGCAAATACATCGGCGCAGGTCTCGCGGCTTTCGGTCTCGCAGGTGCTGGCCTCGGCGTTGGTAACATCGCTGGCAAATACCTCGAAGGCGCGCTGCGTAACCCGGCTGCTGCCTCGAGCCAGACCGCGACCCTGTTCGTCGGCATCGCATTCGCTGAAGCTCTCGGGATCTTCTCGTTCCTGATCGCTCTGCTGCTGATGTTCGCAGTCTGATCCAGGACACCATCCGAACGGAAGCGGCGCTGGTTTGAGCCAGCGCCCTTTCCGATCAAGAATGGTTCCGATGGAGGACTGACATGGCAAACCAAACTACTCAAGTGGCGGGTGCCTGTGTCGATCAGAATGGTGGTGCCCTTGGCCTGCCGCAACTCTGCGTAGACTGGCTCCCGAACCAGATTTTCTGGGCCCTTGTCGCCCTGGTCCTGATTTTCGTCCTGCTGAAAGTCTTCGCGATGCCCCGCATCGGTTCGGTTCTCGCCGAACGCAAAGGCCTGATCACCAATGATCTGGCGGCTGCTGAGGAACTGAAGCAGAAAGCCCGTGACGCCGAAGCCGCTTATCTCAAGGCTCTGGCAGATGCGCGCGCCGAATCGGCACGTTTCATCGCGCAGGCAAAAGCGGAAATCCAGGCACAACTCGATGCAGCCACCGTTAAGGCGGATGCAGAGATCGCCGCACGCGGTGCTGAGTCAGAACGCCGGATTGGTGAAATCCGCGCCTCTGCCCTGGCCAACGTGACTGAAGTTGCAAAAGACACCGCTAAAGAGCTTGTTCTGGCTCTCGGCGGTACGGATGCAGCTTCCGTAGATGCGGCCGTGGCCGCGCGACTGAAAGGCTGAGGCAATGCGTTATACCATTCCCGCCCTGCTTCTCGGTGCGCTCCCGGCTCACGCAGCCTCGGGTCCGTTCTTTACGCTGCAGAACACCGACTTCTCGGTTCTGATTGCCTTCCTGATTTTCGTAGGCATTCTGCTGTACTTCAAAGTGCCGGCTCTGGTTATGGGTCTGCTCGACAACCGTGCAGCAAAAATCCGCGAAGATCTGGAGACGGCCCGCCGTCTCCACGACGAAGCCAAAGCTCTGGTCGCCTCCTATGACCGGAAGCTGAAGGACGCCCGCGAGCAGGCCGAGCGCATTGTCGCAAACGCCCGCTCCGACGCCCAGGCCGCCGCCGCTTCTGCCCAGGCAGAGCTGCAGGCCACCATCGCCCGCAAACTGCAGGCGGCGGAAGAGCAGATCACTGCGGCAGAAACCGCAGCGATCCGCGAAGTGCGTGAAGCCGCCGTCGCCGTGGCAATTGCCGCAGCCGGTGATGTCCTGGCCGCTCAGATGTCGCCAGCAAGCGCCGGCGCCCTGATCGATGCGTCGATTACTGAAGTCGGTCAGCGCCTCAACTGAGGCGCCCGATCAGATCAGATCAAGCCCGGCTCAGGCCGGGCTTTTTCATGGCCCGCCCCCCTTCGACTTTGGCTTTTACCAAAATACTCCGGGGTCCGGGGCAGCGCCCCGGGGCTTCCCCTCAGCGCGCGGCCAGATCCTTCAGCACCGCCATAGCCTCCGCTGAAGCCCAGTCCGCCTCACCGATCATCCGCGCGGCCTCCCGGCCCTCTTTGTCGAGAACCACCGTGACCGGAAGCCCCACCACCCCCAGGCCCCGCGCCACCGCCGATTTCGGATCGAGCAGCAGCGGCAGATCGGTGATCCCGGTCTCTTCATAAAACTTATCAAGCGCGGGCCGCAGATTGCGCCCGGTGGCAATGGTCAGAACCGCCACCTCGGGCATCTCCCGCGCCAGACGGTCCAGTCCCGGCATCTCCGCGCGGCAGGGCGCACACCAGGTCGCCCAGAAATTCACCACCCGCACCCTGCCCTGCCAGTCTGCAAAGCGTTTCACCGCCCCCGCACCATCGGCAAAAGCGATCTCCGGCACCGACTGCGGCGTTTCATGAACCACCAGCCTGCGCATCTCGCCGACCCTCAGCGCCGTCAGCGCCGCATCCGCCAGGGCAGGATTTGCACCAGGCCCCAGGGCGGTGTAAAACCCCGCCAAAGCCAACATCACCCGCAATCCAGACAGGCCTGCCATGACCTCTGCTCCTTCCGATACCAAAGCCTCGAATGCCATGTGGGGCGGGCGCTTCACCGCTGGTGTCGACGCGATCATGGAGGCGATCAATGCCTCGATCGGCTTCGATAAGCGCCTCGCATTTCAGGACATCACCGGCTCCCGCGCCCATGCCGCCATGCTGGCCGCTCAGGGTATCATCACCGATAAAGACGCCGAGGCGATCCGGGAAGGCCTTCTCACCGTATTGTCAGAGATTGAGACCGGGAAATTCACCTTCCGCACCGATCTGGAAGACATCCACATGAATGTGGAATCGCGCCTGAAGGACATCATCGGCGAGCCGGCGGGCCGTCTGCACACCGCGCGCTCGCGCAATGACCAGGTGGCGGTCGATTTCCGTCTCTGGGTCCGCGATCAATGCGATGCCACCATCGACGGCATTGAAGCACTTCTGCGTGCCTTCCTCGCCCAGGCCGAAGCGGGCGCGGATTGGGTCATGCCGGGTTTCACCCATCTGCAGACCGCGCAGCCGGTGACCTGGGGCCACCATATGATGGCCTATGTGGAAATGCTGGCGCGGGATCTGTCGCGCTTCAAAGACGCGCGCAAACGCATGAACGAATGCCCGCTCGGGGCGGCGGCACTGGCCGGGACTTCCTTCCCGATCGACCGCTTTGCCACGGCTCAGGCGCTCGGCTTTGACCGCCCCACCGCCAACAGCCTCGATTCGGTCTCGGATCGGGACTTTGCGCTGGAATATCTCTCGGCCGCTTCGATCTGCGCCATGCATCTGTCGCGCTTTGCCGAAGAGCTGGTGATCTGGTCCTCAGCACAGTTCCGCTTTGTGCGCCTGTCGGATCGCTGGACCACCGGCTCTTCGATCATGCCGCAGAAGAAAAACCCCGATGCGGCTGAACTCATCCGCGCCAAAATCGGCCGGATCATGGGCTCGACGGTGGCGCTTTTCACCATCATGAAGGGCCTGCCGCTGACCTACTCGAAGGACATGCAGGAAGACAAAGAGCAGGTCTTTGACGCCGCCGATTCGCTGCTGCTGGCACTGGCCGCGATGACCGGCATGGTCTCGGATATGGCCGCCAACCGCGAGAGCCTGGAAAAAGCCGCAGCTTCGGGCTTCTCGACCGCGACGGATCTGGCGGACTGGCTGGTGCGCTCGCTGAACCTGCCGTTCCGCGATGCCCACCACGTCACCGGCAGCCTTGTGAAACTGGCCGAAGACAAGGGCGTCGATCTGCCCGATCTTTCGCTCGCAGAGATGCAGTCGCAGCACCCCGGCATCACTGAGGATGTTTTCACCGTTCTCGGCGTCGAAAACTCGGTCCGCTCGCGTCAGTCCTATGGCGGCACGGCGCCGGATCAGGTTCTGGCCCAGGTCGCGCGCTGGAAAGAGCTGCTGGCATGAGCCTGCGCGCCATCCCCCTTGTGCTGCTGATCGTCCTGCCGCTGGCGGGCTGCGTGACGCAACCCCGCCTGAACGCAGGGATTTCACTCGGCACCGGGGGGCTGGCGGTCTATCCTTCCCTTTCGGGGCGGGTCGGCGGTGCTCGCATCGCCGTCAGCCCCTGACCAAACGGAGTATGACCATGCCTTACTTTCCCGCCCTTCTGATGACCGCCGCGCTGGTGCTGAGCGCCTGTGGCGCCGATGGCCCGCCCGTCCCCCCGCAGGAGGTCTCGCGCCAGAGTGATGGCCTGTCCATTTCCGGCACGGCGCGGATGGGTCTGACCTATAACAGCCAGCCCGGCCTCAGCGACTGAGATCACGCGCGGGGAGCCGTTGAAGGGCCGGAGGCTTCTGCTATACCGGGCCGGAACCATCTGATCCGGCGAGGCACCATGGACCACTTCCTCTATCGCAACGGCGAACTCTACGCGGAAGATGTCGCGATCCGGGACATCGCGGCAGAGGTGGGCACCCCCTTCTACGTCTATTCCGCTGCCACGCTTGAGCGCCACTTCCGCGTCTTTGACGAGGCGCTCTCGCCCAATCCGCATCTGGTCTGCTTTGCGGTGAAATCAAACTCCAACATCGCCGTTCTGCGGGTTCTGGCAAAACTCGGCGCGGGGATGGATGTGGTCTCGGGCGGCGAATACCGCCGTGCGCTGGCTGCGGGCGTGCCGGGCGAAAAGATCGTCTTCTCCGGCGTTGGCAAGACCCGCGAAGAGATGCGCTTTGTGCTGGAGCACGGCGTGCGCCAGTTCAACGTCGAATCAGAGCCGGAACTGCTGGTCCTCTCGGAAGTCGCCGCCGCCATGGGCAAGGTCGCGCCGATCACCCTGCGGGTGAACCCGGATGTTGACGCCAAAACCCATGAGAAGATCTCGACCGGCAAGTCGGAAAACAAATTCGGCATCCCGATCGCCAAAGCGCGCGAGATCTACAAAATGGCCGCCACCCTTCCGGGCATTGATGTCGTGGGCGTCGATATGCATATCGGCAGCCAGCTGACCGATCTTGCGCCCTTTGAAGAGGCCTATACCAAGATGCGCGCGCTGGCGCTGGCGCTGCGCGAAGACGGCCATAACATCCGCCGTCTCGATCTCGGCGGCGGTCTGGGCATCCCCTATACCCGCTCGAATGAGGCCCCGCCGCTTCCGGCGGAATATGGCGCCATGGTCAAACGCGTACTCGGCGATCTCGGCTGTGAGCTGGAGATTGAGCCGGGTCGTCTGATCTCGGGCAATGCCGGGCTGCTGGTCTCCTCGGTCATCTATGTCAAAGAGGGAGAGGGCCGCGATTTCCTGATCCTTGATGCGGCGATGAACGATCTGGTGCGCCCCTCGATGTATGGTGCGCATCACGACATCCTCCCGGTCATTGAGGCTGAGGCCGGGGTTGAGCCGCAGCCCTTCGACGTGGTGGGCCCGGTCTGTGAGACCGGCGATACCTTTGCCAAGGGCCGGAACCTGCCCGCGCTGCAGCCCGAGGATCTGGTCGCCTTCCGCTCAGCCGGGGCTTATGGCGCGGTTATGGCTTCGGAATATAACACCCGCCCGCTGATCCCCGAAGTTCTGGTCTCAGGCGATCAATTTGCGGTCATCCGGGCGCGTCCGACGTTTGACGAAATTCTCGCGCGCGATACCATCCCGCAATGGCTGTGACTCTCACCGCCTTCGGGACGGGTGAATGACGAAAAACCAAAGCGCTGATCTTCTGAACTCTCCGCGTCTCCGCCTTGTCCTGGCGCTGACGCGGATCGGCCTTTGGCTGGAACGCGGCGCCCGGGCCTTCTGGCCGCTGGCGGCGCTTTTGCTCACCGGATTTGGTCTGGCGGCGCTTGGGGGGCTGCACGGGCTGCCGTTGGTGGCGCTTTGGTCCGTGCTGGGGCTTTTTGCCCTGACGGCGCTGGCTTTGCTGGCGGTCGGGCTGCGCCGGTTTCAGCGCCCCCGCATGGCAGAAGTCTTTACACGGGTCGATGCCCGTCTTCCGGGCCGCCCGCTGGCGGCGCTGCGCGATGCCCAGGCCATCGGCACCTCGGATCCGGCTTCTGCGGCGCTCTGGCAGGCGCATCTGGCGCGCATGGCCCGGGCGGCCGCTGAGGCGCGCCCCGTGGCCCCGGCCCCGGATCTCACCTCCCGCGATCCCTATGCGCTGCGCCTGACCGCACTTCTACTGGCGGTTGTGGGCGGGCTTTTCGGCTCTCTGTCCTCGCTCAGCGATCTGCGCCCCGCCGGTGGCAGCGGCGCCGTTGTCGCCTCTGGTCCGGTCTGGGAGGGCTGGATCCGCCCGCCCGCCTATACCGCCCGCCCGGTGATCTATCTCAATGCGCTCACCGACACCGGCTTTGAGGTGCCGGAAAACTCTGAGGTCCTGCTGCGCTTTTACGGTGAACCGGGCGGCCTTGGGCTTGAGGAAAGCGTCTCCGGCAGTGGTTTGCAGGCCGAAGACGACGGCGCGACTTTCCTGATCCGCCACCACGGCAGCCTGAGCATCACCGGAGAGGGCGGGCAGACCTGGGAGATCGGCGTGCTGCCCGATCTGCCCCCCGAAGTTGAGCCACCGCCCGCCCCCGAGCGTCAGGCCGATGGCACCTTCAAGCTGCCCTTTGAAGCGCGGGATGACTATGGCGTGACCGCCGGTCAGCTGACCATCACCCTCGACACCGCCCGGGTGGATCGCCGCTATGCCCTCGCCGCTGAGCCCGAGCCGAGAGAGCCGATCCTGCTCGATCTGCCCCTGCCCTTCCGGGGGCGTCGGGCGGAGGTGAAGGGCGTTCTGACCGAGGATCTGGCCGCCCATCCCTTTGCCAATCTGCCGGTGATCCTGACCCTTCAGGTCACGGATGCCGCCGGACAGACCGCGGAAAGCGCGCCGCTGCAGACCCTGCTGCCGGGGCGGCGCTTCTTTGATCCGCTGGCCGCCACCGTGGCCGAAGTGCGCCGCGATCTTTTGTGGAGCCGCAGCACCGCGCCGCGCGGGGCACAGATCCTGCGCGCCGTCACCTGGGCCCCGGAGAATTTCATCCGCAATGACCGCGCCTTCCTGCGGATCCGCACCGCCATCCGCCAGATGGAGGCGGGCGGGCTGACCGATCAGGCCCGTGACGCTTTGTCAGAGGAGCTGTTTTCCATCGCGGCGCTGCTGGAGGAGGGCGATCTGAACACCGCGCTTGAGCGGCTGCGCCGGGCGCAGGACCGCCTTGATGAGGCGATGAAAAACGGTGCCAGCCCCTCTGAGATCCGCGAGTTAATGGATGAGCTGCGCAAGGCCCTGGACGATTACATGGAGCAGCTGTCACGCGAACAGGAGCGCGCGCCGTCTGAGCAGAGCGGCGATACCGAAAGCCTTGAGATGTCCGCCGATCAGCTGCAGCAGATGCTTGATAAGCTGGAGCAGCTGATGGCGGAGGGCAAAATGGCCGAGGCGCAGGAGCTGATGGAGATGCTGCGCCAGCTGATGGAAAACATGCAGGTCAGCCAGGGCGAAGGCGGGGAAGGCCGCGGCGAAGGCCAGGGCCGGATGCGCGATCTGGCCGACAGCCTGCGCGAGCAGCAGGGCCTTTCGGATGAGGCTTTCCGCGATCTGCAGCGCCGGTTTGACGGCACGGGCCAGGGTCAGGGTCAGCAGGGTCAGGGCGAAGGTGAGGCTGAGGGCGAAGGCTCCTCCCTTGCCGATCGCCAGCGCGATCTGCGAAACCGTCTGCGCGCGCTTGGCCAGACCGAAATGCCCGGCGATGGCGGCCCGGAAGCCGATGAGGGCCGCCGCGCGCTCGACCGCTCCCGCGAGGCGATGGAGGGCGCGGAGGAGGCTCTGCGCGGCGATAACCTGCCCGGCGCGCTCGACCGTCAGGCCGAAGCCATGGAGGCCCTGCGCGAGGGCATGCGCCGCTTTGAAGAGGCCGAAGCCCGCGAGCGCGGTGAGACCCGTCAGGGCCAGGCCGGAGCCGAGGGCCCCGAGGGGCAGCGCCCCGGCGAGGGTCGCGGGCGCGGCGGTCAGACCCGCGATCCGCTGGGCCGTCAGCCAGGCGCGTCGGGCGGCATCGGCAGCGACGACCCGCTGGGCGAAGCGATCGACCCGAACCGCCGCGCCCTGGATCTGCTGGAGGAGCTGCGCCGCCGCTCGGGCGAGCAGCACCGCCCGGAAGAAGAGCGCGATTATTTGCGCAGGCTTCTGGAGCAGTTCTGACAGGCTTTGCGGATGCTTATCCTGAACTGGCCAACTTCCGGCAGAGCCCTCCCCGCAAGGGCTCTGCCGGAAGTGCCGTAACTCATGCTTTCAGCACCCCAACGGTCTGAGGCCGCAGGGCAAACCCCTCACAGCCTCAGCCAGGGGTTGGCAGGCTGGTAAAACAAGGGTTCGGGGCGGGTTCTGACAGGCCTGGTCCGAACCGCCTGAACAAAGCGGCCATTCGCCCCGCCGGAGCCGCCACCGGGGCGAATGTTTGCGGCAGGCGCGACCGAGCTCACTGGCCTGCGCCAATCCTGTCAGTCCTGCATTGTGGAACAGCCAGTCCGCCCGCTCTCCGGCAAGGACGACGCCTCAGCCGCCTCCTGGCCGGGATCAGGCTGGCTCAGAACAGGCTGCCCTGATCGGGGGGCGGGGATTTGGGGCTGCGTTTTGGCGCGGCGGCTTTGGCCCCGGCGCTGATATGGCCATCGGCGAATTCCAGATCGAGCGCTCCGGCTTTCTCGGCGGCGGCGCGGGAGGTGACGACATGGCCGTCCTCACCGCGCACCACGGCATAGCCGCGCAGCAGGGTCTCACGGTGGCCCAGCGTCTGGCGCAGACGGTCGCGGGCCTCAAGCTGCTCGGTCAAACGGGCAATCTGGCGCAAAGGCGCCGCCTCAAGCCGCGCGCTCAGCGCGGTAAGGCGGCTCTGTGCCTCCACCGTGCGGCGTGCCTCATCGGCCAGCAGCCGCTCCAGCGCCGGGGCCAGCCGCTCAGAGAGCGTGCTCAGGCGCAGGCGGGCCTCCCCGGAACGGCGGGTCAGCGCACCGCTCAGACGGTGATCGCGCTCTGCCAGACGCTCGCGCGCGGTGGCGGTCAGCCGCACCAGGGCCATCGGACGCACCGAGGCCGCAAGCTCCGCCAGACGGCTGCGCCGCCGCGCCACACCCAGGCTCAGCGCCTGGGGCAGACGATCGGCCCAGAGATCAAACCGCTGGCGGGCGGGCTGCACCAGGCCTTCAGGGCGCGGCAGGGCGCGCGCCAGATCCAGCGCCCGCTGGCGGCGCTGGCTGAGCGCAAGGGTTACCCCGCGCGAGAGCCGCGCACCCATGGTGTCGAGATGCGACATCAACTCAAAGCGCACCGGAACCGCCATCTCCGCCGCCGCTGTGGGCGTCGGCGCACGGCGGTCGGCAGCATAATCGATCAGCGTGGTGTCGGTCTCATGGCCCACCGCCGAGATCAGCGGGATCTCAGAGGCGGCAGCGGCCCGGACCACCACCTCCTCGTTAAAACCCCAGAGATCTTCGAGCGAGCCACCGCCGCGCGCCACGATGATCAGATCGGGGCGCGGGACCGGCCCGCCCGGCTGCAGCGCATTGAAGCCGCGGATCGCCGCCGCCACTTCGGGGGCGCATTTCTCGCCCTGAACCACCACCGGCCAGATCAGCACATGACGCGGAAAGCGGTCACGCAGCCGGTGCAGAATATCGCGGATCACCGCCCCCGAAAGTGAGGTCACCACGCCGATCACTCCCGGCAGCGCCGGAGTGGGCTTTTTGCGGGCGGGATCAAAAAGCCCCTCCGCCGCCAGCGCCTTTTTGCGCTTCTCCAGCATCATCATCAGCGCGCCAAGGCCCGCCGGGGCCACATCATCGACGATCAGCTGATATTTCGACTGCCCCGGAAAGGTGGTCAGACGGCCGGTGGCGATGATCTCCATGCCCTCTTCGGGGCGCATCTGCATCTTTGCAACCTGCCCCTTCCAGGAGACCGCCGCGAGAACGGCATTGGCGTCCTTCAGATCGAAGTAAAGATGCCCCGAGGAGGGGCGCGAGACACGGCCCACCTCACCGCGCACACGCACCCGGGCGAATTCGCCTTCGAGTACGCGTTTCACCGCTCCGGAGAGTTCCGAGACGCTCAACTCGGGGGCATTGCCGCGCGGCGGCTCTTCTTCGAAGAGATCAATCATCAGGCTTCACTTGTTCTCATGGCAGCCAGACCTTAGAACGCGCGCAGCAAAAGGCCAAGCGGAGGCGGCGATGAACATTCTGGTGCTGGGCAGTGGCGGGCGCGAACATGCCCTCGTCTGGGCAATTCGTCAAAACCCGAAATGCGACCGGCTTTTCGTCGCGCCGGGCAATGCGGGCATGGGCTCGCTGGCCCGTCAGGTCGATCTTGATATCCTCAGCGCCGATGCGGTGCTGGAGTTTGTTGCCGCTGAAGCCATTGATTTCGTGGTGATCGGCCCGGAAGCGCCGCTGGCGGCGGGGGTGGGCGATGCCCTGGCGGCGGCGGGGATCCTGCATTTTGGCCCCTCAGCCGCAGCGGCGAAGCTCGAATCCTCGAAAAGCTTCACCAAAGAGATCTGCGACGCCTGCAAAGCGCCCACCGCAGGCTATGGCCATTTCACCGATGCGGAGGCCGCCAAAGCCCATATCCGCGCCAATGGCGCGCCGATCGTGGTGAAGGCGGACGGCCTTGCCGCCGGCAAAGGCGTGGTCGTTGCCATGACCGAGGCCGAGGCGCTGGCGGCCATCGACGATATGTTCGGCGGGGCCTTTGGCGCTGCAGGCGCGGAAGTGGTCATTGAGGAATTCATGGCCGGGGAAGAGGCCAGCTTCTTTATCCTGTCGGACGGCAAATCCATCCTGCCGGTCGGCACCGCCCAGGACCATAAGCGCGTCGGCGACGGCGACACCGGCCCGAACACCGGCGGCATGGGCGCCTATAGCCCCGCCCCGGTGCTGACCGATGCGATCCAGGACCAGGTCCTGCGCGAAATCGTGCAGCCGACGGTGGATGAAATGGCACGCCGCGGCACGCCGTTTAAGGGCGTGCTTTACGCGGGCCTGATGATCGAGAATGGCCGCGCGCGTCTGGTGGAATATAACGTCCGCTTTGGTGATCCGGAGTGTCAGGTGCTGATGATGCGGCTGGGCGCGCAGATCCTTGATCTGCTGCTGGCCTGCGCCGAAGAGCGCCTGCATGAGGTGCAGGTCAACTGGGCCGATGACCATGCGCTGACCGTTGTGATGGCGGCTGAGGGCTATCCGGGGGACTATAAAAAAGGCACCGAGATCCGTGGTCTTGCGACCCTGCCCGAGACCTCCTCGCAGATGGCCTTCCATGCCGGAACCCTTGAGCGTGATGGCAAAATCCTTGCCAATGGCGGGCGGGTTCTGAACATCACTGCCCGCGCTGACAGCCTGAGCGAGGCGCGGGTGCTGGCCTATGATATGGTGGCGCAGATCGACTGGCCGGAGGGCTTTTGCCGCAGCGATATCGGCTGGCGCGCGCTTTAAGCGCCTTTGCCCTTGCGGCAGAGTGCAGAACATCAGAGCCTCCGGGAGATCACTCCCGGAGGTTTTTTCATGCTCGATATCGCCCGCATCCGCTCTGAGACCCCTGGCGTTGAAAAGGTGCTGCATTTCAACAATGCAGGCTCCTCGCTGATGCCGCGCCCGGTTTATGAGGCGGTGAAGCGGGTGCTTGATCTGGAAAATGCGCTTGGCGGCTATGAGGTTGAGCGGCAGATGGCCCCGGAACTGGAGGCCTTTTACACCGAATTCGCGGGCCTTCTGAATGCAAAGCCCCATGAGGTGGCCTGGGTCGAGAATGCCACCCGCGCCTGGGATATGGCCTTTTACGGTCTGCCTTTGCAGCCCGGCGACCGGATCATCACCCATGCCTCGGAATATGTCTCAAATTACATCGCGCTTTTGCAGCAGGCAAAGCGGCGCGGGCTTGAGATTGATCTTTGCCCCTCAGATGAGAGCGGGCAGATCGATGTGGTGGCCCTTGAGCGGCTGATCGGGCCGAAGACACGGCTGATCGCGCTGACCCATGTGCCGACGCAGGGTGGGCTGGTGAACCCGGCTGAGGCCGTCGGACGGGTGGCGAAGGCGCATGGGCTTTTTTATCTGCTCGATGCCTGTCAGTCGGTCGGGCAGATCGATCTCGATGTGCAAAAGATCGGTTGTGACATCCTGTCGGGGACGGGGCGCAAGTTTCTGCGCGGGCCGCGCGGGACCGGGTTTCTCTGGGTTTCGGACCGGGTGATCGATCAGATTGAGCCGCCCTTTGCCGATATGCGCGCCGCCGACTGGACCTCAGACCAGGGCTATACCCTGGCGAAGGGCGCGCGGCGGTTTGAGAACTGGGAGACCTATGTCGGCGGCCGCGTCGGGCTGATGGCGGCGGTGCGCTATGCCCGCGCTCTGGGGCTTCCGGCGATTGAGGCGCGGGTTGAAAGGCTGGCGGCAGATCTGCGGGCCGGGCTGTCGGGCCTGTCCGGGGTGAGTGTGCGCGATCTTGGGGTGACGCGCTGCGGGATTGTGACCTTTGAGAAGACGGGTCTGGCCGCAAAAGAAATCTATGAGGCGCTGCGGGTGCAGGGGATCAATGTCTCGGTCTCAAGCCATAGTTCCGCGCGGCTGGATTTCGGGGCGCGGGGTCTTGAAAGCCTGGTGCGGGCCTCGGTGCATTATTTCAATGATGAGGCGGAGATTGCCCGGTTTCTCGCGGCTGTTGAGGCGCTGAAATGAAAAACGGGGAGGGCTGCCTGCCCTCCCCGAACCCCTCCCGGGAGTATTTTTAAAAGCCAAAGCCGAAGGGGCTGGCGCGGATCAGGCGCGGATGGTGCCATCGCCGCGGACGAGATATTTAAAGCTCGTCAGCTGGTCTGCGCCCACCGGGCCGCGGGCGTGCATTTTGCCGGTGGCGATGCCGATTTCACCGCCCATGCCAAATTCACCGCCGTCTGCGAATTGCGTCGAGGCATTGCGCATCAGGATCGCGCTGTCGAGGCGCTGGAAGAAGCGATCGGCGGCAGCGTCATCTTCGGTCAGGATCGATTCGGTGTGGCTGGAGCCGTAGCGGCGGATATGGTCGATGGCGCCGTCGACATCATCGACCACTGCCGCGGCGATGATCATATCGAGATATTCGCGGCCGAAATCATCGGGCTTCGCCTTAGTGACGCCCGGCAGGTGGTGAAGCCCCTCACCGGCGCGCACTTCGACGCCCGCGGCGATCAGATCGGCGATGATCTGCGCGCCGAGGCCCCCGACCAGATCGCGGTGGATCAGCAGGCATTCGGCTGAGCCGCAGATGCCGGTGCGGCGGGTTTTGGCGTTGAGGACCACGCGGCGGGCTTTTTCCGGGTCTGCCGCTTTGTCGAGATAGACGTGGCAGATGCCTTCGAGGTGGGCAAAGACCGGGACGCGGGCCTCGCGCTGCACCAGACCCACAAGGCCTTTGCCGCCGCGGGGCACGATGACGTCGATATAATCGGTCATGCGCAGCATTTCGGTCACGGCCTCACGGTCGCGGAGGGGGACGAGCTGGATCGCAGTCTCGGGCAGGCCTGCGGTTTTCAGGCCCTCGACCATGGCGGCATGGATGGCGCGGGCGGAATGGAAGCTTTCCGAGCCGCCGCGCAGAATCACGGCATTGCCGGCCTTGAGGCAGAGCGCGCCGGCATCGGCGGTGACATTGGGGCGCGATTCATAGATCACCCCGATGACGCCGAGCGGCGTGGAGACGCGCTGGATGTTCAGCCCCGTGGGGCGGTCCCATTCAGAGAGCACGCGGCCGACCGGATCGGGCTGGCCTGCCACATCGCGCAGCCCTTGGGCGATTGCTGCGATGCGTGCGGGGGTGAGTTCCAGCCGGTCGAGCATGGCCGGGGTCAGGCCCTTGTCGCGGCCGTATTGCATATCGAGGGCATTGGCGGCGAGCAGCGCGTCCTGATGCGCGATCAGGTGATCTGCGGCGGCTTCGAGCGCCCTGGTTTTCTGCTCTGGCGGGGCAAAACCGAGCCCGGTTGCAGCGGCGCGTGCGTTCGCGCCAATGGTCTGCATCAGTGCTGCGAGTTCGGTCATGATAAGCCCCTCAGGTCTGAAATCCGGCCGGGAGTTTCGCCCGGGGTCCGGCCGGAGGACGGGGCGTGAGCGCGCTTAGATCTGGCGCTCGGGAAGATGAACCACCAGGCCGTCGACCGCATCCGAGACGCGGATCTGGCAGGTGAGGCGCGATTTCACCGGGTCTGGTGCCCAGGCGAAATCCAGCATATCGGCCTCCATCGGGTCTTTCGGCGGCAGCCGGTCGACCCAGGCGGCATCGACGTAGCAATGGCAGGTCGAGCAGGCGCAGGCGCCGCCGCAATCCGCCTCAATGCCCGGCACGCCATTGTCGCGCGCGCCTTCCATCACGGTCAGGCCGCTGGCCACCTCAAGGACATGCTCGGTGCCATTGTGCTCGATATAGGTGATACGGGCCATAACCGGGGGGCTCCTGATGCTGCTGCCAGTCGTTTCAACACTCAGATAATGCAGCCGGAGAGGTTTGACCAGTGCCACGGCCTGCCGCTAAACTGAGGAAGGAACAGCAGGCAGGGCGGAATGCGCGGGTTGATTTACTACGGAGCCATGGCGCTTCTGCTCGGCGGATGCACGACGCGCCCTCAGGTTCCCCCGCCTCTGGCGCAGCCGGACCTGAGCGCAGAGCTGCGCTTTACCCCGCCCCTGCCCGATGCGGGACAGTGCTGGCACAGCAGCGAGCGTCCGGCGCAGTTTGAAACCGTCACCGAGCAGCGGCTTGATCCGTTGCGCGGAATTGTCAGCGAGAGTGTCCAGCGCGAGCTGCGCCCGCGCAGCCGGATCTGGTTTCGCATCCCCTGCCCGCCGGAAGTAGGCGGCGCAGATCTCTTTTATGCCTCCCTCCAGCGGGCCCTGAAGGCGCGGGGGCTTTATGAGGGGCCGGTGACCGGAGAGCCCGATGGCGCCACTCTGACGGCGCTGCAGCGCTATCAGGCGGCGGCGGGTCTCAACAGCCCGATCCTGTCGCGCGGCGCGGCGCTCTCGCTGGGGCTGATCGCGCATTAAAAAAGGCAGCTCCGCAGAGCCGCCTTTCCGGATTATCCGCGCAGGCTTATTGCAGCGCGAGCGCCACAAAGCGCGAATCCGTGCCGCGGCGCACCAGCAGCAGCAGCGATTTGCGGCCCGCATCCTTCGCCTCTTCGACGCGCTTTTGCAGATCCTGCACCGAGGCCAGCGGCTGTTGCCCGGCTTCGGTCAGCAGATCTCCGGCGCGCAGGCCTTTGGTTTCGGCTTCTGCACCCGCGTCAACAGCCTCAATCAGCAGGCCCTGGGCCACACCGGCGGCTTTGCCTTCGGCTTCCGTCACCGGGCGCAGGCGCATCCCCATCAGGTTTTCCTGCTGCGGCCGGACCTGCGCATCCGGACGGGCGGCATTGCCTTCGCCTTCAGCGGTCTCACGGCGACCCAGAGTGACGTCGATGGTTACTTCCTTACCGCCGCGCAGAACCAGCACCGGCACAGCTTTGCCGACATCGGTATCGCCGACCTGACGCACCAGCGCACGGGTATCGGCCACATCCACGCCGTCGAACTTCAGGATGACGTCATTGGCCAGGATGCCCGCGTCTTTGCCCGGGCCTTCCGGGACATCGGTCACCAATGCGCCTGCGGCTTTCGACAGGCCCATGGCTTCGGCGATATCCGGGCTCACGTCCTGGATGCGCACGCCCAGCCAGCCGCGACGGGTTTCGCCGAACTCACGAAGCTGCTCGACCACGCGCGAGGCGACATTCGAGCTCATGGCGAAGCCGATGCCGATCGAGCCGCCGTTGGGCGACAGAATCGCCGTGTTCACGCCGATCACTTCGCCGTCCATATTGAAGAGCGGCCCGCCCGAGTTGCCGCGGTTGATGGCAGCATCGGTCTGGATGTAATCGTCATAGGCCCCCTGGAGCGAGCGCTTGCGCGCCGAGACGATCCCGGCCGAGACCGAGAAGCCCTGACCGAGCGGGTTGCCCATGGCCACGACCCAGTCGCCCACACGCGAGGCATCGGCATCGCCGAAGGTCACGAAGGGCAGCTTTTCAGTGGCGTCGACCTTCAGCACCGCAATATCGGTCTTGGGATCGGTGCCGATCAGCGTGGCCTTCATGCGGTTGCCCGAGAAGAACTCAATCTCGATGTCATCCGCGCCTTCAATGACGTGGTTATTGGTGACGATCAGCCCGTCTTCCGAGATCACAAAGCCCGAGCCAAGCGCCTGGCCGCGCTGCGGAGCCTGCTGGCCGGGGTCGCGGTCCATGAACTCACGGAAGAAATCATTAAAGGGCGAGCCCTCGGGGAAACGTGGGCCGCCCTGGCCGGCGGGCTGCTCAACCACCGTTGAGGTGGTGATATTGACCACCGCAGGGCTGACTTTATCAGCCAGATCCGCAAAGGTTTCCGGCGCTCCACGCGCCTCAACAGCCATGGTCTGCGACAGGGCAAAAGCCAGCGCAACAACACCCAGCCAGAGCGCACGCAGCGGACGCTGCGGCAGGGTCAGGGGACTGGAATTCATCTCAAAGACATCCTCCGTCTTGGTCATGGGGCGCGGAGTGCCCCCATTCCTGTCGAACATGGGCAAAGGAAGGGGGAAAGCAAAGAGTGTTGCAACAATCTCCCCGGCTTGTGAGGACTCGCGATTAACGCGAGATGATCCGGCGTTATCACGCTTAAGCTGAACCCCGCTCAGGAAAAAAGGCCGGTCGCGGGGACCGGCCTTTTCTGCATTTCATCCTGCGAAGGATCAGTTGCCAGCCGGAGCCGGCGGCTGATCGGAGCGCAGATATTCGAAGAAGGTGCTGTCGGGCTGCATGACGATCGAGGAGTTCCCCGGCTTCATCGCGCGCTGATACGAGGTCAGCGAGCGGGTGAAAGCGAAGAATTCCGGATCGCGGCCAAAGGCTTCGGCATAGACGCGGTTCCGCTCTGCATCGGCCTCACCGCGGATCACTTCGGCCTGACGACGGGCGTCAGAGGTCAGCTCAACCACGGTCCGGTCTGCAGAGGCGCGCACACGCTGTGCGGCTTCTTCACCACGCGCGCGCTCATCCGCGGCCTCACGCTCACGCTCAGCCCGCATACGGGCATAGGTGGCGGCAAGGTTTTGCTCGGGCAGATCGGTGCGGGTCAGACGCACGTCGACGATATCCACGCCAAGCGACGCGGCCTGACGGCGCGCGCTGTCGCGGATGGTGTTCATCAGCGCGGTCCGGTCCTCTGAGAGCACCCGGTTCGAGGGCACGCCGCCGAGAACCTCACGGATCGCGGCGGTAACGATGCGCTCAAGACGGACCTGAGCCGCCTCTTCGCCGCCTGCGCCCACCGCTTCGCGGAAGTCCACGAGATTGGTGATGCGCCAGCGGGCGAAGGCATCAACCACCAGACGGCGGTCATCCAGCGGGGTGACTTCCAGCGGCTGGGTCTGCAGACCGAGGATCCGGTCTTCATAGGTCACGACTTCCTGGATCAGCGGGATCTTAAAGCCCAGACCCGGCTCTTCCTTGACCTGTTTGACCTGACCAAACTGCAGCACCATGGCCTTTTCACGCTCATCAACGATGAAGACCGACGAGAGCACGCCCACAGCGATCAGCACCAGAACAGGAATCGCAAAGTTCAGTTTGTTCATTGGCTTACCCCCGTCTGCGCAGCACCTGCCGCCGGCGCGGTCAGACCGCGGTTCAGCTCATTCAGCGGCAGGAAGGGCACCACGCCCTGGCCGTTTTCGCCGCCGCTTACGCCGTCAAGAATGACCTTGTTCACGCCGCCGAGTACTTCTTCCATGGTCTCCAGATACATCCGGCGACGGGTAACTTCCGGCGCTTTGACATATTCCTCATAGACCGCAAGGAAGCGGCTTGCCTCACCCTGGGCGGCGTTGACCACCTGGGCGCGGTAGCCCTCGGACTGCTCCATCAGGCGCGCGGCTTCACCACGGGCACCGGCGGTGACGCGGTTCGAATAGGCGTCTGCCTCTTTTTCAAGGCGGTCACGCTCCTGCTGCGCGGCCTGGACTTCGCGGAAGCTGTCGATCACTTCGCGCGGCGGGTCGGCGCGGTCAAAGTTGACCCGCACCACGTTGATCCCGGCCTCATAGCTGTCGAGGGTGGTCTGAACGGCCGCGCGCAGATCCGAGGCAATCGCGCCACGGTCCCGATTCAGAATCGGCGACAGCTCCGAGCGCGCAATGATGTCGCGCATCGCGGATTCAGAGACCGCCCGGATGGTATCCGAGGGCTCACGCAGGTTGAACAGGAACTTCGACGGATCCGAGACGTTCCAGACCACCTGGAATTCGATATCCACGATGTTCTGATCGCGCGTCAGCATCAGCCCGGTGTCAAGCGCACCGCCACGGCCGGTGCCGACATCGGTCACCCGCTCGCCGGTCACCTGAACGATCTCAGCGCGGACCAGCGGCCAGGGCGCGAAGTTCAGACCCGGGCTGCCGATGCCGCGATATTCACCAAGAAACAGCTCAACCGAGCGTTCTTCGGGCTTTACGGTGTAGAATGAGGCCATGCCCCAGACCACCGCAGCCCCCACAACCGCCAGCAGCGCCGTGCCTTTGGAGAACAGCGGGCTGCCCGAAGACGGGCCCCCGGGGCCGCGTCCGCCGCCCTGACCATTGCCGCCACGACCGCCCATAAGGACGCGCAGCTGCTCCTGGCCTTTCTTCATCAGCTCGTCGATTTCGGGGATCTGGGGACCCTCGGGTCCGGGCTTACGCCCGCCGCCACCGCCGTTGCCGCCCTGCTGGCCACGTTTATCACCGTCGTTGCCACCCGAGCCGCCGCCCCATGGTCCTCCGCTGCCTGCCATTCCCTGTTCCTTCTCACACAATCCGGTTGGTTCTAAACTGGGTATTGATCCGCTGAAATCAAGCGGTTCCCACGGTTCTGACCGGATTTCTCATGGTTACGAGTTCCTCGGCAATGGTCGGATGCACCGCCATCGTCCGGTCGAAATCTTCTTTTGTTGCGCCCATGCGGATCGCAATGGCCACCAGCTGGATCAACTCGCCGGCCGAAGGCGCGACAATATGACACCCAAGCACTTTGCGCGAGGTGGCACAGACCACCAGCTTAAAGAAAGCGCGATCATCGCGTCCGGCAAAAAGCGTCTGCATCGGGCGGAAGGAGGTCGTGTAGATCTCCACCACGCCCTGGGCCGCGGCGGCTTCTTCCGACAGACCCACCGTCCCCATCTCAGGCTGCGCGAAAACGGCGGCCGGGATCAGGCTGTGATCGGCCTTGCGCGGCTGGCCTTTAAAGACGGTATCGGCAAAGGCATGACCCTCGCGGATCGCCACCGGGGTCAGGTTGACCCGGTCAGTGACATCGCCCACCGCAAAGATCGAGGGCACCGAGGTCTGGCTGTAGTCATCGACGATGACCTCGCCCTTCACGCCCAGTTTCACGCCCGCCTCTTCAAGGCCAAGACCCTGCGAGTTCGGCACCCGGCCCGTGGCGAACATCACTGCCCCATAGGTGGTCACCGCGCCCGTGGTGTCGGTGACGGCGACGCCGCCCTGCGCTTTTTCAAGCTGCACCAGATCGGTCTCAAGGCGCAGATCAATCCCGCGCCCGGTCATGGCGCGCTGGACATAGCCCGTCGCCTCCAGGTCAAAGCCGCGCAGGATCTGTTTGCCGCGGTACATCTGCGTCACCTTCACCCCGAGCCCATGCAGGATGCAGGCGAATTCGCAGGCGATATAGCCGCCCCCCACCACCAGAATGCTTTCAGGCAGCTGGTCGAGCAGGAACATCTCATTCGAGGTCAGCGCCAGTTCCGCCCCCGGCAGATCCGGCACCATCGGCCTGCCGCCCACGGCGATCAGAATGTGTTTGGCCGTGACCTCTTCCCCGGTGCTGAGGCGCAGGGAATGCGGCCCCGTCACCGTGGCACGGGCGGCGTAAAGCGTCACACCCGCCCCGGTCTGGCCCGAGCGGTAAGCCGCCTCCAGGCGGTCAAGCTCGGCGTCGAGTTTGCCGCGAAACGCCGTCCAGTCGAAAGCGCCGACCGAGGCCTGCCAGCCATAGGCCGCCGCATCCTCAACCTGGGCCGGAAAGCCGCTGGCGAAAACCATCAGCTTTTTCGGCACACAGCCGCGGATAACGCAGGTGCCGCCCAGGCGGTATTCTTCGGCCAGAGCGACCTTTGCTTTGCCTTCACCGGCAGCGATCCTTGCCGCGCGCACGCCGCCTGAGCCGCCGCCGATGACAAAGAGATCATAATCAAAAGCCTGCGCGCCCGTCATTCTGCGCTCTCCTTCGTCTGCGCGAGGGGGATCCCCGGCTGTCCCATGGTCTGCGGCAGATCCGGGCGGTGCTGCGCGAAAAGCGCTGCCGCCTCCTCAAGATCCGCCACACTGGCGATGCGCTTGGGCACAGCCGCATAGCGCATATTGCCATTGATATAGCCGCCAAGGATCACCGCGCGATCCGAACCGTCGAAATTCGCGAAGGTGAGGTCCTTCCACGCGAAACTGTGATGTCCGATCAGCCGCCGCACCCGCACGCCCGTGCCATCCGCCGACATCAGCACCGGACGGCGCAGCCCGTTGGAGATCACCCCCGCCCAGAGCAGCAGCAACACCCCGACGATGATCATCGCCGTTGAGGGGCGCAGCGCCATATATTCGCGGCTCAAAAGCAGGCAGCCTGCCCCGAGAAAAAGCCCAAGGCTGACCAGGGAAGAAAGCGTGCCGCGGGCTGAGCGGCGGACATCCACCGTCATGCGCTCAAAGATCTCCGTCGGTGAAGACATTGCCCGGCACCGGCTCATCCCCGACTTCGCGCCCGGCCATGTCGTGCAGCTCCACCCGGCCATCGCCATAGCCCACGATCACCGTGTCGCAGATATCGAGGAAAAGGCCGTTTTCGACCACCCCCGCGATCTGGTTCAGCAGCAGCGACAGCTCACGCGGATTGCCGATGCGGCCCAGATGCAGATCCAGGATGAAGTTGTTCTCATCGGTGCGGAAGGGCTGATCGCCGTTCATCCGCAAAGTGATCTCATGGCCCATGACATCCGAGCCGCCGATCAGTTCAGCGATCAAAGTGCGGCTGGCCTGCCAGCCAAAGGGGATCACCTCCACCGGCAGCGGGAAGGCACCAAGATGCTTCACCTCTTTGGCGGCATCGGTGATGACGATCATCCGGTCCGAGGCCGTGGCCACGATCTTTTCCTGCAAAAGCGCACCGCCGCCGCCTTTGACGAGCGAGAGTTCGGGATCAAACTCATCCGCCCCATCGATGGTCAGATCCAGCCAGCCCGCCTCTTCCAGGGTGACGATATTGAGGCCCAGTTCCCGCCCCAGCTCCGCCGTGCGGGTCGAGGTCGGCACGCATTGCAGCTTCAGCCCTTCGGCCTTCACCCGCTCTGCGAGGCAGCGCACCATCCAGGCGGCGGTCGATCCGGTCCCGAGGCCGACCCGCATTCCGTCCTCAACAAAATCCACCGCCCGGCGCGAGGCGGCATATTTGGCGCGGTCAATGGGGGAAAGGTCTGCAGGCATAACAACACTCCGTCTGGCATGCCTGCTTATAGGCAAACCGGCCTGCCGGGGCGAGAGGAAATCCCCCCGCAGGTCTTATCGCAATCCACCAGGGGCATGAAAAAGCCCGCCTGCGGGGGACACAGACGGGCCAGGGGAGGAGGAGAGAGGTCTTTTCAGATCCGCCGCGTGGCTGCAGCCCTGGCAGAGGAATTCGCCTCAGAGCGCCTTTCCCGCAGGGCGTCCAGATCAGCGGCAAGTTCATAGTGCAGCCGTGACGACGCTTCGGAACCGGCTGACAGGGCGCGGCGCAGAGTGACCCCGAAAACCACAATCAGGCAGAGCCAGATCCCCAGCACCGACCACAGTCCCACACCACTCAGGCTGATGACAGCGAGGACCGACAGCAGCCAGCCCAGCGAGGACAGAATTATCAAAACAATCACAGGCATCATCATCACCTTATATCAGGGTCATGCTGCAACCAACAGATGCAGGATACGATGCTTTCTTAATTTTAGTCCACACTAAAGTATGTAATACATACAATGTGATATGTTAAGCTTAACGGCGGCGCCGTCCCAAACGAAAAAGGGGGCCCGAAGGCCCCCGTTGTGTGATTCTGTCGCCTGCGCTCAGATCGACTTCAGATCCTGGATCAGCAGGTTCAGATCGCCACGGCGACGGTCGAACATGGCGCCAATCTCTGCACGCTCGGTCGCAAGCATATTGATGCCTTCAATAATAATATTGAAAAACAGCGGCTTGCCTGAGCGGTCCGAGACCTGCCAGCGCAGATCAAAGGGCGACTGACCGCGCAGACGCGCGATCGAGCTGACCTCAAAGTAGCTTTTGATCGGCTTCGCCCCGGTCACTTCGATCTGCCCGCCGATAAACTCGCGGAAGCGGCGGCCATATTTGCGCGCGATATAAACGCGGAACGCCTCGGTGAAAGCCGCAAGCTGTGGGGCAGAAAGCGACCGCGCGGTCGGCCCCAGCGCAGAGCGCGCGATGGCATTCACATCCGCATAGCGGGCGAAAATCCCTTCAAAATCGCGCAGCATGGCGGCCTCGCCCTTACCAGAGGCGATGATCCCATTCACATCGGCAATCGCGCGGTCGATCAGACTGCGCGCCGAATTGACGTCAAATGCCATAACCGGCGCACCCGCCAGCATCAGCCCGGCAAAAACCGCGCCTCCTGCCAGCAAGGCCCGACGGCGCGGGTCAGTTGCTGTCAGCGTCTTCATACGGATCGATGAACGCATCGTCTCCGGCCTCCTGACCAAGTTCAAAGCGGCGGTTCTGTTGATACATCAACCGCGTCTGCGCGTAACTATCGGCACTTCCGTAGAGGATCGAGTCCACAGTCTCCAGATAGCGGGCCCGATCACCGACTTTTGACAGGACCCAGGCGCCGGTCGCCACCTCCTGCTGCCCGTCGCTCAGCACATTATCGAGCGGATCGGTGAAGACATCGACGACTTCTCCCAGCGCATCGCGGGCGTTCGACGGCCCCTTCAGCGGCAGCATGACGAAGGGCCCCTCGCCCATGCCCCAGCTGTGCAGCGTTTCGCCGAAATCGGTGTCGCGCTCCTCCAGCCCCATCACGGTCGCCGGATCAAAGAGACCGGCAAGGCCGATGGTGCTGTTCACCGCAAAGCGCCAGGCGCTGTGGGTGGCATCGGCAAAGCGCGCCTGCAGCAGGTGATTGACCGCTGCCTGAGGCGTGCCAAGGTTATCCGAGAAATTGCTGACCGCCGTGCCCACCGGGCTTTGCATCACCGGACCACTCACCACCGCCGCCGGGCGCAGCACAAAGCGGTCGGCAGCCAGGTTAAAGCCGTGCACCGCCCGGTTCACCGGCTCCAGCGGATCTTCGGCGCTGCGCGGTGCCGGCGCACAGGCCGTGAGCAGAACCGCAGCAGACAGTGCCGCCAGCGGAAAACGGGATGATTTGGCAGATGCTACAACGGTCACGTGATACCTCACCAGGGGCGGATCTTCGACAGAACATTCCGGCTGTCCTGATATACCTAAAATTCTCGGGGTCAACCGCAATGGAGCACCCGATTTATCGCATTATATTAACCGTTTTCAGGCTCACTTCTGCGGCAACGGAAGGGAGTCTCTGCGATGAGAGAGGCGGACAGCCGCACAGGTCTGCAGGAGTTGCGCGCCGCGCAGCGCGGCCAGCGCGGGCTGTTTGTGACGGTGTTTTTCTTCACCGCCATGGTCAATCTGCTGATGCTGGCGGGGCCGGTTTATATGCTTCAGGTCTACGACCGGGTGCTCGGCTCTCACTCAGAGGCCACACTCGTCGCATTAAGCGGGCTGATTGTCTTTCTTTTTTCCGCCATGGGGCTGCTTGATCATCTGCGGGGGCGGATTGCGGCCAGGATCGGCGCGGTTTTCCAGGAGCGCCTCGACGGGCGGGTGTTTCTGGCAGCGGCCCGGCTCGCTGCCGTCTTTCCCGGTGATGCTCTGGCACAAACCGCCCCGCGCGATCTGGAGGCCGTGCAGCGCCTGCTGATCTCGCCCGCGCTGATGGCGCTGTTTGATCTGCCCTGGGCTGCGCTCTTTTTGCTGCTGCTTTTTGTGTTTCACCCGCTCTGCGGCGCTTTTGCGCTGTGCGGCGGCGCGGTGCTGATCTGTGTGACCCTGCTCAATGAGCGGGTGACCCGCCTGCCGCTGATCCGCGCCGCCGCGACCGCGCAGCACGAAGAGCAGCTCGCCGATCAGTTTCGCGCAGAGGCCGCCACCCTGCGCGTTCTGGGGATGCAGGCAAACGCGCTTCACCGCTGGACAGAGGCGCGCCGCGCGCGGACGGCGGCGGCGCTGCAGGCCTCGGATGCGGGGGGCGGCTTTGGCGCGCTGACCCGGACATTTCGGCTTTTGCTGCAGTCCCTGATGCTGGGGCTTGGGGCATTTCTGGTCCTGCGCGACGAGTTGACGGCAGGCGCGATGATCGCGGCGTCGATCCTGCTGGGCCGCGCCCTTGCCCCTGTTGAAGCGGTTATCGGCCAATGGGGCGTCATCACCCATGCCCGTGAGGGTCATGCGCGTCTGGCGCGCCTGCTGACCCGCGTGCCCAAGCCCACCCCCCGTCTGCCCCTGCCGCGCCCCCGCGCGCATCTGTCGGTGCAAAACCTGACGCTCGCGCCGCCCGGAGAGGCGGCGGCCGTGCTGCGCGGCCTCAGTTTTGATCTGCACCCCGGCCAGGCTCTGGGTGTCATCGGCCCTTCGGGGGCGGGAAAATCCAGCCTTGCCCGCGCGCTGACCGGTCACTGGCCCGCCGGAGCCGGGCGCATCACCCTGGATGCAGCCCCCCTTGCGCAGTTCGACAGTGACCGGCTCGGCCGGCTGATCGGCTGTCTGCCGCAGCGGGTTGTGCTTTTTGAAGGCACGGTCGCCGAGAATATCGCCCGTCTGGATCCTGCGCCTGAGCCTGCCGCCATTCTGCGCGCCGCCGCCCGCGCCGGAGCCCATGAGATGATCCTGCAGCTTCCCCAGGGCTATGAGACCCGGCTCAGCGCCGCGGGCGCGCCGCTCTCAGGCGGGCAGATCCAGCGCATCGGTCTGGCACGCGCGCTCTATGACGATCCGGTGCTGCTGGTGCTCGATGAGCCGAATTCCAACCTTGATGCCGAAGGCTCAGGCGCGCTGAATCAGGCCGTGCGCAGCGTCAAAGAGGCGGGCGGGGCCGTGCTGATTATGGCGCACCGCCCTGCCGCCATTCAGGAATGCGACCTTCTTCTGGTGCTTGAAGGCGGGCTTTGTACCGCCTTTGGTCCCCGCGATCAGGTGCTGCGCGCGCAGGTGCGCAACCACACGGACCTGCGCTCAGCCGTGACGGGGGGCGCATCATGACAGCCCCGCCCTGGTCCGCACGCCGACAGGTTCTTCCGGGACTTGTGACGGTGGCTCTGCTTTTCGCAGGCAGCATCGCCTGGGGCATGATGACCAGGATCACCGGCGCGATTGTCGCATCCGGGCGCATTGAGGTCGCAGAAAGCCGCCAGATCCTGCAGCATCCTGAGGGCGGCATGGTGGTGGAAATTCTGGTGCGCGAAGGCGACGCGGTGACCGAGGGCCAGGTTCTGCTGCGCCTTGACGGCGGGATGCTGCGCTCTGAGCTGGCGGTCCTTGAGGCGCAGTATTTTGAGCTGCTTGCCCGCCGGGGCCGTCTTGAGGCGGAAGAAGCCGGCCACCGCATACCGCAGATGCCCTCTGAACTGCAGGAGCGCGCCAGGCTGTCGCCGGAGACCGCCGCAGTTCTGACCGCGCAGACCTCTCTCTTTGAGGCGCGCCGCGCCAGCCTGACCCAGCAGCGCGCACAGCTGAACCTGCGCGCCGCCCAGACCCGCAGCCTGCGCGAAGGCCTGGTCGCGCAGACCATCGCCCTTGAGGAGCAGTCGCGCCTCATCGGCCAGGAGTTGCGCGCCCAGCAGGATCTCTTTGACAAGGGGCTGGCGCAGATCGGCCGCCTTCTTGCGCTGCGCCGTGAGGCGGCGCGGCTGTCGGGCGCGCGGGGCGAACTGCTCGCCGCGCAGGCCCAGGCGGGAGAGCGCATTGCCGAAACCGCGCTTGAGGTCCTGCGCCTTGATGCCACCCGCCGCACCGAGGCCGGGCTGGAGCTGCGCGAGACCGCCCTGCGCCTCGCCGAACTCTCTGAGCGCCGCCGCAGCCTGACCGACCGTATCGCCCGGCTGGATCTGCGCGCCCCCGCCGCGGGCCTTGTGCTGAACCTTGCGATCACCACCCCCCGCGCCGTGCTGCGCGCCGCCGAGCCTGCGCTTTATATCGTTCCGCAGGACCGACCCCTGGTCATCAGCGCCCGGGTTCCGGACCGATATATCGATCAGGTATACCCCGGCCAGGAGGTGCGGATTACCTTCCCTGCCTTCACTTTGCGCAATGCGCCTCAGATGACCGGCACCATCGCGAGGCTTTCTGCCGATGCCCTCAGCGAAGCGAATCACCCGCAGCCCTACTACCGCGCCGAAATCACATTGCACGACGCAACCACCGGGAATCTGCACGGAGTGACCCTCCGGCCAGGGATGCCCGCTGACGCCTGGATCCGCACCGAAGAGCGAACTCCTTTGCAGTTCCTGATCCGGCCCTTTACGGATTACTTCACCCGGGCCTTCCGGGAGAGTTGAGCCGATACGACAGGAGATTGCAGATGACCGGTAAAATCGACGCCCGCCTTACGGAACTTGGCCTCACCCTGCCCGACGCCCCCGCCCCGGCGGCAAATTACGTCCCCGCCGTCAAAAGCGGCACGATGCTTTATGTCTCGGGCCAGATCAGCGCAGGCCCCGAGGGCCTGATCACCGGCAAACTCGGCGCCGGGCTGAGCACCGAAGACGGCGCTGCCGCCGCAAAGCGCTGTGCCCTGGCCCTGATTGCCCAGGCCCGTGCGGCCTGCGGGGGCGATCTCGACCGGATTGCCCGCGTCGTGAAACTGGTGGGCTTTGTCAATTCGACGCCTGAGTTCACCGACCAGCCGAAGGTGATCAACGGTGCCTCGGATCTGATGGTTGAGGTCTTTGGCGAGGCAGGCCGTCACGCCCGTTCGGCGGTCTCGGCCGCCTCGCTGCCCTTTGGCGTGGCGGTCGAGGTTGAGGCCATCTTCGAGCTGGTCTGAGCCATGCCCGCGCCACGGCTGCCGGAGCGGTTAAAGCGCCTGCCTGTGGCGCATCGCGCCCTGCATGACGGCACCGCCGCCTGCCCCGAGAACAGCATGGCTGCCATCCGCGCGGCCATGGCTGCGGGCTATGCGGTTGAACTGGACCTGCAGATCAGCGCCGATAATGAGGTTTTCGTCTTTCACGACGAAGACCTCAGCCGTCTGACCGGCACATCCGGCCGGGTGGATGAAACCCCGGCCGGACGCCTGAGCACCCTTCCGCTGCTGGGCGGAGCGGAGCATCCGCCGCCTCTGTCTGATGTGCTGGATCTGGTGGCAGGCAGCGTACCGCTTTTGCTGGAATTCAAACCCCAGCGGGATGGCGGCGACCGCCTGGCCGCGGCGGCAGCGCCCCTGCTGCGCAGCTACCGGGGCGCTCTGGCGGTGATGTCTTTCGATCCCGCCCTCGTCGCCTCGCTGGCGGATCATCTGCCCGATGTGGCCCGCGGGCTCACCACCATGACCTGGCGCGGAAAAGACGCCGAAGGGCTGTCCCCGGCGACGCGCGCCCGGCTGAACGCAATTGCCGATTACGAGACCACCGGGGCCTCGTTCATCTCGCATCACCACCGCGATCTCGGCAGCGCTGCGGTGACACGGCTGCGCGGGCTTGGGGCGGATGTGCTGTGCTGGACCATCCGCTCTGCAGCGGAAGAAGCCAAAGCGCGGCAGATCGCCTGCAATGTGACCTTTGAAGGCTACCGCGCTGCGCTGCCATGAAAAAGCCGCCCCGGGGGGCGGCTTATCCGTTCAGACCCGGCCGAGGCGGGCTTCGCGCGCGGCGCGCATCCGCTGAAAATCATCGCCCGCGTGATAGCTCGAACGGGTGAGAGGCGTGGCCGACACCATCAGGAAGCCCTTGTTCAGCGCGGCTTTTTCATAAGCGGCGAACTCTTCGGGCGTGATGAACCGCGCGATGCCGTGGTGCTTCGGCGTCGGCTGCAGATACTGACCGACGGTCAGAAAATCGATATCCGCCGAGCGCATGTCATCCATGACCTGCAGCACCTGCTGACGCTCTTCGCCCAGGCCGACCATGATGCCCGATTTGGTGAACATCGACGGATCCAGCTCTTTCACGCGCTGCAAAAGACGCAGCGAATGGAAGTAGCGCGCGCCAGGGCGCACTTCGTGGTAAAGCGCGGGCACGGTTTCGAGGTTGTGGTTGAAGACATCCGGGCGCGCCTCGACCACCTTCTCAAGCGCTGAGGGCGGGCATTTCAGAAAGTCCGGCGTCAGCACTTCAATCGTCGTCCCGGGCGAGCGGTGGCGGATCGCGCGGATGGTCTGAGCGAAATGCTCGGCCCCGCCGTCCTCCAGATCGTCGCGGTCAACCGAGGTCACAACCACATGGTTCAGACCGAGTTTCTGCACCGCATGGGCCACGCGGCCGGGCTCAAAGGCGTCAAGCGCCTGGGGCTTGCCGGTGGCGACGTTGCAAAAGGTGCAGCCGCGGGTACAGATCTCGCCCATGATCATCATGGTGGCGTGACCCTGGCTCCAGCATTCGCCCACATTGGGGCAGCCCGCTTCTTCGCAGACGGTGACCAGCTTATTCGACTTCAGAATATCGCGGGTCTGCCTGTAACCCTCTGAGGTCGGGGCTTTCACCCGGATCCAGGATGGTTTTTTCGGCTGGGCATTGTCCGGACGGTGGGCTTTTTCCGGATGGCGCTGTTCGGGCAGCTTGAGATCGCGCAAAGGAATTCCCCCCCTGACGGCATGGCTGACCCTGAGATAGGCTGATTTTGCCCGCAACGCAACGCCACCTGCCCAAGGGCCGGGGTGAGCCATTTTCAGCGGGATGTATCAGGAGCCCCGCCAGGCGGGGAGGGAGTATTTTATGTCGCATAAACTCGTCGCAGAGGCGCTCGGAACTTTTATTCTTGTCATATTCGGCTGTGGCGCCGCCGTCCTTATGGGCGATAAAATCGGTATGCATGGCATCGCGATGGCCTTCGGGATCGGCGTGATTGCCGCCGCTTATGGTCTGGGGGCGATTTCCGGTGCCCATCTGAACCCCGCCGTGACCATCGGTATGGTCAGCGCGGGCCGCATGCCCATGGGAGAGGCCGCGGGCTATATGATCGCCCAGGTGATCGGGGCGGTGATTGCCGCTGCTCTGCTGTGGATGATTGCCAGCGGCACTGCGGGCTATGACATCTCGGTCAATGGCCTTGGCCAGAACGGCTATGGCGCGGGCTATCTGGGGGAATACAGCCTCGGTGCCGCGCTGATCTTTGAATTTGTGATGACCTTTGTTTTTGTCACCGTGATCCTTGGCGCCACCTCGGCGGCAGCGCCTGCGGGCTTTGCGGGTCTGGCGATCGGTCTGACCCTGGCGGGCATTCACCTTGTCGGCATCAATGTCACCGGCGTTTCGGTGAACCCCGCCCGCTCGATCGGGCCTGCGCTCTTTGTCGGGGGCAAGGCGCTGGCCGATCTCTGGGTCTTCATCCTGGCGCCGCTGGCGGGTGGTATCGTCGCCGGGGTGGTTTATGCGGCGGGCCTGACGCGGCCCGACGCGAAGTAAGCCGCTTAACTGCGGCAGATCACCTGCACCGCGAGGTCTGACCCGATCCGGGTCAGATCCTCCGGGGCTTTGACCCCACCCTGAGACGGAGCGGCCTGCAGACGCGGGCCGCCACGGCCCAACCCACCGAGGATCTGCGGCGCGGGCGCGATCAGCGACACGCCCTCTGGCAGGGCCGTGCCCGCAACCTCGGTGTCGGGCAGCAGCACACCGATCACCAGCCCGTCCGGCCCCAGCACGGCCCCGCCCGCATCCGCGAGGGTCGCCGCCATGCGCAGGGTGGCGCGGCCCGGCGTGCCGTCCGGCGCGGTCCCGGCCTCCAGCCGCCCGAAGCTGACCGAGGGCAGCGAGAGCCCCGCGCCAAAGGAAAAACCGCTGAGCACGGCTTCCGCGCCGCGCACCGGCAATGCAGCCGCAAAGCCCGCCACCACCGCGGGCGCAAGCGGCGTGGCCGGGCGCAGCACTGCCAGCCCCAGATCCGCATCCTGCCAGCTCACCTCAGCCCGGGTAACATTGTCGAGATAGACCTCGCGGCAGCCCTCCAGCGGTGCGAGGGCCGTCATGACCTGACCGGCACCGTCGATGTAAAACCCGCTGAGGGCTGCCCGCGGCGGCGCAGGCTCAAGCCCGTTTTGCAGCTGCGCGCGCAGCCCCTCATCAATCGGCACGAGACCAGGGTCGAGGACCTGCCGCCCGATGCCCTTAAAGCCCGAGGACAGGCTCTGCATCACCCGCAGGCTGCGGTCCGCCTCAGCCACCGGGGCGCGCAGCAGCCAGCCCCGGATCGCCGCGCCATCAAGCTCCGCCCGGGCATGCACCTCGACCGCGCCATCGCGACCCGAAAGGGTAAAGCCGCCGCGGCGCAGCTCGCGCGGCCCCTCAGAAGGCACGAGGCCACTGGCAGCGAGGTCGTGATAAAGCGCCTCCAGCAGCGCCTGATCGCCGGGCTGGCTGATAAGGCGCAGCTCCATCCCGCTTTGCGCTTTGGGTCGGTAGAGCACGAAGGGCGGGGCATAGCGGTCAAATTCCACCAGCCCCAGCGGCAGCACCGCCTGAATGCCCGCCTCTTCGTCCTTCACCAGCTCCAGCCCCAGGGCCGTCACCTCGGCCTGCCAGGCACCGACCAGCTCGCTGCGCTGCGCCGTGCTGAGAACGCCGGTCGGATCATACTCCATCCGGCCCTGCCATTCGCTGATGGCCGCCCGGGTGCCCGGACCAAAGGCCCCGTCCACCGCAGAGGTATAGGTTCCCGCCCAGGCCAGAGCTTCCTGGATATTTCGGCGCTCTTCGCGGGTCAGACGGGCTTCCGCGGCGCGGGACTGTGCAAGTGTCTCAGCCGGAGCCTCGGGCGCAGGGGAAGTGACCTCCGATGCCCCGGGGCCCGGCGCGGCCGGATCCGTCAGCGGCGCGGCTGTGACCGGCGCAATCGGTGCCCCCAGCGGCGGGGCGGCCAGTGGCGCGCTGCCGTCTGACCAGATTTGTTCGCGCAACAGGCGGTTGTCGGGGATATAGCTGTCGGCGGGGATCATCCCGGCGGCGCGCAGCTCGCTCAGCCTTGCGCGGGCCTCATCGGGGGAGAAAGGGCCAATGGCCACGGCGATCCAGCCCGAAGACAGCCGAAAGCCCGTCACACCGGGAAGCTCTGCCGACCAGCGCTGCAACCGCTCTTCTGCGGCGGGAAGCGAGTTGCGCGCCTCGATCTGAATCCAGACCTGTCCGGCCCCCTCCTGTGCCCGCACCGCCCCGGTCCATCCCACCAGAGCCACCAGAGCCGTCGCCGTTCCAAGTCTCAACCGCCGCACCATCCGCACCCGTTCCTTCAAAATCCGTCTTACCCGGAAGATTTGTTAACAAAAACTGCGCTGAATCGAGCCCTTTATTGACCCTTCCCCGCCTCTTGCCTATGAGACAAGGGCTTTTCAAGAGGTCAACCATGGCTGTCAGCCCCGAGAAACCCCGTTGTTTCCAGGATGTGATCCTGCGTCTTCAGAATTACTGGGCGGCCCAGGGCTGCGCGGTTCTTCAACCCTATGATATGGAAGTCGGCGCCGGCACCTTCCATCCCGCCACCATTCTGCGTGCGCTCGGCTCGCGCCCCTGGGCTGCGGCCTATGTGCAGCCCTCGCGCCGTCCGACCGACGGACGCTACGGCGAAAACCCGAACCGGATGCAGCATTACTATCAGTATCAGGTCATCCTGAAGCCCTCGCCGCCGAACCTGCAGGAGCTCTATCTGGGCTCTCTGAAAGAGATCGGCCTCGACAGCAGCCTGCATGACATCCGCTTTGTCGAAGACGACTGGGAAAGCCCGACGCTGGGCGCCTGGGGCCTCGGCTGGGAAGTCTGGTGCGACGGGATGGAAGTCTCGCAGTTCACCTATTTCCAGCAGGTTGGCGGGCATGACTGCCGCCCCGTCCCGGGTGAGCTGACCTATGGGATCGAGCGTTTGGCGATGTATGTCCTTGGCGTCGACCACGTCATGGAGATGCCCTTCAACGATCCCGACAGCCCGGTGCCGCTGAGCTATGGCGATGTCTTCCGCCAGACCGAGCAGGAATACAGCCGCCACAACTTCGACGGGGCCACCCCTGAGATGCTGCTGCGTCACTTTGAGGATGCCGAAGCCGAATGCGCGCGTCTGCTGGCCTTTGAGGCCACGGATCCGAAGTTCCACGGCCGCGCCAATGTCATGGTGCACCCGGCCTATGACCAATGCATCAAGGCCTCGCATCTCTTCAACCTGCTCGACGCGCGCGGCGTGATCTCGGTCACCGAGCGTCAGGCCTATATCGGCCGCGTCCGGGCGCTGGCGAAGAAATGCGCCGATGCCTTTGTGCTGACCGAAGCCGCAGGTGCCACCCTATGACCCGTGCGCCTGAGCGCCGGAACGGGAAGGTCTGACATGGCTTTCACCGGACGCACCGCCGCCATCGCCATCGTCGCCTCTGCCGCTCTGGCGGGGGGGGCGATGTACTGGCTGCAGGTCTATGCCTATTACGACACGCTGCCCGAAACGACCGTGCTGCGCGCCACCACGCAGACCGGTGTTGAGCCGCTGTCGCTCTCAGAGTTTGAGGGGATCGACGCCACCTCCTCGCCGCTGCGCTTTCGCGCCTGCGCCCAGCTGGCCGATCCGGGTGAGCTGAGCCACGCGGTTCCGGCCGAAAAGCCCGAACCGCTGACGGGGCCGTCGTGGTTCTCCTGCTTTGACGCCGCCACCATTGGCGCGGATCTGCAAAGCGGAGCCGCCAAAGCGCTGCTTTCTGAGCGCGAAATTCACCTCGGTGTTGACCGAATTCTTGCAGTTTACCCTGACGGCCGGGTCTTTGCCTGGCACCAGCTTAACGGCACATTGGAGAACTGAGCCATGCCGGACCTTCTGATCGAGCTTTTCTCGGAAGAGATCCCCGCCCGCATGCAGGCGCGTGCGCGTGAGGACCTGAAGAAACTGGTCACCGACGGTCTGGTTGAGGCGGGTCTGACCTATGCCTCAGCCGGTGCCTTCTCGACCCCGCGCCGCCTGTGCCTGACCATTGAGGGCCTGAGCGCCGAAAGCCCGGCCCTGCGCGAAGAGCGCAAGGGCCCGCGCACCGACGCCCCCGGCCCCGCCATTGAGGGCTTTCTGCGCTCGACCGGGCTGACGCTGGACCAGCTGGTCGTGCGCGACGACAAAAAGGCCCAGGTCTATTACGCCGTGGTGGAAAAGCCCGGCCGCAAAGCCCCGGCGATCATCGCGGATGTGCTGGAAAAAACCATCCGCACCTTCCCCTGGCCGAAGTCGATGCGCTGGGGCTCGGGCAATCTGCGCTGGGTGCGTCCGCTGCATTCGATCCTGTGCATCCTCACGACTGAGGCCGGAGCCGAAGTGGTCGATCTGAACGTCGATGGCATCGTCGCCGGCAATTCCACCCAAGGCCACCGCTTCCTCGCGCCGGGCCGCTTTGGCGTGCAGAGCTTTGACGATTATCTCGCCAAGCTTCGCGCCGCCAAAGTGATCCTCGATCAGGCCGAGCGTGCTGAGATCATCCGCAATTACGCGACCCAGACCGCTTTTGCCCAAGGGCTGGAAGTGGTGGAAGACGCGGGCCTTCTGACCGAGATCGCGGGTCTGGTCGAATGGCCGGTGCCGCTGATGGGGCCGATTGCGGAAGAATTCCTCGGCCTGCCGCCGGAAGTGCTGCAGACCTCGATGAAAGAGCATCAGAAGTTCTTCTCGATCCGCAACCCCGCCACGGGCCGCATTGAAAAGTTCCTGACCGTCGCCAATACCGAGGCCGCCGACAATGGCGCGACCATCCTTGCGGGCAACGGCAAGGTTCTGGCCGCACGTCTGTCGGATGCGCGCTTCTTCTGGGACAACGATCTGCGCGTTGCCAATGAAGGCATGACGCTCTGGGCCGAAGGCCTGAAGTCCGTGACCTTCCACAACAAACTCGGCAGCCAGGCCGGTCGTATCGACCGCATCGCCCTGCTCGCCCGCGAGCTCTCCGCGGTGACGGCTGCGGATGCCGCGCTGACCGAACGCGCCGCCCGCCTCGCCAAGCTCGATCTGCGCTCGGCCATGGTCGGCGAATTCCCCGAGCTTCAGGGCACCATGGGCCGCTATTACGCTCTCGCCGCCGGTGAAGATCAGGCTCTGGCCGATGCCGCGCGCGATCACTACTCGCCGCTCGGGCCAACCGACACGGTGCCGACCGCGCCGGTTTCGGTCGCCGTGGCGCTGGCCGATAAGCTCGACACGCTGACGGGCTTCTGGGCGATCGATGAAAAGCCCACGGGCTCAAAAGATCCCTTCGCGCTGCGCCGCGCGGCTCTGGGGGTGATCCGTCTGATCCTGACCAATGATCTGCGCCTGAACCTGCTGCAAACGCTGGTAGAGCCGGTGCGCCGCAACCGCGCCGCCATGCCGGTGGTGACCTCGGACGAGGCCCCGAGCCTCTCTTCCGACCGCGTTGAGGCCGAATGCGCCCTGACGCCTGCCACCGATCTGCTGGGCTTCATCCACGACCGCCTGAAGGTCTTCCTGAAAGACGAAGGCATCCGCCACGACGTGATCGACGCCTGCCTTGCCATGCCGGGCAATGATGACATCACGCTGCTGGTGAAACGCGCCCGCGCGCTCTCGGCGATGCTGTCGACGGAAGATGGCACCAACCTGATCCAGGGCTTCAAGCGCGCCAATAACATCCTCACCCAGGCCGAGGCGAAAGACGGCGTCGAATACAGCTTCGGCCCCGACATCAAATTCGCCGAAGGCGATGAGGAAAAGGCGCTCTTCACCGCGCTCGACCAGGCTGAAGCCAGCATCACCCCGGCCATGCGCACCGAGGATTTCGCCGCTGCCATGGCCGCCATGGCCGCCCTGCGCGCGCCCATTGATGCCTTCTTCACCGCCGTTCAGGTCAACAGCGACAACCAGCTGGTGCGCCGTAACCGGCTGAACCTGCTGCACCGCATCCGCACGATCTGCGGCCAGGTCGCCGACCTCTCCCGCATCGACGGCTGAGACCTTTCAAAAACCCTCAGGGCCGTGAAGCACCCGCTTCACGGCCCTTTGCTTTGCCCTTGCGCAGACCACCCGCGCGGTCCACCGTCCCCTGAGACGGAGACTGACATGCCCGAAATTCTGACTTTCCTGAGCCTGCCGCAGCTGATGACCTTTCTCTCAGCCGGTATCGTGCTCAATCTGATCCCCGGATCCGATGTCCTGACCGCCACCGCCTTTGGCATCAAAGCCGGGCCACGCGCAGGCGCAGCCTCCGGCTTCGGCACCGGCCTTGGCAGCCTTTTCCACATCGCCCTCGCAGCCCTTGGTGTCGCCGCCCTCATCGCTGCCCATCCCCTGGCCCTCGACGTGATCCGCTGGGCCGGTGCGGGCTATCTGGTCTGGCTCGGCTGGAAAAGCTTCACCGCAACACCAGGCCCGGATGCGACAGAGGTCGGCCGCAGCGACCGCCTGCTGCCGGTGATCGCCAAAGGCGCGCTGACCAATATCCTCAACCCGAAACCGATCCTCTTTATCCTCGCCTTCCTGCCCCAGTTCATCACCCCCGAAGGCCCGCCCGCCGCACTGCAGATCCTGGCCCTCGGCCTTCTCTTCTGCACCACAGGCACCCTTGTCACCATGGCCTACGGCCTCCTCGCGGGGCTTGCAGGCCGCAGCATTGGCCGCCGCATGGGGCTTTTGAACCGCATCGCCGGGCTGATGTTCGGCGCCCTGGCCCTGCGGCTTGCCACCTCAGGCTGAGGCGCTGGAAAGCAGCCGGCCAATCCGCTAGAACCCCCCGACCATCAGCCCGGGGACCACCAGCGTGAGCGAGACCACCTTCATCTATGCCCCCCCGCCGGGCCCGCCCGCGATCCTCTTCGCGGATGAAACCCTCATCGTTGTGAACAAACCCTCAGGCCTCCTCTCCGTGCCGGGACGCGGCGAAGACCGCACGGATTGCCTGATCAACCGACTGCGCGATGACTTCCCCGATGTGCTGCTGGTCCACCGCCTCGACCTCGACACCTCCGGCGTCATCATCTTCGCCCGGACCAAAGCCGCCCAGGGCCACCTCGGCAAACAATTTGAGGCGCGGATCCCGAAGAAAGTCTATGCCGCCCGCCTTTGGGGCGAAATGGCGCAAAAAGAAGGCCGGGTGGATCTGCCGCTGATCGTCGACTGGCCCAACCGCCCGCGCCAGCACGTAAATTTCGAAACCGGCAAACCCGCCATTACCGACTGGCGCGCGGTCAAAACCGGCCATGGTGAAACCCGCGTGCGCCTCATGCCGCTGACCGGCCGCAGCCACCAGCTGCGGGTGCATATGGCCGCCCTCGGCCATCCAATCCTCGGCGATCCGCTCTACGCCGAGGGCGAGGCCGGCAATCACCCCCGCCTCATGCTCCACGCCGAGAGCCTGCGCCTGCGCCACCCCGACACCGGCGTCATGCAAAGCTTCACCGCCCCCGCCCCCTTCTGACGTACTCCCCGGCTTTGGCTTTTCTCAAATACTCCGGGGTCCGGGGCAGCGCCCCGGCGCTCTCCAACCCGGACAGCCCTCTCACCCTTTGGCGTTGAAGAAATCATAAATCTTCTGCGCCAGAGAGGCTGAAATCCCCTCGACCGCCATCAGATCCGGCACCCCCGCCCGGCTCACCGCCTTGGCCGAGCCGAAATGCGCCAGCAGTGCGCGCTTGCGCGCCGCCCCCACTCCCGGCACTTCATCAAGCGGCGTCGCCATCATGGATTTCGCCCGCTTCGCCCGATGGGTGCCAATGGCAAAACGGTGCGCCTCATCGCGCATGCGCTGGATGAAATAGAGCACCGGATGATTGCGCGGCAGCGCCATGGGACGCTGACCGGGGCGGTGGAATTCTTCCTTGCCGTGATCGCGGTCCACCCCCTTGGCCACCCCGATAAAGGGGATATCCTCCACCCCCATCCCGGCCAGAACCTCCGCCACGGCAGAAATCTGCCCCGCCCCGCCGTCGATCAGCAAAAGATCCGGCCAGGACGGAGAAGCCCGCTCCGGATCCTCTTTCAAAAGCCGGGCAAAGCGCCGCGTCAGCACCTCTTTCATCATGCCGAAGTCATCGCCCGGCGTCAGATCTTCGCCGCGAATGTTGAACTTGCGGTATTCGCCTTTCATCATCCCCTCAGGGCCCGCGACGACCATGCCCCCCACGGCATTGGTCCCCATGATGTGAGAGTTGTCGTAGATCTCGATGCGCTTTGGCGGCGCATCCAGCTCAAAGGCCTCCGCCAGCCCGGCCAGCAGCTTTGACTGCGCCGTGGTCTCGGCCAGCCGGCGGCCCAGCGACTCGCGGGCATTGCGGGCGGCGTTTTCCACCAGCTCTGCCTTCTCACCGCGTTTGGGCACCAGGATTTCCACCTTGCGGCCTGCCTTTTGCGACAGAAGATCACTCAGAAGATCCGGGTCCTCAACCTCATGCGACAGCAGGATCTGCCGCGGCGGCTCATGGGCGTCATAAAACTGCGCAAGGAAGGCCTGCAAAATCTCGGGCTCTTCCGCGCCTGCGCCGGTGCGCGGGTAGAAATCCCGGTTGCCCCAGCTTTGATTGGCGCGGATGAAAAACACCTGAACACAGGCCTGCCCGCCCTCCAGATGCAGCGCCACCACATCGCCCTCAGCCAGGCTGCGCGGGTTGACTGCCTGGCCCTGCTGCACAGCCGTCAGCGCGCGGATACGGTCGCGCAGCGCCGCCGCGCGCTCAAATTCCATCGCCTCAGAGGCCGCCTGCATCTGCCCGGCCAGATCGGCCTGAATGCGGGTGGATTTTCCTTCCAGAAAGCGGCGGGCGTCTTCGACCAGCGCCTGATAGTCCGGCTCGGAGATCTCGCCGGTGCAGGGAGCCGAGCAGCGCTTGATCTGATAAAGCAGGCAGGGCCGGGTGCGGCTGGCGAACATCGTATCGGGGCAGTTGCGCAGCAAAAACACCCGCTGCAACTGCGTCAGCGTACGGTTCACCGCGCCCGCGCTGGCGAAGGGCCCGTAAAAATGCCCCGGGCCCGAGCGGCGGCCGCGGTGTTTGGTGATCTGCGGATAGCCCGGATGGGCAGTGATCAGAATATTCGGAAAGCTTTTGTCATCGCGCAACAGCACGTTGTACCGCGGCTTCAGCTGCTTGATCAGGTTTTGCTCGAGCAGCAGCGCCTCGGTCTCTGTCCGGGTGGTCAGAAACATCATGGCGGTTGTTTCAGAGATCATTCGCGCAATGCGGCCCGAATGGCCTGAGGGGCGGGCATAATTCGACACACGCGCGCGCAGGTTGCGCGCCTTGCCGACATAGAGCACCTCATTTTTGGCGTTCAGCATCCGGTAAACCCCGGGCGAGCCATCAAGGCGACGCACCTGATCGGCGATCAGCGCATGACCCGTCAGCCTGGATTCACCCTCTGTTTCCGGTCTTTCGTCCATCATTCTGATTCCCGCCTTTGAGTCGTCATCGGCTGCCCTGGTGATTTGCTAAGATCAAGTGCCAAGTCATCCACGGAATATGTGGATAACTCTGCGGAGAAACATTGGGGAACGTCGATTTTCCCTTAAATTTAACAACCTTTATCGGTTTGCCTGTTTTTTAGGCGCTCGTGTAACTTATTGATATTACTAATAAATTATATTCACGCGCCCTATAGTCCCCCTCAGCCCTTCGGAATCAGCCTTTGATCGGCCGCAAAATGCCCGCAGTGGACAAGTCAAGAGCCCTGGCCCGGAATCTGCCTGCGCGAAGCGTCGCGGAACAGATCAGGACCACCCCTGGGGGCTGCGCATCTGTCGTGGTTAACGCGGCTTTGACCCCAGGATCTGGCCCGTCACCACCGGACTCCGGGCCAGCCAGAAGAAGGCGGGGCGCAGAAAACCTTCCGGCTCTGCATAGGAGCCTGCCAGCAGATTGACCCGCAGATTCGGCGCGAATCGCAGGGCCAGCCCCGGCAGCAGCCCCGCCAGCAGGCGGCTCTCCCCGCCCCCTTCTGCACCACAAAGCAGGAGCAGCGCCCCCCGGGCCCGTTTCTCCCCGGAGTTGTCCCCAGCCGGGGGACCGCAGCGGTCCGCATAGTGGCGCCAGGGCCCCGTGACCTCCCCGGCGAGCGCGTGCGAAACATCCTGCGCGGGTGCCAGAGGCGCGCACCAGACCATCAGATCCGGCAGATCTTCACCTGCGGGACGGCAGCCCTGTGCGCGCAGCCCTGCCTCCAGCGCCGCGCAGATCCCCGGCTCTCCGCGCAGGGCGATCTTCACGCCTCCGGTGCCCCGCAGACGCAGGGCCCCTTGCCGATGACCGGGCGACCGCAGCCCCGGCAGTTCCGCGGCTTTGCCAGCGATTTCGGCCGCCGTGCCCCCGGCAGCCCCAGGCGGACCCGGCCAAAAACCGCCAGCGCGGCCAGCACCAGAAGCATCAGCCCCGCGATTTTCAGCATCACAACCCCACCCGCGCCCAGAGAGCACGCTCCTCTGCCACTTCCGCCAGGGCCTCTGCCCCGGCTTTCAGACCCAGTTTCGACAAAAGCCCGCGCCGCGCCACCTGCGGCACCAGTTTCACTTTCTCGCCATAAATCCGGCGCAGCACCGGCACCGCATGGCCGATGCCATCCGCAAGCCCGATCCGCACCGCATCCTGACCGGCCCAGAAAGCACCCTCAAACAGATCCGGCGTGCTCAGATCCAGTTTCGCGCCGCGCCGCTCTTTGACATGGGCGATAAAGGCGCTGTGGATCGGATCGAGGATCATCCTGAGGCGGGCCTCATCTTCAGGCGTCTCAGGGCGGAAGGGATCGGCGGTGCTTTTAGAGCGTCCTGCCGTATGCACCCGCCGCTCAATGCCGTGGCGCGCGATCAGATCGGCAAAGCCAAAGCCCGCCGAAATCACCCCGATGGAGCCCAGGATCGAGCTGTCATCCGCATGGATGTCATCCGCCGCACAGGCCAGCCAATACCCGCCCGAGGCCGCCGCATCTTCGACGAAGGCATGGACGGGCAGTTGCTTCTCCTCCGCCAGACGCCGGATGCGGGCCGCAATAAGCGAGCTTTGCACCGGCGAGCCGCCGGGGGAATTGATGATCAGCGCCACAGCAGCAGGCTTACCAACGGTAAAAGCGCGCTCAATCAGCGGGGCCAGGGCCGCATCATTCAGCCCGCCGCCAAAGCGGCCCGCCGCACCAATGGCCCCTGAGAGCCGGATCAGAGAGACGCGGGGCGGTTTTGCGAGAAAGGGGAGCGAGAGTTTCATAGCCCAGATGTAAGCTGCCCCCCTCTGTCTCACAAGGCTGGCGTCCGGGCGTGATGCACCAATCGCCTCTGGCCCGGCCCTCCCCCGGGTGGCAGACTGCGCCTGCACGACGGAGGCGCAGATGATTGACCGGCTTGAGATGTTTCTGGCACTGGCCCGCGAACGCCATTTCGGCCGCGCCGCAGAGGCCTGTGGGGTGACGCAGCCGAGCCTGTCGTCCGCGATCCGCCAGCTTGAAGACCAGCTTGGCGTGCAGCTGGTCATCCGCGGCTCGCGCTTTCAGGGGCTGACCCCCGAGGGCGAGCGCGTGCTGGAACGCGCCCGCGCCATCACCGCCGATGTCCGCAGTCTGCGCGAGGAGATGCGCGCCGCGCGTCACGGGCTGACGGGGCAGCTGCGGATCGGGGTCATCCCCACGGCCCTGCCGCGCATCGCCGATCTGACCGCGCCTTTCCTGCGCCGCAACCCCGGCATCCGCGTGAAGATCCATTCCGCCACTTCAGCCGAGATCCTGCAAAGGCTCGCCGATCACAGCCTTGATGCGGGCCTCAGCTATCTCGACCATGAGCCTTTGGGCAAAGTCGCCGCGATCCCGCTTTTTCAGGAGCGTTATGTGCTGCTGACCACGCCTGCGGGGCCATTGGGGCGGCGCAGTACGGTGGAATGGGCGGATCTCGCCGGGCTGCCGCTCTGCCTTTTGAGTTCCGAGATGCAGAACCGGCGGATCGTCAATCATCATCTGACCGAAGCGGGCCTGCAGACCGAGGCGGCGATCGAATCGAATTCGGTTCTGGCGCTGATCGGCCATGTCGCCACCGGCCACTGGCATTCGGTCCTGCCCGAGGCGCTGGCGGGCATGGTGACCGGCGATGCGCGCCTTCTCGCGCTGCCGCTGGTGGCCCCGGCGGTCGCGCATCGCATCGGGCTGATTACCCCGGCGCGCGATCTGCACACCCCCGCGCTTGAGGCGCTTCTGGCGGCTGCGCGGCGGCTGCCCTCAGGCTGAGAGGGCTTTCCCCGGCCTCATTCCCCGGCTAGGAAAGCCCGGTCAGAGAAGGAGAGCGGCGATGAGCTTCAATACGTTCGGCCACACATTCCGCACCACCACCTGGGGCGAAAGCCACGGGCCCGCGCTTGGCTGCACGGTGGATGGCTGCCCGCCGAATATCCCGCTCTCGGAAGCTGACATCCAGCAATGGCTGGAGCTGCGCAAACCCGGCACCTCGAAATTCACCACCCAGCGCCGTGAGGCCGATCTGGTGAAGATCCTCTCGGGTGTCTTTGAGGGCAAAACCACCGGCACGCCGATCCAGCTGATGATCGAAAACACCGACCAGCGCTCAAAGGACTATGGCGATATCGCCACTTCCTTCCGCCCCGGCCATGCCGATATCGCTTATCACCTGAAATACGGCCACCGCGACTACCGCGGCGGCGGGCGTTCATCGGCGCGCGAAACCGCGGCCCGGGTGGCGGCAGGCGGCGTCGCCCGTCAGGCCCTGGCCGCCCTTGCGCCCGATCTGAAGATCACCGGCTATATGGTGCAGATGGGCACGAAAACCATCGACCGCGCCCGGATGGACCTCAGCACCCTCTCGGACAATCCCTTCTGGTGCCCCGATCCGGTGGCGGCTGTGGAATGGGCGGACTACCTCGACGCGCTGCGCCTGTCGCATAACTCGGTCGGCGCGATTATCGAAGTGGTGGCCGAGGGCGTGCCGCCCGGTCTGGGCGCGCCGCTTTACGCCAAACTCGACACCGAGCTTGCCGCCGCCATGATGAGCATCAATGCCGTCAAAGGTGTTGAGATCGGCGAGGGCATGGCCGCCGCCATGCTGACCGGCGTGGAAAACGCCGATGAGATCCGCATGGGCAACGAGGGTCCGCGCTACCTCTCCAACCACGCGGGCGGCATCCTGGGCGGGATTTCCACCGGCCAGCCGGTGGTTGTGCGCTTTGCGGTCAAACCCACCTCCTCGATCCTGACCCCGCGTGAGACGGTCAATCTGAGCGGTGAAGAGGTTGATCTGATCACCAAAGGCCGCCATGATCCCTGCGTCGGCATCCGCGCCGTACCGGTGGGGGAGGCGATGATGGCCTGCGTGCTGCTGGACCATCTGCTGCTCGACCGTGGCCAGACCGGTGGCCTGCGCGGGCAGATCGGCTAAGCTTGCGGCCTTTGAAAACCGCGGCCCTGTGCGGCTGAGCCGGGGCCGCGCTGCCCTGGCGTAGCGAGGCCTGGCCCGGGCCTTCTCAGCGCGGGATCCGACACCCGGGCAAAGCTTTCCATGTCCGGATGGTGCCAGACAACTCCGGAAAAGACTGAGAGTGCCGGTCCCCCGGCATCGCGCATGTGCCGCTGCAAAGACCGTGAAATTGCAGGCTGTAAAACCGCCTGCGCCTGACGTCTCGCGCCCTCCTGTCCAGGTCAACCTCTGGCCTCAGAACGAAAACACCCCGCCTGCCGCGCAGACGGGGTGTTTTAATGTCAGCAAAACCTGAGGCTTACTTCGCCAGTTCGGCGTCCAGAAGCTTTTTCAGATCGGCATAGTTCATATTGCCATGCTTGGTGCCATTGATGATCAGCGAGGGCGTCGAGGTGATATCATCGGCCTTCACATTGGTCTCATAGGTGTCGATCAGCGCCTGAGCGGTTGCGCCATCGCTCATGCAGACGTTCAGCTGCTCCTGGCTCAGACCGGCGGTCAGACCGATCTTTTGCAGCGCGGCGCTGGTCGCCTCACCACCACCCGCAGCCCAGTCTTTCTGCTGCGCATAAAGCATCTCCTGGATGCCGAAGTAGCGCATATCCCCGCCACAGCGCGCAACCATCGCCGCCCAGAGGCCGGGGCGGTCAAAAAAGACCTCACGGTAGACGAATTTGATCTTACCGGTGTCGATGTAATCGCGCTTCAGCTCTTTAAAGACGCCCGAGTGGAAGTTCGCGCAATGCGGGCAGGTATAGGAGGCATATTCCGTCAGGGTGACGGTGGCGTCCTTATTGCCCAGCACCAGTTCCGGGATCTCGACCTTCTTCTGCTCGCTCGCCTGGGCCATGGCCGGAGCCGCGCTCATCGCGGTCATGCCAAAGGCGGTCAGGGTCGCAAGGGCCAGAGCCGCCGCAAAGGGTTTCATCATGATGGATTTCCTCTTTCAGGTCCGCTTGCGGGACAGCACATTCTGGGCCAGCTGCGCCAGAGCGCGTCTGAGCCCGTCATCTTTCACATCTTCGGCCACAGCCTGCGCCTCCGGACCGGGCTGAACCGGCTCGGGGGCGGTCTCTGTGCGGTCCGCATGATCAAAATCCGCCTGCCCCTCGGAAAAGCCGACGGCAGCGGTCTGCGTCAGATGGATGCGCGCGATGGCGTTATAGCCGTAAACCGCATTCACCCGCTCCCGCAGACGTTCTTTGCGCATCTCCACCAGAGGCGCGGCAGCGGGCTGCACCAGCACCGTCAGCGTGGCGCCCAGGCCTTCGCGGGTATAGCCCACCTTGATCGGACGGGTCAGCTTTGCCAGATCCGCCCCGGCGACTTCCGGCCAGTGGGTCAGCAGGCGGCTGATCGCAAAGCCCCGGCTTTCGCCGGCCTTGCGGATCCTTTGCGTCAAAAGCCCCCCGGCAGATTCAAAACCACGCCGCCGCCGCGAGGACGGGCTGCGGTCATCGGGGGCTGCGGGCTTTCGCGCCATGGACGGAGGCATCCTTTTATGCGAGGTGCGGAGAGCTCCCCCGCAGTTTGGCCCATCTTACAACCCGGGGCGTCCTGCGCCAGACGGGAGGCGCTCCGGAGACATGAAAAATGTGTGAAAGCTTCGCCGAAGACCTGCTCGCCTGGTATGACCGCCACGCCCGTGAGCTGCCCTGGCGGATCTCTCCGGCGGATCACGCAAAGGGGCTGCGCCCCGATCCCTACCGCATCTGGCTCTCAGAGGTGATGCTGCAGCAGACCACGGTGGCGGCGGTGAAGGATTACTTCAACCGCTTCACCACCCGCTGGCCCGATGTTGCGGCTCTGGCGGCGGCCCCTGATGCAGAGGTCATGGCCGAATGGGCAGGGCTTGGCTATTACGCCCGCGCGCGCAATCTTCTCGCCTGCGCCCGCGTGGTGGCGGATGCCGGCGGCTTTCCGCAGACCGAGGCCGGCCTTCTGACCCTGCCCGGTGTTGGCCCCTATACCGCCGCCGCCATCGCCTCGATTGCCTTTGCGACGCCCGCCGTGGTCGTTGACGGCAATGTCGAGCGCGTGACCAGCCGCATCTTTGCCATGGGCGATCCGCTGCCCGCCGCACGGCCAAAGCTGCGCGAACTGGCGGCACAGCTCTCGCCGCAAAAGCGCCCGGGCGATTATGCTCAGGCCATGATGGATCTGGGCGCCACGATCTGCACGCCGCGCAACCCCGCCTGCACGATCTGCCCGGTCTTCGCCCATTGCGAGGCCCGCCGCCTTGGCATCGCGGCGGACCTGCCGCGCAAAACGCCCAAAGCGGCCAAACCCGAGCGCGCGGGCGTCGTCTATATCGCCCGCCGCCCCTCGGACGGGGCCTGGCTGATTGAGACGCGCCCCGACAAGGGTCTCCTCGGCGGAATGCCGGGGTTTCCCGGTTCTGACTGGGCCGTCGGCGGCGCCCCGGCGCATGAGCCACCGCTTGCGGCCGACTGGCTGACGCTGAACGGCGAAGTGCGCCATACCTTCACGCATTTCCACCTGACCCTGCAAATTCGCATCACCCGCAGCGAAGCGGAGCCGCAGCAGGGCGCGTGGCGGCCTGCGTTTTCGCCCGCCGCCCTGCCCACCGTGATGCGCAAAGCCTGGGATCTGGCCGCACCGCAGTTTCATGACGTCTGAGCTTGTAAAAACACCATCGAAACCCAGGAAGTCAGCCTGATTTCACGCTGCAATATGGCTGACCTCCCGCTTTTCAGCAGATCCCCCGGCCCCCCACGCCCGGGAGCCGTTTGCCCCACCTTTACGCAGCCGCGCGGCAGCCATAGGGTGCAAAGCTGCAGGCCGCAATCCGCAGGCGGCCCCCCGCAGCCTGGAGCCAGCATGCCGGACATCCCCCCTGCCCGCGCGTTCAAAGACTGGCGCTCTGCGCTGCCGTTCTGGTGCTCGCTGCTGCTGATCCCGGTGGCATACATCGCCGCCACCAAAGGCGGCTGGTGGGTGGCCCTGCTGCCGCTTTCGGGCTGGACCATGGTGTCGATCCTCGATCTTGCGGGCGGGCTGGAGGAGGAAAACCCCGATCCTGCCACGCCCGAGCGCGATCTCTTCTGGTACCGCCTCATCACGCTGATCTGGTTGCCGCTACAGTTTATCGTGGTCTTTGCCTGCCTCTACCACGCCACCCATGGCGGGCTCAGCGGTACGGCGGAAAAGATCGGGCTGTTTTTTGGCCTTGGCGTGATGTCCGGCGCGGTCGGCATCGTCTATGCCCATGAACTCCTGCACCAAAAGAACCGCCTTGAGCGGCGCATGGGCGATCTGCTGCTGGCTATGGTGCTCTATTCGCACTTCCGCTCAGAGCATCTGCTGGTGCATCACCGCTATGTCGCCACCCCCCGCGATCCGGTCTCGGCGCGCTACAACGAGGGCTTTCACCGCTATTTCAAACGGGTGCTGACCCGCTGCCCGCCCTCAGCCTTCGCCGCAGAGCGGCAGTTGCTGGCGCGGCGCGGCCTGCCTTTCTGGCACCGGCGCAACCCCTTCTGGCTTTACGCCGCGCTGCAGCTGGGCTTTCTGGCGCTGGCCTTTTGGATCGGCGGCTGGGAGGGCCTGGGCCTCTTTCTCGTCCAGGCCCTCAGCGCCGTCTGGCAGCTGGAGCTGACAAATTACATCGAGCACTACGGCCTCACCCGCCGCCACCTCGGCGAGGGCCGCTATGAACATGTGCTGCCGCGCCACTCCTGGAATGCGGCGCATAAGGTCTCCAACTGGTTTTTGATCAATCTGCAGCGCCACTCGGATCACCACTATAAACCCGACCGCCGCTTTCCGCTTTTGCAGACATATAGCGCAGATGAGGCCCCGCAGCTGCCGCATGGCTATCCCGCCATGGCGGCCCTGGCGATGATTCCGCCGCTCTGGCGGCGGGTGATGAACCCCAAAGTCCGCGCCTGGCGGCGGCAGTTCTATCCCGATATCACCGATTGGACGCCCTATAACAAAGGCACACTGCCGCCGCCCAAAGGCTCCTCCTGACGGGGGAGGCAGGGGATTTTCCTTGCGAAACGCATCCCCCCGCGTGCAGATCAGCGGCAGTCAATCCCGGAGACCGCCCTTGCGCCTGACCGCTTTTCTGACCGCATTTCTTCTGCCGGGCGCCGCCCTCGCCGCCTGCCCGGGCAAAATGATCCTCTCCTGCGACACCTCCCAGACCCGCCGGCTGGAGGTCTGCCTGTCCGATGGCGCGTTTCACTACCGCTACGGCCCGAAGGGCAAAGCCGATCTGGCCCTCAGCGCGCCCCTCAGCAGCGGCCCCGTAGAGCCCTGGCCCGGTGTCGGGGGCAACATCTGGTCAAAGCTGATCTTTCGCAACGGAGCCCACCGCTATGAGGTCTGGACCGCCTCCAGCCGCCTGGGCGATGATCCGCAATCCGCAGGCGTGGCCGTGCTGAAGGGCGAGACCCCGATTACAGAACTGACCTGCCTGCCGGGCCGCATCCACACCCCCGATGTGCTCTTTGAGGATGTGATGACCGAAGAAGGCTGGTGCGTGACCGACAATCAGAAAACCTGGCGGCGCTGCTGAAGGCGCCTCAGCGCGCCCGCAACAGCGCCAGCAGCCGCTTCGGCCCGCCGGGGATCAGCACGAAAGAGAGACCAAATCCGGCGGCAAAGCCCGCCAGATCGGCAATCCAGTCCGGTGCCACACCGCCAAAGATCCCAAAGGCCATCCGCACCAGGATCATCACCCCGATCAGACTGAAAGCCTGCAGCCCGCTTTCCCCGCGCTGGCGCAACCGCACCCAAAGCACGAAGGAAAAAGCCCCGATCAGCCCAAAGGCCCCGGCATAACCGCCGACCAGCGGCACCTTCTGCCCAAGCGCCGCATAGACCACCGCCGCCAGGATCGAGGAGCCGAAAAACAGCCCCACCAACGCCAGCGGCCGGAACAGCTCTCCCACAAATTTGCCAAGCGCCAGCACAAAGACCACCACAAAGGCGGCATGCATGAAGCTCAGATGCGCGAAGGGATAGATCACAATCCGCGCAAGCTCGCGGGGCGGGAACTGCCCGGTCTGCACCATCCACAAAAACTGCTCCGGGATAAACACCATCCGCTCCAGCGCCTGCATACGCCAGCCGATGCCATCCGCACCCCCGATCAACCCCTGACCGGAAAGCTGAAAGATCACCTCAAAAAGGATCATCGGCACCACCAGCGCCCAGACCACCGGCGGCAAAGGGTTCAGCGGAGACTGCGGCAGATGCGGGTTGGTACTCATGGCGCCCCTCGTCGTTGACGTCTTTCCCCCTGAGCGATAAGCCGCCTTCACTGCCTTTTCCAGCCCCGGAGGCCCGAATGTCCGACGCAACCGCAACCCCCGCCGTCCCGAACCGGATTTTCTCCGGCATCCAACCCTCGGGAGGCCTGACGCTTGGCAATTACCTCGGTGCGCTGCGCCGTTTTGCCCAAAAGCAGGATGAGGGGATCGAATCGATCTATTGCATCGTCGATATGCATGCGATCACCGTCTGGCAGGACCCGGCCAAACTGCGCCACGCCACGCGTGAGCTGACGGCCGCCTATATCGCCTCCGGGATTGATCCGGAAAAATCGGTGCTCTTCAACCAAAGCCAGGTCTCGGCCCATGCCGAACTGGGCTGGATCTTCAACTGCGTGGCGCGTCTGGGCTGGATGAACCGCATGACGCAGTTCAAAGACAAAACCGCCGGCAAAAACGCCGAAGCCTCATCGCTGGGCCTCTATGCCTATCCCGCGCTGATGGCCGCCGATATTCTCGCCTATAAGGCCACCCATGTGCCGGTCGGTGACGATCAGAAACAACATGTGGAACTGACCCGCGACATCGCCGCAAAGTTCAACCATGACTTCGGCGTGAACTTCTTTCCCATGCCCGAACCGGTCATCGAAGGCGCGGCCACCCGCGTCATGAGCCTGCGCGACGGCACCAAAAAGATGTCGAAATCCGACCCTTCCGACGCCAGCCGCATCAACCTCACCGATGACGCCGACACCATCGCCAAAAAGCTGCGCAAAGCCGTCACCGACCCCGAGCCGCTGCCCGAAACCGCCGAGGGCCTCGCCTCGCGCGCCGAAGCCCGCAACCTCGTGAATATCTACGCAGCCCTCACCAACAGCAGCGTCGAGGCGGTGCTTGGCGAATTCGCAGGCCAGGGCTTCGGCACCTTCAAGCCGAAACTCGCAGAACTCGCCGTCTCCGTCCTCTCGCCGATCTCCACCGAGATGACGCGCCTGATGCAGGACACCGGTGAAATCGACCGCATCCTGTCGCGTGGCGCCGAGCGCGCCGAGGCCATCGCCCGCCCGATCCTCGATGACGTCTATGACATCATCGGCATGGTCCGCCGCAAAGCCTGACGAAAAAAGCCAAAGCCCCACCCCGGCTTTGGCTTTTTTAAAATACTCCGGGGTCCGGGGCAGCGCCCCGGCGCTCTGCGCCAGGCACGCCCCCGCCCAAAACCGCCCGCCCCTTACTCCGGGGCCAGCCGATAGCCCTCACCGCGGATGGTCTGCAGATAACGCGGCTGCTTTGGATCACTCTCCAGCTTGCGCCGCAGCCGGGTGATCTGCACATCCACCGCCCGCTCGCTGGACTGGGTTTCCTCCCCGGCCAGCTCGGCAATCAGCTCATCCCGCGCCACCACCTCGCCCGAGCGTGCCGCAAAAATCCGCATCAGCGCCACTTCCGTCGAGGTCAGCCGCACCGGCTGATCGCCCTGCCACAGCTCGCTGCGGTCGATGTCATAGCGCAAAGGCCCCAGCATCAGACTGCGCGAGGGCGGCGCTGCAGGCTTCAGCGGCTGCGGCATCCGGCGCAGAATGGCATGGATGCGCAACAGCAGCTCCCGCGGCTCAAAGGGCTTGACCAGATAATCATCCGCCCCCGCCTCCAGCCCGTCGATGCGGTTCGAACTTTCCCCCCGCGCCGTCAGCAAAAGGATCGGCAGCACCAGCCCCTCATCGCGCAGCGCGCGGGTCAGCGTCACACCGTCTTCCCCCGGCATCATCACATCGAGCACCAGAAGATCAAACTCCAGCCCCGCCAGCAGGCGGCGCGCGCGTGCGGCATCATCCGCCACGGTCACCAGATAGCCATTCCGGATCAGAAATTTCTGCAATAGGCCACGGATGCGGTCATCGTCATCGACAACCAGCAGATGCAGCGGGGCGGTGTCACTCATCAGGTCCCTCCGTCACGCAACGACATATACTGCCGCATCTGCTCGGGGTCCATCATCTCTTCCAGCACCTGCCAGAAGCCCGCCACAGCCTGCGGCCCGGCCCGCCGGTAAGCGCCGCGCATCCGCCCGCGCTGGCCCTCAGAGAGTTCTTTCTCAAACTCCGTCCCGGCCGGGGTCAGGTACAGATGTCGCTCGCGCTTATCGCGCCGCCCCACCCGGTTCTCGACAAAACCATCCTCAATCAGCGCCCGCAGCACCCGGTTCAGGCTTTGTTTCGTCACCCCCAGAATCGCCAGCAGCGTATTGACGGTCATGCCCGGACGGCGGTGGACGAAATGCAACACCCGGTGATGCGCCCGGCCATAGCCGCGGCTCTCCAGAACCCGGTCGGGATCAGAGGTAAAGCCGCGATAGGCGAAATACATCGCCTCAATGCCTTTGCGGATCTGCTCGTCGGTCAGATAAAGCAGGGCATCCCCGCCCATTGGACCCGGGGTTCTGTTCATGGGGATCTCCTGTCAGGCGTTTCGTGTTTTTATGTCAGCCTTGTTGACTTTCCAAGTCCGAATCGGTAACCCAAAGACCGGATTTCGCAAGATCATGTCGAAGTGACACTCCTCTTGCGCAATTTTTGCAAAGCCTGCGGGGCGAAGGAGGCACTATGGCCGGTTCTTATGAAGATCGTGACGGCAAGATCTGGATGGATGGCAAGCTGGTGGAGTGGCGCGACGCCAATGTCCACTTCCTGACCCATGCCCTGCACTACGCCTCAGCCGTCTTTGAGGGTGAGCGCTGCTACAATGGTAAAATCTTCAAAGGCCGCGAGCATTCGCAGCGCCTGATCGATTCCGCCCGCATGCTCGATATGGAGCTGCCCTGGACCGTCGATCAGATCGAAGAAGCCAAATATGCCACCCTCGCGGCCAATGGCTTCAAAGATGCCTATATCCGCGTGCTGGCCTGGCGCGGCGCGGGCGAAGAAATGGGCGTCGCAGCCCACGGCAACCCGGTCCGCATGGCGGTGGCTGCCTGGGAATGGGGTGCCTATTACGGTGATGCGAAATGGCAGGGCGCCAAACTCGACATCGCCAAATGGAAGCGCCCCTCGCCCGAGACCATTCCGACCGCGGCCAAGGCTTCGGGCCTTTACATGATCTGCACCATGTCCAAACACGCGGCCATGGCGAAGGGCTGCTCGGATGCGCTCTTCTATGACTACCGCGGCTATGTGGCCGAAGCCACCGGCGCCAATATCTTCTTCGTCAAAGACGGCGAGATCCACACCCCGGATCCCGATTGCATCCTGAACGGCATCACCCGTCAGACCGTGATCAAAATGGCCGAAGAGATGGGCTATAAGGTCAATGTCCGCCGCATCCTGCCGGAAGAGCTTGCGACCTTTGAGGAATGCTGGCTGACCGGCACCGCCGCCGAAGTGACCCCGGTGGGCCAGATCGGTGAGCATAAATACACCGTGGGTGCCACCACCCGCGCCGTGGCCGAAGCCTATGAGGCCCTGGTCCGCGCATAAGCGCTGATCTGACCGCAAAACGCCCGCAGCTTTCTGCGGGCGTTTTTTAGTGTCTGGCCTCAGGCGGTGCGACCGCGCTCAATGCGCAAAAAAGCCTCCAGGCGGTCCTTCTCCCCCTCAGGTCGCGGACGGCGCAAAAGCTCCATCGTGGCGGGATGCACCTCGCGCTGCCGGCGGGCGATCTCAAAAAACGCCCGGTTTTTCTCCGTGCCCGCGGCGCTGCGCGTGTCGGCGATATGACGTGTCATCTTACCCTCCTGACTGACGAAAACAGGACAGAGGTAACACAAAAGCACCCGGTTGGCTCCGAAATTCAGCCCCTGAGCCGGGCCGCCGCCCAGGCCGCCGCCTCCGCCACCACCGGATCGGGATCCCCCGTCAAAGCTTCGGCCCGGGGCAACAACTCAGAACGCCCCGAATTTCCAATGGCATAAAGCACATTGCGCAAAAATCGATCCCGCCCGATCCGCTTGATCGGAGAGCCCGAAAACCGCGCCCGAAATGCTGCGTCATCAAGCTCCGCCAGCTCCGCGAGCAGCGGTGCGCCCACCCGGTGCCCATAGCCCGGATCCACCGCATCCACGGCGAATTTATTCCAGGGACAGGCCGCCAGACAATCATCACACCCATAGATCCGATTGCCCATCCGGGCCCGCAGATCCTCCGGCACCGGGCCTTTATGCTCAATCGTCAGATAAGAGATGCAGCGCTTCGGGTTCAGCCGCCCCTCGCCCTCAAAAGCCCCGGTGGGACAGGCGGTCAGACAGGAGGTGCAACTGCCGCAATGCGAAACCTCTGCCGCATCGGGCGCAAAATCGACGGTCGTGAAGATCGAGCCAAGAAACACCCAATTGCCAAACTGACGGCTCAGCAGATTGGTGTGCTTGCCCTGCCAGCCGAGACCCGCCGCCTGAGCCAGCGGCTTTTCCATCACCGGCGCGGTATCGACAAAAACCTTAATCTCGCTGCCCGGAGCCTTGTCGATCAGCCAGCGCCCGACGCGCTTAAGACGTTTCTTCACCAGATCGTGGTAATCTTTGCCCTGCGCATAGACCGAGACCGCCGCCCGGTCAGATTGCCCCAGCACCAGACGAGGATCCTCGGGCGGGGTATAGCTCTCCGCCAGCATGATCACGCTGCGCGCCTCGGGCCAGAGAGCGGCGGGGTTACCGCGCCAGGCCATACGCTCGGCCATCCAGGCCATCTCGCCATGATAGCCGCCTTCGACAAAGGCCTCCAGCGCCTCTGCCGCATGGGGAATCGCATCGGGGCGACAAAAGCCCACGGCGACAAAGCCCGCTGCCTTCGCCTCAGCGATCAAAGCGGTCCTCAACCCGGTTGTGTCAGGGGGTGCAAGTGCCATAGCGGCCTCCGGGGATTTTCAAGGGGTGCGGGCCGCACCCCTTGAAGCGGGGGGCGCGGGGGGCGGCAGCCCTCCGCCCTTCCCTCAGAAATCGAGATCAGCGTAATGCAGCGGCGGCGGGCTGCCGGGGATCTGATCGGCCAGAAGCGAGCGGAACGAGGGCCGCGATTTGATCTTGGCGTACCAGTCCTTCACCAGCGGCTGGCGGTCCCAGTCCACGTCTGACGCATAATCGAGGCAACTCAGATGCGCGGCCGCCGCAAAATCCGCCAGCGTCATCTGATCGCCCGCCAGCCAGCGGCGCTGTTCCAGCAGCCAGGCCATATAATCAAGGTGATATTTGATCTGCGCCGCCCCTTCGCGGATGCGCTTGCCATCCGGATAACCCTGCTTGGTGACCTTCTTCATCAGCCGCTCATGCAGCAGATTGCAGGTCACTTCGCGGTGGAACTTATCGTCAAACCACGAACAAAGCCTGCGCACCTCATAGCGCTTCAGCGCATCGCGCGGGATCAGCGCGGGTTCCGGGAAGATCTCGTCGAGATATTCGCAGATCGCCTGACTTTCGGAGAACATCCGCTCGCCCATCTTCAGCACCGGGATTTTTCCGGCCGGATTGCGGCGCAGCAACTCCTGGCTGTGCTCCCAGTAGCGCTCCTCCACCAGTTCCACCTCAATGCGCTTTTCCGCCAGCGTCAGGCGGACTTTGCGGCAAAAGGGAGAGAGGGCAAAATGAAACAGACGGTTCATGGACATGGGCTCCGGGAGACTGATCTTCCTTGCACTGAAAGGCCTGAAAACTCAAGCCGATCAGGGCTGAAAACATGCCGCACGGCCGTCAGCGGCAATGGTTTGCGCACCATCCATGATCGCAGCGGTGCGCCGCCGCTGCGCCGCCGAGGGTTTGGCCGCCGAGCGCGCTTTGGGATTGGGCAGCACCATGGCCAGACGGGCGGCCTGGGTCGGGCTCAGCTTCGCGGCAGAGACGCCGAAATAATGCCGTGCCGCCGCCTCCACCCCGAAGACGCCTTCGTCAAATTCGGCGACATTCAGATAGACCTCCAGAATGCGCCGCTTGGACCAGAGCGTCTCCACCACCGGCGTCAGCATGGCCTCCAGCGCTTTGCGCGACCAGTTGCGCCCATGCCAGAGAAAGACGTTTTTCACCACCTGCTGGCTGAGGGTCGAGGCGCCACGAGTGTTGCCGCGGTTCATCGCCCGGCGGATCTCGATCATATCAAAGCCCCAGTGATTGCAGTAATTGGCGTCTTCCGCCGCCACCACCGAGCGCAGCATCACCGGCGCAATATCATCGACATTCACCCAAGTGCGGCTGATCCCGCCCAGACGCGCGCCCTCCTGGCGCATATAAAGCCCCGCAGGCGGGTTCACAGCCGCAAAAAGCCAGACCCAGAGCACGACGAGGACCACAAAGCCCAAAAGCCCGCGCCACGCCCATTTGAACCCCGAACGGCGGAGCTTTTGCCGAAAACTCAGCGGCGCGGCCTTCTTGCGGCGGGAGGGCGTGGGGGCAGCATCAGACATATCCGATCCTGTCCATGTTCCACGCCCCCCCGTCAAGTCAGAGGCCGCCTCAGTCGAGCAGACGCCGCGCGATCACCTGGGCCTGGATCTCGCCCGCGCCCTCAAAGATATTGAGGATCCGCGCGTCACACAGGATGCGGCTGATGGTATATTCCAGCGCAAAGCCGTTGCCGCCATGGATCTGCAGCGCGTTATCCGCCGCAGCCCAGGCCACCCTTGCGCCAAGCAGCTTCGCCATACCGGCTTCCAGATCGCAGCGGCGGTCATGGTCTTTCTGCCAGGCGCTGTAATAGGTCAGCTGACGGGCAATCATGATCTCGACGGCCATCATCACCAGCTTATCGGCCACCCGCGGGAATTCGACCAGGGATTTGCCGAACTGCTTACGGTCTTCGGCATATTGCAGCCCGACCTCCAGCGCGTTCTGCGCCACGCCGATCGCACGGGCGGCGGTCTGGATGCGGGCGGATTCAAAGGTCTGCATGAGTTGCTTGAACCCCTGCCCCGGCACGCCGCCCAGCAGGTTTTCGGCCTTCACCTTAAAGCCGTCGAAACCCAGCTCATATTCCTTCATCCCGCGGTAGCCGAGAACCTCAATCTCGCCGCCGGTCATGCCCTCGGTCGGGAAGGGGTTCTCATCGGTGCCCGGGGTCTTTTCCGCCAGAAACATCGACAGGCCACGGTAATCCGTGGTCGCGGAATCCGTGCGCGCCAGCAGCGTCATCACATGGGCGCGCGCCGCATGGGTGATCCAGGTCTTATTGCCGGTGATCTGCCACTCACCGGCCTCAGATTTCACCGCGCGGGTGCGCAGGCTGCCGAGGTCCGATCCGGTATTGGGTTCGGTAAAGACCGCCGTCGGCAGGATTTCCCCCGAGGCGATCTTCGGCAGCCAATGCGATTTCTGCTCATCGGTGCCGCCGCAAAGGATCAGCTCGGCCGCGATCTCAGAGCGGGTGCCCAGCGAGCCCACGCCGATATAGCCACGCGAAAGTTCCTCCGAGACCACCACCATCGAGGCCTTGCTGAGGCCAAGCCCGCCAAGGTTCTCCGGGATCGTCAGGCCGAAGACGCCCAGATCCGCCAGCTCCAGCACGATCTCCATCGGGATCAGCTCATCCTTCAGATGCCAGTCATGGGCATGGGGGATGACCTTATCGTCGGCAAAGCGGCGGAACTGATCGCGGATCATTTCCAGCTCATCATCAAGTCCGGTCGCGCCAAAGGTCGCCCGGCCCTGATTTTCGCGCATCAGCGCCATCAGATGGTTGCGCGCCGCGACCGAATTTCCGGCGATCAGCGCCTCAACCTCAGGGGTGCGGAACGCTGCGGCCTCAGCTCCGGTGATCCACAGATCCGAGAGCCGCAGGATCTCGCCCTGGGTCATCGGCAGGCCACCGAACAGCTGCGCGAGATATTCCCCCGCGCCGATCTGCAGCAAAAGCTGCTCCATCGCGCCAAAGCGGCCTTCCGCGCGCAGGCGGCCCGACCAGGCCTCCATCTGCGCCAGAGCTTCGACATAGGTCGCAATCCAGGAGAGGCCATGGGCGGCCCGCTGCTCGGCCTCAAGCCGCTTTGCGCTGATACGGTCCCCTTCGGTGACCGCAGCCCGCAGCTTTTCCTTTGCCAGCGCCAGCAGCCCCTGCAGCGGCGCCTGAACCGCGCCGGAAAGCGCCTCCAGTTCTGCCAGAACCGCCCCACCCTGATCGGACATACGACCGTCTTCAGCCATGATTTTCCCCTCTCTGTCCAGGCCCGCAAGCCTGGCAGAAGGGATAGTTATTTCGCAGTTGCAGCGCAATAATTATTCAAAGTAGCTGGTCATTCTTTTCAAATATAACCCCATCATCTTTAAGGATGCGGGGCAGAAGCGGCCAGGCTATACCCTTAACGGCAAAGGGAAAGGCGGAGCAGGATGGATTTCTTCTACGGCGGGCTGACGGCAGAGACCTTCTGGATCGCAGCCCTCGTCACGCTTTTCGCAGGCTTCGTCAAAGGCGCCATCGGCTTTGCGATGCCGCTTATTATGATGGCTGTCTTCGCCTCGATCATGCCGCCGCAACTGGCACTGGCGGGGCTGATCCTCTCGGTGCTGACGACCAATCTGCATCAGTCACTGAGGGACGGCTGGCCTGCCTTTCGTGAGAGCGCCTGGGGCTATCGCCGTCTGATCGGGGCCACGATCATCGGTATCGCCATCTCTGCGCCCTTTGTCGTCTATATCCCGGCGCGCCTGCTGCTGGGGCTGCTGGGCCTGCCGGTTGCGCTTTTTGCGCTCTACCAACTCTCGGGCCGGCCGATGAAAATCGCGCTCCGCCACCGCAACCGCGCGGAATATGTGCTGGGGCTGATCGCCGGGCTTTACGGCGGGCTGGCCGGGATCTGGGGGCCGCCGGTGGTGATTTATCTGCTGTCGATCGCCGCAGATAAAAAGGAAACCGTTCGCGTTCAGGGCGTTATCTTCCTGATCGGCGGCACGGTTCTGGCAGCCGCGCATCTGGGCACCGGGATTCTCAATGAGGTTACTTTGCCCTTCTCGGTCGCGCTGGTGATCCCGGCCTTCGCGGGGATGCTGGCGGGCTTCCGGCTGCAGGACCGGCTCGATCCGGTAAAATTCCGCCGCTGGACGCTGATCCTTCTGGCGCTGACCGCGCTGAACCTGCTGCGCAAATCCATCTTCGGCTGACAGGAGGCCCCATGCTCAATTTCATTCGTCATGGCGAAGGCAGCGGCGTCCCTTTGCTGATCGTTCACGGGCTCTTCGGCTCAGGCCGGAACTGGGGGGCGATTGCAAAGCGGCTCTCCGCGCGGGGTCCGGTCATCACGGTGGACCAGCGCAACCACGGCGAAAGCCCCCGCGCGGCCACACAGAGCTATGAGGATATGGCCGCAGATCTGGCCGGGGTGATCGAGGCCCATGGCGGTCAGGCCGATGTGCTGGGCCATTCCATGGGCGGCAAGGCCGCGATGCATCTGGCGCTCACAAGGCCGCAGATGCTGCGCCGCCTGATCGTCGCGGATATTGCCCCCGTGACCTATAACCACTCGCAAAGCGCCAATATCGAGGCCATGCGCAGCCTTGATCTGAGCGGGCTGAACGGCTCGCGCCTTGAGGCGGACCGGCGCCTGCAGGCCCGGCTGCAGGATCCGGCGTTGCGGGCGTTCTTCCTGCAAAGCCTTGATCTGAAAAGCGAGCCGCCGCGCTGGCGGCTGAACCTCGATGTGCTGGAGGCCGAGATGGACAAAATCACCGGCTGGCCGGGCACCGAAGGTATCTATGAGGGGCCGACGCTCTTTCTGACCGGGGCGCAGTCGCACTACGTGCAGCCTGAGCATAAGCCCCTGATCACCGCGCAGTTTCCGCGCGCGCGCTTTGTGAAGCTCTCGGGGGCCGGGCATTGGCTTCATGCCGAGAAGCCGCGGGAATTTGAGGCCTCAATCCTTGCATGGATGGAGGCCACGGGTGGCTGATCTGACGCTGGTGATCGGGGGCGCACGCTCGGGCAAATCGCGCTATGCTGAAGGCCTGGTGCGCCGCCACCCCGGCCCCTGGCATTACATCGCCACCGCCCAGGCCTTTGACACTGAAATGGCCGACCGCATTGCGCAGCACCGCGCGGACCGCGGGCCCGACTGGATCACCCATGAAGCGCCGCTGGAGCTGACGGATGCGCTGCGCGGCATTGATGAGGGTGTGGTGCTGGTGGACTGCCTGACACTCTGGCTCAGCAATCATCTGCTGGCAGGCTCTGATCTGACCGCCGAGGCCGCCGCGCTTGAGGCCGCATTGCAGGACCATCCCTGCCCGGTGACACTTGTGTCTAATGAGGTGGGCTGGGGCATTGTGCCGGACAATGCGCTCGCGCGTGCCTTTCGCGATGCGCAGGGGCGGCTGAACCAGCGCCTGGCAGCCCGCGCGAGGCATGTCATCACCACCATCGCGGGCCTGCCGCTGGGCTTGAAGGGGGATCTGCCATGACCCGGTTTCTCTGGCTGCGCCACGGGCCCACGCATCAAAAGGCCATCACCGGCTGGCGCGATGTGCCTGCCGATCTGTCTGATCTGGCGCTGATTGCGCAGATCGGCGCGGGCCTGCCCGCGGAGGCGCGGCTGATCTCCTCAGATCTGATCCGGGCGGTGGCGACCGCCGATGCGCTGAGCCTTGGCCAGCCCCGCCTGCCGCATGACCCCGATCTGCGCGAGATCAATTTCGGCAGCTGGGACGGGCTGTTACCCGCCGAAGTCTCGGCCCGCGACCCCGAACTCAGCCGCGCCTATTGGGAGACCCCCGGCGATCTCTGCCCGCCCGGCGGGGAAAGCTGGAACCAGACCTCGCTGCGCATTGAGCGCGCCGCACAACGGTTGCATCAGGGCGGCACGGTGATCGTGGTCGCCCATTACGGCGCGATCCTGACCCAGGTGCAGCGCGCCACCGGCCAGACAACGACCAAGACCCTTGGGCAATATATCCGCCCGCTCTCGCTGACGGAGATTATCTGGCACGCGGACGGGCGCCGCGAGCTGCTGCGGGTGGACGAATTGCCAAACCCGTGACGCGCTTCAGTGACCCGCCGCCAGCAGGGCGCGCAGCCCCTCGCGGTAGTCGGTATGCACGAGGCTGACCCCAAGGCGGGCCTTCATCCGCGCATTGGTGACGCGCTTGTTGTCGTCATAAAAGCTCCGCGCCATGGCCGACAGGACGGCCTGATCGAAGTCCTCTTCGGGGGGCGGTTCAAGACCCAGCAGGCGCGCGGCGAAAGTGATGACATCCTGCGGCGGGGCCGGATCATCATCGGCCACATTGATGACCAGCCCCGGCTGCGGCGCCTGCATCGAGGCCCGCAACACCTGCACAATATCCTCGACATGAATGCGGGAAAAATACTGCCCCGGCTTGACGATACGGCGCGCATCCCCCGCCCGCAGCCGGTCAAAAGCGGAGCGCCCGGGGCCGTAAATGCCCGCCAGCCGGAAGATATGCAAAGGCAGCCCGCTGGCCGCCCAGGCCTCTTCCGCCCGAAGGCGCTGCGCGCCGCGCGGACCCGTGGGGGTGGCGGGGGTTTCCTCATCCACCCAGGCCCCCTGATGATCGCCGTAAACAGAGGTCGCTGAGAGATAGCCGACCCAGTCCGGGCGCGCCTCGCGCAGGGCCCCGCGGTCGTGCGACAGGAAGGGATCGCCCCCCGGCCCCGGTCCCGCCGAGATCAGGATATGGCTGTAGCCGGTGAAATCGAGCCCCTCAGGCGACAGGGGCGTGATGCCAAGCGCCTGAAGCTGCGGGTGTTTTTCAACCGACCGGGTGGTGCCGAAAATCTCTGCATCCGGCAGGGCGCGGGCCAGATGCTGCGCCACATATCCGGTCCCAAGGCATAACAGTCGCATGGCCGTCCCCTTTGTCACAGGGCGATTGCGCCCTCAGCCAGCGCCGCCTCCAGCAGATCCACCGCTGCGGCCAGGCGCTCATCGATCACCCCCAGAAGGGCGGTCCAGTCGGAATAGCCGCGCAGTTCCTCAACCCCGTCCGAGATCCCGCGCAGGCCCAGCAGCGGCAGACCAAAGCGCGCGGCAGCCCGCATATGCGCCCAGGTCTCCATATCGACCATATCGGCGTCGATCGCCTCATAGGCGGCCCCCGAGACCACATTGCCCCCGGTTGACAGCCGTGCCTGAGGAAGGCCGGGAACCGCCTCCGTCAGGGTCACTTCGGCAGGCAGATCCAGAAGCGGCGTGCGCCCTTTTTCAAAGCCAAGCGCCGAGGCATCCATATCGCGCCAGGAGACGGAGGAAGCCTGATAAACCTCGCCCTGACGCAGGCCGCGCGCCCCCGCCGAGCCGAGCGAGACCACCAGCGCCGGCAGCTCATGCCGCGCGGCAAGGACGGACAGCGCCGCCGTCAGCGCAACCGCACCTTCAACCGGGCCGATGCCGGTCATCACCGGACGGATACGCGCCTGCAGCGCCGGGCCATATTCAGCGGGCGCAGCCATGACGAAGAGAACCGGAAGACCGGCCAGGCGGTCAGGACGGATCTCACTCATGCGCGTTTTCCCAGGCTTTCCACGCCCAGAGTGGCGAGAACCTTCGCCTCAATCTGCGCGGCTTCCATGCCCGCGACGCGGTACATGGCCTCGGGGCTGGCCTGATCGATGAAGATATCGGGCAGCACCATCGAGCGGAATTTCAGCCCGTGATCAAAGGCCCCCTCCTCGGCCAGAAGCTGCGCAACATGGCTGCCAAAGCCGCCGACTGCCCCCTCTTCGATGGTGATCAGCGCCTCATGGTGGCGGGCAAGTTGCAAAATCAGCTCGCGGTCGAGGGGCTTTGCGAAACGCGCATCCGCCACCGTCGGCGAAAGCCCCCGGGCGGCCAGCGATTCGGCGGCCTTTTTCACCTCCGCCAGACGGGTGCCGAAGGAAAGCAGCGCCACGCGGCTGCCCTCGCGGATAATGCGGCCTTTGCCGATTTCCAGCGGGATACCGCGCTCAGGCATATCCACGCCCACGCCCTCGCCCCGCGGGAAGCGGAAGGCGGAGGGGCGGTCGTCAATCGCGGCGGCAGTGGCCACCATATGGACCAGCTCAGCCTCATCCGCGGCGGCCATGACCACCATATCGGGCAGGTTCGCAAGGAAGGCGATGTCGAAAGAGCCAGCATGGGTCGCGCCATCGGCCCCCACCAGACCCGCGCGGTCGATGGCGAAGCGCACCGGCAGGCGCTGGATCGCCACATCATGCACGATCTGGTCGTAGCCGCGCTGCAGGAAGGTCGAATAAAGCGCGCAGAAGGGCTTCAGCCCCCCGGCGGCCAGACCGGCGGCAAAGGTCACGGCATGCTGCTCGGCGATGCCGACATCAAAAAGCCGCGCCGGGAAGCGCTCGGCAAAGAGGTTCAGCCCGGTGCCATCCGGCATCGCCGCCGTGATGGCGACGATTTTGCCATCCGATTCGGCTTCGCGGATCAGGCTTTTGGCAAAGACGCTGGTATAGGAGGGCGCGTTTGACGGCGCTTTCACCTGCTCACCGGTGATGACGTCGAATTTGCCGGTGGCATGGCCCTTGTCGCGCGCGCGCTCAGCCGGGGCGTAGCCCTTGCCCTTTTTGGTCAGCACATGGATCAGCACCGGGCCGGTGGCGCGGGATTTCGCCGCGCGCAGCACCGGCAAAAGCTGGTCCAGATCATGACCATCAATCGGGCCGATATAGGAAATCCCCAGCGATTCAAAAAGCGTACCGCCGACCGCCATGCCCTTGAGCATATCGCGGGCGCGTTTGGCACCTTCCTGGAAGGGCTCGGGCAGGAATTTCACCGCCCCTTTGGCGACTTCCTTCAGCTCATGCAGCGGGGTTCCGGCGTAAAGCTTCGACAGATAGGCCGAAAGCGCGCCGACCGGGGGCGCGATCGACATCTCATTGTCGTTCAGGATGATGAACATGCGCTTTTTCAGATGGCCCGCATTGTTCATCGCCTCAAAGGCCATGCCCGCCGACATTGAGCCGTCGCCGATCACCGCCACCGCATCGCCCGGATCGCCGCCCAGATCGCGCGCCGCCGCAAAGCCCAGAGCCGCCGAGATCGAGGTGGAGCTATGCGCCGCGCCAAAGGGGTCAAACTCTGATTCGGAGCGCTTGGTGAAACCCGAAAGCCCGCCCTCCATCCGCAGGGTGCGGATGCGTTCGCGCCGTCCGGTCAGGATCTTATGCGGATAGCACTGATGGCCGACATCCCAGATGATCTTGTCGCGCGGAGCCTCAAAGACGGCATGAAGCGCGACGGTCAGCTCCACCACACCCAGGCCCGCGCCAAGGTGGCCCCCGGTGACAGAGACCGCAGAAATCGTCTCTGCCCGCAGCTCATCCGCCAGCGATTTCAACTCCCGATCAGAGAGCGCGCGCATATCGGCAGGAACGGTGACACGATCAAGCGTCGGCGTGACGGGTCGGTGATTGGTGCTCATGGCGCGGCCTCCCGGGGCGTTAGCTGTCGCGCGAAATGGTAAAACGTGCGGTATCGATAAGAGTTGCAGCCGCAGAGCCATAAAGGGCAAGCGCCGCCCCCGCCTCTGTGACCAGAGCTTCGGCCCGCGCGCGCGCGCCCTCTGCTCCCAAAAGCGACACGAAGGTGGCTTTGCCGGCCTCGGCATCTTTGCGCAGCTTCTTGCCCGCCTTGCCCGCATCGCCTTCGACGTCGAGAAGATCATCCGCGATCTGGAAAGCCAGGCCAATGGCATCGGCATAGGCCGCCAGCGGCGCAGGATCAGCCCCGGCCATCAGCGCACCTGCGGTGGCGGAAAAGCGGATCAGTTCCCCGGTTTTTCCGGCCTGCAGGCGGGTGATCTCAGCCAGCGTCAGCGGCGTCGCGGCGCTTTCTGCCGCGACATCCAGGGCCTGGCCGTAGACCATACCCGCAGCCCCTGAGGCTTTCGCCAGCGCAGCTACCAGGGCCAGGCGGCGGTCCGCAGGCAGATCCTGCGGCAGGGTCAGCAGCTCAAAGGCGAAGGTCTGCAGCGCATCCCCGGCCAGAACGGCCGTGGCCTCATCCCATTTGACATGCACCGTGGGCTGGCCGCGGCGCAGATCGTCATTATCCATGCTTGGCAGATCGTCATGCACAAGGCTATAGGCGTGCAAACATTCCACCGCCGCAGCGGCATCAAGTGCCACCGCTTCGGCGATGCCATGCAGTGCCGCCGATTCCAGCACCAGAAAACCGCGCAGGCGTTTGCCGCCCTGCACCGCATAGCGCATCGCTTCAGAGACCGGACCCTCCGGCAGCAGCGCCATGCGGGTCTCAAGATGCGCAGCGATCAGCCCCTGGGCGCGGGCGAGACGTGTCGAAAACATCAGAGACCTTCGGCAGGCTCAGTCCCGACCGCGACGCCATCGCGGCTGCGGATCTTTTCGATCTTTTCTTCTGCGGCGCGCAGAACGCGGTCGCACTGCGCCTTCAGGGCCGAGCCCTGCTCATAAAGCGCGATCGATTCCTCCAGCGGCACGGAGCCCGATTCGAGTTTGCGCACAATCTCTTCGAGGCGCGCCATAGCGGCCTCAAAGCTGAGGGATGCGATCTCTGACATGGGCTCTGACATGGGCTGTGACACAGGCGGCTCCGTCCTTGAACTGAAAGGCCCGGACCAAAGTCCGGCGCGGGCACTTTAACCTGCCCTTTGCGCCGATACCATGCGAAGCGGTTCGCGCCAAAAGATTTTGCCCCGCCGTTTGACGGGCGGGGCAAAGATCAGGCGCGCATATTGCGGGCTGATTGTTTGATGGCCGCATATTGCCCGGCCGGGCGATACTGCCAGAGGTAATCCTCAAGAAGCGGCGCGGCGGCGCGCGGGGTAATCCCCAGATCGGCAAAGCCTTTCGCGTCAGATGCCACCACATTATCCGAGGCAAGGAAGCGAAGCTGGTCGCGGGTCAGCAGCCCGTTGGCCAAAAGACCCAGCGTCACGCCCTGCACCATATCCAGCAGGAAAGCCGGAATGGCCAGCAGCGCCGAGGGCATCGGCAGAAACACGCGTTTGCGGCCAATCACGCTGCGCGCCTGCTCAGCAGCTTCGCGCAGGGTGACCACATCCGGGCCGCCAAGCTCATAGATCCCCGGGGCGGCATGACCCGGAACGGCGCGGGCGGCGGCATCGGCCACATCATCCACATGCACCGGCTGCACACGGGTGCCTGCGGCCATCAGCGGTACCAGCGGCGCCATGCGGATCAGACCACCAAGACGGTTGTAGAACTGATCCTCAATCCCGAAGATCACCGAAGGACGCAGGATCACGGCAGCGGGATAGGCCGCCAGCACCGCGGCCTCGCCTTCGGCCTTGCTGCGCGCGTAATCGCTTTGCGAGCCCGCATCCGCGCCGATGGCCGAGATATGCACCAGCGAAGGGATCCCCGCTGCGGCCGCGAGACGCGCCACACGGCCGGCACCTTCCACATGAACGGCGTCGAATTTGTTTTTGCCAAGGCTGTTCAGCACGCCGACGCAGTTCACCACCGCATCCGCACCCTTCATCGCCGCAGCGACGCTGGCCTCATCGCGGATATTGCACAAAACCGGCTCAAGCTGGCCCACGTCACCATAGCCGCGCACGAAGATGGCTTCATTCGGGCGACGCACTGCCACACGCACGCGCCAGCCTTCTTTGGCCAGACGGCGCGCGATGTAGCGCCCGACAAACCCCGAACCGCCGTAGATTGTGACGAGCTTCGACATCCGATTTCTCCTGACCGCTGTTGCCCTCCTTTACCCCGTCACCCGGGGTGCGGCAAGAAGTCCCGCAAGGAAAAGCGGGGTTTTAAGGGATTTCCCGGGCCGAAAGAAGATCCGCCGCAAAGCGCCCCTCTGCGGGCGGATATACGCGCGCGCAAACCTGTTACCAGGGGTGAAAAGCCCGGCAATTCAAAAACTTCCGCCAAAATCCAAATTTCCGCAAAAGCCGTGTTGACACCCCCCCGCTGCACAGCTAAATCCTGCCTCACCGAAACGGAGCCCAGATGGCGGAATTGGTAGACGCGCACGGTT
>NZ_RRAZ01000014.1 GCF_003863335.1 Falsigemmobacter faecalis | reverse complement strand
GCTCTATGCTGGCCTGCCCGGGCCGCCGCGCTTTGTAATGGGAGCTCGATGTCCCGACGAGGAAGACCGCGCAGGCCCTCCGGATCGAAACGTTTCACTCCAGGATGCGGTCGACAAGCTGACGCTTCCCGGCAGGCCTCAGAGCATTCGGCGCAGGACATCCTGCAGCCTCTCTTGATCCAGGGACAGATCCGCAACGAGCTTGCGCAGCTTGGCATTCTCGTCCTCGAGCAGCTTCATCCGACGCATATCCGTCGGCAGCATGCCGTCGCATTTTTTCTTCCAGCTGAAGGAGGTCGCAGGGCTGATCCCGGCCTTGCGGCACAGATCCGCCACCGGCATACCGTCCGCGCCCTGCTTCAGGATGAACGCCTTTTGCGCGTCTGAGAACTTCGAGGATTTCATCGCGTTTAACTCCTCCCGGCCATGGGGAAGGGGAGCCGAAAAACTCCGGTTTCAAATGATCCGGTTTTGTGGGTTCACATCAACTGGCGCCTGCCCCTTGGGCGAAGCCGGAAGACTTTGCATTAGGGAGGTCCGGCGTCAGAGAATGGCTCGCGTAGTCGAAAACGCCGGCATCAAACGGCCCGGTTTGCGGGGATCAGCTCAGAGCGGCCTGGGGGTTTGCCTGCTTCGGGCAGGACTTGAAGCGCTGAAAAGCAGTCATGACGTCGACGCGGGTCGGATCACTGGCAAGAAAGGCGCTCTGCAGGGGAGCCGTTACCTATTCCCGGAGTTGGAAATTCAGGCTCTGCCCGGTCATTTTCGGGGTGCAAAGGCCATGGGCAGTCACTGAACTTCTGACGAAGGACATTTCATGCATTTCCCTGCATCCCTGCTGGTTTCGGCGCTGCTGCTTTTTCCGTCTTTCACTGCCCCGGGTCTTGCGCAGGTGCCGCCGCAGGTGCCGCCCAAACAGGTGGGTGTGGTGACCCTCAATCCCGGACCCATCCCGCAGCGGGTGACGCTGCCGGGGCGGGCAGTTGCCTTTGAGGAGGCGGCGATCCGGCCCAGGGTTTCGGGCCTCGTCACCGGGATTTCCTACCGCGCCGGGCGGCCGCTGAAGGCCGGGGATGAGATGTTTCGTGTCGATCCGGGCGTTTATGAAAGCCGGGTGACCAGTGCAGATGCGGAGGTGCGCTCTGCCAAAGCGGCGGCGGGGCAGGCGGCGGCCAGCCTCGCGCGGGCCGAGCAGCTGGTGGGCTCGGGCGTCTCGCGGGCGGATCTGGAGAACACCCGCTCGGCGGGAGAGCAGGCCGATGCCCGGGTCAGCGCGGCGCAAGCGCAGCTTGCCATCGCGAAGGCGGAACTGGAGTGGACGGTGATCCGCGCTCCGATTGACGGTGTGGCGAGTGTGGCCAGCGTCTCGGTCGGGGATCTGGTGACGGCCAGCCAGGCGCAGGAACTGGCGACGATCACCCGGCTCGACCCGATTGAGGTGGATATTCTCTCGCCCTCGGCGGCGATGCAGCGGGTGGTGGCCGATATCCGCGCCGGTCGGATGACGGTGAATGAGAAGATCAGCGCCACCCTGACCCTTGAAACCGGCGAAACCTATGAGGTTGCGGGTGAGCTTGAGGCCGCGGGCTTTCGTGTCTCGCAGACGACGGGGGCCATTGATTACCGCTTTCTCTTCGCCAATCCCGATCTGAAGCTGCTGCCGGGGCAGTTCGTGCGGGGTGAAATCTCTTTCGGCACGCGGGAGGGCTATCTGGTCTCGCAATCCGCTGCGAGCCGCGCCCGCACCGGGCTTCTCAACGTCTTTCTGGTCGAAAACGGCAAGGCGGTTCAGCATCAGCTGAGCGATCTGGGCAGCTTTGAGCATCACTGGATCGTCACCGAGGGGCTGACGCCGGGGGCGCAGCTGATCGTTGACGGCCTGTCCGGACTGACGCCCGGCGCAGAGGTCGTGTCGGTTGAGGTGGAATTGACCGAGGGCGGGGTGCCAAAGGCACTGGCCCCGCCGGCGCCTCCTGCCGCTCCGGCGAAGGAGTAAGGCCTGATGGCGCGCTTCTTCATCCACCGCCCCGTTTTTGCCTGGGTTCTGGCGCTGGTCGTCATGCTGGCAGGGGCGCTCGGCCTCAGCCGCCTGCCGATTGAGCAATATCCGCAGATTGCGCCCACCACGGTCTCGGTGCGGGCGGCCTATACCGGGGCTTCGGCGGAAATCGTCGCGAATTCAGTGACCTCGGTGATCGAGGATGCGATGACGGGGATTGCGGGGCTGGTCTATATGACCTCTTCCTCCACCTCGGGCTCCGGCTCGGTCACGCTGACCTTTGACGACAGCATCGACCCGGATATGGCGCAGGTCCAGGTGCAGAACAAACTGCAGCTGGCCACGGCGCAGCTGCCCTCAGTCGTGCAGCAGACGGGGCTGAGCGTGACGCGCTCAACCTCCTCGATCCTGCTGGTGGGGGTGCTGGCCTCGACCACCGGCGCGCATAGCACAGTTGAGCTGGGCGATCTGGTCTCGCAGCGCATCATCGACCCGATCCGCCGCACGCAGGGGGTGGGCACGGTCGATGTCTTTGGCGCGGGCTATGCCATGCGGATCTGGCTCGATCCGCTGAAACTGACCCAGTATCAGGTCACCCCCGCCGAGGTCATGGCGGCGGTCTCTGAGCAAAACGTCAATGTCACCGTGGGTTCCATCGGCACTCTGCCCTCGGCAGAGGGGCAAAGGATCACCTTCCCGGTCTCGGCGCAGTCCCAGCTCAGCTCGGTCGAAGAGTTTCAGCGCATCCTGCTGCGGGTCGCGACCGACGGCTCCACGGTTTTTCTGGGCGATGTCGCGCGGATTGAGATCGGCCAGGACAGCTATGCCATGACGGCGCGGTTCAACGGCCGCCCGGCCGCGGGCTTTGCGGTTAACCTCGCCTCAGGGGCCAATGCGGTGGATACCGCCGCGGCCGTGCGCGCCCAGATCGCGCAGATCGAGGGCTCGCTGCCAGAGGGGGTTGAGGTTGCTTATCCCTATGACACCTCCCCCTTCGTTGAGCGCTCGATCAACCAGGTCTATAAAACCCTGGCCGAGGCGGTGCTTCTGGTCTTCCTCGTCATCCTTGTCTTCCTGCAGTCCTGGCGGGCCACGATCATCCCGGTGATCGCCATTCCGGTGGTGCTCCTGGGCACCTTTGGGGTGCTGACGGTGGCGGGCTATACCATCAACACGCTGACGATGTTCGCCATGGTGCTGGCCATCGGCCTGCTGGTCGATGACGCCATCGTGGTGGTCGAAAACGTCGAGCGGGTGATGGAGGAAGAGGGGCTCGATGCGGTTGCTGCCACGGAAAAGAGCATGGATGAGATCAGCTCGGCTCTCGTGGGGATCGTCCTCGTGCTCTCGGCGGTCTTTGTGCCCATGGCCTTCATGTCCGGCTCAACCGGGATCATCTATAGACAGTTCTCAGTGACCATCATCACGGCCATGGTCCTGTCGTTGGGGGTCGCGCTGATCCTGACGCCTGCGATGTGCGCGGCTCTGCTGCGGCGGCGCAGCCACGGCGGCGGTATCGCGCCCGTGCGCTGGTTCAACCGGGGCCTGGATAAGATGACCAATGGCTATGGCGCGGCGGTCTCGCGCTTCGTGCGCCGCCCGTTTCGCTTTCTGGTGCTGCTGCTGGCGATCTCCGCCGGTGTCTGGATGCTCTTTCAAAAGCTGCCCGGCTCTTTCATCCCCCAGGAGGATCAGGGCGTGATCCTCGCCATGGTGCAGCTGCCCGATGGAGCCACGGATGCCCAGACCCGCGCCGTTGTGGCCGAGGTCGAGGATTATCTCCTCACCGCCGAAAAAGACGCGGTCGAGGCGGTTTTTGCCGCGCTCGGCTTCAGCTTCGGCGGCGCGGGGCAGAACAATGCCATGATGTTCGTCAAACTTCGCGACTATGAACAGCGCCCGAGCATCACCGCCGAAGAGGTGGTGAACCGCGCCAATGGCTATTTCTTCATGAATATCCGCGGCGGCCAGGTCTTCGTGCTGCAACCCCCGGCGATCAATGGCCTCGGCAGCTCGGCGGGCTTCACCATGCAGCTGATCGACCAGTCCGGCCAGGGCCAGGAAGCGCTCTCTGCGGCGGCGGCTGAGCTGGTCCGGCGGGCCCAGGCCGACGGTCGCGTGATGAACCTGCGCGGCAATGAAACCGCTTTCCAAAGCGCGCTGCGCCTCGATATCGACCAGCAAAAGGCGGCGGCCTTCGGGCTTTCGCTCTCCGCCGTCAATTCCATGCTCTCGGTGATCTTCTCCGGGCGAGAGGTCAATGACTTCGCCCTCGCCGGGGAACTCCGCCCCGTGGTGGTCCAGGGCGAACCCTGGGCGCGGTCTCAGCCTGAAAATATCGACCTCTGGCATGCCCGCAACGGCCAGGGCGAAATGGTCTCCTTTGGGGCCTTCACCAATCAGGCCTGGGACCAGGAGCCGAAGGCCATCTCCCGCTACGGCGGCACCCGCGCCATGGAGCTCAGCGGCGCCGCCGCCCCCGGCCTTTCTTCCGGCGATGCCATGGCCACCATGGAAAAGCTGGTCGCAGAGCTTCCGGGCGGCTATGGCGCGGCCTGGACCGGCCTTTCCTACCAGGAACGGATGTCCGGCAACCAGGCGCCGCTTCTCTTCGCGCTCTCCGCTCTGGTGGTTTTCCTCGCGCTCGCCGCACTTTACGAAAGCTGGTCGGTGCCGCTTGCGGTGATGATGACGGTGCCGATCGGGATCCTCGGCGCCCTGGCAGCCGCGCTGCTCTTTGGCCAGTCAAACGACGTCTATTTCAAAGTCGGCCTGCTGACGACCATCGGCCTCGCTGCCCGAAACGCCATCCTGATCGTCGAATTCGCCCAGGATCTGCACCATAAGGGCGAGACCCTCATCGATGCGGCCATCCACGCCGCCCGCCTGCGCCTGCGCCCCATCCTGATGACGACCTTCGCTTTCATGCTCGGCGTGCTGCCCCTCGCGCTCGCCTCCGGGGCAGGGGCCGCCGCGCAGCACTCGATCGGCATCGGGGTGCTTGGCGGCATGGCGGCCTCTGCTGTCATCGGGATCTTCCTTGTCCCGGTCTTCTGGGTGGTGGTCCTGCGCCTCGTGGCCCGCCTGCGCCCGGCCAGACCCAAAGCCGCCTGAGCCATGAAAGCCCCGTCGTCAGACTTTGGCTTTTCTTAAATACTCAGTCTTCTTCCACCCCCCTCAGCCCAAAAAGCAAAGGCCGCCCCAGGGGGCGGCCTTTCTCAGTCACTCTGCGCTTTGCGCAGCAAGCCCGCTCGGCGGGGATTTCTTCCCGCCAAACAGCCGGTCAATCAGCACGAAGAACACCGGCACGAAGAAGATCCCCAGCAGCGTCCCCGAAATGGTGCCAAAGAGCGTCGCATAGCCAATGGCATGACGCGCCCCCGCCCCGGCCCCCGAAGAGAAGACCAGCGGTGCCACACCAATCCCAAAGGCCAGCGAGGTCATCAGGATCGGACGGAAGCGCAGTTTCGCGGCCTGATAGGCGGCCTCTTTGGCGCTTTCGCCCAGGCGCAGCATCCGCTCACGGGCAAATTCAACGATCATAATGCCGTTTTTGCCCGTCAGACCGATCACCGTCAGCATGCCGACCTGGAAGTAAACACCATTCTGCTGCCCGCCGATCCAGGCCCCGATCAGGGTGCCCAGCACGCCGACCGGCATCGCCAGAATGACCGAAACCGGAATCGCCCAGCTTTCATAAAGCGCCGCAAGGCACAGGAACACCGCCGCAATCGCCAGGAAATACAGCAGCATCGCGCCGTCGCCGGCCTCTTTTTCCTCCAGCGACAGACCCGACCACTGCAGCGAGAAGCCCGGCGGAAGCTGTCCGGCCAGACGCTCCATCTCGGCCATCGCCTCCCCGGTTGAGACCCCCGGCGCGGGCGAACCCTGCAACTCCATCGCCGGCAGCGCGTCATAGCGCACGACCTGCTGCGCGCCATAGATCCATTCCTGGGTCGCAAAGGTCGACAGCGACACAAACTCACCCTTCGAGTTCGGAATCCGCCAGAGCGCGAAATCCTCGGGGCTGGTGCGCGCCCAGGGCTCGCCCTGGACATAGACCCGCTTCACCCGACCCTCATAGAGGAAGTCGTTGATATAGGCCGAAGACCAGATGGTGCTCAGATATTGCCCCACCTCTGCGGCCGTCAGACCCACCGCCCCGGCTTTTGCCCAGTCGATGTTCAGACGGAACTGCGCGGCATCTTCCACGCCATTGGGGCGCACGGCCATCAGCTTGTCGCTCTGCGCCGTCAGGCCCAGAAGCATATTGCGCGCGTTCATCAGCTCTTCATGGCTCTGGCCCGCACGGGCCTGCAGGAAGGCCTGGAAGCCGTTGGAATTGCCCAGCTCCAGAACCGCCGGCGGCACGATCGGGATCACTACGGCCTCTTTGATGCCGCCCATCAGGGGGCCAAAGGCGCGGCCGGCAATCGCGGCTGCGGCATCTTCCGATGCGGTCCGCTCGCTCCAGTCCTTCAGCTTGACGAACATCATCCCCATGTTCTGACCTTCGCCCGCAAAGGAGAAGCCGAGCACCGAGAAGACGGATTCAATATTGTTGCCCTCTGCGCCGAGGTAGTAGTTCTGCACCTCTTCGGCCACCGCGCGGGTCTGCTCGGTGGTGGCACCCGAGGGGCCGACGATGATCGTCATCAACACGCCCTGATCTTCATCGGGCAGGAAGCTTTTCGGGGTGTTGTTGAACAGGCCCACCATCCCGGCGATCAGACCGGCATAGACCAGCAGCGAGAGCACCGGGTTTTTCACCACGGTTTTCACCAGACCGCCGTAGCCATTGGTCAGACGGGTGAAGCGCGGCTCAAAGAAGCGGGCATAACGGCCCGGAACCGGCGAATGCGGCTTGAGCATGGTGGCGCAGAGCGCCGGGGTGAAGATCACCGCAACCACCACCGAAAGCGCCATGGCCGCCACAATGGTAATGGCGAACTGCTTATAGATCTCGCCGGTTGAGCCGCCGAAGAAGGCCATCGGCACAAACACGGCTGAAAGCACCATGGCAATCCCGACCAGCGCGCCGGTGATTTCATCCATGGATTTCTTCGTCGCTTCTTTCGGGGAAAGATGCTCCTCCGCCATGATGCGTTCCACGTTTTCCACCACCACGATGGCGTCATCGACCAGAAGGCCGATCGCCAGAACCATGGCCAGCATGGTCAGCGTGTTGATCGAAAAGCCGAAAAACGCCATGACGCCAAAGGTGCCCAGCAGAACCACCGGCACGGCCATGGTCGGAATGATCGTCGCACGGAAGTTGTGCAGAAAGATCAGCATGACCAGGAAGACCAGGCCGATTGCCTCAATCAGGGTGGTAATCACCGCCTGAATGGAGATCGAAACGAAGGGCGTGGTGTCATAGGGGATCACATATTCCATGCCCGGGGGCAGATCCTGTGCAACCTCATCGAGGCGGGTTTTCACCAGCTCTGCGGTGTCGAGCGCATTGGCCCCGGTGGCCAGCTGGATCGCCATACCAGCCGCAGGCGCGCCGTTGTAGAAGGCCGCAACCTCATACATCTCGGCGCCAAGCTCGACCCGCGCGACGTCGCGCAGCAGCACAAGGCCGCCGTCGGCATCAGCACGCAGCACGATGCGCTCAAAGTCTTCGGGGGATTTCAGCAGCGACTGCGCGGTGATCGTGGCGTTCAGCAGCTGACCGGCGGGCGCGGGCTGGGCGCCAAAGGCCCCGGCTGCGATCTGGGCGTTTTGCCCCTGCATGGCGGCAATGACCTGACCCGGCGCCATGTCATAAGACGACAGCTTTGTCGGATCGAGCCAGATCCGCATCGCATATTCCGACCCGAAGACCTGCACGCCGCCCACGCCTTTGATGCGCGAGAAATTCTCGACAAGGTTCGAGGACATATAATCCGCGAGTTCCACCTCGGTGCGCGACTTATCGGGCGAGATCAGCGAGACCACCATCAGGAAGCCGGTCGTTGATTTCGTCACCGTCACGCCCTGGCGGGTCACCACCTGGGGCAGGCTGGCATTGGCCTGGGCGAGCTTGTTTTGCACCTGAACCTGCGCGGTATCGGGATCGGTCCCAAGCGCAAAAGTCAGCGTGATCGTCGCCCGCCCCGTCGAGGTGGTCGAGGAGTTGATATAGCGCAGCCCGTCAAGGCCGGTCATCTGTTTCTCGATGACCTGGACCACGGTGTCAGAGACCGTCTCGGCCGAAGCCCCCGGATAAACGGCGGTAATCACCACCGAGGGAGAGGCGATCTGCGGATATTGCGAGACCGGCAGCCGCATGATCGAAATCGCGCCGACCGCCATGATGATAATCGCGATGACCCATGCAAAGATGGGTCTGTCGATGAAAAAGCGGGCCATGGATCAGTCCCCTTTGGTTTCCGCAGGTGCTTCGCCTGCGGGGGTGGCTCCACCCTCAGGAACCGGGGTCACCGGCGCGCCGGGTCCGGTCTTCTGGAAACCCGAGGTGATCACCTGATCGCCCGCCTTCAGACCCTCCTGGATCACCCACTTGTTGCCCGCGGTCCCGGCCACTTTCACCGGACGCACAGCCACGGTGCCGTTCTCAATCACCCAGACCGAGGTCGCGCCACTGCGGTCCCGCATCACCGCGTTCTGCGGCACCAGCGCCGAGCCGCGCACGATGGCCTGGGGCAGATGCACTTCGACATACATCCCCGGCAGCAGCGTGTGATCCGGGTTGGGATAGGTCATCCGCAGGGTAATCATGCCGGTGGTCGGCACCACCTGCGGCTCTGCGGCGGCCAGACGGCCTTTGACGTTATAAGTGGTGCCGTCCGAGAGGGTCATCTCAGCCTCACCGGTGTTTTGCATCTCGCGCCCCTCCGGGGTCGAGGTATAGCGCAGCAGATCGACCGCCGACTGCGTGACATCGACATGCACCGGATCAAGCTGGCGGATGGTGGCCAGCGTGGTCGGCTGCTGCGCCGCGACCAGCGCGCCAATGGTGGCCTGCGACAGGCCGATGACGCCGGTGATCGGGGCGCGGATGGTGGTGCGCTCCAGATCAATCTCGGCGCTCATCAGGCGGGCTTCGGCGGCCTGCAGGCCAGCCTCGGCCGACTGGCGGTTGGCTACGGCGGCATCGCGTTTCTGCGCCGAGCCTGCGTTATTGCCAAAAAGCTCCAAAGCGCGCTTTTCTTCGGTGATCGACAGCTCATAGCTGGCTTTCGCCTGGGTCACAGAGGCGCGGGCAGCGGCCACGGCGGCGCGGTAGCTGTCATCCTCGATCTTGAAGATCGGATCGCCCGCGTTGATCACCCGGCCTTCCTCGAACAACTGCTCACGGATGATGCCCGAAACCTGGGGGCGCACTTCCGCCACGGTCGAGGCTTTGACCCGGCCCGGCAGGCGCGCGGTGATCTGATGGTCGGTGATCTCAACCGGGACGAAACCAACGGGTGCGGGCGGCGGAGCGCCACCCGGCGCGCCCTGCGCGACGGCCTGAGCGGCTGCCAGCGGCAAAAGCAGCAGCAGCGTCGTCATCAGCGCTGTGACGGAGAGAGAGAAACGGGGGGTCCGGGGCCAGGACATCAGGCTACCTGCGAGATTTGGATCGGATGGAACCGGCCCGGATGATGGAAGCATCATCCGGGCCGGAGGGAAATCATTAAAGGAAGGAGGTTAAGGACCTCCTGTTATTGCGCGGCACCGGTGCCGCCCGCCGCCGCAAGGCTGAGCGAGATAAAGTTCAGCGCCCGAACACGGACCGCCGAGGCCAGGCCCTGCTGCGCGTTCAGATAGCTGCGTTCGGCATCGAGCACGTTCATGAAAGTGCCTTCGCCGATCGAGAAATTGGTCTGCGCCAGCTCCACCGTCTTGCGCGAGGTCTCGACCAGACGCTGCCGGGTGCCGACGCTGCGGGCATCGCGGTTGGCGGCGGCCAGCGTGGTCTCCACCTCTTCAACGGCCTTCAGCACGGCGGCTTTCCAGGCGATATGCGCCTGAGCCGCACGGGCCTCTGCGCCGCGCAGATTGGCGATCAATGCACCGCCGCGGAAGATCGGCAGCGACACCGTCGGGCCGAAAGACCAGGGCGAAACATTGCCACCGCCAGAGATATTGGTCGGCGTGATCGATCCGGCAAGGCTGACCACCGGAAGGAATTGCGTGCGGGCCACGCCGATGTCGTAAACGGCGGCCTCATAAAGCTTTTCCTGGACGCCCACATCGGGACGCGCGCGCAGCACATCTGCCGGAACCCCGACCGAAGGCCTGAAGCGCGGGTTCGGCACCGGGCGGCCTTTTGAAAGCTGCGGGCGCAGCGCGGCGCTGCGGCCTGCCACCAGGGTCGCCAGTTTCGCCAGCGACTGATCAAAGCCGATCTCATAGGCGGGCAGCTGTGCCTCACCCTCGGCGACCAGCTGCTCGGCCTGCAGCACATCCATCTGCGCCGCATCGCCCAGATCAAACCGCGTGCGGGTGATCTCCAGCGATTTGCGGCGGCTGGTCAGCGAGCGGCGCGTCAGCGCGATGCTCTCCTGATAATAGCGCAGATCGACATAGGCCGATGCCACCGCCCCCTCAATCACCAGGCGGGTGGCATCGGCAGTCAGGCGGCTTGCGTCAAGACGCGCAGCCGCCGCCTTGCGGGCGTTCGCATTGGCCCCGAAGAGGTCCAATACCCACGAGACATTCAATCCGGCCGAGCTCGATTCCGAGATCGCACCGGCGGCATTTTCCGAGCGCGTGGCCCCGCCGCTTGCGCCGACCGAGGGGAAGGCCCCGGAGCCGGCCTGACCCGAAGCGGCCTCTGCCGCGCGGATCGCCTCAACCGCGTTTTGAACGCTGAGGTTGCGGGCACGGGCTGCGGTGACCAGCTCATTCAGCTGGGCATCGCGGAAAGCCTGGAACCAGGGGGCGGTCGCCGCGGTGCGGGGCGGTGCGGCAGTGTCGAAAGTCGCGCCGGTTTCGGTTTCATGGCTGCGAAAGGCAGCCGGCGCGCATCCGGCAACAGCCAGCAGGGCCGTTCCCAGAAGAAAGCTGCGCCGCGGTAACTGCTCGGTGGCCTTAAGGCTTTTCATGGTTTTCCGCTTTACTTGTTCGCCCGATCCCGGAGGCCGGAGCGAAGAAGCGGGCGGGGCGGCGGTCGGAACCGCGCCACAATTTCGCGCCATCTCTCAGTCCGCCGGTCAGAGCCGTGTGGACCTTTTCATACATTCATGCTTGTATGTAAAGTCAGAAACGCCGGGAGGGGACTTTGCGCCGCACCAAAGAAGAGGCAGAGAAAACGCGCGCCGACATCCTGGATGCGGCCGAGCAACTCTTTGCAAATAAAGGCGTTCAGGCCACTTCGCTCGACCAGGTCGCGCGGGCTGCCGGGGTGACCCGGGGGGCGGTTTATTGGCACTTTCGTGATAAGCGCGACCTGCTTGCTGCCCTACGCGACCGCTATCGCCCGCCGGAGGTCGATATTATGGAGGCGGCGCTGGACACCCGTCCTGAGGATGTCTTTGAGGTCATCCTGGCGCAGACCCGGCCCTGTCTTGCGACCTTCGCGGGTGAGGAAAGCCGCCAGCGCATGTTCACCATCCTGGAGCAGAGCCCGCCCGACAGCGGTCCCGGCCCGAATACGGAGGGCTTCGGGCTGATGGTGCGTCTGATGACCCGGGCGCAGGAAAACGGCCATCTTGCCGGGGATCTGACCCCGGTGGAGGCGGCTTTGTCGCTGGTGGCGCTGTTTCGCGGGCTGATGGCGGAGTGGATGGCCTCGGACCGCGCCTTTGATCTGCCCGAGACCGGCACCCGGCTGATCGCGCGCCATATGCGCAGCCTGCGCAGCATCCCGCACTAAGCCCTTGCGGCGGTGCAGCGCTGCCGCCACCCTCCGCGCGATCTGACGGAGGCCCTGATGCTGCACCATTTGCCCGCGCGCCCTGACACCATTCTCTGGGGCCATCTGGACCCCGATGCCGCGCCGGTTCTGCGCATCCGCCCTGGCGACAGCGTTGAGGTTGAGACGCTGTCGGGCGGGGCGCGCAATCTGCCCGCCGCGGGTCAGCCCGGCACGGCGCTGCCTGCGCATCTGGCTGTCATTGCAGCGAAATCCCCCGAGCTCGGGCCGCATATGCTGACCGGCCCGATCGCTGTTGAGGGGGCCATGCCCGGCGACCGGCTGGTGGTTGAGATCGAAGAGATCCGCTTTGCCCAGGACTATGGCTGGAACGCCATTGAGCCGGGCTTTGGCATGTTCCCCGATCTCGCGACCGCTTATGAGAATCTGACCGTCGCCATTGACCGGGACCGCGGCACCGCGCAGCTGCCCTGGGGGCCGGAGGCGGCGCTTGCGCCCTTTTTCGGCATCCTGGCCGTGGCCCCGCCACGGGCGGGCGGGCGGCTGTCCTCAGTCCCGCCGGGGGGCTTTGGCGGCAATATCGACAACCGCCTTGCCCGTGCGGGCGCGGTGATCTCGCTGCCGGTCTTTGTGCCGGGAGCGCTCTTTATGGCGGGGGATGGCCATGCGCTGCAGGGCGATGGTGAGATCTGCGACACCGCGCTGGAGACGGCGCTGAACGGGCGTTTCCGCTTTCAGCTGGAGAAGGGCACCGCGCCCTCAGCGCCGGAGATCCTTTATGACAACCGGCTGATTACAATGGGATTTGATCCAGATCTCGACCGCGCTGCCGAGGCCGCTGCCGCGCGGATGATCGATAATATCTGCGCCCGCAGCCCCCTGACCCGGACCGAGGCCTTTCGTCATTGCAGCCTCTTTGGCAGCCTGCGCATCACCCAGGTGGTGAACGGGGTGAAGGGCGTTCACTGCCTGCTTGATCTTGGCAGCCTTGAAGGGGCGGGCGGGCTATAGGACTTTGCTATGGCGGGTTGAGAAAGCCGGTATTTGATCGCGAGGGGGCGCTCGGGGATCATCCACGGGTCTGAGCCCGAGGAGATCATGGCTGATCGCAGCCCCGCCCCGTCCGTGCCCGAAGACACCGCTGATCTTTTGCGCGGACGGCTGCGGCTGTGCCAGCCGGCAGAGGTTTCAGTGGTCGGGCAGGTGAGTGCCGGCGTGGCGCGGGCGCTGGCCGAGGGCGGGTTTTCAACGCGGCCTGCGCCCGATCCTGACAGGCGGCTGCTGGTTCTTTTGCACGCTCTGCCCGAGTGGGCGGGCGTTCTGCCGGGGCTGCTCGACCGCGGCTGTGAGCTCTGGATCATCGAGGCGCAGCCCTGGGGCAGTCTGCACCGCATGCTGCGGGTTCTGCGCCCGCCGCGCCCCGATGCCCCGGCGCTGATTGCCGATCTGACGGCCAGTGGCCGCGCCGATCTGCGCGATCTGACACGCTGGGAGGAACGCTTTGTCTTTTCCGGCCTCCCCGGCTTTACCGAGGCGCTGATGGATCAGGGCCTGACCGATGCGGCCAGCCTTGCGGCGGCGGGGCCGGACCTCAGGCGCGCCTGGCGCGGGCAGATCAGCCCTGATCCGGGGGGGGCGGCGCTTCTTCAGCCGATGATCTGCTGGACGCTTGCCGGAGGCGCGCCCGGGCGCTAGCGTGAAGCCTCTTCCCCGGACCGCATATCGAGCAGAGAGACCGCATGGATATCCGCCAGCTGCGCTATTTCGTGGCGATTGCCGAACAGGGATCTTTCTCCCGGGCAGCCGCGCTTTTGCATGTCGCGCAGCCCGCGCTGTCTTTGCATGTGCGCAATATGGAGGCCGATCTGGGCACGAAACTGCTGTTTCGCAGCCCCAAAGGCGTGGTGCCCACCGAGGCGGGCGCGATCCTTTTGCGCAATGCGCGCACCATCATCGGGCAACTGGCCGTGGCGGAAGAGGAAATCCGCGGCCAGCAGGCCGATCCCTCGGGCGAGGTGCGTCTGGGCCTGCCAGGGACGATCGGAGAGGTGCTGTCGGTGCCGCTGATTCGCGCCGCGCATATCCGCTATCCCAATATCCGCCTGCGGATCGCCGAGGCCATGAGCGGCTTTGTCCTTGATTGGATGCGCGAGGCGCGGATCGATCTGGCGGTCGTCTACCGTGAGGTCAATGAAAGCGGCATCGATTCCGTGCGGTTGCTGGACGAAGAGCTGGTCTTCTTTGCGCCCCCCGCAGCCCCGGAGGGGGTGGTTTTGCCCCCGCCTGGCGGTGCGGTGGCCTTGGGTGATCTGGCCGATATCCCGATGATCCTGCCCGGAGCGGCGCATGGGCTGCGCGAGCTGCTGACGCGCTATGCCATCAGCGCCGGGGTCAGCCTGAGTACGGTGATTGAAGTCGACAGCTATCACAGCATCAAAGAGCTGGTGCGCTCGGGCTTTGGCTGCTCGATCCTGCCGGGCAATGCCGTTCACCGCGAGATTTCTGAGGGGCGTTTGCAGGGCTGGCAGATCCGCGATCCTGAGATCCTGCGCTCGGTCTGGCTGGCCCATGCCACGGGCCGCCCGATGAGCAATTCCGTGGCCGCGATCCAGAGCCTCGCCTGTGAGGTTTTGCAAAATCTGGCCCGCTCGGGCAGCTGGGCGGGGGCGCGGCCCCTGCCGCTGCCGGAGACCGAGCCATAACATCAGGCGATGGACCAGATAGATAAATTATAATTTCCGGTTCTAACGCCCCCTGCTAGCCTTTGTCCTCAGGAGAGGCCGTCCGTCTGACCCCGGGGAGGGGGTGCGACGGAGGCGACGAACTTACATCTGCCGCAGCGACACGTTCTGCCCCGCATGAGCCATGCGCGGCCGATGGTCTGTGGCCGTTTCAGGGAGGAGCGAAGGTGCCGGGATCGCTGGTCAGGCAGTTCAACCAGGAGCGCATCGTGCTGGCGCTCACGGTGCTTCTGTTTCTCATTTTTGCCATGACGCTGCCGAATTTTACCAATGCCAACAATATGTTGTCGCTGCTGCGCTCTGTGGCGGTGCTGGGTATCTTAGGCATCGGCATGCTGATTGTGGTGCTGGGCCGGGGGGTGGATCTCTCGATGGTGGCCATGATGACCATCTCGGTCGCCTGGTCGCTGCAGCTGGTGAATACCGGCGCGGGTCTGGGCACGGCGCTGACCTATGGGCTGCTCTTTGCCCTGGTCATGAGCCTGGTCTGCGGGCTTTTGATCGCCTATGCCGAGATCCCGCCGCTTTTTGCGACGCTCGCCATGGCGACCTTTGTCTATGGCTTCGGGCGGGCCTATCTGATCACCGGGACGGATGTCGTTTATATGTCCAACGACATCGGCTGGATCAAATTTCTGGGCCAGGGATATTTTCTCGGCGTGCCAATGCCGATCCTTGTCGCGCTGATGGTGGCGGCTGTGGTCTGGCTTTTCCTGAAGTTTACCAAGCCGGGCCGCTTTATCTTTGCAGTGGGCGATAATGCGGCGGCCTCGCGGATCACCGGGATTCCGCTGCGCCCGACGCTGGTGATGCAATATGTGATGTCGGGGGGCATCGCCTTCATCGCCGGGTTGATCACGGCCACTTCGGTGGCGGCGATGAACACCCGCATCGTCAATTCCAACATGATCTACGACGTCATTCTGGTGGTCGTTCTGGGCGGCGTGGGCCTGTCGGGCGGGCGCGGGAATGTGCGCAATGTGATCGTCGGCACGCTGCTGATCGGCGTGCTGATGAACGGCATGACCATCATGGACATCCAGTTCACCGTCCAGAACGTCATTAAAAGCCTGATCCTGCTGCTGGCGATCGTGGCCGACAGCATCCTCAATCCGCGTGACGAACAAACCGGCCAGCAGGGCGACATCTGAAGCGCCAGGGCCTTTTTCAACAGACTTGGGAGGAAGACATGCGTGTAATGAAAGCTCTCAGCCTTGCGCTGACGGCATCCGTGGCTCTGACGGCGGCGCTGCCTGCGCTGGCGCAGGAGATGAAGGATCCCTTCCGCGATGCGGCGCTCGAAAGCCTGAAGGGCAAAAAGATTGCCTATCTGCCGATCTCGATCGGTTTTGACCTCGCGCAGGCCTGGGGCGGCGTCGTGAAGCAGCAGTCACAGGTCTATGGGATGGAATTCTCCTCCCAGGACCCGAACTGGAGCACCGATGCCATGGCGCAGGGCTTTACCGCGCTGCTGGCGGAAAAGCCCGATGTCATCGTGACCCAGAACCCCGATATGCAAAGCCTTGCGCGTTTGATGAAACAGGCTAATTCCCAGGGCATCGTGGTGGTGCAGCTGAATATGGCCGGGGCTGTGCAGACCGATGCGGTGGTGGCCCCCGATTTCATCGGCATGGGCGAGCAGATCGCGCAGAAGGTCGTCGAGAAATGCGGCAAGGGCACCGACACCTCGCATAAAGTCGCGCTGGTTCAGGGCGTGCTGACCGGAGGCGTGAGCTTCTATCAGGTTCAGGGCATTGAGAAAGTCTTCAAAGAGAACCCGGAAATCCAGCTTGTCTCCAGCCAGGCGGCGGACTGGGATGCCTCGAAAGCACGCGCCATTACCGAGACCGTGTTGCAGCAGCATCCCGATGTCTGCGCGGTGATTGATGTCTGGGACGGCCAGGGTGTGGGCACCGGCGCTGCGATCAAACAGGCGGGGCTGTCGGAAAAGGTCTTCTTCATCACCTCGGGTGGTGGTGCGCAGTCGATGTGCGACATGCTGAAGGATGGCACCTTCTCGGCGGCTTACAACTATAACGCCGTTGGCATGGGCCGGGATGCCTGGACCGCCATTATGGTCGCTTTGCAAAACAAGCAGGGCGGGGGCGCGATCAAGACCCAGATGTATAGCCCCTACCGCTATATGACCGCTGCTGATGTCAAAGACGGCACCTGCTGGAACGCTGAAGACTACGCGAAAATCCTGCGCTGAGCCTGTGAGGGGGGCAGGGCTGCCCCCCTTCTTCGCCCGATAAGACCTGAGGAGGAAGACCGTGGCGCAGGCCGGAACCCTGACACGTCTGAGATACCGCTTTATCCCTGATCATCTGATCGGCGAGATCCTGTCGAAGAAATGGATCGACAACGCCATTCCCTTCACGGTTCTGGTGCTGGTGATCCTGGTTTTCGGGGCTTTGCTGCCGAACTTCTGGACCGGTGGAAATCTTTCCATGACCGCACGGCAGCTGGGGGAATTTGCCCTTGTCTGCCTGGCCATGACCATCGTGATTATCGTCGGCGGGATTGATCTCTCGGTCGGGTCAAACTTCGCGCTGGGGAATTTTCTGGCGCTGGCCTTTCTGAACCTCGCGGGCTGGCCGCTTTGGGTGGCGGTGCCGGCGGTGGTGCTGATCTGCGGCTCGGTCGGGCTGATCAACGGGGTGCTGATCGGCTATCTGCGGCTGAGGGCTTTTTTAACCACGCTGGTGACGCTGATCATCGTGCGCGCCGTGGTGGATATGCTTTTGCTGAAATACGCCCAGGCGATGTCGCTGAGTTTCTATGACAATCCCTGGTGGGATCTCATGGGGATGGGCAATCTGCTGGGGCTGCCGTTTTCCTTTGCGCTGCTGGTGGTGGTGGCGGTGGTCGGCCATGTGCTGATGACCCGCTCTCGCCCGGGCTGGCGGATGATGGCGATCGGTGGCTCGCGCCGCTCGGCGCATAACATCGGGCTGCCGGTGAAGGGGCTGGTCTGCGCGGCCTATACGATCTCGGGGATGCTCTGCGGGCTGGCGGGGGTGCTTTATGCGGCGCGGCTTTCGGGGGCGGGGTCAGATACCGGCATCGGCATGGAGATCATGGCGCTGACGGCGGCGGTGCTGGGCGGCAATTCGCTGGGCGGTGGCCGCGGCTCCATCGTGAAGGCGATGATTGGCGCGGTGATCGTGCTGGTGATGACCAATGGCGTGCTGCGGCTGGGGCTGAACTCGGGCTCAGGCCAGATGGTGCTGGGGCTGACGCTGATGGCGGCGGTCTTCATTGATGTGCGCTGGCTGAAGAACCGCGATAAGCTGCTGAATAAGGTCTATGTCTCGCCCACGCTGATTGAGCTGCCAAAGCCGCGCGTGGCGGGTGAGGGGGAATTTGCCCTGAACGACCGTCTGGGCGAGGTGGAGATCATTGGCCTTGGCGCGGTGGAAAGCCCGGAAGATGTCATCCTTGATGAGGAGGACCATCTTTATTGCGGCACCCGTCACGGCGATATCCTGCGCTTCTTTGCCCCGGATTACAGCCGCCATGAGGTTTTTGCCCATATCGGCGGCTCACCGCTGGGGATGTCTTTCGACAAAGACCGCAATCTGGTGGTCTGCGTCGGCGGCATGGGGCTTTATCAGATCACGCCAGAGCGCGTGGTCAGCCGGTTGACCGATGAGACCAACCGCTCGGCGCTGTCGGTGGTGGATGACAGCCGCCTGCGTCTGGCCGATGACTGCGATATCACGCCGGACGGCAAAATCTGGTTCTCGGAAGCCACCGTGCGCTATGAGATGCACGACTGGCCGGTCGATGCGCTGGAAAGCCGCGGCAACGGGCGGATCGTCTGTTATGATCCGGCCACCGGCAAAACCCGCACCATGGCGCGGGGGCTGATCTTCCCGAACGGCATCTGTACCACGCAGGACGGGCAGTCGATCCTTTTTGCGGAAAGCTGGGCCTGCCGCATCCGCCGCCTTTGGACCCATGGGCCGAAAGCCGGTCAGATTGAGACCGTGCTCGACCGCCTGCCGGGCTATCCGGACAATATCAACCGGGCCTCTGACGGCAGTTATTGGTGTGCAATCATGGGGATGCGGACCCCGGCGCTGGATGTGGCTTTGCGCAATCCGGGCTTCCGCCGCCGCATGTCGCGCCGCATTGCGCCCGATCAGTGGCTGTACCCGAACCTCAATATCGGCTGCGTCATCCGCTTTAATGAGCGTGGGGAGGTGCTGGAGACGCTCTGGGATCAGGGCGCGAAGAACCATCCGATGATCACCTCGATGCGCGAGCATAAGGGCTGGCTTTACCTTGGTGGCATTACCAACAACCGCATCGGCCGCGTGCGTCTGCCGGGGGCGGATCCGACCTGGACGGGCTTTGGCGATTATTGGGGGAAAGGCGCATGATCGGGGCTTTGCGCAGGGTATCTGACCGCCTTCTCGGTCGCGGAGAGGCCGCATTGACGGTCCCGCCGCTGGACGGGGCCTGGAAGCCGAACAACCGCCTGGAAGAGGCCGCCGCCGGACATGGCGCCAGCGCGCCCATGGCGCTGGTTTTGCAGGACGGTCGCCCGCTCTGGGCGGAAGGCGCGCGGGTGATGTCTGCGGCGGGAGAGATCCGCATTGAGCCGGGGGTTGTGACGGCCATGGCGCTCTCACCTGCGGGGGTGCTGGCGGTTGGCTCTGACGGCATTGCCATTGGCGGGGAGCGGCCCGCAGCCCTGGCGGGTCTTCGCTGCATCACGGCGCTGGCCTGGGACGCGGAAGGCGCGCTTTGGATTGCCATCGGCTCTGAGTTGCATGGATTTGCAGAGCGGAGCCGTGATTTCCTGGAACAGCGCCGCGCCGGAAAGCTGTTGCGCTGGGCCGATGGGCAGTTGAGCACTGTGGCTGAGAAGCTGGGCTTTCCCTGGGGTTTGATGCCGCGCGACGGCGGGATGGTGGTCGCGGAATCCTGGTGCAAGCGGCTGATCTGGATTGATAAATCCGGTCAGCGCCGGGTGCTTGCCGAAGATCTTCCGGGCTATCCGGCGGGGCTTGCCGCCACGCCCTCAGGCGGGGCCTGGCTTGCGCTTTTTGCCCCGCGCAGCCCGCTTTTGGAACTGGTGCTGCGCGAGCCGAAATACCGCCGCGAGATGATGGCGGAGGTGCCGCCCGACTATTGGATCGCGCCCGCCCTGTCTTCGGGGCGGAGCTTTCTGGAGCCGATGCAGGGGGGCGCGCTGAAGCAGATGGGCATTCTGAAACCCTGGGCCCCCTCACGCTCGGCGGGGCTGGTGGCGGAGTTTAACGCCGCCTGGACGCCGCTGCAAAGTCTGCACAGCCGCGCCGGGGGCCGCCGCCACGGCGTCACGGCGCTGGCAGAGGCGGAGGGTTCTTTGTGGCTGGCGGTGACCGGCGGCGATGAGGTGCTGCGCATCTCTGTGCGAGAGGAGGCCCGCTGATGGAGCCGATCATTGATCTGCGCGGTGTGACCAAGGAATTTCACGGCGTGCCTGCGCTGAGGGATGTGAATTTCACCCTGCGCCCCGGCGAGATTCACGCGCTTCTGGGCGAAAACGGGGCCGGAAAATCGACGCTGACCAAGATCATCGCCGGGGTGCACAGCCCGACCAGGGGAGAGGTGCTGCTGCGCGGCGAGAAGCTTGCGTTTTCGAGGCCCGCGGATGCTTTGCACAACGGTATCGCGATGGTGTTTCAGGAGACATCGCTGGTCCCCTCGCTGACGGTGGCGCAGAATATCTATCTGGGGAATGAGAAATTCCTGAACCGTCTGCGCGGAATTTACATTGCCGCTCAACAGTTTCTGCAATCGCTGAACTTCAACGTCGATCCCACGATGTTTGTCAGCCAGCTTGGCGCGGCGCAAAAGCAGATGGTTGAGATTGCCCGCGCGGTGCATCACAAGGCCCGCGTCATCATCTTTGATGAGCCGACCGCCACTCTGACCCCTGAGGAAAAGCACCACTTTTTCGGCTTGGTGAACCGGCTGAAGGCCGATGGGGTGTCGATCATCTTCATCAGTCACGCGCTGGAAGAGGCGCTGATGATCTCGGACCGGATCACCATTTTGCGCGACGGTCAGCATGTGGTGACCGATGAGGCGAAGAATTTTGATCGCGACCGCATTGTTTCCAGCATGGTCGGGCGCACGCTGACGGAAGAGATCTACCAAAAGGGCGCGCGCCAGGCGCGGCCGCTTGGGGAGAAGGTTCTCAGCGTGCAGAACCTCTCGATGGGGCGGATGGTCAGAAATACCTCATTTTCCGTCTATGCGGGGCAGATCACCGGGATTTTCGGGCTGATCGGCTCGGGGCGGACGGAGACGGCGAAGATCATCGCCGGTGTGGTGAAGCGCGACTTCCTGCATGGCGGCGAGCTGCGCTTTGGCGACAGGGCGGTGCGCTACCGCACGCCGCGCCCGGCGGTGAAAGACGGCATCGTTTACGTCACCGAGGATCGCAAGCTTGAGGGCTTCTTTGAGACGAAATCCATCGCCGAGAATATCTATACCGGGCTTTTGGGGGCCGATCTGAACCGCGCTTCCACCATTTCTTACAAAGAGATGATGGAGGTTTCAAAGCAGTGGACCGACCGTCTGAAGGTGCGCGCCATTGATGGCAATGCCCGGGTGATTGAGTTGTCAGGGGGCAATCAGCAGAAGGTCGTGATCGCCAAGTCTTTGGTGCAAAACCCGAAACTGGTGATCTTTGATGAGCCGACGCGAGGGGTGGATGTTGGTGCCATCGCGGAACTTCACGCCGTCATTAATGAACTGGCTGACAGCGGCCTCGCGGTTGTGGTCATCTCCTCTTACCTGCCTGAGATTATGAATCTGGCCGACCGCGTGCTGGTCGCCCGTCAGGGTCGGGTGGTGGAGGAGTTCGGCATCGAAGAGGCCACGGAAGAAAAGATCATGTACGCGGCCGTACACTGAGGGGGGAAGACCATGAAAATCACCGCAGCCGTTCTGGAGGAGATCGGCCGCCCCGGTCCCTATGCACAAAGCCGTCCGCTGACGATCTGTGAGTTGGATCTGGCCCCGCCGCAACCCGGTGAGGTTCTGGTGCGGGTGGCAGCCGCGGGGCTTTGCCATTCCGATCTCAGCGTTATTAATGGCGATCGCCCGCGTCCGGTGCCCATGGTGCTCGGCCATGAGGGCGCGGGGGTAGTCGAAGTCCTTGGCGAGGGCGTCACCGATCTGGTGGTGGGCGATCATGTGGTCTTCGTCTTTGTCCCCTCCTGCGGGCATTGCGGGCCCTGTCAGGCCGGGCGTCCCGCGCTTTGTGAGCCGGGCGCTGCGGCCAATGGCCGGGGCGAGATGCTGGGCGGCGGGACGCGCCTGTCGCGGGATGGCCGGCCGGTCAGCCATATGACCGGGGTGTCGAGCTATGCCACCCATGCGGTGATCTCACGCCGCAGCCTTGTGAAGGTCGACCGCGATCTGCCCTTGCCGATTGCGGCGCTGATGGGCTGTGCGGTGCTGACCGGGGCGGGGGCGGTGTTCAATATGGGCGCGGTGCAACCTGGCGGGCGTGCCGCCGTGGTGGGTCTGGGCGGCGTGGGCCTTGCGGCGATCCTTGGCGCGGCGGCGGGGGGGGCGGAAACCATTGTCGCCGTTGACACTTTGCCCGCTAAACTGGCCCTGGCGAAGGAGCTGGGCGCCACCCATGTCTTTGAGGCTCAGGACCCCGATCTTGCGGCAAAGATCAAAGAGGCCACCTCAGGCGGCGTGGATGCGGCGCTGGAATTTGCCGGATCGGCCCGGGCGCTGGAGGCGGCTTTCGCCATGACGCGGCGCGGTGGCACCACCATTACGGCGGGTCTGCCGAATCCTTCGGCGGTGCTGAATATCTCGCCCCTGGCGCTGGTGGCCGAAGAGCGGACCCTGCGCGGCAGCTACCTCGGCTCGGGCGTGCCGTCGCGGGATATTCCGCGTTTCCTCGGGCTTTACCGGCGCGGCAAACTGGCGGTCGATAAGCTGATGACCCATCAGATTAAGCTCTCAGAGATCAATGAGGGTTTTGACCGTCTGCACCATGGCGAGGCGATCCGCCAGGTCATCACCTTTGAGGAGGCGCTCTGATGCAACAGCGCGACGATCAGATCCATGCCTATCAGGCCTTCATCAACGGCGACTGGGTCGATGCCGCCTCAGGCGCGCGGTTTGAGAGCGAAGATCCCTTCACCGCGAAGGTCTGGGCCACCCTGCCGCGTTGTGGTGAAGAAGACGTTGACCGCGCCGTCAAAGCCGCCCGGGCCGCACTTGAGCGCGGTCCCTGGGCCGAGATGCATCCCACCGCGCGCGGCGCGCTTTTGCGCAAATTCGGCGATCTGATCGCGCGGGATGCGGACCAGCTGGCGCTGGCAGAGGTGCGCGACAATGGCAAGCTCTGGGCCGAGATGCGCGGCCAATGTGGCTATCTTCCGCAGTGGTTTTACTATTTCGGCGGCCTTGCCGATAAGGTCGAGGGCGCGGTGCTGCCGATCGATAAGCCCGATATGTTCACCTATACCCGCCATGAGCCGGTGGGGGTGGTCGCGGCCATCACGCCCTGGAATTCGCCGCTGCTGCTGCTGACCTGGAAGCTGGCCCCTGCGCTGGCGGCGGGCTGCACCCTGGTGATCAAGCCCTCAGAATTCACCTCCGCCTCCACGCTTGAACTGATGAAACTGGTGAAAGAGGCGGGCTTTCCGCCGGGTGTCATCAATGTGGTGACCGGCTTTGGCCCCGATTGCGGGGCGGCGCTGACCAACCACCCTGGCGTCGATAAGATCGCCTTTACCGGGGGCGAAGCTTCGGGCCGCATGATCGCCAAAGGCGCTGCCGATACCTTCAAGCGGCTGACGCTGGAGCTGGGCGGGAAATCCGCTCAGGTGATTTTTGAGGATGCGAACCTTGAGAATGCCGTGAAAGGCGTGGTCTCGGGCATCTTTGCGGCAACCGGGCAGACCTGTATCGCGGGCTCGCGGGTGATCATCCACGAAAGCCTGCATGACGCTTTTGTGGCGCAGTTCACCGCCATGGCGAAACAGGCCCGCATGGGCGATCCGCTGGACCCTGACACCCAGGTCGGGCCGGTGACGACCCGTCCGCAGTTCGCCCGCATCCTTGACTGCATTGGCATTGCGAAATCGGGCGGCGCAAAGCTGGTCATGGGCGGCACCCGTGCCACGCGCCCGGAATGCGGCGACGGCTGGTTTATTGAGCCTACGGTTTTCACCCATGTCACCAATGAGATGGAGATCGCACAGACCGAAGTCTTCGGCCCCGTTCTTTCCATTATCACCTTCCGCACTGAGGAAGATGCCTGGGCGATGGCCAATGACACCCCCTATGGTCTGGCCGCCGGGGTCTGGACCCAGGATCAGGCCCGCATGTTCCGCGCCGCCAAAAAGCTGCGCGCGGGCATGATCTGGACCAATTGCTACCGCACCGTCAGTTATATGTCGCCCTTCGGCGGGTTCAAAAACTCCGGCCAGGGCCGCGAAAGCGGGCAGGCGGCGATCCATGAATATCTCGAAACCAAGGCCGTCTGGATGGATTATGGCGCGGGGCCTGCCAACCCCTTTGTGCTGCGCTGAACGGAGGCTGTGCGCGGGCGGGCATAGTCAGACCCGCCCGACAATGCTTAACTGTCCTCCAGACCCAGGCCAGGAGGACGCGAGATGAGCTGGAACCCCACCCATAAGCCGGGCGATTCCGTCACCGGCGATGACGCGATTGAAACGCTGATCATCCCCCGCGCGCATGACCTTGGCGGTTTTGAGGTGCGCCGCGCGCTGCCCGCACCGCAGCGGCAGATGGTCGGGCCCTTTATCTTCTTCGACCAGATGGGCCCGGCAGAATTTCTGACCGCAGGCGGCATCGACGTGCGCCCGCATCCCCATATCGGCCTTGGCACGGTGACTTATCTCTATCAGGGCCAGTTTGAGCACCGCGACAGCCTGGGCACCCAGCAGATGATTGAGCCAGGTGAGGTGAACTGGATGGTCGCCGGCAAAGGTGTCACCCATTCCGAGCGCACCACCCCCGAAGACCGCGCCCGCCCGGGGCAAAAGCTTTTCGGCATCCAGACCTGGATCGCTTTGCCGGAAAACCGCGAAGAGATGGCGCCCGAGTTTGAGCACCACAAAAAGGGCGCGCTGCCCATGCTCTCCGATGGCGGCGCCGAAGCGCGGCTGATCCTCGGCTCGGCTTACGGGACCAGCAGTCCGGTCACCATGCAAAGCGAGACTTTCTATCTTGATGTGGTGCTGCAGCCGGGCGCGCCCTTCCCGCTGCCCGATAACCACGAAGACCGCGGCATCTATGTGACCGAAGGCGAGATTGAGGTCGCAGGCCAGACCTTTGAGGCGGGCCGCATGATGGTCTTTCGCCCCGGCGATCGCATCTCGGTCAAGGCCGGTCCGCGCGGGGCCCGCCTGATGGCGCTGGGCGGCGCCACGCTCAATGAGCAGCGCTATATCTGGTGGAATTTCGTCTCCTCTTCCAAAGACCGGATCGAAGAAGCGAAAGAAGCCTGGAAGCGTGCCGACTGGCAAAAGGGCCCCTTTACCCTGCCGCCGGGCGACGATCAGGAGTTCATCCCGATCTCGCCGGAACTGGACCGCACCCGTCCCAAAAGCTGGTAAATCCGGCAACCGTTTGAATTTATTTAAAACTCCCTCGATCTCCCGACCCACCTGCGCCGGGCATTAAGAAAGTTGCGTAAGGGCAGATCACAGCACTCCCGTTTTTTCTTGGAGGAAAGCCGGAGGCTGTGCATTTTGGCTCTACGGAGCACTCCGAGGGAGTAAATATATGCAGCTACTGGCCGCGCTGGTCCGGATTATATCCGGGCTGAATCTCGTGATCGGCAAGACCTTCGCCTGGCTTTCGCTGGCGATGGTGATTGTCTGTTTTACCGTCGTTGTTCAGAGATATGTCTTCGCCACATCCATTCTGTGGATGCAGGACCTTTATGTCTGGATCAACGGCTTCATGTTTACCGCTGTGGCAGGCTATGCGCTGCTGCGTGACGATCACGTGCGGGTGGATATTCTCTACGCCCCGGCACCTCTGCGCCGCAAGGCGATGATCGATCTGATGGGGGTGCTGCTTTTTCTGCTGCCCTTCTGCTGGGTCGTCTACAGCTACAGCTGGAATTACATCCTGCGCTCCTGGCGTCTGATGGAGGGCTCGGCCAATGTGGGAGGCATGCCGGGCCTTTATCTCCTGAAAAGTTTTATTCTGGTCTTCGTGGTGGTTGTCTCGCTGCAGGGCATCGCCATGGCGGCCCGCTCGATCCTGGTTCTCGCGGGGCGCGAGGATCTGCTGCCACCGCATCTGCGCTATAAGACACACGGGGAGTGAGCGGCATGGATCCTGTCCTGATTGGCGAGATCCTCGCCGGCGTTATGTTTTTCGGCATCATCGGCTTTCTGATGCTGGGCTTCCCGGTGGCCTTCACCCTCGCCGGGGTTTCTCTCATGTTCGGCATGGTGGGCTGGCATTTCGGCACCTTTGACCCGTCGAACTTCGGCTCCATCGCCAACCGCTACTTAGGCACGATGACCAATGAGGTCTTCGTGGCGGTGCCGCTCTTCATCTTCATGGGCGTCATGCTGGAGCGCTCGCGCATCGCCGAGCAGCTTCTGACCACCATGGGCAAGCTCTTTGGCAATATCAACGGCGGCCTCGGCCTCTCCGTGGTGCTGGTCGGCGCGCTGCTGGCGGCCTCGACCGGCGTCGTGGGCGCGACCGTGGTCACCATGGGCCTGATCTCGCTGCCGGCCATGCTGCGCGCGGGCTATGACCCGCGTCTTGCCACCGGCGTCATCTGTGCTTCAGGCACCCTCGGGCAGATCGTGCCGCCCTCGACGGTGCTGATCTTCATGGGCGATATGCTCTCGGGCATCAACGCCCAGGTGCAGATGTCCAAAGGCAACTTCTCACCCAAACCCGTCTCGGTCGGTGATATGTTCGCCGGGGCCATCGTGCCCTCGCTGCTGCTGATCACGCTCTATGTCGGCTGGCTGATCATCAAAGCAATGATCGACCCGAAGTCCTGCCCGGCGACCCCGGTGCCCGCGGCAGAGAAAAAGGGCCTCTTCAAAGAAATCATCGTCGCGCTGGTCCCGCCGCTCGCGCTGATCGTGGCGGTGCTCGGCTCGATCCTCGGCGGCATTGCCACCGCGACCGAGGCCTCCTCGGTGGGCGCCGTGGGTGCCATGGTGCTCGCCGCCCTGCGCCGCCGCTTCACCTTTGAAGTGCTGAAAGAATGCGTCTATTCAACGGCCGTCATCACCTCGATGGTCTTTGTCATCCTCTTTGGGGCTGCGGTCTTCTCCATCGTCTTCCGGATGATGGGCGGCGAAAACCTCGTTCATGAGATGATTAACGCGCTGCCGGGCGGCACCGGCATGGCCATCTTCGTCGTCATGGCGCTGATGTTTGTGCTCGGCTTCATCCTCGACACCTTCGAGATCATCTTCATCGTCGTGCCGGTCACGGCCCCGGTGCTGTTGCACATGGGCGTCGATCCGGTCTGGCTCGGGGTGATGATCTCGGTGAACCTGCAGACCAGCTTCATGACGCCACCCTTCGGCTTCGCGCTGGTCTATCTGCGCGGCGTGGCCCCGGCCTCGGTCACCACCGGCATGATCTACCGCGGGGTGATCCCCTTCGTGGGCGTGCAGCTCTGCGCGCTGCTGATGGTCTATATGTTCCCCGGCCTCGCCACCTGGCTGCCGGGCTGGATCTATAAATAACGCCGGAAGGCCCGCCCCAGCGGCGGGCCTTCTTCTTTGACTTTGGCTTTTAAAAATACTCCCGGGCGGGGTCCGGGGAGGGCAGGCAGCCCTCCCCGGGGTCACCGGAAACACAACGGCCCGGGGCGGTTCACACCCCGGGCCGCTGCCGTTTTCAAAGCCTCTGATCTCAGAGGTGGAAGTATTTCTCCCGCGCCTGCAGATAAAGCGAATCCGTGCCTTCGGTCTTCTGACGCACCACATTGAAGGCCGCGATAAAGCTCTCAGCGGTTTTCTTCGTCAGCGTATCGCCGGAATCGAGCAGGTTCGTCAGGATCTCTTTCGCAGCCACCGCGCCCGCTTCCATGATCTCCTCGGGGAAGCGTTTCACCTGCACACCATGCTCATTGACAAGGGTTGCCAGCGCGCGCGGGTCATTGGCCGCGAAATCTGCCGCCACCATGTCATATTCCGCCTGACAGATCGAGCGGATGATCTCCTGGGTGCCTTTATCCAGCGCGGTGAATTTGGTCTTATCCACAACCAGTTCGGTCGCCAGACCCGGCTCAATGAAGCTCGGGAAATAGTAGTTCTTGGTCACCTGATAGAAACCAAGCGCCAGATCGTTCAGCGGACCCACGAATTCCGCCGCATCAAGGGTGCCCGACTGGAAGGCCTGGAAGATCTCGCCCGCCGCGAGGTTGGTCACGGTCGCGCCGAGTTTCTGCCAGACCTGACCGCCCAGACCCGGGGTGCGGAAGCGCAGGCCCTGGATGTCTTTGACGCCGGTCAGCTCATTGCGGAACCAGCCACCCGCCTGGGTCCCCGTATCCCCCGAAAGGAACCCCTGCACGCCGAACTGGTCATAGACCTCATCCCAGATCTGCTGGCCGCCCATATGGTGCACCCAGGCCGTCAGCTCGCGCGAGGTCATGCCATAGGGAACACCGGTAAAGAAGTTCAGCGCCTGGGATTTATTCTGCCAGTAATAAGAGGCCCCGTGGCTCATCTCGGCATTGCCGTCGATGACCGCATCCAGCGCCTGCAGGCCGGGCACCAGCTCGCCTGCCGAGTAAAGCTGAATGGACAGCTTGCCATCCGTCGCCGCGGTGATGCGATCGGCCAGACGCTGGGCGCCTACGCCCATACCGGGGAAGTTCTTCGGCCAGGTTGTGACCATGCGCCACTGCTGGCGGCCCTGCGACAGCGCGGGGGTGGCAAGGGCCGCAGCCGATGCGCCCACGCCAAGCGCAGCCGATTTCGTCAGAAACGAACGTCTGTCCATTAGGTTTCCTCCCTGAAACATGCGGTCAGCTTATCCGGGGATCACCATAAATCCAGCGCAAATTATAAGCAGAATGCCCCCGCCGTCCGCCCGAAGCGCCCGGCAGAGGCTGACGTTACGGCAAAGGCCGCTCAGTAGCCGGCGGCGAAATCCACCGTCTCAGGCAGCTGCCCGCCGGCGCGCCAGGCGGCGATATTTCCGGCCACCAGAGCCGAGGCGGTCACCCGGTCGGTCTCGGCTGAGATATGCGGCAGAACGGTGACGCCCGGGGTGCTCCAATAGGGGTGCTCCGGCGGCAGCGGCTCGACCGCAAAGACGTCGAGCACCGCATGGCCGATCTGTCCGCTGCGCAGCGCCGCCAGCAGGGCCTCATCGTCGATCACCGGGCCGCGGCCGAAGTTGATGATCTGCGCGCCCGGCTTCATCTGCGCAAAGCGCGCGGCATTCAAAAGCCCGCGGGTCTGCGCCGTCAGCGGCAGCAGCGAGACAAGGATATCGGCCTCTCCCAGCATCTCGCTCAGCCCCGCCTCTCCGGCATGGCAGGTGACGCCTGCAAGGCTCTTCAGACTGCGCGACCAGCCCGAGACCTGAAAGCCCGCATCCAGCAGCCGCTCTGCCGCCCGGCCGCCCAGTTTGCCAAGCCCCAGAAGCCCGACCCGCAGCTGCGAGGGTTTCACATAGGGCCGCGGCGCCCAGGTCTTTTCGCGCTGCGCCTTTGCATAGGCGGGCATGTCGCGCTGCAGATAATAGGTCCAGGCCAGCACCGCCTCGGCCATATTGCGCGCCAGTTCCGGATCGGTCAGCCGCACCACAGGGGCGGTGAAGCCCTGCAGCTCGGCCACCAGCCGCTCCACCCCGGCCCAGAGGCTGTGCACCCATTTGAGATTGGGCAGCAACTCCAGATCCGCCGGATCCGGATTGGCGACGATGGCCACATCCACCCTGGCGCGCTCATCCTCGCTCAGCCCGCGCAGCGAGCGGATCTCTTCGCCGGGCATGGCGGCGCGCAGATGCGCGAGCCAGCGGTCCTCCTCGGCGTCAGAGCTGCGGGTGACGAGGGCGAGGAGGGAATGTGACATCGGGGTCTTTCAGAGAAACGAAGCGATTTCAAAACGCTGCCCGGGCGCGACCGGCCCGGGCAGAGAGGCGCTGCCTCAACGGCGGTAGCGATTGACCATTTCGGTGATCCGTTCCGCCGCCGCAACAGCCGCCTTGTGATCCTGGCTGAAGTTCAGCCGCAGGCTGGCGGCGGTATGCGGGCTGAACTCGGTGCCCGGTGTCACCACCACCCCGGCCTGCAGGCGCAGCAGCTTCACGAAATCGCCGGGGCTGACCGCCAGTTCCGGCATCTGCGGGAAGAGATAGCTGCCCGCGCGCGGGGTGCGGGCGCTGACGCCTTCGCACTGGCGCAGAACCGACAGCAGCTCATCGCGGATCGCCTCATGGGCGGCGATGCGGGCCTCCATCCAGCCCGGCTCTTCGGCGAACCAGCTGCGCAGCACCGCCTGGCTGTAGCCCGGCGCGCGCAGCGCGACGATGGCCTGCAGCTTCTCCATCCGCGCGATCAGACGCGGCGCACCAAAGGCCACGCCCAGACGGAAGCCCGAGAGGGATTCGGTTTTCGACGGCCCCATGATGGTGATGACATTGTCAGGGTTCATCGCGGCTTCGGCGCGCAGATGGGTATAGCTGACCCCGGAATAGCGCAGCCGCGAGTACAGCTGATCGACGATCACCACGGCATCATAACGCGCCGCCAGATCGGCAATCGCGCGGATCTCGGCTGCGGAATACACCACACCCGCCGGGTTGTTGGGGTTGGAGAACAGGAAGGTCCGCGCCCCGGCCTTAAAGGCCGCTTCCAGACCGTTCAGATCAAGACCGGCCTCCGCCTCACCGGCGTTCAGATAATCCATCTGAACCGGGATCATCTCGCCTTCAAAGAATTCCACCAGCTTGCGGTTGGCGAAATAATCGGGCTGCACGATGGCGACCTTATCGCCGCGCCCGACATTGGCCGCGATCGCCAGAAACAGCGCGCCCTGCGTGCCCGTGGTGATCATCAGCCCGTCCTGGGCATCAACGCCCGCGCCGGTGAATTCGGCCAGACGCGGCGCGATCAGATCGCGGATGCTCTGGTCGCCGCGATATTCGGTATAGGCCTGCGAGCCGCCCGCCTGAAACCCGGCCGAGAACAGATCAAAGCTGCCCGGAGTCGGCGGATGCGCATCGACATCGCCATGCGAGAAATCGACCACGCGACCCGCAAGTTTGTCGCCGCGCGTCACCTCGGCCAGACCCTCAGAGGATTGGCGCACTTCCTGGCCGGGGGCGTTGTCGGTGGCAAGCTTTTGAAATTTCTGTTCGACGGACATGGGGGCGCTTCCTCAGATTCTGCTGACTGCGGGTTTATCGGCAATTGAGACTCCGGAAAATCTCGCTTTTCCTGCGTTCAGAAGATAGAAAATCTATCTTATGGATTTGCGCTTTCTGGAAACATTCGTGGCCGTGGCTGACTGCGGCTCTATTGCGGGGGCCGCGCGGCGGCTGAACCTGACCCCTGCGGCCCTGGCGCAGCGGCTGCGGGCGCTTGAAAGCGATCTGGGTCGCCCGCTGGTGCAGCGGGTGGGCCGCCACACCCGGCCCACGGCGGCGGGGGATGCCGTTCTGATCCGGGCGCGCCCCTTGCTGGAGGCGGCCCGGGATCTGCGCGCGGCGGCCGCGCAGGATGTGCCGGCGGGGCAGCTGCGCCTTGGCGCGATTGCCACCGCCTTGACCAGCCAGCTTCCGGCGGTGCTGGAGGATATGCGGACCCGCTGGCCGGAGGTGGATTATTTCATCCGGCCCGGCTCTTCGGTCGATCTTTATCATGCGGTGATTGAGGGGGAGCTGGACGCCGCGCTGATCCTGCGCCCGCCCTTTGCGATCCCGAAATCGGCGGGCTTTATCACCCTGCGCTCTGAGCCGCTGGTGCTGGTGGTGCCGCAGGATCTGGCGGGGCAGTCCGTTGAGGATCTGCTGAAAGATCAGCCCTTTATCCGCTATGACCGCAACCAGTGGGGCGGGCAGCTGGCTGAGAAATGGCTGCGCAGCGCAGGATTTGCCCCGCGTGACTGGCTGGAGCTTGACGCGCTTGATGCCATTCTGGCGCTGGTCAGCCGCGGTCTTGGGGTCTCGGTCCTGCCCGATTTTGCCCCGCCCTGGCCCGAGGGGTTGCAGGTCGCGCGGCTGCCGCTGCCGGGCGGCATGGCGCGGGATCTGGGGCTGCTTTGTCAAAGCCACAGCACGCGTGCCCCCGCAATCAGCGCTTTCCGCGAGGCCTGCCTGCGCTGTGCCTGAATTTCGGGCAGGCGGGAGTTTGCGCCTTCGGGCGCTCTTTCACATGCATTCGCGCTGTGACAGCCTGCGCGCGAGTCGCAGAAAGCCCCGGGGAATGAAAATGAAATGCCTGATCGTCCAGCCTGTCCATGAAGTCGGGCTTGCAAAATTGCGTGCGCAGGGCGTCGAGCCGGTCTTTCCCGCTTCGCCTGGGATGTCGGATGTGGCGGCGGCGCTGCCGGGTTGTGATGCGGTCATCACCCGCGATGCCGGGCTGACGGCTGAGGCCTTTGCCGCGGCGGACAGGCTGCGGGTTGTGGTGGTCCATGGCACGGGCCATGACGCGGTGGATAAAGTGGCGGCCTCTGCCAGGGGCGTTCTGGTCGCCAATACCCCCGGCGCCAATGCGCGCTCGGTGGCGGAGCTGGCGGTGGGGCTGGCGCTTTCGGCGGCGCGCCGCCTTCCTGCGGCGGATGCCTGGGAGCGTGCGGGGCGAGCAGGCTTTCGGGAAAGTGCCGTCTTTTCAGAGCTTTCCGGCAAGGCCGCGCTGATCGTGGGCTTTGGCGTGATCGGTCGCGATACCGCGCGGATCCTGCACCGCGCTTTCGGAATGGAGATCCTGGTGCATTCTCCCCGGGTCACCGACACCGAGGGTTTTGAGAAAGTGGCGAGCCTTGCGGAGGGGCTGGCCCGCGCCGATCTGATCTCGCTGCACACGCCGCTGCGTCCTGAGACCCGTCATATCATCGGGCGCGAGAGCCTGGCGGGCGTGAAGCCTGGCGCGGTTCTGGTGAACGTCGGCCGCGCCGGTCTGGTGGATGAGGTGGCGCTGGCCGAGGCGCTGGCCGATGGCCGCATCGGCGGTGCCGGGCTTGATGTCTATGAACATGGCGCGCCCCAGGGGCCGCTGGGCGGGTTCGATCAGGTGATTTTCACGCCGCATCTGGGCGCGAGCACCGAAGAGGCGCTGCAGCGTGTGGTCCTCGGCGCGGTCGATTCGGTCCTGACCGCCTTGCGCGGAGAGGTCCCGGCCACGGCGCTGAACGCAGCCGACTGGCGTTTTGCGGGCTGAGGCCGCTTGCGGGGGCGCGGGGGATCGGCTACGAGGCCACTCCCCCAAAGCCCGGAGCGCGCCATGACCGGTCCCGTCCTTGCCATCGATTTCGGAACCTCCAACTCGGCTGCGGCTGTGCTGCTGGAGGGCAAACTGACGCGCCTGCCGCTGGAAGGCAGCGCGGCCACCCTGCCGACGGCCGTCTTTTTCCCCGCCAAAGGCGGCGCGATGAAGATCGGCGAGGCCGCCTCAGAGGCGCTGATCGACGGCGAAGAGGGCCGCTATATGCGGGCGCTGAAATCGGTGCTCGGCACGCCGCTGCTGCATGAGCCGCGCCTGATCGGCGGCAAACGCCGCTCGGTGGCGCAGATCATCACGGGCTTTCTGGCGGAAGTGAAAGCCCGGGCTGAGGCGCAAAGCGGGCTGCGTTTTACCCGTGCCCTCTCAGGCCGTCCGGTGCATTTTCACACCAATGCCCCCGAGCGGGACGCCCAGGCTGAGGCCGATCTGCGCGCCTGCTATCTCGACGCCGGATTCGAAGCCGTTGATTTCATGTATGAACCCGAAGCCGCCGCCCATGCCTGCCAGAGCATGGGGCAGCCTGCCACCCTGGGGCTGATCGTCGATATCGGCGGCGGTACTTCGGATTTTTCGGTCTACCGTGCCGGAGAGGCCGGGGTTGAGATCATCGCCTCGCATGGTGTGCGCCTTGGCGGGACGGATTTTGATCATGCGGTCTCCATGCATCACGCCATGCCGGAACTGGGCCTTGGCGGGCAGTTGAAGCGCAGCTTTGGCGAGGGGCTTTTGCCGGTGCCGAACGGGATCTATGTCGATCTCTCGACCTGGGCGATGATCCCCTTTCTCTACACCCGCGAGACCGAACGCCTGGTCGAAGACATGGTCCGCCATGCCGTCGAGCCGGAAAAAATGCGCCGTCTGGGCGCGGTGATTGAGGATCAGAGCGGCCATGATCTGGCGTTCTCGGTCGAGCGCGGCAAGATCGCAGCCAATGCGGCCGAGCCGGATGCCGTCATCGCGATGGGCATGGTTGAACGCGGCCTTGCGGCGCGCATCACGCCCGGCAGCCTGAATGCGGCGCTGTCGCTGTACCGCCAGGATCTGCGCGCGGCGCTCTGGCAGGTGCTGATGAAAGCGGGCGTGGCCCCGGCTGAGATCGGCACCGTGGTGCTGGTCGGCGGCTCCAGCCTGCTGGGGCTTGTCGCTGAGGAAGCGCGCGAGGTCTGCCCCGGGGCGGCGCTGCACCGCTCCGAGGTCTTTACCGCTGTGGTCGACGGTCTGGCGCTGGCCTCAGGCTGAGACCAGCCGTCCGCGCAGGGTCGTCAGCACGTCGCTGCTCAGCCCGATCTCGCGCAGATAGGCGGGAATATCACCATATGTGGTGGTAATAAACTCCAGCGCCTCCTCCATGTAGTGGGGTTCGCAGCCGAGCATGGGGCGGATCAGCTCAGGATCGATGCCCCGCGCGGCAAGATCTGCGTTAAAAAGTGTAATCAGGCCCGGGATCAGCTCGCCGGTCAGGGCGTAATCCGCAAGGATCACCTCACGCTCCGCCCCCGCCAGCGCCAGCCAGAGCGCGGCGATCAGCCCGGTGCGGTCCTTCCCGGCGGTGCAGTGAAACATCACCGCGCCCTCGCCGGTCTCTGCGATGGCCTGGAAGACCTCGGCCACCATTTCGCCGCGCGCGGCGATGATATTGCGGTAAAACCCGGGCAAAGGCTCGGGGTCCGTGATCTCACGCATGGGGGCGAGATCGTTGTAAAGCGGCAGGTTGATCACCTCTATGCCACTGATCCCGCTGAGTTTCCCGGGATGCTGCCGGGCCTCGGCGGGGGCGCGCAGATCGATCACCCGGCGCAGGCCGCGCGCGAGCAGCAGATCAATATCGCCGTGGGTCAGCCGCCCCAGACCATCCGCCCGCAGAGCCTGGCCCCAGCGGGTTTCCGCGCCGCCCTGCAGGGCATAGCCCCCCAGATCACGCAGGTTGAAAGCGCCCTCAATCGGCAGGCGGCGGTCGGGATGATAGGGCATAATCGCATTCCTTCGAAATCTGACGCGATCATAATCGGGCGGGAGCCGGGGTCCAGAGCGGCAGTTGATAGATTTTGTCTATCAAGTAACGGAATCGCTCGGTTGATCGTCGGGCCCGGGGGAGTAGTCTGATACCGGAGGAGACTGCTATGACCCTGACTTCCGTCCGGACGGACAGCGCCCTTGAGGTGCTGGCCGCCAGCCTTGTGTCCCATGCTGACCGCGAGGGGCCGCTTCTGCCGATTTTGCATGATCTGCAGGCCGCCCTGGGGCAGATCCCCGCTGAGGTGTTGAAGCCCCTCGCTGCGGCGCTTCAGATGACCGAGGCTGAGGTCTGGGGCGTGGTCAGTTTTTACCATGATTTCCGCCAGGAACCCGCCGGTGAGCGGGTGGTGAAACTCTGCCGGGCCGAGGCCTGTCAGGCCCGCGGCAGTGAAGATCTGGCCGGGCGCCTGCTGGCGAAAGCCGGGATTTCCTGGGGAGAGACCACGCAGGATGGCCGTCTGACGATTGAGCCTGTCTATTGCCTTGGTCTTTGCGCCTGTGGCCCCGCGGCGCTGGTGGATGGCCGTCCTGTGGCGCGGCTGACCTTACCCTCTTTGGAAAAACTGGCAGGTGTCGCATGAAGATTTACCTGCCTCTCGACAGTTTTGCGGTGGCCTGCGGGGCCGATCTGATCGCCGAAACCCTGCGGGGAGAGGCGGCGCGGCGCGGGATTGATCTGCAGATCATCCGCAACGGCTCTCGCGGCATGGCCTGGCTTGAGCCGCTGGCCGAGCTTGAGATCGACGGCATCCGACATGGTTTTGGCCCGCTGGAACCTGCGGATGTTGCTGGCCTTTTTGATGAACCTGGCCGTCACCCCAAAGCGATCGGCCCGGTTGAGGCGCATCCTTTCTGGGCGGGCCAGACCCGGCTGACCTTTGCGCGGGTGGGCGTCATCGACCCGCTGTCGCTGCAGGATTATGAGGCCCATGGCGGTCTAAGCGGGTTGCGCCGCGCCCTGGGCATGAGCCGTGAGGACTGCCTGGAGGAAGTCACCCAGTCGGGGCTGCGCGGCCGTGGCGGCGCGGGTTTTCCGACCGGTATCAAATGGCAGACGGTGGCAAAAGCCGTTTCAGATCAGAAGTATATCGTCTGCAACGCCGATGAGGGCGACAGCGCCACCTTTGCCGACCGCATGCTCATGGAGGGCGATCCCTTCACCCTGATCGAGGGGATGATCATCGCCGGGATCAGCACCGGCGCCACCCGCGGTTATATCTTCACACGCTCGGAATATCCTATTGTTATCAGGGTGATGGAAGAAGCGATCCGCCGCGCCGAAGCGGCGGGACTTCTGGGAGAGGATATCCTCGGCTCGGGTCACAGCTTCCGGCTGGAGCAGCGGGTGGGCGCGGGGGCCTATGTCTGCGGCGAGGAAACCTCGCTTCTGAACGCCCTTGAGGGCAAGCGCGGCGTGGTCCGCGCCAAGCCGCCGCTTCCCGCGCTGCAGGGTCTTTTTGGCCGCCCGACGGTCATCAATAACGTGATTTCTCTCGCCACGGTGCCGGTGATTTTCGCAAAAGGCGCAGCGCATTACCGCGATTTCGGCATTGGCCGCTCACGCGGAACCATCCCGCTGCAGCTGGCGGGCAATGTGAAATACGGCGGGCTGTATGAGACCGCGTTTGGCCTGACGCTGGAGCAGATCATCAACCAGATCGGCGGCGGCACGGCGACGGGTCGTGCGGTCAAAGCGGTGCAGGCGGGCGGGCCGCTGGGGGCCTGGTTTCCGACCTCTCTCTTCCATATTCCCTTTGGATATGAAGAGTTTGCAGGTGCCGGCGGTCTCATTGGCCATGCCGGTCTGACGGTGGTGGATGACGGCACCGATATGCTGAAAATGGCGCGCTTTGCCTTTGAGTTCTGCGCCGTTGAAAGCTGCGGGAAATGCACCCCCTGCCGCATTGGCGCGGTGCGCGGGGTTGAGGTGATTGACCGGATCGGACGGGGCGATGCGGCGGCGGTGCCGCTGCTGCAAAGCCTGTGCGCCACGATGAAAAGCGGCTCGCTCTGTGCGCTCGGGGGCTTTACGCCTTATCCGGTGCTGTCGGCCCTGACCCATTTCCCACAGGATTTTTCCGTGAAGGAACAGGTAGATGCGTGATTTCGTCCTGCCAGATGACAGCCGTGACCTTGGCACTCCGGCCAGCCGCAGCACCACTTTGGTGACGCTGAATATCGACGGTTTTGACGTGACGGTGCCTGAGGGCACCTCGCTGTTTCGCGCGGCCGCCCTTGCGGGGATCCCGATCCCGAAGCTCTGCGCCACCGACAGCCTGGAGGCCTTTGGCTCCTGCCGTCTGTGCCTCGTTGAAATTGAGGGCCGTGCGGGCACGCCGGCCAGCTGCACCACCCCGGTGGCCGAGGGGCTGCGCGTTCGCACCCAGACCACGCAGCTAAAGGATCTGCGCCGCGGGGTGATGGAGCTTTACATCTCGGACCACCCGCTGGATTGCCTGACCTGCGCGGCCAATGGCGATTGCGAGTTGCAGGATATGGCCGGGGCCGTGGGTCTGCGTGAGCAGCGCTATCTGCCTGAGGCCAATCACTTTCTTGCCCGCGACACCAGCGGCATGGCCAATCCGCTCTGGCAGCCGAAGGATGAGACGAACCCCTATTTCACCTATGATCCGGCGAAATGCATTGCCTGCTCGCGCTGCGTGCGGGCCTGCGAAGAGGTGCAGGGCACTTTTGCGCTGACCATGGAGGGGCGCGGGTTTGACTCGCGCATTAAGGCGGGCGGGCCGGCGGACAGCTTCCTGACCTCGGACTGTGTGTCCTGCGGGGCCTGTGTTCAGGCCTGCCCGACGGCGACTTTGCAGGAAAATAAGGTCATCGAGATCGGCACGCCCGACCGTTCGGTGCTGACCACCTGCGCCTATTGCGGCGTCGGCTGTCAGTTCACGGCCGAGTTGCGCGGGGACGAATTGGTGCGGATGGTGCCCGCCAAACAGGGCAGGGCCAACCGCGGTCATTCCTGCGTGAAGGGCCGCTTTGCCTGGGGCTATGCCGGGCACCGCGACCGCATCACCAGCCCGATGATCCGCGACAGCATTGATGAGCCCTGGCGTGAAGTCAGCTGGGATGAGGCATTGAGCTTTGCTGCGGGCCGCCTGAATGCCATCCGCGAGACCCATGGCCGCAATGCCCTGGGGGTCATTACCTCCTCGCGCTGCACCAATGAAGAAACCTATTTGGTTCAAAAGCTTGCACGCGCGGTCTTTGGAACCAACAACACCGATACCTGCGCCCGTGTTTGCCACAGCCCCACGGGTTATGGTCTGGGTCAGACCTTCGGGACCTCTGCGGGAACGCAGGATTTCGACTCGGTTGAGCAGTCGGACGTGATCCTTGTGATCGGCGCCAACCCCTCAGCCGCGCATCCGGTCTTTGCCAGCCGGATGAAAAAGCGCCTGCGTCAGGGGGCAAAACTCATCGTCCTCGACCCGCGCCGCACCGAGACGGTTGAGGGGGCGCATTATAAAGCCGCCCATCATCTGGCGCTGACGCCCGGCACCAATGTCGCCGTGGTCTCGGCCATGGCGCATGTCATTGTGACCGAAGGCCTTTTTGATGAGGCCTTTATCCGCAGTCGCTGCGACTGGGACGAATTTCAGGACTACGCCGAGTTCATCCGCGAGCCGCGCCACGCGCCGGAGGCCGTTGAGCTGATCACCGGCGTTCCGGCCGCAGAAATCCGCGCCGCTGCAAGGCTTTACGCGACCGGTGGGAGTGCCGCGATCTATTACGGCCTCGGCGTGACCGAGCATTCCCAGGGCTCGACTACCGTCATCGCCATCGCCAATCTGGCGATGATGACCGGCAATATCGGGCGTCCGGGCGTGGGGGTAAACCCGCTTCGGGGGCAGAACAACGTCCAGGGCTCCTGTGATATGGGGTCTTTTCCGCATGAGCTTCCGGGCTATCGCCACGTGAAAAACCCCGAAGTGCGCGCGATCTTTGAGGCCGCCTGGGGTGTTGCGATTGATCCTGAGCCAGGCCTGCGCATCCCCAATATGTTCGACGCCGCCCTCGATGGCAGCTTCCGCGGGCTTTATTGTCAGGGCGAAGACATTCTGCAGTCTGACCCCGACACCACGCATGTGGTCGCGGCGCTGCGGGCGATGGAATGCGTGATCGTGCAGGATCTCTTCCTGAATGAGACCGCGCTTTACGCCCATGTCTTTCTGCCGGGTGCCTCCTTCCTCGAAAAAGACGGCACCTTCACCAATGCCGAGCGCCGTATCAATCCGGTGCGCCGCGTCATGGCCCCGAAGGCCGGCTATGCCGACTGGGAGGTGACGCAGCTTATTGCCAATGCGATGGGGGCAAGCTGGAACTACAGCCATCCCTCTGAAATTATGGACGAAATCGCCCGTCTGACGCCGAGCTTTGCGGGCGTGAGCTATGATCTGCTGGACCGTCTCGGCTCGGTGCAATGGCCCTGCAATGAGGCCGCCCCTGAGGGGACGCCGCTTATGCATATCGACGGTTTCATGCGCGGTCGCGGTCGCTTTATCCGCACCGATTATGTGGCGACGGATGAGAAAACCGGCCCGCGTTACCCGCTTTTGCTGACCACGGGGCGGATTCTCAGCCAGTATAACGTGGGGGCGCAGACGCGCCGGACCGACAACAGCACCTGGCATTCGGAGGATGTGCTGGAGATCCACCCCCATGATGCGGAAACCCGCGGCATTCGTCAGGGGGATTGGGTGCATCTGGTCAGCCGCTCGGGAGAGACGACGCTGAGGGCCGATGTGACCGACCGGGTTTCGCCCGGCGTGGTCTATACCACCTTCCACCACCCTGAGACTCAGGCCAATGTCATCACCACGGATTATTCCGACTGGGCGACAAACTGCCCGGAATTCAAGGTGACCGCAGTGCAGATCAGCCCCTCAAACGGGCCGACCGACTGGCAGCGGGACTATGCCTCCCATGCCGGGAAGTCCCGCCGGATTTTGCAGGTGTCATGACCGGACGGATGCGCTTTGGCAGCCCCCGGCCCCCGCGCAGCCTTGCGCCGGAGGTGCCGGTGGCGCTGGTCTATGACGGGGCGACCATGGCGGTGATGATGGCCTCTCCGATGGATGCTGTTGATTTCGCTTATGGATTTTCGCTCTCAGAGGGGATCTGCGCGGTGGAGGACATTGCAGAGGTGGAGCCGGTGGAAGAGGGGGGCGGCCTCGATCTGCGGATCTGGCTGCGGCCTGGCGCACAGCTTCGCCAAAGCCTTGCGCGGCAGATGCGGCCTGGTCCGGTTGGCTGCGGCATCTGCGGGCGCGAAAGCCTGGCAGAGGCGCTGAGGGATCTGCCTCCTCTGCCTCTCCCGGATTTTTCTTTGTCCGCAGAAGGGGTTCTGCAGGCCGTTCAGGCGCTGCCTGCCTTGCAGCTGCATCACCAGGCCACCCGCGCGATGCATGCCGCGGCCTTCTGGGACGGCGGGCGATTGACCACGCTGCGCGAGGATGTCGGACGTCACAATGCGCTGGATAAGCTGGCCGGGGCCTTGGTGCGGCAGGGGGCAGATCTGCGCCAGGGTGCCGTGCTGATGACCAGTCGGATTTCCGTCGATCTGGTGCAAAAGGCTGCGGCGCTGCGCGTGCCGGTGCTGATCGGATTGTCAGCGGCCACCGATGGGGCGGTCGCCCGGGCGCGCAGCCTGGGGCTGACGCTGATTGCCAATGCCGGGGCAGAAGGGTTTGACCTTTTTTCTGCGCCCGAACGAGTGAAGGGAGAGTTCAGCCATGTCTCATAACGCAACCCAGGACAAACTGGTGCGGATGGCCAATCAGATCGCAGATTTTATGGCCAGCCGCCCTGAGGCAGAGCAGCTGGAGGGTTTGTCCGGCCATATCAACGACTTCTGGGCCCCCTCCATGCGGCGTGTGCTGCTTGATAAGATCGCAGCGGGCGATGAAAATCTGCACCCCCTGGTGCGGCGGGTCTCGGCGCTGATCCGGCCTGTCAGCGCGGCTTAATCTGGCAGACAGGTCTTGAGGTGGCGAAAGCTCTCCGCGCTGTCCTGAGGCTCATCCTCGGCCAGAAAGGCGTCGAGATCGGGGAAAGCGGTGATGGCCTGATCGGTCAGCGGGTCGCTGCCCTTGGCATAAAGCCCCGCCTGGATCATCAGTTCTGAGCGGTCCCAGGCCCCCAGCAGCCGCCGCGCGTGTAAGATCAGCGCGTTTTCCTCTGCCGTGGCAGCCTCGGGCAGACTGCGCGAGACCGAGCGCAGCAGATCGATCGCCGGATAACGCCCGCGCTCGGCGATGCGGCGGTCCAGAACCACGTGCCCATCCAGCGTTCCGCGCAGAATATCTGCAATCGGCCCCTCCATATCCGAGCCTGCGACCAGCACCGAGAACACGGCCGTAATATCCCCCTCGCCCTCCGGCCCTGGCCCCGCCCGCTCGGCCAGCGACATCACCATATGCGAGACCGAGGGCGGAAATCCGTCCAGGCTGCCGGTCTCTCCGGCGGCCAGCGCAATCTCACGGTGTGCCTCGGCGAAACGGGTGATCGAATCGGCGATCAGCAGCACATGACGGCCCTGTTCGCGGAAATGCTCAGCAATCGCCATGGCCGTCCAGGCGCAGCGCCGCCGCACCTGCGGGGCCTGATCCGAGGTCGCGGCAACCACCACGGTGCGGGCCATTCCCGCCGTCCCGAGGACCTTTTCGGTGAAGTTCCGCAGCTCCCGGCCGCGCTCTCCGATCAGGGCAAAGACCACCACATCGGCCTGCAGCTTCGTGGCAAACTTCGCAAGAAGCATGGATTTTCCGATGCCAGAGCCTGCAAAAAGCCCGATCCGCTGCCCCTGGACCAGAGGGAGTAAGGTATTGAAAACACGCATTCCCGTCTCAAGGCGCTGGCCTGTCATCCGCCGCTCTGCGGCCTTTGGCGCCGGGCTGCGCAGAGGTCGCGAGACGCGCCCGCGAAAGAGGGGGCGTCCGTCCAGCGGCCGCCCGGCGGGATCGATAATCCGACCGATCCAGCTGTCGTCGGGCGCAATTTCCGCGCGACCTGCGACTGTGACCACAGTGCCGATTCTCAAACCTTCCGCCGGACCCTCCGGCAGGATCGTCACCCTGTCCGCCGAAAGGCGCAGCACCTCGCCGCTGATCGGCCCGCCCGGCCCCTCAATCTCCACCCGATCGGAGAGCGCGGCTTTGCCCTGAAGACCCGTGACCTCCAGCACCGCGCCTGACAATTCGCTGATCCGCCCGATCTGCCGGGTGGGAGTAATCTCAGAAAGACGAGCCCGAAGCCCGGCGAAAATCTCGTTCTGCATGACCCGACTCGCTGCTGCCAATTACGGTTTCTAAAGGAATCACCATTAAGCCTTAGTGAAACCGGAGTGGGAGAAGCCCCGATGTTCAGCAGTCAAATTCTGGTACAGCAGATGGCCCGCGGTCTCGCAAAGCATGCGGCCGCGCAGCAGGTTGAGGTGGCGAAGAACCTCGCCAATGCCGATACGCCAGGCTTTCGCGCCCGGCGTATGACTGACTTTGCCGAGATGATCGGTGACCCGGCACCAGGGCCCCGCGCCAGCCGCGCCTCGCATCTGCACCGGCCTGCGGAATACCGCTTCGAAGCGCGCGAAGAGCGTGGCAACGGCAATCCCAACGACAACTCGGTCTCGCTTGAGGCCGAGATGATGCAGGCGGCGCGGGTGCGGCAGAGCCATGACATGGCCCTGGCCATTCAGTCGGGCTTCTCAGGCCTGTTCAAAACGGCCCTTGGGCGGAGAAGCTGATGTCAGATCTGCTGAACTCACTCTCTGTTTCCGCCTCGGGAATGGACGCGCAGGCCCGTCGCCTGCGCCATACGGCTGAGAATATCGCCAATGCCGACACGCCGGGCTACCGGCGAAAAACCATTGATTTTCAAACCGAAGCAGGGGGGGGCGTGCGGCCGGGTCCGATGCGGCTTGATCCAGCGCCCTTCACCAAAATTCATGATCCCGGCCATCCGCTTGCCGATGCCCTTGGCCAGTATGACGGCTCCAATGTGGAGATGATCACTGAGATTGCTGACGCCCGTGAAGCGCAGCGCAGCTACGACGCCAATCTGAAAATTTTTGATCAGTCACGGCAAATGACGCAGAGCCTTTTTGAACTGCTGCGCCGCTGACCCCGGAAAAAGGAGTTTTCCATGGATATCCAAGCCTCTTACGCGGCAGGGGCCTATGCCCGCGCGCGCAGTGCAACCAGCCCGGAAGAAGGGGGCAGCCCCGGCCTGATGACCCGCAGCCTGCAGGATTTCACCAAAGTCCTGCAGCAGGGTGAGCAGACGGCCCTTGCCGCCATGACCGGACAGGCGGATCCCCATGCCCTTGTCCAGGCGCTCAGCGCGACGGAACAGGCGGTCGAGACAGTGGTCGTTGTGCGCGATCGGGTGGTCGAGGCCTATCAGGAACTGCTGCGGATGCCAGTCTGATGCTGACGGAAGCTGCGCTCTTTGACCTGCTGCGGCAGGGACTTTGGATCGCGGTTCAGATGTCCGCACCACTTCTGACGGTCGCGCTTGTCGCCGGACTGGCGGTCGGGCTTTTCCAGGCCCTGACCTCCGTTCAGGAAATGACGCTGACCTTCGTTCCTAAACTCGCGCTTATTCTGGTCACCTTCTGGGCCACGATGAGCTTCATGACCAGTCTGCTGCGCGATTTTTTCACGACGGCCCTGGTCCCCCTCATTGCCGGAGGATGAGTGATGGAAAACGCGATCTACGCGACCCTCACCCGCCAGGCTGGCCTCATGCGCGAGATGCATGTGGTCGCCAATAATATTGCCAATATTTCCACCACCGGCTTTCGCCGGGAAGGCGTTGTTTTTTCTGAATTCGTGCGCGCGATTCCCGATGTGCCATCGCTTTCGATGGCGCGGGCCTCACCGCGTGTTGTGGATCTTCAGCCCGGAGAATTGATCCAGACCGGCGGCACCTTCGACATGGCGATCGAGGGAGAGGGCTTTCTTCTGATCGACACCCCTGAGGGGGAACGTCTGACGCGGGCGGGCCATTTTACACCTGGTCCGGACGGCGTTCTGGTTAACCCTGACGGCTATGCGCTGCTGGATGCGGGCGGCACGCCGGTGGCCATTCCGCCTGGTGCATCGGGGCTTTCGCTGGCACGCGACGGCACACTTTCTGCCGCGGGTGAGCCGCTGGCGCTGATCGGGCTGTGGCAACCCGTCGATCCGTTAAGCCTGCGTCACCAGCAGGGCACCTATTTCAGCGCTGATGCCACTGAGCCGATCGAGCCTGGTGCGGGCTCTGCGCTGCTGCAGGGCTGGCTTGAGAATTCCAATGTGAACCCGGTCGCAGAGATTGCCCGGATGATTGAAGTGCAGCGCGCCTATGAATTGGGGCAGGGGCTGCTTGATCGCGAAGACCAGCGCATTCGCGGCGTCATTCAGACACTTGGCCGATAGGAGCTGACAAATGAAAGCACTTCAGATTGCCGCCAGCGGCATGGCCGCGCAGCAGATGCGGGTGGATGTGGTCTCTCACAACCTCTCGAACATGTCGACGACGGGCTATAACGCGCGGCGTGCCGAATTTGCCGATCTGCATTACCGACAGGTCGCAAAGCCCGGCACCATCTCGGCTGAAAATGGCACCATGCTGCCGACCGGAATTCAGATCGGTATGGGCGTCCGTCCGACTGCCGTGTCGCCGATTATTGAGCAGGGTCCGGTGCTTGCAACGGGGGGGGATCTTGATATCGCCATCGAAGGCCGCGGCTGGCTGGAGGTGACCCTGCCGTCCGGCGTCACGGCCTATACCCGCGACGGCGGGTTGAAGCGCACGGGTGAAGGGGTGATCGTCAGCTCTGACGGCCATACCGTCGGAGACGGCATTACCATTCCTCCCGAGACCCGCAGCATTACCATCAGCGCTGCGGGTGAGGTCTGGGCCAATTTCACCGACCGGGTGGCGCCGCAGCAGATCGGACAGCTGACGCTTTCGTCGTTCATTAATGATCGCGGGCTCGAGGCGATCGGCTCGAACCTCTACCTTGAGACTGAGGCTTCGGGCCCGCCGGTCAGTGGTGCACCAGGGCAGGAGGGCCTGGGCACATTGCGCCAGCATTATCTTGAAGAAAGCTCCGTCGATGCGGTGCGTGAGATCACCGAGCTTATCCGCGCCCAGCGAGGCTATGAGCTGAATGCAAAAGTCATTACGGCCGCCGATGCGATGCTCGCGGCGACAACGCAGCTGCGCTGACATGATGAAGTTGGCTGTTTTCGTGCTTTTTGCGCTTGCAGGTCCCGCCCTTGCCGAGGGGCTGGCAGCCAAGCGCGTCATTCGGGCCGGCACCGTTTTGGGTGAGGCCGATGTGATTGCGGTCCGTGCCGTGCCAGGGGGCCTCTCTGACCCATCTGAGGTCATCGGGCGCGAAGCGCGGGTGACGCTTTATGCCGGGCGGCCCCTGCGCTCCGCCGACCTCCGGGCGCCCGCCTTAGTTGAGCGCAACCAACTGGTAACGCTGGTTTTCAGGGCTGGAGGGCTGTCGCTTCTGGCGGAGGGCCGGGCCCTTGCCCGTGGCGGTGAGGGAGAAAGGATCCGGATTATGAACCTGCAGTCACGGGTCACCATTTTTGGCACGGTTTTGCCTGATGGCACCGTGTTCGCAGGGGGGCGTTGATGCGCAGGCCGGGTTTATTCTGTCTCCTGGCGCTGGCCGCCTGCAACGATCTGGGCAGCACCGGGCGCCAGCCCCGGTTCAGCGGGCTGCAGGAGGGTGAACAGTTTGGTGCCATGTATGCCCCGCCGTTTCCCGCCAGCGCCGAGGTGCGCGGCCCGACCCGGGAGGCGTCACTCTGGCGGGCAAGTCGGGGCTCTCTGCTGGGCGATCGGCGCGCAGCGCGGCGGGGTGATATCCTGACGGTGGTCATTGAGATCGACGACTCTGCAGAGATTTCGAACGCCACGGATCGCTCGCGCAGCGGTCAAAGCGCGATGGGAATGCCGCAACTCTTTGGACTGCCTCAGAATTTGGATCGAAAACTGGCACAGGGTGCCTCAATGGCAAATGCGGTACAGGCCAGTGGCAGCGCCAGCTATTCCGGGGACGGGTCGGTGGCGCGCAAGGAAAAACTGGCACTGAGGATTGCCGCAACGGTGGTGGAAGAGTTGCCCCACGGTGTCCTGCGCATTGAGGGCCAGCAGGAGGTGCGCGTTAACTTTGAGCTGCGCGAGCTGATCGTGACCGGCTATGTCAGGCCGGGGGATGTCTCACGTCTCAATGAGATCACTTATGACAAAATCGCCGGCGCCAGAATTTCTTATGGCGGGCGGGGCCAGATCACTGATGTGCAACAGCCGCGCTGGGGGCAACAGCTCACAGACAGCCTGCTGCCATTTTAAGGAGATGCGAGAATGAAATGGCTGTTCCCCCTTGTTATGATCCTTCTGTCATCCTTTGGTGGCGCAGCCGCCGGCTGGTGGCTTCGTCCTGCTCCGGAGGCTGTAGCAGCCACGGAGGAGGCAAGTGCACAGGAAGCATCTGGCGAGATCAGCTACTACAAATTGCCCAACCAGTTTGTCGTGCCGGTGGTGGAGAGCGGGCGCGTTGCATCTGTTGTCCTGATGTCACTGACCGTGCAACTTCGGGGCGAAACGACCGAACAGGTGGCCTTTCAGGAGCCGAAGCTTCGCGACGAGTTTCTGAAAGTGCTCTTTGAACGCGCCAATGTAGGCGGCTTTCGTGGAAATTTTACGGGCGAAAGCCAGGTTGCCCAATTGCGACAGTCTCTCCTTGAGGCGGGCCGTTTGGTTTTGCCTGGGGCGATCGAAGATATCCTGATCACGGATCTGTTGCGTCAGGATCAGTAATTCAGCCGGGATCCGGTCGGGGTTTCCGTACCGATCCCGGGCAGAGTTTCCCAATCACATCCGCCTTCCCGAAAGCTTCGCGCGCTTCGGTCAGCCGCTCTGCGGCTTCGGCCTTTTGGCGGGCCAGCAGGCCGTTCAGGGCAATGCGACGCCGCTCTGCCCAGCTGCGATAGAGCAGGCGCTGCTGTTCCATCGCAGCTGCATCATCGCCTTCGAAGCGAATCCCGGGCGGGCAATTCAGGCCTGCCAGTTGGTCAGTGGTTTTTTCACACTCAAGCCGCGCCGCAGTCAGCGCGGCGAGGGCAAGGTCCGACTTCATCCGGGACAGCTGATGCAGGTTTTTCAGGCGGGTTCTGTCGGGCGTACTTTTCATCAGCTTCTCCAGCGGCCGGCAGATTTGCTGCGCAGCGATTCCGCGTAGCGAATGGCTGCTGCAACCGCGCGGTAGTGATCAGGGCGGATCTCTTCACCCACTGCCACTGAGGCGTAGAGCGCGCGTGCAGCGGGGGGATCACGGCGGATCGGAACCTTTGCCCGCTCTGCAGCTTCACGTATGCGCAGCGCGATCTCGTCGGTTCCTTTGGCAAGGCAGACGGGCGCGTGACGGCTGCCGCGCTGCCAGGCAAGGGCGACGGCATAATGTTCAGGATTTACAAGGACCACGCTTGCCTTCGCGACATCGGCGATCATGGTGCGTGTCGCAATCTCTTCCGAGCGCTGGCGGCGTTTCGCCTTCAGATGCGGGTCGCCTTCTGACTGGCGGAGTTCATCGGTCATCTCTTTGCGGGTCATTCGCAACCGGCGGTGATGATCAAATCGCTGCCACACCAGATCTGCGAGAGAGATGCTTAGCTGCAGCAAAAACAGCCAGAATAGAAAACCACCCAGGAGTTCGGCCCCCAGCAGGATGTTCTGCCGCGCGCTCAGGGCGGTGGTTTGCAGCAAAGTGCCGCTTTGTTGCAAAAGCAACCAGATCAGAAGCGCCGCGATCAGGGTCAGCTTCAGAGCGCTGCGGAGAAATTCAACGATCCCGGTCAGGCCGAATTTTCGTTTAAACCCGGCCAATGGGGAGATGCGGTTCAGTTTCGGCTGCAGGCGATCAGGGGCAAAGATCAATCCGCGCTGTGCAAAAAGCGACAGGAGCACGAAAAGCGCCGGGATCAGAAACCACGGCAGAAGCGGGAGTGCCACTGAGCCTGCGAGAGCCAGAAGACCCTCTCCGCCGTAATGCGCTGCAGTTTCAGGGCGTTCGAGCAGGCCCTGCAGGATGACCGCCGGCCCCTCAGCTCCCTGGGGCCAGGCCCAGGCGGCAAAAAGAAGACCACCCGTTGTCGCAGCAGCCGCCAGATCGCGGCTGATGGCAATCTCACCGCGGCTGCGCGCATCGTCCAGGCGGCGCTGGCTGGGGGCGAATTCCTTCTCGCCATTCTCCTGCTGCATCAGAGACCTCCGCCGGGTGCGAAGGGATTGTCCAGCCAGATCTGCACTTCGGTGAGCCACAGGGCAAGGATGATCGGCGTCGCGCTGACCAGAAGGACCAGCGCCCCAAGCGTGAGAGCCGGCGCGCCGATCAATACCACCATGAGCATGGGCATCGCACGGTTTATCGCGCCAATGGCAACGTTATAGAGCAGGCCGCCAATCAGAAAAGGCGCCGCAAATGAAAGTGCGAGCCGGAAGCTGCGGGAGACACCCGTAACTCCCCAGGCGGCCGCATCCGCGCTCAGAGGCGAGGCCCCCTGGGGCAGCAATTCGTAAGAACTGATCAGAAGGGCGGCAGCGGCCTCCGGCAGGCCCATGGCACACAGAAGCGCGAGGGCCGCGTAGGTTAGCAGGTTTGAGATGCCCGACTGAGGCTCAGACCCTGGGCCGGTGAAAATCTGAGCGAGTGATCCGGCCTGCGCTGCCATCATGCCAGCGACCTGCAATGCCATCAGAAAGAAGCGGAAGCCCGCCCCGAGGAGCAGGCCGTTCCCGGCCTCTGCAAGCAGAGACCCGATGCTGATCGCGGCCGGGGCGCTGAGGGCCGGTGTGACGACCGCAGTCAGGCAGAGTGCTGCTGCCAGACGGATCCGTGCGGGGATGATCTGCTCACCCAAAGCAGGCAGCAGCGCTATGAAAGCGCCGGCTCGGAGAAAACAAAGAACGCCGGCCTGGACTATGATGCTTCCGGCACCCGTCCCCCAGGAAAGCAGCTCTTCCAAAGGGGTCATGCCGGCACCTGCCCCACCAGCGAGGGGCGGGCGCTGGTTCCCAGTTCTTCGTAGCTCAGCACCGGGACGGGGAGGCGGCGGGCGGTCAGAACGCTGTGCAAAAACCGCCGGCGTTGTGCAGAGGTGATCACGGCCGGGGACAGCCCCTGTTCGGTCGCGCGGGTAATCTGAACGTTTAAGCCGTTGGAGAGCCTTTGAAACTCTTCAGGCGGCAGGGCGATATCACTGTGCCCGCGCTCTGCGTCCATCTGGTAGCGGGTGAAGGCCTGGTCCCATTCGGGTGCAAGCTGTACGAGAGGGATGGTTCCGTCGGGACGACGCAGAGCGGCAATCAGCTGGAAGCTGAGGCGGCGGCGGACATGTTCGCAGATCGCTTCTGCGGTCAGAGGGCCGTGGCGAACCTCTGACATCGCTTCGAGGATAAGGGGGAGGTTGCGCACAGAGACGCGCTCCTCAAGCAGAAGGCGCAGTACAGAGAGAAGTTGCTCAGGGGCAACTTTGTCCGGGACCAGATCATCCAGAAGCCTCCGGTTTGCGTCTGACCGGGCCGGGTCGCTGAGGCTGGTCAGCTCGTCGAAGAGGCGCCTGAGGCCGCGCAGTGTCAGGAGGCGCGGCAGATGTTCTTTAATGATCTCAAGAAGGTGCGTGGCAAGAACTTCGGAGGGTGAGACGACGGTTAATCCGCTGAGCACTGCTGCCTCCTGGCTTTCTGCCGCAATCCAGCGGGCGGGGGCGCCGTAGACCGGCTCGCGGACATCTTCGCCGGACGGGGCGGGCAGCTCGCTTCCCGCTGGCTGAAGTACCAGCGCGCGGCCGGCCCGAAGGCTGTCGCGTGCAGCCTCTGCCCCCTGAATGAGGATGCGGTACGTGCCTGCGGGCAGGGTTGCCTCATCGGTCAGACGGATTTCGGGCAGGATGATCCCAAAATTCGTGGCAACATGTGTGCGGATCGAGGAAATTCGGGCATCAAGTCCGGTTCCGGGATCAAGGATAAGGGCGACAAGGTCCGGGGCGACCTCGACATGAATTTCATCAAGGTCGATCATATCTCCGATCGGCTTGCGCCGCGATTGGGCCGGGGGCTCAATTTCGTTTACCTGCAGGTTTTCTTCCCTGCGCCGCTTCAGGGCGAGGGCGGTGAGCAGGCCTGCGGTTGCGATGAATGGCAGGAAGGGAAGGCCGGGAAACAGCGCAATGACCGCGAGCAGGCCTGCCACCGTTAAAAGCGCTGCCGGAAAGCGGCCCAACTGGGAAAACAGGGCTTGGTCGGCTGAACCGGTTACACCGCCGCGCGCGAGCAGCAGAGCCGAGGCGACCGAGATGATGACGGCCGGGATCTGCCCGACAAGCGCATCCCCCACGGTAAGCATTGTATAGGTGTTCAGTGCCTGAGAAATCGGCATGCTGTGGGAAAATACCCCGACGGAGAGGCCGACCACCATATTGAGGCCGGCGATCAGAAGGCTTGCAATGGCATCCCCGCGCACGAATTTCGACACCCCGTCGAGCGATCCGAAGAAGGTCGTCTCCGCCAGCTCTTTCTCACGGCGGCGGCGCGCCTCGGTGGCGTCGATGGCACCCGCGCTCATATCGGCATCGATTGCGAGTTGCCGTCCGGGGAGGCCGTCGAGAGCAAAGCGGGCCCCGACCTCAGCCATGCGGCCAGCACCTTTGGTAATGACCATAAAATTCACGATCAGCAGGACGCAAAAGACCACGACGCCCTGCAGGACGGATCCGCTCATCAGGAAGCCGGCAAAGCCTTCGATGATGCTGCCTGCGGCGTCGGTACCGGTGTGGCCCTGCGAGATGATAAGCCGCGTGGAGGCCACGTTCAGGGCCAGGCGCAGCATCAGGCTGGCGAGAAGGATTGTGGGAAAGGACGAAAAATCCAGCGGCCGTTCGACAAAGAGGGTGACGGTGAAGATCAGGATTGCGAGGGAAAAGGAGGCCGCCAGACCAATATCAAGAAGCCATGCCGGCATCGGCAGTACCATCATCAGAATGATGGTGAGCAAAGCCAGAGCGAGCAGGACGGTGGGCTGAAGCAGGGCATTTTTGAGCATATCAGCCTCCGAAAAAACGTGGACGGGGACCGGGAAGCAGCGCGCGGGCGCCTGGACTTACCCGCAAAAGTGATCCCACCGACAGCGCGGTGCCGCCCCGTAAAAGGGGCGTGCCAGGGCCGCGCTGCAGGTTCCCGGCGGTCTGTTCAGGCAGCTCAGCATTCAATCGGGCGAGATAACGCCTGGCAAGTTCGGGGGTATGTGAGTGATATCGGCCGGCGGCCACCTGCCAGTCCCGGCTTTCGGCGTAAAGCTTTGAGAGAAATGCAGCGGCATATCGTGCGTTTACAAGCGGGTCGAGCATCTGAGCCGCAGAGCTAAAATGGTGGCCGTGCCAGTGAAAGTTGATCTGGAAGCAGCCGATGTCGATATTTCTCACCCCCCCTTTCAGGGCGTTTACGAGGTGGGTTTCCGCCTCACGGCGCGTGGTTAGCCAACGACCCTGGCCAGCCTCATTGAGGGTCCACGGCCAGGGTTCATTCACACCGCCGCGGCGCTGGCCGGTCTCGACGCGGGTGATTGCCAGCAATACGCTCAGTGGTACGCCACTTTCCTTTGCCGCAATGCGGGCCGCGTCATCGCAAAGCGAAGGTGCCGCGGAAGTTAAGGCGGGCAGGAGTATGAGCAGAGTAATCAAGCGGATCATGGCTGCTTTGTCCTGGCTGCCAGAAGCTCTGAAATCGCCTGTCGGCTGCCGGATGACGCCTCAAGACTGACGCGGGCAGTGGCAAGTGGACCCTCCGTTTCTTCCGGGGGCGAAGCTGTTGAGAGCTCCTGCAGGACGTCGCGAAGGGGGCGGGGCAGCCAGGGCGCTGTTGCCCCTCGGTCTCCGGCGATAAACGCGGCCCGTGCTGCCCGGTCCGGCTCTCCGGCCTCTGTCCATGCACGGGCGGCGGCGGCTGCATCGGCGAGGAGTTCAAGCGCCGTGGCGCGCAGTTTTGCCGCTTCAGTGCCCTCCTGACCCGCAAGACGCCGCAGGGCTGCTCTGCCGTCCCGCCGCGCAAGATCCGCGAGCGCGAGAGCCTGTTCCCGCCCCTCTGATGCAACCGGTTCAAGCCAGTGTTGTGCTGCGCTGGCAAAGCCGAGTTCCGCAAGCCTTGTCCCGATTTTGAGCTGAATGCCCGGCGGCAACGTGGCAGTGGATGCGCTGTCAGCGCGTAATGCGGTCTCTGCCAGTGCGGAGTCGCTGCCGCGCTCCGCAAGGAGACGCCAGAGATCAGCCCTGAGTGGATTTGAAGCTGGCGAAATATCCGCAAACGCCTGCAGATGGGCCCCGCTGAGCAGGCGCGCTTTGGCAAGCGCTGCGGCGAGCGGACGGCTGTCGGGACCGGTGGAATGGTCGCGCGCCATAGCTTCGAGCGCTGCAACCAGGTCGGCGTCCGGGGTCCGCCCCTTTTTTAACTCCAGTTCTGCGAGTTCTGCCAGTGCGGCCGCGGCGCTGCCCGCATCGGTGCGAATGACGTTCTTAAAAACAGCTTCCGCCCGCCCGGGGGAGGTTAATGCCGTGTTCAGCCTGCCATCTGAGAGAGCAATTGCACCGCTTTGAGGGCCGGCTGCGCGGGCCGCAGCGTTGTGCAGTGAGTGAGCGGCGTCATGTCTGCCCGAGCTCAGGAAACGGGTGGCGAGGCCAGGGCCAAGTGTCTGGCGCAGCGGAGCAGGAAGGGCGCTGAAGGCGCGAAGGAGTGCGGCCTCATTCAGGTCGGGAGGGAGTGCGCCTTCTGGATCGGACAGCACGGCCCAGAGTGCTGCGGGGCCATCACAGGCGGCCATGTCCTTAAAAGAGCCCCCGTCGGGTTCGGAATCGACGATATGACTTAGGGAAAGCCAGAGGCTGCGTTCAGTCAGGGCCTGACTTGCAGGATCTGCCGTGTCTGCGAGGGCAAGGATCGCCCGCGCTTCGGCGCCAAGCCCGAGGGCGAGGTGGAGCCGGACCGCGGCTGCCAGCCCTTCGGAGTCTGTCACATCCCTTTCTGCGGTCAAGTGAGACCGACTTTCGGCCAGCGCCGCTGCCGGGTCCGAGCCAGGCCACCAGCTGCTGATATGAAGACGGTCTTCTGTGATACAAAGGACTTCAGTGGCGGGTGGATCGCCGGCACCTGCGGGAGGTCGGTTGTGAAATGTTATCTGTCCGGGTTGCGGGGTTGTTGTCTGGTCAGGAGTTGGCGGGTCGAAGGGCAGCACTTCCGGGGCCGGTCCCGGAATGCGACCGACCGGGCGAAGCGCGCCCGCGGCAATGCCGCGTGACAGGTCCTCCATCAGACTTTTTGACAACGCTTCGGCATGTTGGGTTACCGGGCGAAAGGGGACCTTCTGCGGCGGCCCGGCGCGGGGCGTTTCTTTGGGCAGCCGCAAAGGAGGCAGCAGTGGCGTAAGTATCTGTTCGAACGGTGAATCAGCAGGGGGCGGCCCAATTCGAATATCGACGATGAGCAGGCCAGGCCGATCTTCGGTAAGGCGGGCATGGCAAAGGCAGCCCAGCCGCAACTGCAGTTCGCCCACATCTGCCAGCCAATTGATCGAAGCCAGGCGGTTTCTGCCGATACGGCTGTAAACCCGGCTCAGATCCACGGCCTCAGGGGCGGGGGTGATGCGAAGGCCATAACCCTCGCCGGTGCGACCAAGTTCCCAACGGTTTTGCGGGGGCAGATCAAGCACAATGCGCGTGAAACCAGGATGATCACCGCTTAACGCCGTGACAGCCTGCGCCCCGGCAGACCAGGCGGGCAGAAACAGCAGTAGGACCAGGATAAACATATTATGCAGCCTCCTGCTGGCGCAGCCCGCGCAGCGCGCCTTCAAGGTCAGTGAAGGCCGGGCGCAGATGATGCGGAGCATTCTGCCGACCTACCTCGATACAGATAGTCGCGGGGTGCCTGTGCAGATTGGCGATCAGTACCTCACGGATCAGACCGTAGAAGTGTTGATCTTCTTCGACGACGGATTTTACCCGTGTCGCGAATGGGCCGACGATGCCATAGGCCAGGAACACTCCGAGGAAAGTGCCAACCAGTGCGCCGCCGATCATTTTTCCAAGAACCTCAGGAGGTTGGTCGATAGATCCCATCGTTTTGATAACACCAAGCACAGCCGCCACGATTCCAAGGGCGGGCAGACCGTCTGCCATAGTCTGCAGAGCATGAGCCGGATGCAGGGCGTGATGGCGTAAAGCCTCCATCCGCTTGTCGAGCACCTCTTCGACCTGATGGGGATCGTCATAATTCATTGCGGCTGCCCGCAGAGTGTCGGCAATCAGACTTACCGCTTCATGGTCATTGCGGATCTTCAGATACCGGCCAAAAATGGCTGAAGTCTCAGGGTTTTCGATATGCTCTTCCAGGGCGACCGGGTTATCGCGTGCAAGGCGGACCAGTTCAAACAGCAGGCAGAGCAGATCGCGGTAATCAGCGGCCTTCCAGATCGGACCCTTAAAGACCTTTTTGACATCGCTGAGGGTGTGTTTGATGGCGGGTCCTGCATTTCCGACAAGAAACGCGCCGATCGCCGCGCCGCCAATCATCATCATCTCAAAAGGTAGCGAGTAGAGAATGATGGACATCTTTCCGCCAGCGGCCAGATAGCCGCCGAACACCATGACAAAGACGCAGGCAATACCGATAATTCCCGTCATGGGACCTCCCTGGCGACAGACGCCTCAGTTTGCGCGAATGGGGTTAATGTTCCCCTAGCGTGTCGGAACACGGGCGTTGCGTCCGGCAAGAATTGCAGAGATGGCATAGGCAGACTGCGCCTCCATTCCGCTGAGGATTGCGGCTGCGGCTTCAGGACGAAGGCGGCCCAGAAATCCCGCGGCGAATTGCGGGTCCATGGTGGCAAAGAGCGCGGCCGCCTCTTTGGGCTTCATGGCTTCGTAAACCGAGGTCAGCCGCGTCAGATCACCCTCGGCAGCCCCGTCCGCGCGGGCCAGGGTCTCTGCGAGGGCTGCTTCAGCGGCCTCAAGCTCAGTCAGGCGTTTTCGAATCAGATCTTCTGCCATTGAAAGAGCGGCAATCCGCTCTTCGGCTGCAAACTCTCGGGTGGTCAGCAGCTCTTCGCGCTCACGGAAGGCGGCGAGGACTTCCGGTGTCGTCTTCGTGCAGGTGTCGGCAGTCAACGAAGGCTGCGGCGTGACCTCTGCCACGGTGCCGGAGGCGGGAGCCGTCAGGGCCTGGGCTGCGGACCAGCTCATGCCCAGCCGGATCACGCCGGATGCGATCATCAATCCAATGAGAAACATCAGGATTCCCCGCGCAGGGGCAGGGTGCTTTACGGACATCAGGCCACTCCTGGCGCAGGCCGGATGCGGTAGCGGCGTATCCTTGCGGGGGCGACGCCGCGGGGGGGCTCGGGGGGCGAATCACGGCGGTTCGCAGGCGCTGGCAGGTCGTGAAGAGAGGACATCAGCAATTCAAGCCGGGCGGTCGCAGCACCTGCGCGGCGGGTCAGGTCTTCGAGATCGCCGGTCGGGCCCTCTGCTGCTTTGCGGGCTTTGGCGAGCGCGCGGGTCAGATCATCCACCTGGCCGCTCAGGATGGCGATGGCAGAGCCCATGTCGCCCTCAAGGCCGGTAAAGCGGACCAGCCGCCGCTGTAAAACAAAGCAGTAAAGTGCCGCGCCAAAGGCCCCGGCCGCCAGAAAAACGTCAGAAATCAGCTGCATGGGTTATCCTTTCAGTTCAGAACAAATTCGGTGATCAGCAGGTCACGCACCTGACCCTCCCCCGCGATAAGGGCGATTCGTCGCAAAAGATGCGCGCGCAGGCGGATCATTGAGGATTGTGCTTCCAACTCCCCGAGGGTGAGCGCGCTGAGATAGCTGTTCATCATGTCGAGGATCCGCGGCCGCAGGTTTTCCACTGCAGCCCTGGCGCCGGGTTCTACCTCAAGGTGTGCCGTCAGACGCAGATGGCGGCTTCGGCTGCCGGGGTTGAGCGCGACAATCAGCGGATCAAGCTCAATATAGCTGACCGCCGCCGGGCTGCCCGCAGCCTGACCGCCACCGAAGGGAATCATCCCCGACCAGGTGAGCCAGAATCCCGCCGCCAGCGCCGGAAGAGACAGCGCAAGTCCAAGCATGACCGGCATTTTTCCGCTTTTGGGCTGTGCCGCTTTCACGGTGGTGTCAGGGGTGTCGCTCATCGCTGTGGCTCCTTTTCGTTCCACAGCTATAGCGCCGTCGCCACTAACCGATTGTTAAGCGCGATGGGTCATTGATGAGAGATCACAGGGACCAATCGGAGAAGCCGATGCAAAAGGGGCTAGCAATCTGGACGGATCTTGGCGCGCGTCGTCAGGCGCTGTCGATCCTTGCCGTGGCGGCTCTGCTCGCGACGCTTTTCGCGCTGGCGCGACTGGCCATGACACCGGCGATGACCCTGCTTTATGCGGGGCTGGAGCCCGCCGCGGCAGGGGAGGTGATCCGCGCGCTTGAACAGCGCGGGGTCAGCTATGAAGTGCGCGGCGAATCGATCTGGGTCGATGAGCGGACGCGCGATGAGCTGCGGCTGTCACTGGCCGGGGACGGGTTGCCCGCAACGGGCGGCGGCGGCTATGAGTTGCTGGATCATTTGTCGGGCTTTGGCACCACGGCGCAGATGTTCGATGCCGCCTGGCTGCGCGCCAAAGAGGGGGAATTGGCCCGCACCATTGCTGCCAGTCCGCAGATCCGCTCTGCGCGGGTGCATCTGGCTATCCCGGCGACGCGGCCGTTTCGGCGTGACCTGCAGCCCTCAGCCTCTGTGACGGTGACGACGGTGGCGGGCGGGCTTGCGCCGCCCCATGCCCAGGCGCTGCGGCATCTTGTGGCCTCAGCCGTGGCTGGGCTTGAACCGGCCCAGGTTGCAGTGATCGATTCGGCAGGTGGGCTGATAGAGCAGGCCGGCACGGGCCCCCTGCGGGCAGAAACCCGTGCCGAAGAAATCCGCCGTTCGGTTGAGCGCCTTCTGGCCGCGCGCGTGGGCCAGGGGCGCGCCCTCGTGGAAGTCGCGATTGAGCTTCTGACGGATCAGGAATCGGTAAAAGAACGCCGGATTGAGCCTGACAGTCGCGTTGCCATCTCTACCGACAGCGAATCGCGCAACTCTCAGGCCAGCGGGGCAGCGCCGGGGGTCACCGTGGCGTCAAACCTGCCCGAGGGGGACGCGCAGTCGTCAGATGGCCCCCGCAGTCAGGAAGCCCAGTCCCGTGAGCGGGTAAACTACGAAGTTTCAGAGACCGCGCGTGAAGTGGTGCGTGGCCCGGGCGGTGTGCGCCGCCAGACCGTGGCTGTGCTGGTCGACGGGCTGCGCGCAGCCGACGGCACCTGGTCTGCGCGCAGCGGGGAGGAACTCGCTGATCTGCGCGATCTGGTGGCTTCTGCGGTGGGCTATGATGAGGCGAGAGGCGATGTCATTACATTGAAATCTCTGGAGTTTGAGCCTCTTCCGGCAGGGGAGCCAGGTGTGTTGCCGGGCCTGCTTGGGTCGCTTGATCTGATGACACTGATCCAGATGGCGATCATTGCTGTCGTGGCGCTCGCACTCGGGCTTTTTGTCATTCGCCCCCTCCTGAAGACACCCCGATCCGGGGCTGAGGCGCTGGCACTTCCGGCGACCATGCCTCCGGCGCTGACCGGAGAATTGGATGAAGATGATACTCTGTCGGGCGCGGGGAGTGCGCTGCTGCGCGTGGGCCATGATCCGGGCACCTCTCACGCCGCCCCGGCTGATCCTGTGGATCGCCTGCGCCTGCTGATCGCCGAACGCCAGGCCGAATCGGTTGAGATCCTCCGCAGCTGGATGGATGAGAAGGAGGAAACTCATTGAATTTCCCCCTGAAGCTCGAAGAATTTCAGCTTTCTGGCGGGCTGTCAGATATGTCCGGCCAGGCCGCAGCTCTTGAAGACAGCCACCGCGAAGGTTTCGAGAACGGCTATCAGGCAGGCTGGGACGACGCCGAGGCTGCCCGCAGCCAGACAGAATCGGCACGGCGCGATGACATTATTGCGGCTCTGAAAGCGCTTAATCTGACCTTCACGGCAGCAAGGGCAGAAGTGCTTCAGGCGCTGTCGCCCCTGCTCAATGAGCTGGTCTCCCGCTGCCTGCCGCAGGTCGCGCGCGGCGGTCTTCCCGGTCTGGTCACAGAGGCCCTGACCCCCTGGATTGAGGCCGGGGTCACAGAGGGGATCATCCTTCTTTGCAATCCTGATGATATGGCCCTGCTGCGGGATCTGAGCGCTGCGGTTGAAGGCCTTTTGCTGCACGAAGATCCCGCTACTCCGCCCGGAGAGGTCTGGCTGCGCTCAGCTGCAGGCGAACTGCGCATCGATACCTCGGCGGCGCTGACAGAAGTCACTCGCAGCATTGAAGAATTTTTTACACTGGCTGAGCAGGAGCGCCGCCATGGATGACCCAAGGATGACCCCGCAAAACCCCTTCGCAAGTCTGCCGATCGAGATCACGGTCTGCGTCGGAAAAGCCCGGGCGCGGGTGAAAGACCTGCTGCGCCTCGGGCCGGATGCTGTGCTGGTGCTGGATCGTCGGGTCGAGGATCCGGTTGAGCTTTACGTCGGCGGGCGGCTGATCGCGCGGGGTGAGCTGCAGGAACAGCCTGGGGAGCCGCCGGGCACGCTTGCGGTGCGTCTGACGGAAGTGACGGGCGGGCAGGAGGGGCTGTGATCCGGCTTGCACTTCTGATCGCGCTTCTCGCGACACCCGCCGCTGCGCAGGATCTGACCCTCTCTCTCGGAGAGGGCGGTGCCGCGAGCGGGCGGATTTTGCATCTGCTGGTGCTGGTGACGCTGCTCAGTCTTGTGCCGGGCATTGCGGTGATGGTGACCTGTTTTCCCTTTATCGTCACGGTGCTGTCGATTTTGCGCCAGGCGCTGGGGTTGCAGGCGTCACCGCCGAATATGCTCATTGTAACTCTTGCGCTTTTTCTCAGCTGGTATGTCATGGATCCGGTGCTGACCGCCGCTTGGGAGGCGGGCGGCGCGCCCTTTGCTGCGGGGCGAATGCCGCTTGAGGAAGCCTTCCCCAGGGCCATTACGCCTTTTCGGCACTTCATGGCGGCGCGCCTGAGTCCGGAGACCTTTGCCGCGCTCGAGGCGCTTCGCCCGGGCCTGACCCCGATCGCTGATCCCGCTGAGGCAGATCTGTCGCTGCTCATTCCCTCATTTCTTCTCAGCGAGATCACGCGCGCCTTTCAGATCGGATTTATCTTATTTTTGCCCTTTCTCATCATTGACCTGGTGGTGGCCGCGATTCTGATGTCGATGGGGATGATGATGGTGCCGCCCGCCATTGTCGCCCTGCCGTTCAAGCTGGCCTTCTTTGTGGTGGCGGACGGCTGGACGCTCGTGGCTTCGGCCCTGGTGCGAAGCTATGGTTGAGCCGGTTTTCGGCGGTTGACGCTGTTGCGGCGCAGGGCCAGTGTCAGATCAGCCCGGGCCTGGCGTGTCGCCAGGCGGTTCGGGTGTTGAGAGAGCCCGCGTTCCCGTAACTTCATCCCGGCGCGTTTGGCGCCAGAGCCGCGTCGAGATATGACCAAGCCAGACCGTTCCGCCTTCTCCCCGCTCAGTTACCCGGCCTATCGGATCATTTGGATATCGACGCTCTTTGCCAATCTTGGCTCGCTGATCCAGAATGTGGGGGCGGGCTGGATGATGACCAGTCTGACCGCGTCGCATGATATGATTGCGCTGGTGCAGGCCTCGACCACGCTGCCGATCATGCTGCTGGCGATCCCGGCGGGGGCCATGGCGGATAACTATGACCGGCGTAAAGTGATGCTTGTTTCGCAAAGCTTTATGGCGCTGGTGTCGGCGGCGCTGGCGGCAGCTGCCTGGGCCGGAGTGCTGACGCCCTGGTCGCTTTTGTGCTTCACGTTTCTGCTGGGGCTTGGCACGGCTTTGCATCTGCCGTCCTGGCAGGCCTCGGTCAGAGATCTGGTGCCCCGCGAGGAGCTGGCCTCAGCGGTGACGCTGAATGCTATGAGTTTCAATATGATGCGCTCGCTCGGCCCGGCGATCGGCGGCCTGGTGGTGGCCTGGTCCGGGCCTTCGGCGGCTTTTGCGATCAATGCGGTCAGCTATCTGGCGCTGATCTGGGCGCTCTGGGTCTGGAAAAGGCCGGTGGAGGAGAAAAACCTTCCCGGTGAGCGGCTTGGATCGGCTATCGCGGTGGGGCTGCGCTATGTGCTGCTCTCGCCGAACCTGATCCGGATTATGACGCGGGGGTTTATCTTCGGCATTGCGGCTGTGGTGCTGCTGGCGCTGCTGCCGGCGGTGACGCGCGATCTTTTAAGCGCTTCGGCCGAGGTCTACGGGATCCTGCTTGGCGCTTTTGGGGTGGGCGCGATCTTCGGGGCGCTGGCTTCGCCAAAACTGCGGCAGCACTATCAGATTGAGACGATCATTGCCGGCTCTTTCGTGGCTTTTGCCCTGGGGGTGACGCTGCTTGGGCTGTCGCATTCGGTGGCGACGGCAATCCCGGGGCTGATGATCGCGGGTCTGGCCTGGGTGATGGCCCTCTCGCTGTTCAATGTTTCGGCACAGCTTGCCACGCCGCGGTGGGTCGTGGGGCGGGTGATTGCGATTTATCAGACCGCCACATTCGGCGGCATGGCTTTTGGCAGCTGGCTCTGGGGCGCGGTTTCAGAGGTCTGGGGGCCGGTGGTGGCGCTGCTTCTGGCCGCGCTTTTCATGCTGGGTGGCGCGCTTTGGGGGCGATTCTTTCCGATGCCGGAGTTCTCGGAAGTCGATCTTGATCCGGCCAACAGCTTCCACGCTCCGGCACTTCGGCTGAACCTGAAGGCGCGCTCGGGGCCGATTATGGTCATGCTGGACTGGGAAATCCCCGCTGAGAGGACCGAAGAATTTTTAAAAGAGATGTCTGAGCGCCGCCGTGTGCGGCTGCGGGACGGGGCGCGGCAATGGTCCCTCATGCGTGATCTGGAGAACCCTGACATCTGGGTGGAGGCCTATCACGTTCCGACATGGGACGAATATATCCGCCATAATCAACGCCGTACCCGCAACGACGCGGTGAACTTTGAGCGCCTTCTGGCGCTGCACAAAGGCCCCGGCCGCCCCGTTGTGCACCGTATGATTGAGCGCCGCGCCGTCACCTCGCACGACGATCTGCCGATTATTGAGCGGCCCAAGACGCTTTGACGGCGGCGGCACCGGGTCCCGGCTCGCCCTCTACGGGATTTCCCGCATAGGCAGGTCGGAACGACAGATCTATCCTGGCTTCATAACAGGGGTCAGGGAGCTCAACATGATCATCGTCGTAGACGCACTTAATCGCCACCGGTTCAGCGATCTGCTGGATGAAATGTTTCTGCTGCGCGGCCGGGTTTTCGGTGGCCGTCTGGGCTGGGAAGTCGATGTGAAAAACGGTCGCGAAATCGACCAGTTTGACCATCTTGACCCGGTTTATGTCATCGGGCTGGACGACGAAGGCCATGTGGTTTCCTGTGTGCGCGCTCTGCAGACCACGGGTCCGCATATGCTCTCGGACGTCTTTCAGGTTCTTCTGGATGGTGAGCCGCCGCTGCGCTCCTCGCAGATCTGGGAATCGACCCGTTTCTGCGTCGATACCGAGCGTCTGACCCGCGACGGCACCATGAAGGGCGTCTCGCAGGCCACCTGTGAGCTGATGATCGGTTCGCTGGAATACTGCCGTGATGCCGGTGTGACCGACATCATCACCGTGATCGACCCGGTGATGAACCGTGTGCTCAAACGGTCGGACAACGCGCCTTACGACTATCTCGGCTCGACCCATCCGATGGGCAAAGTATCTGCGATGGCGGCGCTGCTGGACTGCAGCGATGAGCGGATCGACCGCGTGCGGGCCTTCTCTGGCATCCATAATGACGTGATGGCACCGGAAGATGAGGTTGTCGCTCTGCGGGCCCGACTGCGCGAACCGGTCGCCGCCTGAGCCCTGTCAACAGCCACAGTCCGGATGGTCCGGAACCCGTGGATAAACCCGCTCCGCTGTGCAGGCGGCGCGAAGGAAGGAAAGCTGAAATGGCACTGATCTCACTGATCGGCGCAAGCGTCTTCGGAATGTTCTGCGCCCTGATCGCCTGGGCTTTCGGGGCCGGCTTTTCCCTTATCGCGCTGAGTTATACCAGCGGCGCGTGGCTGTTGTTCATGATTGTCCTCATGCGGATGCTGGGCGACCGTAACCCCTGCGGTGACCGTCTGGCCTATGAAATTGAGGCCGATCTGCTGGCTCTGCAGGAGGCGACCTCTACCGTCGGTCGCCGCCTCGAACGCAGCGCCTGACCCTGTTCTGAGCAGGCGGCAGGGTGCCAACAGCGCTCTGCAAGGCATCCGACAGGTCTCCCCGGGCCTGGTGTTCCCCAACACGGGTGCGCGCATGTTCCCGTCCGTCCGTCCCGATGCTCCCCGGGACGGACGGACGGTTCTTTCAGATCGGATAAATCAGCCCGAAGGCAATCGCGCGGGCAACGGCATGGGGCGTGGTCAGCGAATAAAGCTTGTCGCGCGCCGAGCGCAGATGCACCTCAACCGTGCGGTGCGAAATTCCCAGAATATCCCCCACATCCTGCTGCGATTTTCCGGCGGCGATCCATTGCAGGATCTCGCGCTCCCGGGTCGACAGGTTCGGGGTGCGCAACAGCCGCGACAGCTTGTCCGAGCGCATCACCGCATCATGGACATGCACCGCGACCGACTGCAGTTCTCCGATGATCTTGCGCGTTAAAAGCTGCCATTCCGCAGGTGAGCAGTCGCGCGTCACGCTGAGCAGGCCGGTGTCGCCATAGGGGCCACGGACCGGGATGGTCAGCCCCTGATCGCTGATCCCGAAATCACGGGCATTGGCGAAAACTTTGGAAAAATCATCATTGCGATCAAAGCGCTTCCAGTCGACCGGCGCTATAGAGCGGCGCGCGAGATGCACGGCCGGATCGATCGTCACAAAGCCGGAACTGGCGTAATGCGCTTTCCAGGCGTCGGGATAGGTCACATAGCCATGCACGCTGTTGGAGACCGGATTCATGCCCGCATAGGCCAGGTGATCCAGTTCCAGTTTTTCGCGCAGCTGCAACAGGAAGGCATCGATCTGCCCTGGCACATCCGGATCATGGCCGAGGTCTATCAGCTCCATATCCGGCCGCTCCACATGGCAAAGCTCCGGTCTGAAAGAGCCGTCAGGGGCAGGTGCGATGGGCTGGGGCCGGTGTGCATCGGCAGGTCCTGCAGTGATGGCGGAGCGATCCGGCCATGGGGTCAGTGGTCGACTTAGGGGTAAGCGGGAAACTCATCAGTGTGATGGAGGTGCGCCTGGGCGCGGGCTCCGTCAATCGCAATACTGCACGGGCGCAAAATTATTAACAAGAGTGAAGCGGATCCCCCTCCGTCACGGCGACGAAGGGGTACGACGCTCAATTTTAACGTGTAAATCGGCCTGATATTGCCGGGAAAAGTGCGCAAAGTGCGATTTTCACGCTGTCACCCACAAGGAAGGGCAGCAGGCCCACTGCAAGCAGGCGGTCCGCCGCAACGAATTGCGACAGCCAGGCCAGCCCCGCCGCATAAAGCGCAAAGCTTGCGCCGATCAGAGCCAGGGTTCGGACCAGCGCGCCACGCCCCCGGCCAAGGCCCGCGATCGCTGCCATCAGCGGCATGCCCATCAGGAAGCCCGCAGTCGGACTCATGAAGGCCGCAGGTCCCGCCATCGCTCCGGCAAAGACCGGCATTCCCGCAAGGCCCGCCAGCAGATAGCCCGCCGTAATGGCCGCGCCACGCCGCGCGCCAAGCGTCAGGCCAAGGCCCATGACGGTCAGGGTCTGCAGCGTCATCGGAACAGGCCAGAACGGCACCTGCACCCGCGCCGAAAGCGCCAGCAGCAAAATGGCCGCGAAGGCGATTGAAAGTTCACGCGCCAGCGGCAGGCGGCGCAGCGGGTGGGCAGCAGGGGAATGGATCGACATGGGGTCCTCCGAAAACAGTCACAACAGCGCCTGATCTTGCTGCCCCGGCGCGTCGCTGAAAGGATCTCCTGTCAAATTATAGATAATTCAGAGCGGGTTCCGCGGGTTGAAGCCGCTGCCCTGGAGGCGCAGTCGCGGGTGGGTCCATTGCACATGCCGCGCCAGAATAGAGCAGGCGCTTGCACTATCCCCGGCGCGCAGGGCGGCCAGGATGGCGCGGTGATCGCGGTCCGACGGGCTTTGCCACTCGCGACTTTTGCCCGCGAAGAGAAAGCGGGCCGAGGCGAGGTGCAGATCATCGATGCTGCGCAGCAGCCGATCCATCCCGCAGGGCTCCAGAAGAGAGCGGTGAAAGCGCCGGTTTGCATCTTCCCAGGCGTAAATATCGTCTGCGTTTTCAGCCTCTTGATTGGCATCTGCCGCGCGCTGCAGAACCGCGCCGGTGATCTGTGGCGCGGCATGGCGCAGGGCGAGCGGTTCAAGCACGGCGCGCATTTCCGCGACTTCACGCAGGGCCCCGCCGGGGACCTCGGCCACCCTTGTGCCCCGGCGGGGCAATCTTTGGGCGAGGCCCCTGGCCTCAAGCTCTCGAAAGGCCTCCCGCACGGGGACGTGGCTTGCCTGAAATTCTGCCGCGATATGATCCTGGCGCAGGGGGCTTCCGGCGGCCAGCTCTCCGCTGATAATCCGCTCAGAGAGGCGGGCGAAGATCACTTCCGAGAGGGTCATTTCTTTCTTCATAAATTATAGATAATCCTGCCGGCGACGGTCTGTCGAGCCTGTCCACAACCCGCTTTGCCGGATCACAAGGTTTTTCGACGGAAAGCCGGGGCTGATCCGTATAGAGCGGTAAGAACTTAAGGAGTGGTCTTTATGCGCAGGTGGATCTGGGTGCTGCTGGTGCTGGCACTGGCGGGGGGCGCGGCCTGGTGGGTCTGGGGCGCGGATGCGGCCTCCAAAACGGCTGAGCGTCCGCAGACCGTGACGGTGCAGCGGGGCACTCTGCGGCAGTCGGTGCTTGCCGCGGGCGTCATCGAATCTGCCAGCCTCGTCTCGGTCGGGGCGCAGGTCGGCGGCCAGGTGCAGTCGCTGCCGGTGAAGCTGGGCGATGTGCTGCAGGCCGGAGACCTCGTCGCGCAGCTGGATCCCGAAGAGCAGCAGACCGCCCTGTTGCGCGCTGAGGCCGCTCTGGCGCAGATCGATGCGCAGATCATCTCGCAGGAGGCCACGATTGTTGAGGCGCGCCAGTCCCTTGATCGCAGACGCCAGCTTACCGAAAAGCGGCTGACCACCACCCAGGATCTGGAGGCCGCTGAGACGCAGCTGAAGGTGGCAGAGGCCAATCTGAAGGCGCTCGAAGCCTCTCATGCGCAGGCGGAGCTTTCGGTGCAATCCTCGCGCATCGCGCTGGAGCGCACGCGAATCACCGCGCCCTCAGACGGCACGGTCGTCGCGGTGACGGTGCGGGAAGGGCAGACCCTGAACGCCAATCAGTCCAGCCCAACGGTGATCAAACTGGCGCGTCTGGACACGATGGTGGTTAAGGCCGAGATCTCTGAGGCCGATGTGATTAACGTCAAACCCGGTCTTCCGGCGACTTTCACCCTGCCGGGCGCGCCCGAGATGCGCTTTCGCGCAACGCTTCGCGCGGTCGAGCCCGCCCCGGCCTCCATCGCCACCTCGGATGATATCGACACCTCAAAAGCCATTTACTTCAACGCATTGCTGGATGTTCCCAACCCCGATGGCGTGCTGCGCATTGGGATGACGGCGGAGGTGTCGATCCTGCTCGATTCGGCAGAAAACGTGCTGACGGTGCCCACAGCGGCGCTTTCAAGCAATGCCGGCGGCCAGCGCGTGGTTAAGGTTCTCAGCCCCGGCGCGGCTGTGCCGGCTGAGCGCGTGGTTGAGGTGGGTCTGACCACGGCCACCCAGGCGGCGATCCTGTCAGGCCTTTCTGAGGGCGAAGAAGTCGTCAGCGCAGGCCGTCCGACCCGTGCAGGTGCGGGTGGCGGCGCCGGTTCGCGTGGTCCGCGCGGCCCGATCAGCATGTTCTGAGGCCCGCGATGTCCAAACCCCTGATCGAACTGCGCAGCCTCTCCCGCCGCTTTCCTGCGGGCGATGAAGACATCACCGTTCTGCATGACGTCAATCTGAGCATTGAGCGGGGCGATATGGTGGCCATTATCGGCACCTCAGGCTCTGGTAAATCGACGCTGATGAATATCATCGGCTGTCTCGACCGACCGAGCGAGGGGCAGTATCTTTATGATGGGCGTGATGTCGGTCAGATGGATATTGAGGATCGCGCACGCCTTCGCAGGGCGCATTTCGGATTTATTTTTCAGCGGTATCAATTGCTTCCGGATCTGGATGCGCTTGGAAATGTTGAAATACCGGCCGTCTACGCCGGACATCCGGCGGCTGAGCGCCGCAGTCGCGCCAGGGCTTTGCTGGATCGCCTCGGTCTGAGTGACCGGATGGATCACCGCCCCAATGCGCTTTCCGGCGGTCAGCAGCAGCGGGTCTCCGTGGCGCGGGCGCTGATCAACGGCGGTGAGGTAATTCTGGCGGATGAGCCGACGGGCGCGCTCGACAGTCGCTCCGGGCGGGAGCTTCTGACGCTTCTCGATGAGTTGAACGCGCAGGGCCATACGATCATTCTCGTGACCCATGACCCCGATGTGGCGGCACGGGCCGGGCGGGTGATTGAGGTGCGCGACGGGCGTATCATCGGCGATCGCCGCAACCGTCCCCTGCCGCCGCCCTCTGCACCCGAGGTCACGCCGCCGGAGAAAACCGGCCCTGCCGTCAGTCTTGGCCGGTTTCGTGAGGCTTTTGTCATGGCGCTGCGGGCGCTGAATGCCCATCGTCTGCGCAGTTTTCTGACCATGCTGGGGATCATCATCGGGATTGCCTCGGTGGTCTCGGTGGTGGCGCTTGGCACGGGCAGCCGTGAAAAAGTGTTGGAAAACATCGCCTCGCTGGGCACGAACACCATCACGGTGCGGCCCGGGACGGGGTTCGGAGATCGCCGCTCTTCTGCCGTGCGTACACTTGTTGCGGGTGATGCGGATGCGCTGGCGCTGGAGGATTTCACCGTTTCGGTCTCGCCGACGCTGAGTTCGAGCGGGCTGCTGCGCCGGGGCAGTCATTCGACCACGGCGTCGATTTCGGGCGTCGGGGTGGATTATTTCGACGCCGAGGGCCTGAAGCTGCGTCAGGGGCGGCCTTTGAACGCCACGGATGTCCGAACGGCGGCCCAGGTGGTCCTGCTGAATGATGACGCGGTGAATACCTTTTTCCCCGACGGCGGCCGCGTGCTGGGTGAGACGGTGATGCTGGACCGGATGCCCGCTGTGGTGATCGGCGTCATCGATTCCTCAAGCGCGCGCGGGCCCTCGGGGACACGGTTCTACGTGCCCTATACGGCTGTGACCAAACGGATTAACGGCCAGAAGCACCTGCAGGAGATCCTGGTGCGCTTTCGCGATGACATGACCGTCACCGAAGCTGAGGCGAAAATCGACGAGCTTTTGATCCGGCGTCATGGCCGGAAAGATTTTTTCATGACCAATTCGGTGGCGATACGGGAAAGCATCGATGCCACCACCCGCACGATGACGCTGCTGATTTCGTCGATTGCGCTGATCTCGCTGGTGGTGGGGGGCATCGGGGTGATGAATATCATGCTGGCCTCGGTGACCGAGCGAACCCGCGAGATCGGGGTGCGCATGGCGGTGGGGGCACGGCGCTCTGATATTATTGCGCAATTCCTGACCGAGGCGGTCGTGGTCTGTCTTCTGGGCGGCGCGATTGGTGTTTCGCTGGCGCTGGCCGGGGGGCTGGCGATGGATCAGTTTCAGGACCAGATCCGGCTGACCTTCTCGCCGGTGACCATCTTCTTTGCGTTTTTGTCGTCGACGGTTGTGGGAATCACCTTTGGCTATCTGCCCGCGCGCTCAGCCTCGCGGCTGGATCCGGTGGTTGCTCTGGCGCGTGAGTAAGGCGGATTTACCGGGCGGATGGCAGCAGGATTCTGAAATCATGATTTTAAACCATAGGTTTAAAACTCAATAAAATAAGAGCTTTGTCAGCCTGTCCGCAGATGGCCAACACGCCGCTGGGCCGTTTCTGCTGTTGCAGGGGCCAGTTGAAATGTTAACAAGCTCTCAACGGATTGCGGAATTTGCCTGATTTTAACCACATTTATACACTCCAATCGACTAAAGATTGATGGAGTAAGCGCCGCCTCGGCCCCAGGGGTGTGTGAGAGATAAAGGAGGACTGTCATGGGAGCCCTGATTATTGTCATTGGCGGAGTGGTCGGTTTCTTCATTGCTGCCGTCAGCTATTTCTCGGGCGTGAGCCTGCTGTGGTCGCTGGTCATCTATGCGGCTGCCGGAAATGCGATTGCCGGATGGCTGCTGATGCGGTTCCACCGCGACAGTGAGCGCGACCGGGCATATATGCGCCGCGAGATTGACGCTGAAATGGAAGCTCTGAGTGAGTTGCGCGCGGCAGAGGCCTCCGGTGGCAGCACCGCAGAACGCTCGCCGATCCTGTTCCGCGCTCTGCGCCTGCAGGAACAACTGAACAACCGCTACGACAACCGCGGCGCCTGACAGCGACCACGGAGGATTAAGAAAAACGCCGCTCCTGACGGGGCGGCGTTTTTCATTACAATGGTCTGCAGATTTTCAGGTGGCCGGGGGCGCAGGCGGCTGCGGCGGCTGAGAGCGCAGCGCTGAGGTGACGGCATTCAGAGCCACTTTCACATCCATCGCAAAGGTCACCCGCGTCGCATAGGCAATGGCGACCGCTTTGCGATCCTTGCCCGAAAGATGGGCATAGGCCGGCAGTTCCGAGGGGCAGAAAATCCCAGGGGCCACACGGCGCAGCGTGGCATTGCGCTCGATCTGACGGTCAACGCGGACCGGCTCCGGCAGCGGGCCGATCAGGGACATCTCGCCCATCAGCACGTTCCAGACCTGCGGCAGGGCATTCAGCCGGGTGCGGATCAGGAATTCACCCACCACGGTCAGGCGCGGATCGCGCCCCTGAGCATCCAGCGCAGCAGAGCCCTGCACCGGAGGCATCTCCAGCGCACGCATATCGACACAGCGAAAGCGCAGCTGCCGGAAAATGGCACCGTCACGGCCTTTACGGCTGACGCGCAGCAAGACCGGGCCATTTCCGGCCGCAAGAATGCAGACCGAAATGCCAAAAATCGCCGGGGCAATGACCGGCAGAGCGGTCACCACCATAAGAATATCAAGAGGCCGCTTGAAGAAGCGGGCATAGACAGACTGTCTTCCCCCCCTCGCTTGTCGCGCGGTTTCGCCGGGGGCTGACGGGCGTAAATTCATTGTACCTTTGATCATCACGCTACCAGCAAAAACGCCAGGAATTGAAAATTGTATAGTTCGGAAACAGTTCCCTACCTATAGGAAAATTTTTGAATTTATAACATATTCGGCAGCTTTATTTCCGAATTAACCAGAACTTGTGGAATTTATGTAATAGTTACCCCTCCAATCTATTCCGATTGGAGGGGCAAGATATGCTTTCGTATAGGGCCTGAAGACCGGGATTCCCGATCTTCCTCTTTGGCGAATCAGCGGGCGGCCATTGCTATCCGGGTCCGCGGCTGTGGTGTATCGCCTTTGCGAAGCTGCGCCAGCAACTGCTCGCGCCGCACAGCGGCCCGGTGGGCAGCGGCTTCCTTGACCGGACCAAACCCGCGGATGCTGAGCGGAAGTTCAGCCAGCTCGCGCGCCAGCGCCAGGCGATCGGGGGTCAGGCCCTGCAGCACCTCCGTCATATCGCGCTCATATTGGGTGATCAGATTTCGCTCCATCCGCCGCTCGGCGGTGTAGCCAAAGAGATCAAAGGCCCCGCCGCGCAGGCCTCTCAGCCCGGCAAGCAGCCGGAAGACCGGCAGAATCCAGGGGCCGAACGCGCGCTTCTTTGGCCGCCCCAGGCTGTCTTTGCCACCCATCAGGATCGGAGGAGCCAGATGGAACGAGGGTCTCAGGTCACCGTCAAACCCCTCGCGCACCTTTGCCATGGTGGCAAGATGGAGGCGCGCCACCTCATATTCATCCTTATAGGCCAGGAGTTTATGATAGCCCTTCGCGATGGAGAGGCGCAGATCCGGATCGTCTGTACGGGCCAGGAGGGCGCGGTATTTCTGCGCAAGACCCTCGTCCTGATAGGCCGTCAGATGCGCGGCCCGAAACTCAATCGGATCGCTTTGCGTCGGGGTGGCCGGCGCTGCGGGGGCAAGGGCGGCCCTTGCGTCCTGCGGGAAGGCGATGGCCCAGCGGCCCAGATCAAAGGCTTTGAGGTTGGCTTCAACCCCTGCGCCGTTCAGCTCAATAGCGCGGCGGATCGCGGCGAGAGAGACCGGAACAAGCCCCTGCTGCCAGGCGGCGCCGAACATCATCATGTTTGAGTAAATCGAATCGCCTAAGATCACCCGCGCAATCTCAGAGGCATCAAAGAAGGCCAGCCTTGCGCCCAGACGTGCCTCCAGGGCGATGCGCAGCTGATCGGCGGGCAGTCGGAAATCGGGCAGGCGGGTGAAGTCGCCGGTCACGATCTCATGGCTGTTCACCACCGCGCCGGAACGCCCTGTGGTCATCAACCCAAGGGTTTTCGCCCCGGCCGTCACCACCAGGTCGCCGCCGATCACGGCATCGGCCTCTCCGGTTGCAACGCGCACGGCGGTGATGTCTTCGGCGCGGTTGGCGATGCGGCAATGGATGTGAACCGCGCCGCCTTTCTGTGCCAGGCCCGCCATTTCCATCATGCCCGTGCCCCGGCCATCGATATGCGCCGCCATTGAAAGCACCGCCCCGATGGTCACCACGCCGGTGCCACCAACCCCGGTGATCACGATATTCCAGGTGCCCTTGATGGCAGGCAGCTGCGGCTCGGGCAGGGGGGGAAGCTCAAAGCTGCGCGCGGCGGTCTTTTTCACCTTCGCGCCCTGAAGCGTCACGAAGGAGGGGCAAAAGCCGTTCACGCAGCTGAAGTCTTTGTTGCAGGAGGATTGATCCACCGCCCGCTTGCGCCCGAGTTCCGTCTCAACCGGCACCAGCGAGACGCAGTTGGACTGCACACCGCAGTCGCCACAGCCCTCGCAGACATCGGTATTGATGAAAACGCGCTTATCGGGGTCCGGAAACTCGCCGCGTTTGCGGCGGCGGCGTTTCTCGGCGGCGCAGGTCTGGACATAGAGAATGGCGGAAGTGCCAGGCTCCTGCGCCATGCGGCGCTGCACATCCATCAGCTTATCGCGGGTCGCAAATTCCAGACCCGGCGGAAAGGTCGTCAGATCCACTGCTTCTTTCGGATCATAAACCACCACAATGGGGCTGACGCCGATGGCCTGGATTTCCCGCGCGATCTGCTGCGCCGTGAGATCGCCCTCATTCGGCTGACCGCCGGTCATGGCGACCGCGTCATTGAAGAGGATTTTATAGGTCATCCGCGTGCGGGCCGCGACCGCTGCCCGGATGGCCAGCACGCCCGAATGGTTAAAGGTGCCATCGCCGAGGTTCTGGAACACATGCTCCCGGGTGGAGAAGAGCGATTCCCCCATCCAGTTCGCGCCCTCACCGCCCATCTGGGTAAAGCCTAAGGTCTCGCGGTCCATCCATTGTGACATGTAATGGCAGCCGATCCCGGCATAGGCGCGCGAGCCTTCGGGCACTTTGGTCGAGGAGTTATGCGGACAGCCCGAGCAGAACCAGGGCGTGCGCGCCGCGATATCAATGGCATTATCGGCGCGGCGCGTCTCGCCCAGGCGTTTGCGCGCGGCAAGGATCTGATCGGTGCCGCAGCCCTCTTCCTCGAGGATCTCGCCAAGCGCCTCGGCGATCAGGATGGGATCAAGCGCGAAAGCGGCGGTAAAGAGCTCACGCCGCGCGCCGTCACGGGCGAAATCCGCACGGGTGCCGCCATAGATGCGGCAGTGGTTTTCCTCATCGAAAAGCGCTTCTTTGATCTGCACTTCCAGCAGCTTGCGCTTTTCTTCCACCACCACGATCAGATCGAGACCCGCGGCCCATTCGCGAAAGCTCACCATATCCAGCGGCCAGACCTGGCCCACTTTATAGGTGGTGATCCCCAGCCGTCCGGCCTCCTGCTCATCAATCCCCAGCAGCGACAGGGCATGGCTGAGGTCGAGCCAGTTCTTGCCCGCCGCGACAAAGCCGATCTTCGCGCCGGTTTGGCCAAAGACCCGCTTATCAATGCGGTTTGCGCGCGCAAAAGCCTCGGCCGCGTGACGCTTGTAGCGGATCATCCGGGCTTCCTGAGCCACCGGGGTGTCCTGCAGGCGGATGCTCAGCCCGCCCTCGGGCAGCGGCACCTCAGGGGTGACGATCTGCATCCGATCCGCGCGGCCATCGACGACGGCCGTCGCCTCAATGGTGTCTTTCATGGTCTTCAGCCCGACCCAGACCCCGGCAAAGCGGCTGAGCGCCCAGCCGTAAAGCCCGTAGTCGAGGATCTCCTGGACACCCGCGGGGCTGACGATCGGCATATAGGCATCGACCAGCGCCCAGTCGGACTGATGCAGCACCGTTGAGCTTTCGCCGGTGTGATCATCCCCCATGGCCATCAGCACGCCGCCATTGGGCGAGGTGCCCGCCATATTGGCGTGGCGCATGACATCGCCCGAGCGGTCAACGCCCGGCCCCTTGCCATACCAAAGCGCAAAGACGCCGTCGTAACGCCCCTCGCCGCGCAGTTCAGCCTGCTGGCTGCCCCAGATCGCGGTGGCGGCCAGATCTTCGTTGGTGCCGGGCTGGAATTTGATATCGCGCGGCGCGAGGATCTTTTCGGCCCGCGTCATCTGCTGATCCACCGCGCCCAAAGGTGAGCCGCGATAGCCGGTGCAATAGCCGGCGGTCTTCAGGCCCGCCGCTTCATCGCGGGCCTTTTGCATGAGCATCAGTCGCACAAGCGCCTGGGTTCCGTTCAATAATACGGTGGACTTGCTGAGATCGAAACGATCCTTCAGCGAAACATCCTGCTGGCTCATAGGTCTCCTCCCCAGATCGCGTGCAGTGGAGAGAGCGTAGGTCAATTATCCTGACCTACAAAGAGGAATTTCAGTTGATTCATTTGCAAACCCTCGTGATGCTGCCTATCTGAGGCCGATCAAGAAATAGTTATGACAGGGCAGCCCCACACCATGGATTGGGATAAGTTACGGATCTTCCACGCGGTTGCCGATGCCGGAAGCCTGACCCACGCCGGGGATACGCTGCATCTGTCGCAATCGGCCGTCAGCCGTCAGATCCGTGCGCTTGAGGAAGCTCTCGCGACGACGCTGTTTCACCGCCACGCGCGCGGATTGATCCTGACCGAACAGGGGGAGCTTCTGTTTGAGGCGACCTCCTCGATGGTGAAGCGGCTGGAGACGGCCTCGGCCCGCATTCGCGACAGCGAAGATGAGGTTTTCGGCGAGCTGCGGGTGACGACGACCATGGGCTTTGGCACCATGTGGCTCGCGCCGCGTCTGTCTTCGCTCTATCGCAAATACCCCGATGTCCGCATCGATCTGCTGCTCGAAGAGCGCGTGCTCGATCTGCCGATGCGGGAGGCCGATGTCGCCATCCGCATGAAAGAGCCCAGCCAGGCCGATCTGATCCGCCGCCGCCTGATGAACATCCGCATCATGCTGTTCGCGACGAAGGAATATCTGGCCGAATATGGCGTGCCGCAAAAGCCCGAAGATCTGCGCAATCACCGCCTGATCTGTCAGCAGGACGGTGCGCCCCAGGTGGCAGCAGGTGCGCGGCTGGCGCGCGACATGCTGGTCTTTGAGCCGCGCTCAACCCTGAAGGTGAATAACTACTTCGGTGTGTTGCAGGGCGTGCAGAATCATCTGGGGATCGGCGTGCTGCCGGAATATCTCAACGCCGATTTTGGCACGCTGGAGCGGGTTTTGCCGGGGGTGGAATCCGACGAAGTTCCGGTCTTTCTGGCCTATCCGGAAGAGCTTCGTCACTCGCGGCGTGTGGCCGCGTTCCGCGACTTTATCACCGAAGAAATCCAGGAGCACCGTCGCATCAGCCGTGACTGACTGCGAGATATGCGCCAGGTGCATATCTGCTTTGCCAATCGAAGTCACCCCCGGGGCTTGAATGCCACGGGGTCCGGGCATAAATCCTGCCCAAGAGATGATGCTTTTGTATCTCTCTTACCTCCCTGTTGGACTTCGGCCGAGCTTATGCTCGGCCTTTTTTTTGGCCTGACCGGCCCCTGCCGTAAAATTGCGCAGGCGAGGGGCGGGATGCCGCCGTAAGTGGCGGCTCGGAAATGGCCCTGCACTCTGCGCTTCAGGCTCTCTTTATCCTGCAGGCAGGCCGGGATGAGCTGCGCGCGCCGGATGGCATAAGACGGCCCGGCGGTGCGATCCCTGGCGATGACGGGTCACCTTTGTCCGACCAGCGTCCTCACGGGGTCGTGCGCGCGGTCTGGGGAATTCTTGGCAGAAAGCGACTGGCAGTTGCAGGCTGCAGGCCATGCGGGACAATGGCTGTTGCGCCGAAAGCCGAATTACGAATGATCCCCTGTTCGGGGCTTTCCTTCGCGACACGCGCGGCCTAAAAGCGCGGCAAATTCCTTTGGGGGCCGCCATGACCGATCCGCAGATCACGCCTGACCTCATCGCCTCGCACGGCCTCAAGCCGGAGGAGTATCAGCGCATCCTGGAAATCATCGGCCGTGAACCCACTTTCACGGAGCTGGGGATCTTCTCGGCGATGTGGAACGAGCACTGCTCTTATAAGTCGTCGAAGAAATGGCTGCGCACCCTGCCGACCACCGGCCCGCAGGTCATCTGCGGCCCCGGCGAGAACGCCGGTGTGGTCGATATCGGCGATGGTCAGGCCGTTATCTTCAAGATGGAAAGCCACAACCACCCCTCCTACATCGAGCCCCATCAGGGTGCGGCGACCGGCGTGGGCGGCATTCTGCGCGATGTCTTCACCATGGGCGCGCGCCCGATCGCAGCGATGAACGCGCTGTCGTTTGGTGAGCCTTCGCACCACAAAACCGCGCAACTCGTGCAGGGTGTGGTGGAAGGCGTCGGCGCTTATGGCAACGCCTTTGGTGTCCCGACTGTGGGCGGTGAAGTGCGCTTCCACAAAAGCTACAACGGCAACTGCCTTGTGAATGCTTTCGCGGCGGGTCTGGCTGAGACCGACAGCATCTTCTACTCCGCCGCTTCGGGCGTGGGCATGCCGGTGGTTTACCTTGGCGCCAAGACCGGCCGTGACGGCGTGGGCGGTGCGACCATGGCTTCGGCGGAATTCGATGACACCATCGAAGAGAAGCGCCCCACCGTTCAGGTTGGCGACCCCTTCACCGAAAAGCGCCTGCTGGAAGCCTGCCTTGAGCTGATGGCCTCGGGCGCGGTGATCTCGATCCAGGACATGGGTGCGGCGGGTCTGACCTGCTCGGCCGTGGAGATGGGCGATAAGGGCGGTCTGGGCATCAAACTGCAGCTTAACCATGTGCCGCAGCGTGAGCGCAATATGACCGCTTACGAGATGATGCTCTCGGAAAGCCAGGAGCGCATGCTCATGGTTCTCAAGCCCGAGATGGAAGATGAGGCCCGCGCGATCTTCGTGAAATGGGATCTCGATTTCGCCATCGTCGGTGAGACCATCCCGGAAGACCGCTTCCTGATCCTGCACGGCGATGAGGTGAAAGCCGATCTGCCGCTGTCGAAGCTGTCCTCCTCGGCACCGGAATACGACCGTCCCTGGGTGGAAACCCCGAAGGCCGCTCCGGTGGGTGAGATCCCGGCTGCCGATCCGATCGATGCGCTGAAAGCGCTGATCGGCTCGCCGTCCTATGCGCATAAAGCCTGGGTCTGGGAGCAATATGACAGCCAGGTGGGTGCAGATACCCTCGTGACCCCCGGCCTTCCGGCCGGTGTGGTGCGTGTGCATGGCACCGAAAAGGCGCTGGCCTTCACCTCGGATGTGACCCCGCGCTATGTCAAAGCGAACCCGGTTGAGGGTGGCAAACAGGCCGTGGCCGAAGCCTACCGCAACCTGACCGCCATGGGCGCGCTGCCGCTGGCGACCACCGACAACATGAACTTCGGCAACCCCGAGAAGCCGGAAATCATGGGCCAGTTCGTCGGCGCGATTAAGGGGATCGGCGAAGCCTGTATCGCTCTTGATATGCCGATCGTCTCGGGCAACGTCTCGCTTTACAATGAGACCGACGGCCAGCCGATCCTGCCGACCCCGACCATTGGTGCCGTGGGCATCCTGAAATCGCTTGATGAGCTGATTGCAGGCCGCGCGGAAGCTGGCGATCTGGCCGTGGTCATCGGTGAGACCAAAGGCCATCTGGGTCAATCGGCCCTGCTGGCAGAGATGTTCAACCGCGAAGAGGGCGATGCCCCGGCGGTTGATCTGGCCGCCGAGAAGAAAAACGGCGAGTTCCTGCGCGCAAACCGCGCGCTGGTGCGCTGCGCTTCGGATCTCTCGGACGGTGGTCTGGCGCTGGCCGGTTTTGAGATGGCCGAAGGCGCGGGCCTCGGTCTGACCCTTGAGGCCGGCGATCTCGCCACCCTCTTTGGCGAAGATCAGGCGCGCTATCTGGTGGCCGTGGATGCAGCCGCGATTGCAGAGCTTGAGCTGGCGGCGAAAGCTGCGGGTGTCAGCCTGACCCGCGCTGGCCGCTTTGGCGGTGAGGCTGTGACGCTGGGTGGCTCGTCCGCTTCGGTCGCGGATCTCTCGAAGCTCTACCGCTCGGCCTTCAAGGCTGGCGTCGGCGTCTGAAGCCTGACAGATTTCAAAGGGCCGGCGGCAACGCCGGCCCTTTTTCGTTGCGAAGGTGTCCAATGACCTCGACCCCCGGTCTGAAATTTCTGGAAAAACAGGGCGTTGCGGTGACGCTTCATCCCTATGACTATGATCCGTCGGCCGATGCCGTGGGCCTGCAGGCGGCAGAAGCGCTTGGGACCGACCCTGGCCTGACGCTGAAGACGCTGATGGTGGAGGTGGATGGCAGGCCCGCCTGTGTCGTGCTGCCCTCAGACCGGCAGTTGTCGATGAAGAAGGTGGCGGCGGCCTTTGGCGGCAAATCGGCGGCCATGATGCTGCCTGCGAAGGCTGAAAAGCTGACCGGCTACCGGGTGGGGGGGATCTCGCCTTTCGGGCAGAAAAAGCAGGTCGCCACCGTGATGGAGGAAAGCCCGCTTGCGGCCCCGAAGGTCTGGATCAACGCGGGCGCGCGCGGGTTGTTGCTGGGAATTGCGCCACAGGAGGCGCTTCGGGTGCTGGGTGCTAAGGCGGCTTCTGTCCTCGCGTGATTTCGGGCACAATGGCGCCAAGGCCCCCGAGAGAAGGAAAGAACAAATGCCAGATACCCGCGCTCCGCGCCTTTGCGTGCTGATCGACGCAGACAACGTCCCCGCCCATTATGCCGATGTTCTTTTTGAAGAAATCGCCTCGCTGGGCGAAGCCTCGGTGCGGCGCATCTATGGCGACTGGTCGGCGCAGCGCCTGAACCGCTGGGCCGAGCGGGTGAATACCCTGGGCCTGGTGGCCGATCAGCAGTTCTCCAATACCAAGGGCAAGAACGCCTCGGATATCGGTCTGGTGATTGCGGCGATGGACTTCCTGCACTCCGGGCTTTTTGACGGCTTTGTGCTGGTCTCCTCGGACAGCGATTTCACCCGGCTTGCCGCACGGATCCGCGAGCAGGGCCTTGATGTCTATGGCATCGGCGAAAAGAAAACGCCCGAGGCCTTCCGCATGGCCTGTAAGCGCTTCATCTATCTGGAAAACCTGACCCCTGACGACAAGCCTGACCTGCCGCCGCGCAGGGCCTCGGCTGCCGTGAAAACGGAAGAAGAGCCGCGCAGCGCCCAGGGCAAGCTGCCGCCCGCCCAGGCCGTGCCGCTGATTACCGCTGCCATGTGGGCAATCGATCCCGAGGGTGAGTGGTATTCGCTGGGTCAGATCGGACAGTTCATCACCCAGGCGAATCCGGATTTCGACACCCGCACCTATGGCTCGGCCAAACTCTCGGATCTGATGCGCGGGCTGCCGCGTTTTGAGGTGCGCCCGGGTCCTCAGGGGCAGTTGCAGGCGCGCGACATTACCTGACGCGCGCCGCAGGCATCAGCGCAGCAGCGCCTGCAGCAGCATGAGCGTCGCTTCCATGCTGCCCATGCCCATGCCGCCGTTGTTGTTGTTCCAGGCGTTCATGCCGTTCCAGGTGCCCGGACCCCAGGCCCCGTCAATCGGGCCGCGGTAATAGCCCTGCTGTGCCAGCTGGCGCTGAACGCGGTAACGGTCCTCGCGGCTCATCCGGTAGAAGGCATCGCGCGGGTGACGCTGCTGCCAGCCGTGGTTCGGGGCCGGCACCGGGACGGGCACATAGCGCACTTCCGGACGGCCCCGGTCGCGCTGAACGTGGCGGGGCCTGTGGTCATGGCGGGCATGAGCTTTGCCCTTGCCGGTGTGGTGGCGTTTGGCATGGCCGGGCGGGCCATGGTGGCGCTGCTCCCAGCGGCGCTCATCGCGGGGGCCGGCTTCGGCCATGGGTGCCAGCGTGCCCAGCGACAGTGCGGCGGCCAGCAGCACAGCGCAGGTCTTGTTGAATAGCGTGACGGACATCGAAATCCCTCCGTTGCCTGTCCCCGAAGTGGGGACACAGAGATGCAACGGTTTAACCCGCAGCTTCCGTCGGTGTTCCTGACCCGGGCCCGGATGCCGCGCAGAAATCCGCAAAGCGGCGGAGTGCGGACCGGCAAAGAGATGCCGGTTCACGATGTTTTCAGGCAAAATCCTGCCGTTCAGACCGAAAGGCAGATGTATTTCATCTCCAGGAAATCCTCGATCCCGTGGTGAGAGCCTTCGCGGCCCAGCCCCGATTGCTTCACCCCGCCGAAAGGCGCCACTTCCGTAGAGATGATCCCGGTATTCACGCCGATAATGCCATATTCCAGCGCCTCCTGGACCCGGGTGATCCGGCCGATATCGCGGGCATAGAAGTAGGAAGCCAGGCCATAGATCGTGGCATTGGCGTAAGTGATCGCCTGCTCCTCGGTTTCAAACTTAAAGAGCGGCGCGAGGGGGCCAAAGGTCTCTTCCGTGGCGACAGCCATCTCCTGGGTGACGCCGGTCACGATGGTCGGCTCAAAGAAACTGCCGCCCCTGGCGTGGCGCTGGCCGCCAAGGATCACTTTGCCGCCCCTGGAGACGGCATCGGCGATATGCTCTTCGACCTTGCTCACGGCATCGGCATTGATGAGGGGGCCGAAGTCGACCGTCTCGCTCAGCCCGTCGCCGATGCGCATCTTTGCCACCGCAGTTTTCAGCTTTTCGGCGAAGGCGTCATAGACCCCGGCCTGGACATAGATCCGGTTGGCGCAGACGCAGGTCTGGCCGTTGTTGCGGTATTTCGACATCAGCGCGCCCTGAACGGCGGCATCAAGATCGGCGTCGTCAAAGACGATGAAGGGCGCATTGCCGCCCAGCTCCATCGAGCATTTCAGCACCTGATCCGCCGCCTGGCGCAGCAGGATGCGCCCGACTTCCGTCGATCCGGTGAAGGTCAGTTTGCGCACCGAGGGGTTCTCGCAGAACTCTTTGCCGATCTCGCTGGAGCGTTTGGAGGTGACGATGTTGAACAGCCCGCCCGGGATCCCTGCGCGCTCGGCCAGAACCGCGATGGCGAGGGCTGAGAGCGGCGTCTCGGCGGCCGGGCGGCCGACAAAACCGCAGCCGGCGGCCAGGGCGGGGCCGCATTTGCGGGTGATCATCGCATTGGGGAAGTTCCAGGGTGTGATGGCTGCCACCACGCCGATGGGCTGCTTCAGAACGGTGATGCGCTTGTCGGGCTGATGGCCGGGGATGGTCTCGCCGTAGATGCGTTTGCCCTCTTCGGCGAACCATTCGATGAAGCTGGCGCCATAAGCGATCTCGCCCTTGGCCTCGGCCAGGGGCTTGCCCATTTCGGCGGTCAGAATGGCCCCCAGATCGTCCTGGTTCTCCATCATCAGTTCATACCAACGGCGCAAAATCTGCGCGCGCTCTTTGGCGGTGCGCTTCTGCCAGCCTTTTTGTGCGGCCTCGGCGGCGGTGATGGCGGCGCGGACCTCCTCGCGGCTCAGGTCGGCGACCTCACAGATGACATCGCCGCGGGCCGGGTTCAGGACCGCAAAGGTCTTTCCATCCGCTGCAGATACCCATTTTCCGCCCAGATAGGCGCGGGTTTCCAGCAGGGTGGGGTCCTTCAGCAGGGACTTCAGATCAGTTGCAGTATCGCGCATGGCAGGCCTCCCAATTCTTTGGGCGGCATGCAAGCATGGCCGCCTTGCGCCGTCCAGCTAAAGGAATGGGAAATGGACCTCGATCGAATTTACGCCAACGGAGACGTCATTCCGGGCGGTGCGGATTATCCGGCCCGCTGGGCGGCAGAGGCCGGGGCCTTTCGCGCGGCCATGGGCCCCCGGGCGCGGCTCGATCTGCCCTATGGAGAGGGGGCGCGGCAGCGCTTTGACCTCTTTTTGCCTGAGGGCACGCCGAAGGGGCTGATGGTCTTTGTGCATGGCGGCTGGTGGCTGGCCTTTGACAAAAGCACCTGGTCGCATCTGGCGGCGGGGGCGGTGGCGCGGGGCTGGGCGGTGGCGATGCCCTCCTACACTCTGGCCCCGGAGGCACGGATCAGCGCGATCACCCGCGAGATTGCCGCCGCCGTGGTCGCTGCCGCCGCCGAGGTGGCGGGGCCGATCATGGTCACCGGGCATTCCGCGGGCGGTCATCTGAGTGCGCGGATGGCCTGCGCCGATGTTCCCCTGACCGCCGGGGTCGCGGCGCGGATCACCCGGGTGGTGCCGATCTCACCGCTGGCGGAGCTGGAACTGCTGATGCCGCTGGCCTCCAACCAGAAGCTGCAGATCGACACCGAAGAGGCCCGCCGCGAAAGCCCGACGCAGCATCTTCCCCGCGCCGGGATCGCCCTGCATGTCACCGTTGGCGCCGATGAACGGGCGGCCTTCATCTTCCACGCCCGCCATCTCGCAGAGGAATGGGCCTGCCCCTGGAGCCTGGTCCCCGCCACGCATCACTTCAATGTGCTGGACGGGCTGACCAGGGCGGAGGATCCGCTGACCAGGCTGGTGCTGGGGGAGTAACCCCCCCTCAGCCGTGGCGGCTGCGGTAGCAGGGCTGGCGGTCCCCCGGTTCGGGGGTCGCCTCATAGACCGCGCGGGCGATGGCGCGGGCCAGGACTGTGGCTGCGGCATGGCCTAAGGTGAAGGGATCGGCCATCGGATCGGGCAGGGGCTTTGCGCCGGTGGAGACGGCAAAGACCAGATCGCCGTCAAAGGGGGTGTGGCTCGGCACAATGGCGCGGGCCATGCCGTCATGCGCTGCGGTGGCGAGGCGCTGGCACTGCGCCTGGGTGAGGGCAGCATCGGTGGCGATAATGGCGATGGTCGTGGCCTCACCCTGCTGCTTGCCGGGGCGGGGCTCTTCCGCGGCATAGGCCTGCGCCACCCCTTTGCTGCCGAATTCGCCCGCCTGCTCAAAGGGGGCGGCCCAGAAATGCGGCCCGCCGTCCACCGTGACAGAGCCCAGCGGATTGACCACCACCAGCGCGCCCACCGTGATCCCGTTCGACAATACCAGCGAGGCCGAGCCCAGGCCGCCTTTCCAGTTTTTCGTCGTAGCCCCGGTGCCCGCGCCTGCGGTGCCGATGGCAAAATCCTCAGCCGCCGCCCCGGTCGCCGCTTTGCCAAGCGCGAAATAGGGCGAGGTGATCCAGGTCTTATCGCCGCCATTGGCCAGATCAAAGATGATCGCCCCCGGCACGATCGGCACCCGCAGCCCGGCCACTTCAAAGCCGCGCCCCAGATCGCGCAGCGCCTCCATCACGCCGCCCGCCGCATCCAGACCAAAGGCCGAGCCGCCCGAGAGGCAGATCGCCTCGACCTGCTGGACCAGTTTGTCGGGGGCGAGAAGCTCAGTCTCGCGCGTGCCGGGGGCGCCGCCCATGACATGCACGGCGGCCGTCATCGGCTGATCGCCGATCAACACCGTGGTGCCGGTTTTGATCCGGGCGTCGGTGGCATTGCCGACCTTTATCCCCGGCACATCGGTGATGAGATTGCGTGGTCCCGGTTTCATGCTGCCCCCCTCAGTTTCCAGCAGTGAACCCCGCAGGCTGCTGGCTTGCAACGAAAAAGGGCGGCTCCCTGGGGAGACCGCCCATACTGCCGGGGAGGCAGGAACTTATTTGCCGGGATGCGCCGCGCGGCTGGCTTCGAGCGTATCCTCAAAGGTGCGCAGACCGGTATGCGGGGCCTGGACCAGCACCGCCATATTGCCCGGCTTGTGCTTATTGGCGCGCATCAGGGCATGCGCCTCGGGGATCTGCTCCCAGGGGAAGACCTCTGACATGCAGGGGTCGATCCGGCGCTCAATCATCAGCTTATTGGCGGCGGCGGCCTGCTTCAGGTGCGCGAAGTGGCTGCCCTGCAGACGCTTTTGATGCATCCACATGTAGCGCACGTCGAAGGTGCAGTTGAAACCGCTGGTGCCCGCGCAGATCACCACCATGCCGCCCTTTTTGCACACGAGCGATGAGACCGGGAAGGTCGCCTCGCCCGGATGCTCAAAGACCATGTCAACGCTGACGCCTTTGCCGGTGATGTCCCAGATCGCCTTGCCGAACTTGCGGGCCTCTTTCAGCCAGTCGTTATATTCGGGGCTGTTGACCGTGGGCAGTTGCCCCCAGCATTTGAATTCATTGCGGTTAATCACGCCCTTGGCGCCCAGACCCATGACAAACTCACGTTTGCTCTCATCTGAGATCACGCCGATCGCATTGGCACCGGCGGTATTGATGAGCTGGATCGCAAAGGAGCCGAGGCCGCCCGAGGCCCCCCAGACCAGAACGTTCTGACCGGGCTTCAGATCATGGGGCTCATGGCCGAAAAGCATGCGGTAAGCGGTGGCCAGGGTCAGCGTATAGCAGGCCGCTTCCTCCCAGCTCAGATGCTTCGGGCGCGGCATCAGCTGCTGGGCCTGAACGCGGGTGAACTGCGCAAAAGAGCCGTCGGGCGTCTCATAGCCCCAGATCCGCTGCGAGGCCGAGAACATCGGGTCGCCGCCGTTGCATTCCTCGTCGTCGCCATCGTCCTGGTTGCAATGCACCACGACTTCATCGCCGACTTTCCAGCGCTTCACCTTATCGCCGACCGCCCAGACGATGCCCGCCGCATCCGAGCCTGCCACGTGGAAGGGCTGTTTGTGACCATCAAAGGGCGAGACCGGCACGCCAAGCGCGGCCCAGACGCCGTTGTAGTTCACACCCGCCGCCATCACGAGGACCAGCACTTCATTGCTGTCGAGTTTCCAGGTGTCGACCACTTCGACCTGCATGGCGGTCTCGGGCTCGCCATGGCGCTCTTTGCGGATCGACCAGGCATACATCTTTGCCGGAACATGACCGAGAGGCGGCATCTCGCCGACCTCATAGAGGTCTTTGACGGGGGCGTCATAGGGGACGATTGCGGTATTCGTATCCAGGGCCACGGCGCTCTCCTCAGGTCCGTTCAGCAATGCGATGCCGCACCGCAGAATCGGGTGGGCCTTCACTGGATACAAATGGCCGCGCAACAAAGCAACAAGATTTGCAGTGCTCACGAAATAATGTGACGCAACGAAATATTGTTACCCGATAATCGCCTGCGATTATCGGGGCTCCCCAAGGATCTGCCAAACCGGAGCGGCGTAATAGTCCAGAAGACCGGCTTTGACTGCCAGAAAGCCTTCGGGCCGCTCTTCCAGAATTCTGCGTTGCAGCAGACGGGTCAAGCCCTCCTCAAGGATGACCTCAGGGGCGGCATCGGGCAGCACCAGACGGGTGCCGCGCGCCTCAAGCCGCGCGCGCAACTCGGCCATCCGCGCCGGAAGAGCCGCCCGGGTCATCCCGCCCCCGGTCAATGCCGCCGCAACCAGCGGCACCGGCGTGACGGGCAGGGCATCGCCGACCCGCGCCATCAGCACCCGGCCAAGGTCTTCCGGCGTCAGATCCGGCTCATCGCGCAGCAGGCCTTCAAGGGGCAGCGGCTCGCCATAGCGCACCGCCGCCTGGCCAAAGCCGTCCCATTTGCCCCAGAGCCTGCGCCAGAACATCCGCGCGACATAGATCATGATGCCGCCCAGACCGGCCCGAAAGCGCCGCTCTCCGGTCTCGCCCGCGCGCACCAGCAGGCGGTCTTCCAGCACGCGGTCGTAATTCAGCCCCACCGGCACAAAGACCACCGGACGCCCGCCCGCTTTGGCGGCGCCAAGGATATAGCTCAAAAGGCCCAGCCTTGCGGGGGCGGTGCGCCCATCCAGGCTGAGGCGGCCTTCGGGGAAAATCGCCTGGGCCACGCCCTCCTGGGTGGCGGTCTGGACATAGCGCTCCAGCACCTTGCGATAGAGCGGGTTCAGGCTTTTGCGCCGGATGAAATAGGCCCCCATGGCCCGGATCAGCCCCGACAGCGGCCAGACCCGCGCCCATTCGCCCACCGCATAAGACAGCGTCATCTGGCTGGAGGCGACCCAGGTCAGCAGCACGTAATCCATATTCGAGCGGTGGTTCATCACGAAGATCACCGTCGAATCCTGCGGGATATGCTGCAAAGCCGATTCGTCGCGTGCGGAGACATCGACGCGGTACATCAGCAGCGACAGCCATTTCGCGATCCGCCCCGCCACGTTGAAATAGGTCCGCGCGGAAAAGGCGGGCACGATTTCGCGGGCATAGCGGCGCGCGCGTTCAAAGGCGACGTTGCGCGGCAGGCCGGTGTCGCGGGCGTGCTGCAGAACCGCGCTCAGAACCTGGGGGTCATAGGACAGCTGCTGAATAAGATCGTGCCGCTCCAGCAGCTTAAAGGGCTCAATCGGGCGTTTGAGCCGCAGGTTCAGCCGCGAGACCAGCCGCTCCATGCGGCGGCGCACGAACCAGCGCACCGAGGGAAACAGGAAATGCGAGGCAAAGGTGACCGAGGCAAAGCCTAAGATCAGCACCAGAGCCCAGACCGGCAGTTCAACGGTTCCCATGGTGCCTCCGCTCAGGCCATCGCAGTAAAAAGCTGTCAGATAAGGGTGAACGCTTTCTTTGACCACGGCAAAGGCCCTTATTTTGCTGCGACAAAGGCGGGTCCGGCGGGGTTTTGTGACGTAACGGGAAATTGCCGCAGCGCAGAAAAATCACACTTGCTGAATGTTTCCTGACCTGCAATCAATGCGAAAGATTCTTGCGTGTCGGATTTCGGAGGGGATGATGACCCGGACAGAGAAACCCTGGCTTTTCCGCACCTATGCCGGGCATTCCACGGCCATGGCCTCAAATGCGCTGTATCGCACCAATCTGTCCAAAGGGCAGACGGGGCTTTCGGTGGCTTTCGATCTGCCGACGCAGACGGGCTATGACAGCGATCATGTGCTCTCGCGCGGCGAAGTCGGGAAAGTGGGCGTTCCGGTTTGCCATCTTGGCGACATGCGGATGCTGTTTGACCAGATCCCGCTGGAGCAGATGAACACCTCGATGACCATCAATGCCACCGCGCCCTGGTTGCTGGCGCTTTATGTGGCGGTGGCGGAAGAGCAGGGGGCGGATGTCTCGCGGCTGCAGGGCACGGTGCAGAACGATCTGGTGAAGGAATATCTGTCGCGCGGCACCTATATCTGCCCGCCCAAGCCCAGCCTTCGGATGATTACCGATGTCGCTGCCTGGACGCGGGAGCATCTGCCGAAGTGGAACCCGATGAACGTCTGCTCCTACCATCTGCAGGAAGCAGGTGCGACGCCCGAGCAGGAGCTGGCCTTCGCGCTGGCGACCGCGATTGCGGTGCTCGATGATCTGAAGGCCAAGGTCCCGGCGGAGAACTTCCCCGAGATGGTGGGGCGGATCTCCTTCTTCGTGAACGCGGGCATCCGCTTTGTGACCGAGATGTGCAAGATGCGCGCCTTTGTGGCGCTGTGGGATGAGATCTGCGAGACGCGCTATGGCGTGACGGATCCGAAATTCCGCCGCTTCCGCTATGGCGTGCAGGTGAACTCGCTGGGGCTGACCGAGCCGCAGCCGGAAAACAACGTCTACCGTATCCTGCTGGAAATGCTGGCCGTTACGCTGTCGAAAGACGCCCGCGCCCGCGCGGTGCAGCTTCCGGCCTGGAATGAGGCGCTTGGCCTGCCGCGGCCCTGGGACCAGCAATGGTCGCTCCGGATGCAGCAGATCCTGGCCTATGAGACCGATCTTCTGGAATATGACGACCTCTTTGAGGGCAACCCCGCCGTGGAGCGCAAGGTCGCCGCTCTGATGGAGGGCGCGCGGGCAGAGCTGGCGCAGATCGACGCCATGGGCGGCGCGATTGAGGCGATCCCTTACATGAAGGGCCGCCTGGTCGAGGCCAATGCCGAGCGCATCGCCCGGATTGAGCAGGGTGAGACCGTGGTGGTGGGCGTGAACCGCTTCACCACCACCGAGCCCTCGCCCCTGACCACCGGCGAAGGCGCCATCATGGTGGCCGATCCTGAGGCAGAGGCCGATCAGCTTGCGCGCCTGAAATCCTGGCGTGCGGCCCGCGATGAGGGGGCGGTTCGCACAGCGCTTGATCGTCTGCGCGCCGATGCGGCTTCGGGCGTCAATATCATGCCCGCCTCGATCGCCGCCGCCAAAGCCGGGGCGACCACCGGCGAATGGGGTGAAGCCGTCCGCGCCGTCTTTGGTCTTTATCGCGGCCCGACCGGGGTCTCCAAGGCGATCTCCAACCGCACCGAGGGGCTGGAGCCGATCCGCGAGGCGGTGGATGCCGTCTCTGCCCGTCTGGGGCGGCGGCTGAAGTTCCTGGTCGGCAAGCCCGGCCTTGATGGCCATTCCAACGGCGCGGAACAGATCGCAGCCCGCGCCCGCGACTGCGGCATGGACATCACCTATGAGGGGATCCGCCTGACCCCCGCCGAGATCGTGGCCGCCGCCGAGGCTGAGGGCGCGCATGTCGTGGGCCTGTCGATCCTCTCGGGCAGCCATCTGCCGCTGATCGCGGAGGTGATGGAGCGGATGAAGGCGGCGGGTCTGTTGGATCTGCCCCTGGTGGTCGGCGGGATCATCCCCGAAGACGACGCCGAGGCCCTGCGCGCCATGGGCGTCGCCCGGGTCTATACGCCGAAGGATTTTGAGCTGAACCGCATCATGATGGATATCGTCGGCCTGCTCGACGCCGCCTGAGCGTGGCGGATCTGACATCGGGGGGCGTGTCCTGACGGGGCGCGCCCCTTTTTATTGGGGGGCGGGCAGGTCAGGGCGGCTCAGTTGAAATCAGCGTAAGGCGCTCATCTTCTGAAGTAAAAACCACCAGATGCCAGAGATGCGGCGCATTGCGCACGGTCCAGATCAGCCCGTCACAGCCCGCCGCGCGCGCCGCGTCTGAGGCCCGCCAGGAGCTTGCCGGGCGACCTGCGATGCGCTCACTCCGCCAGGGGCGGCTGGCCTCACTGCCGGTGAGACCCAGGGCCTGACAGACATCTGCATGGCGCAGATCGGCCAGGCGGTGCAGACGCACGAGATAGCTTTGCAGATGCAGATCCGCGCCCCCCGCTTTGCGGGCCGTCGCGCGCCCTGCGGCCTGAGGCGAGGGTGAGAGATAGATCGCCTGCTGGCCGGAGTGGTGAAACCGCCCCTCCGGTGAAGGCGCGGGGCTGAGGGGATCAGCCCCTTTGGGCAGCGCGCGCCACAGACGCGCGCTGAAAGGTATAAAGGGCTCAGTGGCCGGCAAGGAAACGCTCGGCATCAAGAGCGGCCATGCAGCCCATGCCCGCCGAAGTGATCGCCTGACGATAGACGTGATCGGTCAGATCGCCCGCCGCAAAGACGCCCGGGATCGAGGTGCGGGTGGTGCCCGGCTCAACCTTTACATAGCCGCCGTTGTGCAGCTCCAGCTGGTCCTTCACCAGCTCAGAGGCCGGGCTGTGACCGATGGCCACGAAGAAGCCGTCGCAGGCAATCTCCGAGGTCTCGCCGGTCTGTGCGTGCTTCACCCGCAGCCCGGTGACGCCCAGCGGCGCCTCGGTGCCCAGAACCTCATCCACCTCATGGTTCCAGAGCACTTCGACTTTGGGGTGGTTGAAAAGCCGCTCCTGGAGGATCTTTTCCGCCCGCAGGCTGTCGCGGCGGTGAATCAGCGTCACTTTGGACGCGAAATTCGTCAGGAACAGCGCCTCTTCAACGGCGGTATTGCCGCCGCCGATCACGGCCACCGGCTTGTCGCGATAGAAGAAACCGTCACAGGTGGCACAGGCGGATACGCCAAAGCCCTTGAACTTCTCTTCCGTGGGCAGGCCCAGCCAGCGCGCCTGAGCGCCGGTCGCAAGGATCACCGCATCGGCGGTATAGGTGGTGCCGCTGTCGCCCAGGGCGGTAAAGGGACGGCTGCCGAGTTTCAGTTCGGTGATGGTGTCAAAGAGGATCTCGGCACCCATTTCCTGGGCGTGCTCTTCCATGCGGACCATCAGATCCGGGCCCTGAACGGTTTTATCGCCCGGCCAGTTCTCAACTTCGGTGGTGATGGTCAGCTGGCCGCCGGGCTGGATGCCCTGCACCAGGATCGGCGAGAGCATGGCGCGGCTGGCATAGACTGCAGCCGTATAGCCTGCCGGGCCGGAGCCGATGATCAGAACTTTGGTATGCCGGGTCTCGCTCATGGACAGAGTGCCTCTTTGACTGTGCTTTGGCTTTGATATAGGCGGGTCGCTTCTTCGCCGCCAGAGGGGGGGGCGGTGATCCCATTGTGAGTTGCCCGTGTCAAATCCGGGCGGTTTTACGAAACAATATTGCGCGGAGCCGGGCGAATGAATAAGTTCCCGTCCAGTTCCCAGGAGGCTGATGAATGGCAGGCGCGAAACTCGACCCGATTGACCGGCATATTCTGGCCGAGCTGCAGGCGGACGGGCGGATGACGAACGTAGAGCTGGCAAAGCGTGTGGGTATTTCGGCCCCGCCCTGCCTGCGGCGTGTGCGCACACTGGAAGAGCAGGGCTATATCCGCGGCTATCACGCCGAGATTGACAGCCGTGAACTGGGCTTCGAGGTGCAGGTCTTTGCTATGGTGCGGCTCAACAGCCAGGCGGAAAGCGATCTGACGGCCTTTGAAGAGCGCTGCCGCTCGTGGCCGCTGGTACGTGAGTGCCATATGCTTAACGGCGAGATCGATTTCATCCTGAAATGCGTGGCGCCGGATCTGTCGTCCTTCCAGAGCTTCCTGACCGGTGAGCTGCTGAAGGCGGCGAATGTGGCCAATGTCAAAACGAGCCTGGTTATCCGTGGCTCGAAAGATGAGCCCGGCGTGCCCTTTGAGGTGCTGGAAGAGCGGATCGCGCGTCAGGCCTGAGGGGCTGCACGCAAATGTGAAAAAGCCCGGGGGTGCCCACCCCTGGGCTTTTCTTATGTCAAAGCCGGATGACCGAGATCAGCCGTCCGTAATCCGCCTCTTTGCGCTGTGTGGTGCGGCGGTAAGAGTAGAAACGCTCCTCATCCGACCAGGTGCACCAGCCGCCCCAGAGCGCCTCTCCGACGCCCGCCTCGCGCAGCTTCATCAGCCCGAATCCCGGCAGATCAAAGAGATAGCGATCGCCATTGCCTTGGGTGAAAAACCGCGCCCAGGCGGGGTTTTCGTCATAAAAGCGGGTGAAGAACTCCGGTCCCACTTCATAGGCGCGCTGGCTGATGCAGGGGCCGATCACCGCGGTGATCTCTTCGCGCTTTGCGCCAAGGCCCTCCATGGCGGTCACCGTGTTCTCCAGCACGCCGTCAATCGCGCCCTTCCAGCCCGCATGGGCCGCCCCGATCACCCCCGCTTTGCGATCGGCAAAGAGAACCGGCTGGCAATCGGCCGTCAGAATGCCAAGCGCCAGGCCAGGGGTCGCGGTGACCATGGCATCGGCGCGGGGCTTTTCCGCCAGCGGCGCGGTGATGACGGCGACATCGGGCGAATGCACCTGATGCAGCGTGACCAGATGGTCCGGGCCGACCCCCATGGCCTCAGCGACACGGGCGCGGTTGATCTCCACCATCTCCGCCATATCGCTGGAGCCAGGGCCGCAGTTCAGCCCGGCAAAGATCCCCGAAGAGGCGCCGCCTTTGCGGGTGAAAAAGCCGTGCTGCACGGGGCGCAGGTCGGGCGAGGTCAGGATTTCGAGGGTCGCTGTAGGGGTCACGGTATAAATCCGGCAGGGCAGGGAGCGGTTTGCGGCAAAAGGGCGAGCGCCTGAAAGAGCGTCCCCATTTCCGCCGCATCGGTCAAGCGGCGCGTGGCCGCCAGGTGGCTTGCGAGCTTCTCCCCGCTGAGAGCCTGGGCCAGCCGCGCCGCGCGGGCCTCAATCCCAAGCGCGCGCAGCAGATCGCCCTGGGGCAGGGGTCCCCAGGGGCGCAGCCCGGCGTCACGAGCGGCAAGGGCCAGGGGCTCAAAATCGACATGGGCGGTCAGATCCGCCTGACCCGGCGTCTCAAAAAGCCCGGCATAGCCATGGGCCTTCATCGCCTGAACGGTATCCCCGCGCGAGCGCCAGTTGCCATAATCGATGATCAGCGCCGCGCCGCCGTGACGCGCGATGCGCCCCGCAATTTCCCCCGTCAAAGGGGCGGCCGCCGGGCAGATCTCCACCACATCGCCGGGGTTTGTATCCGCCAGCCGATGGGCCAGCGCAGGAACCCCGCGCGGTGCCCCGCGCCCCGGCGCCAGCGCCCCATCCTGCAGCAGCACCATGGTCTCAGACCAGCCCTCAGCTGCACGGGTGAACTGCCGCACCGGCAGAGCATCAAAGAACTCATTGGCGACAAAGTATAAAGGCGCCTCCGGCACCTCCTGCAGGCTTTCAGCCCAGGTCACCTCCCAGCCGCGAAGCGCTTCTCTTTGCACCTGTCGCAGCCGCGGAGAGGCCTCGATCAGATGCACCGCGATCGCCTGATGAAACCCCGGAACCCCACGGGTGGCGCGCAGAATATCCGCCATCAGCGTGCCGCGCCCGGGGCCCGCCTCTGCCAGAGTGATCCGCGACGGCGCACCCTGGTCCATCCAGCACTGCGCCAGCCAAAGGCCCAGCAGCTCGCCAAACATCTGACTGATCTCAGGGGCGGTAATGAAATCGCCCCCCCGCCCGAAAGGCTCGGCTCCGGTGTAATAGCCATGCCCGGGGTGCAGCAGGCATTCGGCCATATAATCCGACAGCCGCATCGGCCCGCCCGCCGCAATGCGGGTCTTCAGCAGCGCAGCAAGCGGCGTGCTCATGCCGCCCGTTTCCGCGCGCTCAGGATGAAATAAAGCCCCGCGACTATCATCGGCAGCGACAAAAGCTGCCCCATGGACATGCCCGCAAAAACCGCACCGCGCAGGTTCTCTTCACTGATGAACTGCGCATCGGCCTCCCGGAAGAACTCCACAAAAAAGCGCGACGCCCCATATCCGGCCAGAAACACCCCAAGCGCACGCCCCGAATGCTGCAGCCAGCCGCGGCGGTAAATCCCCCACAAAAGCACGGCTCCCAGCAAAAGCCCCTCAAGCGCCGCCTCATAAAGCTGCGAAGGATGGCGCGCACAGATCCCGCTCACCCCAAAGCAGTCCTGACCCGCCCCCGGAAAGGCCACACCCCAGGGCATGGTCGTCGGCCGCCCCCAAAGCTCGGCATTGATGAAATTGGCAATCCGCCCGAAGAAAAGCCCCACCGGCGCGGCCAAAGCCAGCGCATCAGCGATCTGCAAAGGCCGCACGCCCTGCCGCGCCGCCCAGGCCCAGGCCGCCACCACCACGCCCAGGAACCCACCATGAAAGGACATACCGCCCTGCCAGATTTTCAGGATCTCACCGGGGTGCGCGAAATAATACCCCGGCTGGTAAAACAGCACAAAGCCCAGCCGCCCGCCAAGGATCACCCCGACGATGATCCAGCTGAGCAGATCCTCAATCTTCCCCGGCTCCGCCGGCGCCACCCCACCCCAAAGCGGGGGCCGCTTCATCAAGCCAATGATCATGCGCCATCCGATCAGCAGCCCGGCGATATAGGCCAGCGCATACCAGCGCAGCGAAAAGCTGAAGCCGCCCAGCGTCAGTGTAAAAATTTCGGGCGAAATCTGCGGAAAGGGGATGTAATCCATGGCACCTCGCTGTGTCACAGGCGTTGTCGGGTCAGCCTCCGGGCTTGTCAACCTTGCACCCGGCCCCCTGCCGCGCCATATCCTTCACAAGATCGCAACGGAGGCGCTTCCATGCAGACCCAGAATAAATTCTTCGACGACCTGTCGCGGCTTGCCACCAATGCCATGGGCGTCGCTCATGGCGCGCGCACCGAGGCGGAAAACGCCGTCAAATCCCTGATGGACCGCTGGCTCGCCGACCGTGACCTCGTCACCCGCGAGGAGTTTGACGCTGTCCGCGCCATGGCCGCCAAAGCCCGCGAAGAAAACATCGCGCTCAAAGCCCGCCTCGATGCGCTGGAAGCAAAGCAAAATGCCGCTGAGTGAGCCTGCCTGCGACTACGCCGAACTCAGCAAAGCCATCGCCGCCCTGACCCATGGCGAAACCGATACGGTCTCCCTCATGGCGACGGTGGCCTGTGAGCTGCACCACAGCCATCAGCTCTCGGACTGGACGGGGTTCTACCGCGTCACCGCACCAGAGCTGCTGAAGATCGGCCCCTATCAGGGCGGTCATGGCTGCCTCGTGATCCCGTTTTCCCGCGGTGTCTGCGGCGCCGCCGCCCGCACGGGGGACGTGCAGCTGGTCCCGGATGTGGAGCTCTTCCCGGGCCATATCGCCTGCGCCTCCTCCACCCGCTCAGAGCTGGTGCTGCCGGTCCGGAACGGCACGGGCGCGCTTCTCGGCGTTCTGGATCTCGACAGCAATACCGAAGCGGCCTTCACCGATGAGGATGTCCGCGAATTAACCGCGATCCTCGCGGCTACTTTCCGCGATTGCCCCGCCCCCCTCGCCTGAGAGGCGGCCCCGGGCTTTGGCTTTTTCAAAATACTCCGGGGTCCGGGGCAGCGCCCCGGGGCCTGCCCCCCTCTCCGGAGCCCGGGCCATCAGGTCCCACAACCACCCAAAATCCCAAAAGAAAACGCCCGCAGATTGCTCTGCGGGCGCTTCTCATCTTAATTCACCTGAAATCAGGCAGCAGCTTTTGCCTGGCCAACGATGGCAGCGAAAGCTTCCGGTTCTGCGACTGCGAGGTCAGCCAGAACTTTACGGTCAACCGTGATACCGGCTTTCGCCAGCAGGTTGATGAATTTCGAATACGTCAGTTCAGCATCAACCAGACGCACAGCGGCGTTGATACGCTGGATCCACAGAGCGCGGAAGCTGCGCTTACGTGCTTTGCGGTCGCGGGTTGCGTATTGGTTGGCTTTATCGACAGCCTGGGTCGCGGTGCGGAAGTTACGCGAGCGGGCCGAGTAGTAGCCTTTCGCGGCCTTCAGCACTTTTTTGTGCGAGGCGTGAGTTACCTTGCCGGATTTAACGCGGGTCATCTCTGGCTCTCCTTAGCGGTTATACGGCATGTATTTCTTGACGATTTTCTCGTCCGCTGCGCACAGGATCATGGTCCCGGTCACATCGCGAATGAACTTCGTCGAGCGTTTGATCATGCCGTGGCGCTTGCCAGCCGGACCTGCTTTGACTTTGCCGGTCGCGGTGAACGTAAACCGCTTTTTGGCTGCGGATTTCGTTTTCATCTTGGGCATTTCCATCTCCTCTTTCGAGTGGTGAACGCGCGACTCGGCATGCCACACCGGCCGGCCGCGCAACGAGAGTGGACCCGATAGACCGGATCCTGATCTTTGACAAGCAGATAAGCACCCTGGCGCTGCTTTTCGCGCCAGGGTCAAATCCCGGGGCCCCGGGTCAGGCTTCCGAGCGGGTGATCAGCCGCTCATCGCAGGGCGCCACGCGCAGAATATTGGTGGTGCCCTGCACGTTGAAGGGCACCCCTGCGGTGACGACGATCTGATCGGAGACGGCGGCAAAGCCGTCTTCGCGCGCCGCTTTGGCGGCAGCCAGCACCGCGCCTTTAAAGCGCTCCTGCGGATCGACGATCACGCAATGCGCGCCCCAGGTCAGGCAAAGCTGGCGTGCGGTACGCGTGAGCGGCGTCAGCGCCAGGATCGGCACCCGCGGGCGTTCGCGCGCCACCAGGGCCGCGGTGGTACCACTTTGGGTAAAGCAGCAGATCGCGCGGATCTCGGTGGTTTCTGCGATTTCACGGGCTGCCGAGACGATGCCATCGGCCACGGTGCGACGCTGCACCTTGCGGCTGGCTTCAATGATCTCGCGGTAGGTGGGGTCGCCCTCTACCTCAATCGCCACATTGTTCATCGTGCGCACCGCCTCGACCGGATATTGCCCGGCGGCGGATTCCGCCGAGAGCATCACCGCATCCGCGCCCTCATAGATCGCGGTCGCCACGTCCGAGACTTCGGCCCGGGTCGGCATCGGGCTTTCGATCATCGATTCGAGCATCTGGGTCGCCACGATCACCGGCTTTGCCGCCGCGCGGGCCCCGCGCACCAGGCGCTTCTGGATCGGCGGCACGGCCTGGACCGGGCATTCGACGCCGAGATCCCCGCGTGCCACCATGATCCCGTCCGAGACGGCCAGAATGCTGTCATAGGCTTTGACGGCTGCGGGCTTTTCGATCTTCGACAGGATCGCCGCGCGGCCCTGGGTCAGCTCGCGGGCTTCAAGGACATCCTCGGGGCGCTGCACGAAGGAGAGTGCCAGCCAGTCGACGCCAAGCCGGCAGGCAAACTCCAGATCGCGGCGGTCTTTTTCCGACAAAGCGGCCAGCGGCAGCACCACATCGGGGACGTTCACGCCCTTGCGGTTGGAAATGGTGCCGCCCACGGTCACCGTGCAATCGGCGAAATCTGCGCCACAGGCCTCCACCCGCAGGCGGATCTTGCCGTCGTTGACCAGAAGCGCGGTCCCGGCCTCAAGGGCTGCGAAAATCTCGGGGTGGGGCAGCTGCACCCGGGTGTTGTCGCCCGGCTCTGCCGAGAGATCGAGGCGGAAGCTCTGGCCCTCTTCGAGATCCACGGCGGTATTGGCGAAAACGCCAACCCGGAGTTTCGGGCCCTGAAGATCCGCAAGGATCGCGATGGGGCGGCCGATTTCAGCCTCAACATCGCGGATATGACCGTGGAGTGCGGCGATTGTCTCATGGGTGCCATGGCTCATATTCAGGCGGAAGACATCGGCCCCGGCCTCCCACAGCGCGCGGATCGTCTCTTTGTCCGAGGACGCCGGGCCCAGGGTGGCGACGATTTTGATTTTGCGGTGCCGTCTCATCGGTCTTTCCTTGCCAGTACCTGTGCAACAGTTATGCCCTGCTTTGTGCAGGCTCACAACTCTGCGCCCTTTCACTATGACAGCTGTGCAACAGGGATATGACAGTGGCAGGGCGCTGATCTTTCGCTATAGATCATCGGGATTACCAATGGGTTTCAGGGCATGAGCGACGACATTCCGTTTCAGATCCTTGGCGCAGACCGGCCCGGACGCTGGCTGATCACCTGTGATCACGCCTCCAACCGGGTGCCGGAGTTCATCAATGGCGGCGATCTGGGGATCGCGGCGGCGGATATGAGCCGCCATATCGCCTGGGATCCGGGCGCGGCGGGGGTTTCGGTGGCCCTGGCAGAGGCGCTGAACAGCCCTTGTATCTTAAGCAATTTCTCGCGGCTGGTGATTGATCCGAACCGGGGCGCGGATGATCCGACCCTGGTGATGCGGTTTTATGACGGCACCATTATTCCCGCCAACCGCCATGCCGATGCGGCCGAGGTGGGGCGGCGGATGGCGGCGCTTTATCAGCCCTATCACGCGGCTTATGCGCGGCTGGCGGCGGCGCGGCGCGACCGGGTGATCTGCGCGGTCCACAGCTTTACGCCGCAGCTGCGCGGGCGGCCCAAAAGGCCCTGGCATATCGGGATTTTGCACAGCCATCTCGACAGCCGTCTGTCGCTGGCGCTGCTGGATCTGCTGCGCCGGGAGGCGGATCTGGTGACCGGGGATAATGAGCCCTATGATGGTCATCTGCCCGGCGATGCCATCGACCGGCACGCCCTGCGCCAGGGGCGGCACAACACGCTGATTGAGCTGCGCAATGATCTGATCGCTGACGCGGCAGCGCAGCGGACCTGGGGGCAGCGGCTGGCGCCCCTGCTGCAGGCGGCGCTGGCGCAGTGTGAGATGACTGAGTGAGAGGAGAGCCCGATGGCCGATCATGAGAGCCTGAAAACCGAGCTGGAGGCCGCAACCTTCCGCCGTCTGCTGCATCATCTGATGGAAGCGCGTCCGGATGTGCAGAACATCGATATGATGAATCTGGCGGGGTTTTGCCGGAACTGTCTGTCGCGCTGGTATCAGGAAGAGGCCGCAGAGCGCGGGCTGGAGCTGAGCAAAGACGGCGCACGGGAGATCGTCTATGGCATGCCCTTTGAGGACTGGCGCGCAGAGCATCAGGCGGAGGCCAGTGCAGAGCAGAAGGCGGCCTTTGAGGTGTCTTTTGCGCAGAATGTCGGCAAGGCCTGAGGGTTGAGGCCGACATGAAAAGACCCGCCCGTGCCGGAATGGCGGGGCGGGTCCTGTGTTGAGAGCGCCAGGGGCCTGTGCGGCCCCCGGACCCCCTGCAGAGTATTTGGAAAAAGCCAAAGACTGCGGGGGGATTGGCTCAGACGCCGGCTTTGAGCGATTCTTCGAGATAGACTTCGCGCAGGCGGGTGGCGATCGGGCCGGCTTTGCCGCTGCCGACCGGCTTGCCGTCGACTTCGATCACCGGGGTGACGAAGGCGCCTGCGGAGGTCGAGAAGGCCTCATCGGCGGCCTGGGCTTCTTCGATGGTGAAGGGGCGCTCTTCGATGTCCATCTGCAGATCGGCGGCCAGGCGCAGCACCGAGGCGCGGGTGATGCCGTGCAGCAGATCGGTGCTGAGGTTGCGGGTGATGATTTTACCGTTTTTGACGATATAGACGTTGTTCGAGGTGCCCTCGGTGACAAAGCCGTCCTCGACGAACCAGGCATCATCGACGCCTGCGTCTTTGGCGGCCATTTTCGACAGCGACGGCCAGAGGAGCTGCACGGTTTTGATGTCGCGGCGGTGCCAGCGCATTTCCGGGACCGAGATGACTTTCCAGCCCGCCCAGGCGGCCGGGTTTTCGGCCTGGCCGGGTTTGCTTTGGGTGAACATCACCACGGTGGGGGCAAGGCCTTCGCGGGCGAAGGCGAAGTCACGATCGCCGGGGTTGCCGCGGGTGACCTGCAGATAGATGCCGCCATCGGTCAGGTCGTTTTTCGCGGCGATGTCGCGGTGCAGCTGCAGCCATTCCGCGTCGCTGTGCGGGTTCGCCATGCCGAGTTCGGCGGTGGAGCGGGCGAGGCGGCGGCAGTGGCCCTCAAAGTCAATGAGCTTGCCCTGCATGACCGTGGTCACTTCATAGACCGCGTCACCCATGAGAAAGCCGCGGTCAAAGACCGAAACCTTCGCCTCCGCTTCCGGCAGCCATTCACCGTTGACATAGACGATACGGGACATTCGGATTTCCTCCGGCAAAGTCTCAGCCCCAGAGCGCGGGGGCTGCAGGATAAAGGATCGCGCCTTCGGTTTTCATGGGCGCAGCGCGGTCTTCTGCCAAGAGAAGCGGCGCGTCAAGATCAACGTAGGGTGCGTGTTGTGCGATCAGCATGGCGGGGGCCATGGCGAGCGAGGAGCCGACCATGCAGCCGACCATGATGCCGAAACCTGCGGCTTCGGCTTCGCGGCGCAGCGCGAGGGCCTCGGTCAGCCCGCCGGTTTTATCGAGCTTGATGTTCACGAGGTCATATTTGCCCTTCAGATGGGCAAGGCTGTGGCGGTCGTGGACGGATTCATCGGCGCAGACCGGCAGCGGGCGGGCGATTTCACCCAGCATGCCGTCTTCCGAGGCCGGGAGCGGCTGTTCGACCAGGGCCACACCGAGGCGCAGCAGATGCGGGGCGAGATCGGTATAGACCTCGGCGGTCCAGCCCTCATTGGCGTCGACGATGATGCGGGTGGCGGGGGCGCCGCGGCGCACGGCCTCAAGCCGGGGCATATCATCAGGGGTGCCGAGTTTGATCTTCAGAAGCGGCCGCCAGGCGTGTTTGCGGGCCTCTTCTTCCATGCGCTCAGGGGTGTCGAGCGAGAGGGTATAGGTGATTTCCGTGGGCTGCGGCTCGGAGACGCCGGCCAGTTTCCAGGCCGGAATGCCGGTCTTTTTGGCCTCCCAGTCCCAAAGGGCGCAGTCGACGGCATTGCGGGCCGCACCAGGTTTCAGCAGATCCTGCAGCGCTTCGCGGGTGATCTCTGCGGGCAGGGCGCGGATCTGGTCGGCGACCGAGGCGAGGCTTTCGCCGTAGCGGGCGTAGGGCACGCATTCGCCCCATCCGGTGGCACCATCGCGGCTGATTTCGACGCTCAGCACATGGGCATGGGTGCGCGAGCCGCGCGAGATCGTAAAAGCCTGGGCCAGTCGGAAGCTGTCCTGGTGAAGCGTGAGGGTCATAGCGGGGGTTCCGGGGGCAGAGAAAAGTGCCCGCATCCTGTCACGTGGCGTTACCCGGCGGAAGGGGCGGGCGGTGATGCTGCATCTGCAAAGTCATCCTTGCCAGATCCTGCGCAACTTACTAACCATTCTGGCAGTAATTTCGGAATATCATTGCGAGGCCCCATGTCATTCCGTCTTCAGCCTGCCCCCGTCGCCCGTCCCAACCGCTGCCAGCTTTTTGGCCCCGGCTCGCGTCCGGCGCTTTTTGAGAAGATGGCAGCCTCGGCTGCGGATGTGATCAATCTCGATCTGGAGGACTCTGTCGCGCCCTCTGACAAAGATGCCGCGCGCGCCAATATCATCCGGGCGACCCATGAGATCGACTGGGGCAATAGAACGCTTTCGGTGCGGATTAACGGGCTGGATACGCCTTTCTGGTATCGCGATGTCGTCGATCTGCTGGAACAGGCCTCGGACCGGCTGGATATGATCATGATCCCGAAGGTGGGCTGCGCGGCGGATGTCTATGCTGTGGATGCTCTGGTCACGGCCATTGAGGCGGCGAAGGGGCGCAAAAAACGCATTGCTTTTGAGGTGATTATCGAATCGGCAGCCGGGATTGCCCATGTGGAAGAGATCGCGGCCTCCTCGCCGCGGCTGGAGGCGATGAGCCTTGGGGCGGCGGATTTCGCGGCTTCGATGGGGATGCAGACCACGGGGATCGGTGGCACCCAGGAGAATTATTACATGCTGCGCGAAGGGGCGAAGCATTGGTCGGATCCCTGGCACTGGGCCCAGGCGGCGATCGTTGCGGCCTGCCGGACCCATGGTGTGCTGCCGGTCGACGGGCCGTTTGGCGATTTCTCCGATGATGAAGGCTTCCGCGCCCAGGCCCGCCGCTCGGCTACGCTGGGGATGGTGGGCAAATGGGCGATCCACCCCAAACAGGTGGCACTGTCCAATGAGGTTTTCACCCCCTCCGAGGCGGCTGTCGCCGAGGCCCGTGAGATCCTGGCTGCCATGGAGGCCGCCAAGGCCGCGGGGCAGGGCGCGACCGTTTATAAGGGGCGTCTGGTGGATATTGCCTCGATCAAACAGGCCGAAGTCATCGTGCGTCAGTCGGAAATGATTGCCGGGGCCTGAGGCTGTCCTTGACCAAAGCGCCTTCAGACCCGACATCCGGGTCTGAAGGAGACCATTATGACCTCAAACGCCGTTCTTGATTTTCTGCTCACCCGCCGCTCGCGTCCGGCAAAGCTTCTTGCAGGGCCGGTCCCGGACCGTGCCGCGCTGGAGGTGCTGCTGACGGCGGCGGCGCGGGTGCCCGATCATGGCAAGCTGACGCCCTGGCGCTTCATCGTGCTGGAGCGGGCGGCGCTGGCACGGCTGGCGGATGAGGCCGGGGCCTATGCGGAAAAAACCGGTCTGGCGGCGGAAAAAGCTGAGAAGGGGATCGGGCAGTTTGCCCGCAGCCCGCTGTGTGTGGCGGTGGTTGCAAGTCCCGTTTCCCACGACAAAATCCCGGAAATCGAACAGGTTCTCTCTGCCGGGGGCGTTTGCCTTTCGCTGGTGAATGCGGCTCTGGCTTCGGGCTGGGGCGCAGGCTGGCTGACCGGATGGGTGGCCCTGGACCGGGGTTTTGCCGCTTCGGCTTTCGGGCTGGCGGAGGGCGAGTTTGTCGCCGGTCTCATCCATATCGGCAGCTACGCGGGGCAGGTTCCGGACCGTCCGCGCCCGGATGTGGCCAGCCTTACCACCTGGATCCATGCATGATCTTTACGGATTTCCTGCGCGCGCTTGCACAACTGCCCGAGCGGCGGTTTCGCCGGGTGCTGCTTTTGGGGATCGGGCTCACTCTGGCGCTTCTGGCGGCGATTTCGGTGTTGTTTCTGGCCGGGGTGCAGGTGCTGGTGCCGGATGAGCTGGATCTGCCGCTGATCGGCACGGTGGAGGGGATCACCGCGCTGGCCTCTTGGGGGGCGGTGGGGGGGATGTTTGTCCTCTCCATCTTCCTGATGGTGCCGGTGGCCTCGGTTTTTACCGGCTTTTTCCTCGAACAGGTGGCCAGTGCTGTTGAGGCCAGACATTATTCGCATCTGCCCCCGGCCCCGGGCCTTGGGTTTTACGAATCGATCAAAGATGCGGTGAATTTTCTCTGCATTCTGATGGTGGTGAACGGGCTGGCGCTGGTCATCGGGCTGTTCTTTCCGCCCTCGCTGCCGTTCATTTTCTGGATCGTGAACGGCTGGCTGCTGGGGCGCGAATATTTCACCATGGCTGCGGGGCGGCGCATCGGGCTGCCGGCCGCGCGGGCTTTGCGCAAAAAGCACGGCGGGCAGATTTTTGCGGCCGGGGTGCTGATGGCGATACCGCTCTCGGTGCCCTTTGTCAGCCTGGTCATTCCGGTGCTGGGCGCGGCCACCTTCACGCATCTTTATCACCGCGTGAGGGACACCGGGCCGCAGCGTTAAGGCGAAAAAGGGGCCCCTGTGGGGCCCTTTTTTAATCCTCGGCGCTGACCGGGGGCATGCGGCCCATGACGTCGAAATCCCGGATGCTGATCGCACCTGACAGAACCGTCAGGCAAATCGCCGCCCAGGCGATGGTGGCCGCAACCGTCGTCACGATCAGCTTTTTACGCCCGACCGGCCCTGCCGGAGCGCCCGCAGGCGTGCCCGGCACGATCGATCCGGCCTCTGCCTGGGTCTGCAGCCGCAGCGGCAGCACGATCAGCAGGACCAGAAACCAGCAGACGGCGAAGACAACGATGATGGCGGAAATCGACATCAGATCTGCTCCAGTTCCACGAGGCAGCCGTTAAAGTCTTTCGGATGCAGGAACAGCACCGGCTTGCCATGTGCGCCGATCTTCGGCTCCCCCGATCCCAGCACCCGCGCGCCCGAGGCTTTCAGCCGGTCGCGGGCTGCCAGAATATCTTCAACTTCATAGCAGATGTGATGGATGCCACCGGCGGGGTTTTTCTCAAGAAATCCCGCGATGGGGGAGTTTTCACCCAGCGGATACAGCAGCTCAATCTTGGTGTTGGGCAGTTCAATAAAGACCACCGTAACGCCATGGTCCGGCTCATCCTGGGGGGGGCGGACCACCGCGCCCAGGGTATCACGATACTGCGCCGAGGCAGCCTCAAGATCCGGCACCGCAATGGCTACGTGGTTCAGGCGACCGATCATAGGAACTCCTCCGATAGCTATGTTCTGCCTAGTCCGGGGCTTTATGGGGGGATGGGGCAGGCCTGGCAAGCAGCGATCGCGGCGGCTGCGGGGTTAATCCTCCGGCAACCTGTTTGTCGCCTGATAGAGTGGCACAGGAGAGGGAGCCCCGGTAATGCCCGCCACTGATTCTCTGACAAAGCCCGACCAGCTGCCGCGCCCTGCCGCGGGGCAACCGCTCTGGGGGGTAACGATTCTGCTGGTCGAAGACAGTCGTTTTGCAGCGGATGGCCTGCGGCTGATGGCCCTGCGCGGCGGGGCGCGACTGCGCCGGACAGAGACGCTTGCCCAGGCGCGGCGGCATCTGAGCCTTTATCTGCCGGATGTGGTTCTGGTCGATCCCGGACTGCCCGATGGCCCGGGGGAAGAGCTGATTTCCGAACTGGCCTCTGCCCCGCGGCCTCCGGTCGTGCTGGCGATCAGCGGCGATCCCGAGCGGGAGCCTGCCTGTCGGGCCGCTGGTGCGGCGGGCTTTGTTGCCAAGCCGCTCGCGGGCTGCGCCGAGTTCTTTGCGCTGATCCGAAGTCATCTGCCGCAGCCGCGCGCCGCCGGTCATCCGCTGCCTGTCCCGGGTCTGCCCGCGGCGGACGATCTGGCTTTGCGCGAAGATCTGATCTTTGCCCGCAGCCGGCTTTCAGCCAGTCAGAGCCAGGCTGACCGGACCTATCTCTCGGGCTTTCTGGAAGGTCTCGCCCGGGCCACCGCAGATCCTGTGCTCGCGGAAGCCGCAGGGGCGCTGGTGGCCAGCGATCCGGGGCAGACCTTCGATCTGTCGCGGCTGATCAGCCAGCGGATCGCCGATCTGCCGCAGCCCTTTCTGCGCAGTGCTATCTGAGGCGCCCCTGCCGGATCGCGGACATGGTGGCCGCCACCGTCTGCATCCGTGCCGCATTGGGCGGGTGGGAGCCGAGGAAGCGGTTGCCAGGATCGGGCAGGCGGGTGAAGAACCCGGCTCCCCGCTCAGGGTCAAAGCCCGCGCGCCAGGCAATCAGCGTGCCGATGGCATCGGCTTCCAGCTCAAAGTCTTTTGAATAGCTGCGCGCGCCGACGGCCGCCCCAAGCTGCGCCGCCTGCTCAAGTGCACCGACACCGGCGCCGCTCATAACAGCCAGCGTGCCCGCCAGCATGGCCCCCGCTGCGGCTGAGCGTTGCTGACGCGGAATATGGCCTGCCAGGTGGTGGCCCGCCTCATGGCCAAGCACAAAGGCCAGTTCATCCGGCGAACGCGCCTCTGCAATCAGCGCCGCGGTAAAGCCAATCACCGGACGCCCGGTTTCGGGGTCAAGGCGGTGGAACGCATTGGGTGGTTTAGAGAGATCGGGATCGACGAAAATGCGAAAATCGCAGTTCAGATCGGGCCGTTTCTCGCGGCAGGTCGCCTCGGCCACGGGTTCGACCGTGGCCAGGACATAGACAAAGCTCTGTGCCGGCGAAGTCAGATCAGCGGTGGTGCCCAGCAGCGGATCGGGCTGCATCACCCCAGCCCCTCCCGTCGGAGGCATCGGCATGGCGCAGGCAGAAAGCATTACAAAAGCGGCCAGCAGGGCCGGAGAGAGACGACGCACGACAGGACCTGCAGGTTAACAAAGCCTGCGCAAACTAGCCGCTCTGCATGGGGCGCGAAAGTGCCCGGCCCGGGACTTCGCGCGGATGTGAGCGGGGGAGAGAGCGGGGTTGCGCTGCCCGCTGATCTGCCGCAGCCTGCGCCGCAACAGGGGAGGTGCTCGTGTCCGAAGATCCGTCATCCGCCGAAGTCATTGTCCGCGCGGTGCCACCGCCGCCGGTCGCTTTGGGCAACGCGCTTTGCGTGCTAAAGCCGCTGACCTGCGCGCATCTCCCTGCCCTCTGGCAGGCCTTTCGCGGCCATGACGCACTTTGGGACTATATGTTCACCGGCCCGTTTCCCGACGAGGCGGCGTTCAGGACCTGGGCCGAAAGCCGTTGCGGGCTGGCCGATCCGCTGTTTTATGCGATCCGCGCCCCGGAGGGGGACTGGTCAGGGCTGGCCAGCTTTATGCGCATTGATGTCGCGAACGGCGTGATCGAGGTCGGATCACTGACCTTCTCGCCCGCGCTGCAGGGGACTTCTGCGGCCACCGGCGCGATGTTTGCCATGATGGAGCAGGCCTTTCGGCTGGGATATCGGCGCTATGAGTGGAAGTGCCACAGCGATAATCTGCCGTCGCGCCGCGCCGCTGAACGGCTGGGCTTCAGCTATGAGGGCATCTTTCGGCACCATATGGTGGTGAAAGGCCGCAACCGCGACACGGTCTGGTATGCGATCACCGATGAGGATTGGCCTGCGCTGAAAGAAGCTTATGAGCTTTGGTGCCGCCCGGAGACCTTTGACGACGAAGGCCGGCAAAAGCACCGTCTCTCAGATCTGACCGCGCCACTTCTGAAATCCCGTGATCCGGGCCTGAGATGAACGCGGGTCGCATCATTGACACGCCGGACTGTGTGGCCGAAGGCGCTGCCTGGCTGGCCGCGCGGGAGCCGCGTTTCGCCTATGCTCTTGAATTAACGGGTCCTTTGCCGCTGCGCCGTCGTGAAGGGGGCTTTGCGGCCCTGCTGGGCGCGATCACCTCACAGCAGGTCAGCGTGGCTTCGGCCCGGGCGATCTGGGGGCGGCTGGAGGCTGCGGGGATGATCTCACCCGAAGCGGTCGCAGCCATGGCTGAAGAGGATCTCCGCGCGCTGGGGTTGTCGCGGCAGAAGGCGCGCTATGCCCTCGCCCTCGCGGGGGCGGGCATCGATTTTGACGCCCTGCCGTATCTGAGTGATGAAGAGATCGTGGCGCAGCTGGTCGCGGTGCCCGGCATCGGGCGCTGGACGGCGGAGATTTACGCGATGTTTTCGCTCGGCCGCGCCGATGTTTTTGCCCCGGCCGATCTGGCGCTGCAGGAGGCTGCACGGCTCTTGTTCGGCCTTGAGGCGCGTCCCACGGAAAAGGCGCTGCGGGTGATGGCGCAGGCCTGGTCGCCCTGGCGCGCCGTTGCGGCACGGCTGCTCTGGGCCTATTACCATGTTGAGAAGAAACGGGAAGGAATCCGATGACGCGTCCGCTGAACTTTAAATCAAAGCCTGCGCAGTCTGGCAAAACGAAATCCGTGGTGATTTTCGTGCACGGCTACGGCGCGGATGGCGCGGATCTGATCGGCCTTTCGGAGCCTCTGGCCCAGCATCTGCCGGATACCGCCTTCTATTCGCCCGATGCGCCGACGCGGGTGCCGGGCGCGCCCTTTGGCTATCAGTGGTTCCCGATCCCCTGGCTTGACGGCTCGTCGGAAGAGGAGGCCGCTAAGGGGATGGAAGCGGCCGTTGCCGATCTGAATGCCTTTATCGATATCGTGCTGGCGCGCGAAGAGATCGGGATTGACCGCCTGGCGCTCTTTGGCTTTTCGCAGGGCAGCATGATGAGCCTGCATGTCGCGCCGCGCCGCGAAAAAGAAATGGCCGGCGTGGTGGCCTTCTCGGGTCGTTTGCTGCGCGCTGAAAAGCTGGGCGCGGAATCTCAGGTCCGTCCGCCGGTGCTGCTGGTGCATGGCGATGCCGATCAGGTCGTGCCCTTTGACGATATGCGCAAAGCCGCCGAGGCGCTGATGGAGGCCGGGTTTGAGACCTATGGCCATGTCATGAAAGGCACCGGCCACGGCATTGCGCCCGATGGTCTGGGCGTGGCGCTGAACTTTTTGAAAGACCGTCTCGACTGATCCGGCTGTCACGGGCCTGTCACGAAAATCTGTCATCGAGAGCAGGCCCGCACCACAGGTGCGGGCTTGTTTCGAATCAAACGCGAGATATAGTGGCGGCAGGGGCATTTGCCCTGCCAGAGGTGAAGGAGGCACGGGTCATGCTGAGCACTTCCCCGCAACCGGGCCGGAAAGGGCCGCCGGGCTGCGCCTTTGGTGTTGTCTGCCGTCACCATCCCTTCGGGCAGAGGTGACAGGCGATGCAGGGGCTTTCCGGACTTCGGACACTGGTTCTGAACATGGATATGCAGCCCCTGTCCTGGGCGCCGCTGTCGGTCTGGTCCTGGGAAGATGCCTTTGTTGCGGTCCATCAGGAGCGGGTGATCCAGGTCCGCAGCTATGAGGGCGTGCGGATCCATTCGGCCAGCCGGGAGTATGAGGTTCCCGCCGTGGTGGCGCTCAAAAGCTACCGCAGGCGGCGTCATGTGGCCTTCACGCGCTATCATCTGTTTTTGCGCGATGGATTTACCTGTCAGTACTGCGGCAACCCTTTCGCTGCCAAAGATCTGACCTTCGATCACGTGATCCCCCGCAGCCGGGGCGGGCAGACCAGCTGGACCAATATCGTGGCCTGCTGCGGGCGGGACAATCTTCGCAAAGGCGCGCGGACGCTCTCGCAGGCGGGGATGCGGCTGCTGCGCCAGCCCTTTGAACCAACGGTCTTTCAGCTCGATGCCGCCGCGCGGGCTCTGCCCCGGGCGAAGGGGGAGCTGCACCAGACCTGGATGGATTTCCTCTATTGGGGTGCTGAGCTGCAGCATTGAGGGTCAGGCTGTAAGCCGGCGCCGAAGTCTGACGCATGACGTCATTGCGCAATCAATCGGGCTGCGCCTGACGCGCGGAAGATATCGCCTGCCTGAAGAGCAAGGGGCACAATTGTCAGCCGATGCTGCCGATCTGTGGTGGGTCTCCGGGCAGGGGTCTCAGCTGCGCTGCGGGGGTGTTGTCAGGCCCCGGATCTCGGTGGTCAGGTAATCGCGGCCGAAATGCAGGGCCACGGCGTCGTGCATCTCGCGGGCGATCGCGCTCATTTCTCCGGTGATGCGGTTCAGGGGGCCTGCGACCGTGACGGAATAAATTCGTCCCGCGATGAGCACCGGAAGCGCCACGCCGCCCAGATCGACGCTGTAGTTTGACGCGCTGCGAAACCAGCCGCGCATCAGGCCCGCGTTCATCTGACTTTCCACCGCCTCAAGGCTCATCGGGGTGCCCGCGCCGTAGCGTTCAAAGCTGACGCGGCGCAGAAAGGCATCCCGCTGGCTCGCGCTCCACTGGCTCAGGATCGCATGACCTGAGGCGGTGGCATGAAGCGGCACCCGCTGGCCCACTTCTGCCGCATAGCGCACCCGCTGTGCGGAGGGGATCACCTCCAGAAACACCACTTTCTGCCCTGAGGCCGAGCCAAGGCAGATGGTCTCTCCGGTGCGCGAGGCCAGATCGCGGGCAAGGCGCAGAAGCTGCTCGGGCAGGGGTTCGGCGGCGGTGATGGCCTGGGCCATGGTCAGCCAGCGCGGCGTGGGATAGAAGCGGCCCTTCGCCTCCGGCTCATAAAGATAGCCGCGCGAACTGAGGGTGGTCAGCAGATTAAAGGCAGAGGACCGGGGCCAGTCAAAAGCGGCACTGACCTCAGCCAGCGAGGCGGGTTTGCCGCGTTCGGCGAAGAATTCCAGCAGGTCCAGCATGTTGAGGACTTGTTTGACCGCCATAAACTGCCCCTCCGCGAAACGCTCAGACCCTTGTGCCTGCTTGCGAATGATTTGTCCATATATATGAATAAATCACTGCGCCCTGCGGGGAGTGGAGGCCTGAAAGGCCGGAAACTGCTTTTTTATCCCAGGCTGAATTGAAGGATTGACAGCAGAGGTCCCGCTGCCATTTATTCACTGTCAGGAATAAAATGTCCGCATATCTGAACTAAGTGCTTTCAGGGAGGCTCCGGTTCCGGGGTTGGAGGTGCCGTTCGCCCCGGGGAGGGGGATGGAATGCAGCATGACGTTCGACCGCCGGACAACAGCCCGGTGCTGCGCCTTATGACGCGATTTGAAACCGCGCTTGTGGCCGTTTCGGCCGCCGCGCTGGCCGCCATTATGTTGATTGTGGTGGCCGATGTGGCGGGGCGCTACTTCTTTGATGCGCCCTTCAGCTGGTCATATAATGTCATCGGGCTCTGGCTGATGACGGCGGTCTTCTTTCTGGCGCTGCCCGATACGCTGAACCACCACGGCCATATCGCGGTGGATGTGTTTCAGCACATGCTGCCAAAGCCGGTGATGCATCTGGGGCTGGCGCTGGGCTATGGCGCCTCGATCTGGGTGGTGGCGCTGATCTGCAAAGGCGGCTGGGCGCGCTTTGTGAAAGCCTGGGTCAATGATGAGCATATTCAGGCGCTTGTTCCGATTTCAACCTGGGTTCCCTATGCGCTTCTGGTGATCGGCACGGCCGCGCTGGTGCTGCGCTGTGTGGTCCGGGTCATCGGCCATCTGGCCTCTCTCGTGACCGGGCGGGATCTGGCGCATCTGCCGCCGCCGCCGGTGACCGGCTCTGTGCAGGAGGATGTCATCTGATGCTGGTCTCACTGGTTCTCGGGCTGCTGGCCGTTTTGCTGATTGTGGGCCTGCCGGTGGCGCTGGCCATGGCGGTCTCGGGCGCGATCGGGCTTTATCTTTACGGTGGCATGGGGGTGCTGATGGGCATCCTGTCGACCACCTCGCTTTCCAGCGCCAATTCCTATGAGCTGATCACCATTCCGATGTTCATTCTGATGGCGGAATTCGTCATCATCTCGGGCATTGCGACCGATCTTTTCCGCTCGGCCACGGTCTGGGTGGGGCGGCTGCGCGGCGGGGTGGCTATGGCCACGGCGCTGGCGGGGGCGGGGTTTGGCGCGATCTGCGGTTCAAGCACGGCTTCGGCGGCCACCCTGGCCTCAACCTCACTGCCCGAGATGATGCGCCAGGGCTATGAGCCCAAGCTTGCGGGCGGTGTGGTGGCGATCTCCGGCACGCTGGCCATGCTGATCCCGCCTTCTGTGGCGCTGATCCTTTACGGCATTCTGGCCGATGTTTCGATCTCGCGGCTGATGATTGCCGGGGTGATCCCGGGCATCATCGTGACCATTGCGATCATCCTGACGGTGGCCATTCTGGTCTGGCTCTGGCCGCATTCCGCGCCGCTGGGCCAGGCCTATACGCTGCGCGAAAAGCTGCGCTCGATGAAGCGTATCTGGCCGATGATGGTGCTGTTTCTGGCGGTCACCGGGACGATTTATTCCGGGATTGCCACGCCCACGGAAGCGGCAGGACTGGCGGCCTTTGTCGCCATGCTGCTGGCTCTCCGGGAGCGTAAACTCACCTGGGCGAGCCTCTGGCATGCGCTGCGCAGCTCGGCTCAGACCACCTGTATGATCCTTTTCATCATCCTTGGTGCGCATATCTTTGGCTATTTCTTCACCCTGACGCGGGTGACCAATGATCTGGCCACCTGGGTCGGCGCGCTGCCCTATCCGCCGCTGGCGATCATGACGCTGATCCTGATCGGCTATATCATCCTTGGCTTCTTCATGGATCAGATCGCCATCCTGATCCTGACCGTGCCGGTCACGCTGCCGGTGGTGATGCAGCTGGGCTATGACCCGATCTGGTTCGGGGTGATCGTGGTGGTCACGGCGGAACTGGGAATGGTGACGCCGCCTCTGGGCATGAATGTCTTTGTCGTGGCCCGCTATACCCGCCGACCGATGGGAGAGCTGTTCCGGGGCGTGCTGCCGCATGTCTGGGCGCATCTCGTGGTGATCGCGCTGATGACCCTGTTTCCGCAGCTGGTGCTGTGGCTGCCTTCGACCATGTCTGCCCATTAATCACTGTCTTCAGGGAGGAGACCGGAATGCGCATGATCTCGACTGCGGGCCTGATGGCCGCTTTGCTTGCCACCGCCATACCCGCCAGTGCCGCCGAGACGCTGCGCGTGGGCGACAGCTTCCCGGTGGGGCATTACATCGCTGAAAACCTTGCCAAAGTCTGGATGGACCGGGTGACCGAGAAATCCGGCGGCGAGGTGAAGTTTGAATATTTCCCCGCCGAGCAGATGGGCAAGGCCAAGGATCTGCTGGCGCTGACGCAAAGCTCGGCGCTGGATGTGGGCTATGTCGGGGCCTCTTATGTCTCGGATAAACTGCCGCTGTCGTCGGTGGGCGAGCTGCCTGAGGCTTTCACCACCTCCTGCCAGGGCACAAAAGCCTTCTGGAAGATCGCGCAGCCCGGCGGCGCGCTCGATCAGGTGGAATTTGCGCCCAATGGCGTGCGGGTGCTGATGGTTATGGTGCTGCCGGCCTATCAGATCTTCACCAAAGATCGCGAGATCACCGGCGCAGACAGCTTTAAGGGGCTGAAGGTCCGCACCACCGGCGGTGCCAAAGAGATCGCAACCAAGCTTCTCGAAGCCATCCCGGTGCAGATCCCGGCCCCGGAATCGCGTGAGGCGCTGTCGCGTGGCACGCTCGATGCGCTTTTGTTCCCCAATGGCTCGATCCTGCCCTATGAGATGCAGCCCTTCCTGAAATATGCCACCACGGGGCTGAACTTCGGCTCCTTTGTGGTGACCTATACGATCAGCCAGCAGAAGTGGGACAGCCTCTCGCCGGAGGTGCAGAAGGTGCTGGCTGAGACCGGCGAAGAGACCACCTTCTCGGCCTGCGAAGTGGCGGACAAACTGGATGTCTCGGACCGCGAAAAGATCGCCGCAGCGGGCGTGCAATATGTCGAGCTGCCCGAGGCCGATGCGAAAAAGATCGGCGATCTGATGGCCACTGTGGGCGATCAATGGGCGGGCGATCTGGAAACCCGTGGTCGTCCGGCCAAAGCCATCCTGCAGGCCTTCCGCGACGCGATTGAGTGACACGCCCGACCGGCGGCTTCGGTCGCCGGTCTTCCCGACCCTGCGGAGAGAGCCATGCAACTTGTGGGACAGGGCCGCTTCTGGACCGAACTGCCCGTCGGAACTGCCTTTCGCACCTTCGGGCGCACGATCACCGAGACCGATATCGTGAATTTCGTCTCAGTTGCGGGGATGCTGGAATCGCTGTTTCTCGATGCGGAATACCGCGCGGCGCATTCGGCCATTCAGGGCCGCCCGGCCCCTGCGGCGCTGGTCTATGCGCTCTCTGAGGGGCTGGTGCTCAATGCCACGGGGCAGGGGACGGGTCTCGCCTTCCTTGGCATGGAGATGGAGGTCAAAGCCCCTGTGGTGCAGGGCGACACCATCCATGTTGAGGCGGTGGTCACCGAATGCAGGCCCGCCTCCAAAGCGGGGCGCGGCCTCGTTCGCACGAAAAATTCCGTTGTTAATCAGCGTGGTGAGGTGGTGATGATCTATACCCCCCTGCGCCTGATGGCCGGGCCTGAGGCCGGGTCTGTCACCGAGATGGTGTAAGGAGCCGCCATGGGTCCGCTTGAGGGGATCAAAGTCATTGACCTGACATCGGTGGTCATGGGCCCCTATGCCACGCAGTTCCTGGCCGAATTCGGCGCTGATGTCATCAAAGTCGAAGCGCCTGCGGGCGATCTGGTCCGCGCCATTGGCCCGGCCCGTCATCCCGGCATGGGGCCGATGTATCTGAACTCAAACCGCGGCAAACGCTCGATCACGCTGGATCTGAAGACGCCTGAGGGGCGCGAGCTGATCCTTGATCTGTGTCGGGATGCCGATGTTCTGGCCTATAACGTGCGTCCTGCCGCCATGGCGCGGCTGGGGCTTTCCTTTGAGGTGCTGGCCGGGGTGAACCCGCGGCTGATCTATGCCGGGCTTTACGGCTATGGCCAGAGCGGCCCCTATGCCGCGCGGCCCGCCTATGATGATCTGATCCAGGGCGGGGCGACGATCCCCCATCTCTTCCGCCTCTCCGGAGGGGGAGAGCCGCGCTATGTCCCCTCTGCGGTGGGCGACCGGGTGGTGGGGCTGGCGGGTCTGGCCGGGATCCTGGCGGCTCTGGTCGCGCGGGGCCGCACCGGGCGTGGGCAGCGCGTTGATATCCCGATGTTTGAGACCATGGTGCAATTCGTGCTCTCGGATCATCTGGGCGGTTTGACCTATGATCCGCCGCTCGATGGTGGCGGCTATGCCCGCCAGCTTGCCGCAAACCGCCGCCCGCTGAAGACCGCCGACGGCTATATCTGCGCGCTGGTCTATACCGATGAGCACTGGCGGCGCTTTCTCACCGCGCTCGGCGAGGAGGGGAAACTTTCTGACCCGCGCTTTGCGGGCTATGCGGGCCGCTCGGTCAATATCGATCATGTCTATGGCTGGATGATGGAGGTCTTTTTGACCCGCAGTTCCGCCGACTGGCAGGCGCTTTTTGAGAAGATCGATGTGCCGGTCATGCAGATGCATGATTTTGAAAGCATTCTCAGCGACCCGCATCTGACGGCGGTGGATTTCTTCGCCCGGGTTGAGCATCCGACCGAGGGGGTGATCCGGGTGATGCGCAATCCGGTCTCGCTCTCTGACACGCCCCCTGATCTGCCGCGCCCCGCGCCCCGTCAGGGCGAGCACAGCCGCGAGGTGCTGCGCGAGGCGGGGCTCTCTGAGGCGCGGATCGAGGATCTTTTTGCAAAACAGGTGGTGCGCGGGCTTTAGGCTGCGACCGGGGAGGATGAGATGGATTTTGCGCTGAGCAGCGAGCAGGAAGCGATCCGCGAGGCCATCGCGAAGATCTGCGAGGGCTTTGACGATGCCTATTGGCTGAAGCGCGACCGCGAGGGTGGCTTTCCGCAGGATTTCTACGACGCGCTGGCCAGGGACGGCTGGCTTGGGATCTGCACCTCAGAGGCGCAGGGCGGCGCGGGCCTGGGCATCACCGAAGCCGCGATCATGATGCGCACCATTGCGGAAAGCGGTGCGGGGATGTCGGGGGCCTCGGCCGTGCATATCAATATCTTCGGGCTGAAACCCGTCGATGTTTACGGCACCGAGGCGCAGAAAGAGCGCATGATCCGCCCCATGGCGGCAGGCCGTGAGAAGGCCTGTTTCGCGGTGACGGAGCCAAACACCGGGCTGAACACCACGCAGCTGAAGCTTTTTGCAAAGCGCGAGGGGGATATCTACCGCGTCACCGGGCAGAAGGTCTGGATTTCGACCGCTCAGGTTGCGGACCGCATTCTTCTGCTCGCCCGCACCACGCCGCTCGATCAGGTGAAAAAGCCGACCCATGGGCTGAGCCTGTTCTACACCCGCTTTGACCGCGCGCACATCAAGGCGCGTGAGATTGAGAAGATGGGCCGCAAATGCGTGGATTCAAACGAGCTTTTCTTTGAGGATCTGCAGATCCCGGCCGAAGATCTGATCGGCGAAGAGGGGCGCGGCTTTGAATATATCCTGCAGGGCATGAACCCCGAGCGCATTCTGATCGCCGCCGAGGCCGTGGGTCTGGGCATGGCGGCTTTGCGCAAGGCCACGCAATACGCCAAAGAGCGCGTGGTCTTTAACCGCCCCATTGGCCAGAACCAGGGCATTCAGCACCCGCTCGCGCAGAACTGGTGTGAGCTGGAGGCCGCCTGGATGATGGTGATGAAGGCCGCCTGGGCCTATGACCAGGGCAGGCCCTGCGGCGCTGAGGCCAATGCCGCCAAATATCTGGCCGGAGAGGCCGGGTTTAACGCCTGCCAGCAGGCGGTGATGACCCATGGCGGCTTTGGCTATGCCAAAGAATACCATGTTGAGCGTTATCTGCGCGAAGTCATGGTGCCGCGCATCGCCCCGGTCAGCCCGCAGCTTGCTCTTTCTTTCATTGCAGAGCGCGTGCTGGGTCTGGCGAAATCTTACTGAGCGCGCGGGGGGGATAGGGGTCATGACAGCGGGTCCGCTGAAGGGCTTCAAGGCCATTGAGATGGCCGGGATCGGGCCGGGACCCTTTGCCGCCATGATGCTGGCCGATCTGGGGGCCGATGTGATCCGGATCGACCGGCTGACCCCGGGAGATGCCGGGATCGCGCGGCCTGAGGGCCTTGATTTCACTTTGCGGGGGCGGGCCTCTGTGGCGCTTGATCTGAAGGATCCCGAGGCGGTGGCCCTGGTCCTTGATCTGATCGCCGGGGCCGATGCGCTGATCGAAGGATTTCGCCCCGGCGTCATGGAGCGGCTGGGCCTGGGGCCGGAACCCTGCCTCAGCCGCAATCCGCGCCTGAGTTACGGGCGGCTGACCGGCTGGGGGCAGGCGGGGCCTTTGGCGCAGACGGCGGGTCATGATCTGACCTATCTGGCGCAGAGCGGGGTGCTTTCGATGCTGGGACGCAGCGGCGCGGCCCCGCTGGCACCGCTTAATCTGCTTGGGGATTACGCGGGCGGCGGTATGCTGATGGTGGCGGGTCTGCTGGCATCGGTGCTGCAGGTCCGTGCGGGCGGAGAGGGACAGGTGGTGGATGCGGCCATGCTTGACGGGGTCAGCCTGATGATGGTGCCGCTCTGCGGTATGATCGCTGCCGGGCTGCATGATCCGCAGGCGCGGGGCGGCAATCTGCTCGACAGCGGTGCGCCGCACTATGACAGCTATATCTGTGCCTGCGGCGGCTATCTCGCCATCGCGCCGCTGGAGGCCCGCTTTCGGCGGGACCTTCTGGCAGGCCTTGGCTTTGATCCCGCAAGCTTTCCCGATCTCAGCCGCAAAGAGAGCTGGCCGCAGGCCCGGGCGGCGCTGGCGGGCCGCATCGCCAGCGAAAGCCGCGCGCATTGGGAGCGGGTCTTTGAGGGCTCTGACGCCTGCGCCACCCCGGTCCTGAGCCTTGCTGAGGCGCAAAGCCATCCGGCGAACCGCGCGCGCGACCTTTGGGTGGAGGTTGCGGGCCATTTGCAGCCCGCCCCCGCCCCGCGATTTTCCAAAACCCCCGCCGCGGCCCCCGCGCCGCCGCCGCCGCGCGGCTCGGGGGCCGCGGCGCTGGGATCCTGGGGCATTGACCCCGACCGCATCCGCGCCCTGCGCGCCCGACAGATCATGCTTTGAGGAGAGTTGAGAGATGGCCGGACTTTATTACGAGGAATTTGAGGTGGGCCGGGTTTTTGAGCATCCGCTCAGCCGCACGGTCACCGAGCATGACAATATCTCATTCTCGCTGATGACGCTGAACCCGCAGCCTTTGCATATCGACAATCACTTCTCGGCCGGGACCGAATGGGGCAAGCCGCTGTTCAACAGCCTTTATACCCTGGCGATTATGATCGGCATGACCGTGGCCGATACCACGATGGGCACCACCATCGGCAATCTGGGCATGACGGAGGTGAAGTTCCCGAAACCCGTCTTCGCCGGAGACACCCTGCGCGCGCGCACCACGATCATCGGCAAGCGCGAAAGCGCTTCGCGCCCCAATGCGGGGATTGTTGAATTTGAGCATATCTGTCTGAACCAGACGGGCGAGGTTGTGGCCTCCTGCCGGCGCATGGGGCTGATGCGGAAGAAGGATCTGGCCTGATGCGTTCGATCCTCTTTGTGCCGGGCGACTCGGCGCGGAAGTTTGAGAAGGCCTGTGGCACAGCCGCAGATGCGCTGGTGCTGGATCTGGAAGACTCGGTGTCTCTCGCCAATAAGCGCATCGCGCGCGACGAGACGGCGGGGTTTTTGCAGCAAAGCCCGCGCGGAAAATATCTGATGGTGCGGGTCAATGCCTTTGACACCGGCACCACGCTGGCGGATCTGGCCGCCGTGATGCCGCATCGCCCCGATGGCATTTTGCTGCCGAAATGCCGGGGCGGCGCGGATGTGGCAGAGCTTGCGCATTACCTTTCCGCCTTTGAGGCGGCTTTCGGGCTGACCCCTGGCAGCACAGAGATCTATGTGGTCGCCACTGAGACCGCCGAGGCCATGCAGGGGCTGTCCACCTATGCGCCCGCGCATCCGCGGCTCAGGGGTATGCTCTGGGGGGCGGAGGATCTGGCGGCCTCGCTCGGGGCGCTGTCGAACCGGGACGGGGCGGAGTATTCCGGTCCCTTCGTGCTGGCGCGCAATATGTGCCTGATGGCGGCGGCGGCGGCGGGGGTGACGGCGATTGATACCGTCTGCACCGCGATCGGTGATCTGGATTATGTGGCCGATGAGGCGCGCGCCGCCCGCCGGGATGGTTTCGGCGCGAAGATGGTGATCCACCCGAGCCATATCGATCCGGTCAATGCGGCCTTCACCCCTTCGGAGGTCGAGGTTTCCTGGGCGAAAGAGGTGCTGCGCCACTTTGCCGAGAACCCGGAATCCGGCGTGGTGCAGATCGGGGGCAGGATGATCGACAAGCCCCACGCCCGCGCGGCGGAAAAGATCCTTGCCGCCGCAGGGCGGAGCATCTGATGACCGCCGCCCCCCGCCCCTCAGCCATGCTGCGGCCGGGGGGGATCGCGCTTCTGGTGGTGGTGATTGCCTTCCTGTGCAATTTCATCGTCCGGGGCGTGGTCGATACCTTTATGGTCTTCATGGCCCCGCTGGAGGCGGCGTTTCACTGGGATCATACCGCGCTGACCGGGGTCTATTCGGCCTATCTGATCACGCTGGGGTTGATGTCGCCGCTGACCGGGCAGATCCTCGACAGCTGGGGGCCGCGGATTTCCTATCTTGCCGGGGCAGGCTGTCTGGCGCTGGCCCTGCTGACGGCGGGGCGGACAGAGGCTTTGTGGCAGCTCTATCTGGGGCCGGGGGTGCTTTGTGGCATGGCCTCTTCGCTGATGGGGATGGTGCCGGCCTCGGCGCTTCTGGGGCGGTGGTTTGACCGGCAGCTGAGCCTGATGGTGGCGATTGCCTATGCGGGCTTTGGCTCGGGTATGCTGGCCCTGGTGCCGCTGGCGCAGGTGGGGGTCGACACGCTTGGCTGGCGCGGGACTTACGGCGTGATGTTCTGGGCGGCCCTCGCGCTTTTGCCGGTGCTGGCGCTGCTGCCCTGGAGGCAGATTGCCGGAGGGGCCGCGGGCAATCCCCGCGCCGAGGCCGCACAGCGCAGTGCAGGCAGGGCAGCTTTGCGGGGGCCGGAGTGGACGGTGCGCAGCGCCCTGCGCACGCCCGAGCTTTGGCTGCTGATCCAGGCGTTCTTCTTCACGGCCGTTGCGGCCTATCTGATGAGCGTGCAGATCATCGCCTTCCTGCTGTCGCGCGGCATGCCCGCGATGGAGGCGGCGCTGGCCTTTGGCGTGGCGGGAATGCTGTCGATTCTCGGGGTGATCGCATCGGGCTGGGGCAGCCAGCGCTTTGGTGTGAAAGCGGCGACGCTGGTGTCATTTCTCGGCACGCTGAGCGGGATCCTGGCGCTCTGGCTTTACGCGCGGTGGCAGCATCCGGCGCTGGTCTGGGTTTTTGTGCTGACCTTCGGTGCCAGTCAGGGCGCGCGTGGTCCGGTCATCTCGGCCGTCAATGCGCGGATCTTCGCGCGGGGTCGGGTGAGCTCAATCTATGGGCTGATCTTTCTGATGATGTCGCTGGGCGCGGCGCTTGGCGCCTGGGGGTCGGGCCAGCTTTACGCCCTGACCGGCGATTATGAGGCGGCCTGTCCGGCGGCGGCCCTGGCCGTTTTACTTGCGGCGGCGCCTTTTGTGCTGACTACGCGACTGACCCGCGCCCGGGAACTGCCTCCGCCTGCGGGGTAAACGCCCGGTTTGCGCTATAGTATGGCAGGAATATGGCGCAAAACGCCGGAGTGGTGATAAGATTCTACCCCCGCAATCGCCGCAATAATCCATATTGTGAATAGATATGTGGATAAAATGGGGATCAAATCAGGGATCTGCCCCGTCGCTGCGCGGGAAGGGTGCGATGCGACTTCGGCAAAAGCCCTGTAAATATTGGACAGTGATTCAATATCTTAGGGCAGCCGCCTGCCGCTGCCCCCTGCCAGAGCCGGCCTGACAAAATGACGAAACCCATCGGTCAATTGCCGGGACCCTGACAGTTCGGAGCGGGGCAGAGTGGTAAGGCGCGCCTGCGAAATCAATATCCTGGGGGGCTTGGTGGTATAACCCATAGATCTTGCCTTTGCAGGCAGCGCCCTTCCGCAGCCCCCTGCGGCCCGAAGCCCTGAGCAGCGGCGGGTGGTCTGGCGTGCGGGGCCATCGGTCCGGGGCCTCTCTTGACGCTCTGTCAGTGCTGTGCTGGATTGCGGACCCTGCCTCAGGGGCGGAGATTCGCGCCCGTCCGGCCGGTTTCAGGGCCGGGATGAACCCAGAGTTGCAGGGGAGTGCGGCTTCCCGCCGACCCCAGGAAATATTGGGAAAAATAAGCGATTTCAGCCTCATTTCAGAGGGCTGAAATGCCCGTGCCGCTGTTGACATTGCCAGCGACTCTCCGTATATCACGCCCATCTGCATCAGAAGCCATCGGCCTGTGGTGGGGATATGAAATCGAAGTGGTCAAGATCCGAACTTCTGGTTCCGATCCTCTGAGATTCCACCGCGTCGAATCCTTCTTGGGGATTCGCATGCGGTTTTGGTGTTTTGTGGACGCGCAAGACACATGTTTACGGACTGCCCCCGGACACCCTCGCGGACGCGTGGAGGCCGAACGGGTTGCAAGAGAAGGCGAGCATATTATGCCGACGATCCAACAGCTGATCCGCAAACCGCGGCAGCCCAAGGTGACGCGCTCGAAGTCGCAGCACCTCCAGCAGTGCCCGCAGAAGCGCGGCGTTTGCACCCGCGTTTACACCACCACCCCGAAGAAGCCGAACTCGGCTATGCGTAAAGTCGCCAAAGTGCGTCTGACGAATGGCTTCGAGGTCATCAGCTATATTCCCGGCGAAAAGCACAACCTTCAGGAACACTCCGTGGTTCTGATCCGTGGCGGCCGGGTAAAAGACCTTCCGGGCGTTCGTTACCACATCCTGCGCGGCGTGCTCGACACGCAGGGCGTCAAAGATCGTCGTCAGCGCCGGTCGAAATACGGCGCGAAGCGTCCGAAGTGAGGAACTGAGATATGTCACGTCGTCACGCTGCTGAGAAGCGCCAGGTCCTGCCGGACGCCAAATTTGGCGATACCGTTCTGACCAAATTCATGAACAATCTGATGATCGACGGCAAAAAGTCGATCGCAGAAACCATCGTCTACAACGCTCTCGACCGCGTCGAGAAGCGCCTCAAGCGGGCTCCGATCGAATGCTTCCACGAAGCACTCGACAACGTGAAGCCTTCTGTTGAAGTGCGCTCGCGTCGCGTTGGTGGTGCAACCTACCAGGTTCCGGTCGAAGTTCGTCCGACCCGTCGCGAAGCTCTGGCAATCCGCTGGCTGATCATCGCTGCGCGCAAGCGTAACGAGAACACCATGGAAGAGCGTCTTGCTGCTGAACTGTCGGACGCGGTCAACAACCGCGGCACCGCTGTGAAGAAGCGTGAAGACACCCACAAGATGGCCGACGCTAACAAAGCGTTCAGCCACTACCGCTGGTAAGAGGGTCGGATGGCACGCGATTATCCGCTTAATCTTTACCGCAACTTCGGGATCATGGCGCACATCGACGCGGGTAAAACCACGACGACTGAGCGCATCCTGTTCTACACCGGCAAAAACCACAAAATGGGCGAGACGCATGATGGCGCCTCGACCATGGACTGGATGGAGCAGGAGCAGGAACGCGGGATCACCATCACCTCGGCTGCGACCACCACCTTCTGGGAAAAAACCTACGACGGTGCCGCACCGACCTCGCCGAAGCACCGCTTCAACATCATCGACACCCCCGGCCACGTTGACTTCACCATTGAAGTTGAGCGTTCGCTGGCTGTGCTCGACGGTGCTGTCTGCCTGCTCGACGGCAACGCTGGTGTGGAACCGCAGACCGAGACCGTATGGCGTCAGGCTGACCGCTATGGCGTTCCGCGCATCGTGTTCGTCAACAAGATGGACAAGATCGGCGCAGACTTCCAAAAATGCCTCGACATGATCAAAGACCGCACCGGCGCCACCCCGGCTCCCGTTGCGTTCCCGATCGGTGCTGAGGACAAGCTGGAAGGCATCGTCGACCTGGTCACCATGGAAGAGTGGGTCTGGATCGGCGACGACGTCGGCGCATCCTGGGAACACCGTCCGATCCGTGACGAGCTGAAAGAAGAGGCTGAAACCCGTCGTGCCACTCTGATCGACCTCGCAGTCGAGCAGGATGATGCGGCTATGGAAGCTTACCTGGAAGGTACTGAGCCCGACGTGGATACCCTCCGCGCGCTCATCCGTAAGGGTACGCTCGCCATGGCATTCGTGCCGGTTCTTGGTGGTTCGGCGTTCAAAAACAAAGGCGTGCAGGCTCTGCTCAACGCCGTTGTTGACTTCCTGCCGTCGCCGCTCGACGTGAAACCCTATATGGGCTTCGCACCGGGCGATGAGACCGAGACCCGTAACATCGAGCGTTCGGCTTCGGATGATCAGCCCTTCTCGGGTCTGGCATTCAAAATCATGAACGACCCCTTCGTGGGCTCGCTGACCTTCACGCGCATCTACTCGGGCGTGCTGAAGAAAGGCGACACGCTGCTCAATGCCACCAAAGGCAAAAAAGAGCGCGTTGGTCGTATGATGATGATGCATGCCATCAACCGTGAAGAGATCGAAGAAGCCTTCGCAGGCGACATCATCGCGCTGGCGGGTCTGAAAGACACCACCACCGGTGACACCCTCTGCGATCCGGCGAAGCCTGTGGTTCTCGAAACCATGACCTTCCCGGAGCCGGTGATCGAGATCGCTGTTGAGCCGAAAACCAAAGCTGACCAGGAAAAGATGGGCCTCGCGCTCGCTCGTCTGGCTGCTGAGGACCCGTCCTTCCGCGTCGAGACCAACTTCGAGTCCGGTCAGACCATCATGAAGGGCATGGGCGAGCTTCACCTCGACATCCTCGTCGACCGTATGCGTCGCGAGTTCAAAGTTGAGGCGAACATCGGCGCTCCGCAGGTGGCTTATCGCGAAACCATCTCGACCGCGGCTGAGATCGACTACACGCATAAAAAACAGACCGGTGGTACCGGCCAGTTTGCACGCGTGAAGCTGGTCATCACCCCGACCGAGCCGGGCGAAGGCTATTCCTTCGAGTCGAAAGTCGTTGGTGGTACGGTTCCGAAGGAATACATCCCCGGCGTCGAAAAAGGCATCAAGTCCGTTATGGACTCGGGCCCGCTGGCAGGCTTCCCGGTTATCGACTTCAAAGTCGCTCTGATCGACGGTGCTTTCCACGATGTTGACTCGTCGGTTCTGGCCTTCGAAATCGCGTCGCGTGCGGCAATGCGTGAGGGTCTGCGTAAAGCAGGCGCGAAACTGCTTGAGCCGATCATGAAAGTCGAAGTTGTCACCCCGGAAGAATACACCGGCGGCATCATCGGCGACCTGACCTCGCGTCGGGGCATGGTTCAGGGTCAGGACAGCCGCGGCAACGCAAACGTCATCGACGCTATGGTCCCGCTGGCGAACATGTTCGGCTACATCAACAACCTGCGCTCGATGTCTTCGGGTCGTGCAGTGTTCTCGATGCAGTTCGACCACTACGACGCTGTGCCTGAGAACCTCTCGCAAGAGATTCAGAAGAAATACGCATAAGGGCGGTGCGTGCTTCGGCACGCACCCCTACCCCCCCCGGGCAGGGCGTGATCCCACGCACCGCCACCGAATTAAGGAGAGGCCTCCATGGCTAAGTCTAAGTTTGAACGGAACAAACCGCACGTCAACATCGGCACCATCGGC
>NZ_RRAZ01000013.1 GCF_003863335.1 Falsigemmobacter faecalis | reverse complement strand
GTGTCGGCCATCGGGCCGATCTTCGGTCAGCTTGGCTTTTTCCTGCGGTGGGGCGGTAAGGACTATGAGGACAAACGGCCTCGGCAGCGCTTTGTCGATGAATCCAAGCGTCTCCTCGGCATCCTGGATCGCCAACTGGAAGGCCGTGATTGGCTCGTCGACGACTATTCGATTGCGGACATCGCGACGCTCGGCTGGGTGAATGCGCTGGTTGAACTCTACGCTGCTGGCGACATCCTTAGCCTCAGCGACTATTCGAACATCCAGAAATGGCTCGGCCGTGGCTTGGCTCGACCGGCAGTGCAGCGTGGCCTGCAAATCCCTGCGAGGTCGGCATGAGCGTCATCGCCGCCTACTATTACAACGAAGGCAAGCGAATCCGGGAAATCGCGATCGACGAGCGCGTCCAACTCGACAAGGGTCGCTCGGGTTTCTGCTGGATCGCTCTTCTGGATCCCACCGCCGACGAACTTCACGCGCTTCAGGCGACGTATCACCTCCATCCGTTGGCAATCGATAACGCGATGCACCCGCTGTGCCCGCCCAGGCTCGACGTCTACAACGGCGAGCTATACATCGTCGCGCAGACTGCCGAACTGGTCGGCGACCGGATCAGCTACGGCAAGATGGCGATCTTCACCGGTCACAATCATCTCATCAGCGTGCGGCACGGCAACGCCGGAGCGCTAGGCAAACTTCGGGAGCAACTCGAGGCTTCGCCGGCGCTCTTCGGAAAGGGTGTCGACTACGTGCTGCACGCGATCTTGCACCGTATCGTCGACCAGTATCTGCCCATCTTCGAAATGATCGAGGATGACGTCCTCGCGATGGAGAAACGGTCGTTAGACGATTTTCTCGGACGGGCAGAAGTCGCCCGCATCTTCGGGCTGAGGGCCGAACTCACGCGCTTCCAACGCACGCTCGGCGCTATGGCCGAACTGGTCAGAAAACTCGTCCGCGGGCATTTCCCCTGCATCAGCGCCGAAGTGAGGCCGTACTTTAACGATGTCGCGGATCACGTCGATCGGGTGCAGTCAATGGTCGACGGCCTCCTTCAGGTCCTGTCTACAGTCTTTGAGGCCAGCAGCCTTTTGGAAGCACAAAGGATCGGGGTGATCACCCGTCAGCTTGCCGCTTGGGCGGCAATACTCGCAGTCCCGACGGCGATCGCTGGAATATACGGCATGAACTTCAAGCATATGCCGGAACTGGACACGGCCTACGGATACTTCGTCGTACTCGGGGTGATGGCGATATCCTGCCTTTTCCTGTTTGTGCGCTTCAAGATGGCCAAGTGGCTGTGAATACCGCGTCTCGCAAAACTCGCCGTCATCCGACCGGTCACAGCGCGCCCGACGCCGGGGCGGGCTCAATACGACACCAAGCATAGGTGCAGCCGTGACATCCCAAGTGACCGACGTTCTAGAAACAGTGCAGTCCTTCGTCGCCAAGGGCTACAACCGCGAGTACCGCGTCAAAGACGGCAATCTCGTCGATCTCGATCTCGGATCAACACTGGACCCTTGCGCCCTTCGCATCGACGCGGCGTTACGCCTCGAAAGCGGGAGTGACGCAGAAGACGCCTCCAACATCTACGCGATCACCGATCCAGCGACAGGGCACAAGGGCCTGTTGATCGACGCGTTCGACGTATTCGACGAAATGTGTCACCGCGACCTCTCTGAGCGCCTCGTAGCGCATCGGGAAACAGTCCCGCAGGTGACCAGGATGTGCCGAGCAAGCACGGACTGCGCAAAGTCTACAAGAGCGAGTTTGACCGCGATCCCGAGCGTTACGTTGTGCGGCAGGGCTTTCCAGACTTCCCAGCATGCCCCTTCGGCGGAGCCTTCAGCATTCTCGGCTTCGATACCGCCGAGCGGTCATATGTCTGGCTCGTCACAAGCATCATCCGAGATTCACGGCTGATTAGAATTCCTTATCAGGGAGAGGACGTCATCAGCGATGAATAGCAGGATCAGCGAGCCCCTGTGGTCCCCTCCCGAAGAGGTCGCGGACCAGTCTACCGGATATTTGTATTATCGAAACATAACGAGGTGATTTATGGATTGGAATAAAGACCATATTCGGGAAACTATGCTTTCGCTGGAAACTGCAGCCTTGCATAGCGCTCGCGACAATTATCTGGATTATGTCTCCACCGCTCGGCTCGATCGGAGCGAACCGATCGAAAACGACGAACTAGCTCAGGCCGAGGTCGCAAGCGACTTCGCCGAAGCGCTCGATGACACGCTCCATGACTATGCTGATAAACTCGAAAAACTCAGGACGATCGATTTCGGTCCCAAGTTGGCCGTCAACGAAGGCGCAGTCGTCAAGCTGTCTGGCCGCCACTTTGTGATCGCGGTGTCAACGAGCAAGTTCACCTGTCAGGGGCGTGAGCTCATGGGCATTTCCACGATGGCGCCGATCTTCGAAGCAATCGAGGGTGCCCGAGCCGGGGAGACCGTGCAGTTCAACGGACGGGATCTCACAGTAGAAGACGTAGAATAAGGCACCCCACCGCCGCCCACACTAATGCCGAACGTCCTGGGTCTTTCCTTGCATGCATATCATCGTATCGAGAGATCCCGTGATCATCGGCGTGCTCGGACAACGGGCGCCGGCCTTGGCCTGGTTTGGGGGACTCGGCTGCCTGCGTGTGACGGCCAGCACCGCCAGGATGATGAGCAACGCCGCCGCATAAAGGGTCAAGTCTTTCTGAATTGGGACTGTGAGGATGAGCGGGGGCCCTTTTCACGATGGTGAACGCCTTGTCCAGAAAGCCACGGGGGAGGACGTGCTGGCCCTTCGGAACGGGCGTTTCATCAGCACGACACTGTCTGCAAACAGCGAACGGATGCTGGGTATCGCGACAACCCTGAATATCGCCGTAAGTGATGCTGAGGGGCGTGTCTGGTCTTTTCTGGCCAACGGTCCAGAAGGGCTTGTTGCCCGAGCTGATGACAAGACGGTTTACCTGAATCGGACCGAAATGACCGTTCCGTCCGCGCTATGGACGATGGTCAGTGCCGGAGCGCCGATAGGCCTTGTTGCAATGGACCTGACCAGCGCGCGGCGGCTTCGCATCAATGGTTCGGTTAATGAGGTTACGCCTGAGCGGGTGACAATCGATGTTGCGCAGACCTGTCCGAATTGTCCGAAATACATCCAGCAAAGACTGCCTGTGGCAGACAATCGCTATCAAGGTGTTTCGCCCGCTTCGGGATCTGATCTGCCGGATAACCTTGCGGACCTGATCCGACAGGCCGACACGTTTTTCGTGGCAAGCAAACACCCGGACGGAGATCATGATGCAAGCCATCGTGGTGGGTATCCGGGATTTGTAAACGTGAAGGGAAATCAGCTTATCGTTCCCGACTACTTCGGCAATTCGATGTTCATGACATTGGGCAATCTGGCGCTTGAGCCCCGCGCGGGCATTACCTTCGTCGATTTCGACACTGGCGCACAGCTAAACCTGACAGGCCAAGCCACGCTCAACTTGGAAGGACGCATGGCACATGACGGTGCCGATGGCCGCTATTGGACGTTCGACATAGAGGCATGGCAATTGGCGCCGCATCGCCCTGAACCGGCTTGGAAACTGGGTGCATATTCTAGATTCAATCCACCTTTGGAAACATGACAGGGCTTGCCATTCCGCCCGATATCCGTTTCGGCGTTGGCGGTTTCCCTTTGGCCTTCACTGACCGTCCAGAATCCAAGGATCGGGGTGCCGTTTTCGCGTGGCTGCGTTCAGTCGGGCTTGATGCAATCGAGTTGCAAATGACTTATGGGCCACGAATGACGGCTGAACAGGGGCGTCGCTACCGCGCGCTGGCAATAGCAGACGACATCAAGATATCGATTCACGGGTCTTACTACATCGTTCTTGCCAGCCCCGATCCGGCTAAGGTCCTGCGTTCTGTCGACACGCTTATGCGAACCTATGTGCAAGCCGACATTTTGGGCGCGCGCGAAATCGTGCTGCATCCCGGGTCGCTCTACGGCGCACCCGAAGCCGAGGCGTCTCGCCGGTTTGCCGAAAACCTTCAGCGATTCATGGCGCAATTGGGCAAGACTGACATCTGCCTTATGATCGAAACCGCTGGCAAGGTCGGGCAGATGGGGTCTGTCGATATGATCCTTGATGTGGCCGCGACGATCAAAGGGGTCGGGCCTTGCATTGATTTCGGGCATGTTCATGCGCGCTCTCTCGGCGGGCTTGAGACGGCCGATGCGATTGCGCAAGTGTTTGCAAGGATTGACGAGTTCCAGCGGTCCAACCCAGATACGCCGACACATTTTCACTACACACCGATCCATTATGGCCCAAGAGGCGAGATTCAGCACCGGGCGCTCAGTGACATCGACGGCGTTTCGAACAAACCTTTCCATCCGCGCCCGGAACCTGTCGCGGCCGGGCTTGCGGCGCTGTCGGGGCGCTTCACGATCATATCCGAAACCCACAACTCGCAAGAGAAGGGCGCTATAAGATTGAAAAGCTTGATCAATTCAGACGCTTATGGGCATAAGGACGCGAGCGATCTTGTGGAGTGACGCAGGCAAATGGATCTTAATCAGGTCAGGTATTTTCTGAATCTTGCCGAATCCCTGAATTTCACGGAAGCGGCGCGGGTCAGCGGGATCTCTCAGCCCAGTCTCACCAAGGCGATTCAACGTCTGGAAGATGAGTTTGGCGGTCCGGTGCTGTATCGCGACGGCAAGGACACGCGCCTGACGGCCTTGGGCCGTGATCTGATCGTAGAGTTCATGCGCATTCAATCAGCGCTCGAAAACATCAACGAGCTTGCGGAAAACTCGGTCGCGGGGCGCAGCCGGAAGATAAATATCGGCGTCGCCAGCACCATTGCGCCGAGGGTCTTTGCCAAATTCTGGGCACTCGTTCTGAAGGAATTGCCCGAGGTCGAGCTTCTTCTTCATCCTCTGAACCCCGGCGAGGCGGAGGCGGAGGTTTTGTCGGGCAAGTATGACATGTGTCTGCTGACCAATCCGCCGGAACCGAATTTCAAACTGACGATCCAACCGCTGTTCCAAGAGCGGTTGCGCTTGGCCGTGGCAAGTCATCACCCGCTCGCCGGGACAGATGAAATCACACAAGAGCAAATGATGGAGCAGCCCTATATCGACAGAATGCACTGCGAATTTCGCACGCAACTGATCAAGCATTTCATGGATCGGAACATTGTCATGCGTCCGCGTTTTCAGTCAGAGCGGGAAGACTGGGTGCAGCAGATGGTGGCGCAAGGTGCGGGTGTGTGTTCCTTGCCGGAACATTCAGCGATTGTTGATGGAATCGTCCTGCGCGCGGTAAAGGGCCTGACCCTGTCACGCAACATCAGCATGGTCGCCGTTTCTGGTTCTGCCAACCCGCGCGAAGTCCGTGTCATCCTTGGATTATCCAAAGATTTCAATTGGTAATAGGCACACGCGCGCGGCTATAAAAACTATTCCCGCCAGGAATTTCACAAACGGATCGAAAGTCTCCATCTTCCTCTCAACGGAAGAAGAAGGAGATACAAATGACCTACGAAAAATCACAGGATGCGCTCTCCAAGCTGACACCCCAACAGTATCACGTTACGCAAGAGAGCGGGACCGAGCGCGCCTTTACGGGTGAGTATGACAAGCATTTCGAACCGGGTATCTACGTCGATATCGTTTCCGGCGAGCCGCTTTTCGCATCCTCAGCCAAGTTCAACTCCGGTTGCGGTTGGCCCGCATTCTCGAAACCCATCGATAACGTGACCGAGCATCGTGATGCCTCGTATGGCATGGTCCGGGTCGAAGTCCGCTCGAAACACGGCGACAGCCATTTGGGGCATGTCTTCAATGATGGCCCGCGCGAAATGGGCGGCCTGCGCTACTGCATCAACTCGGCCAGCCTGCGCTTTGTGCCGAAAGACCAAATGGAAGCCGAGGGGTATGGCGCATACCTCGATCAAGTGGAGGAAAAAGTATGACTGAACGTGCCGTATTGGCCGGAGGCTGCTTCTGGGGGATGCAAGACCTGATCCGCAAGCTGCCCGGCGTCGAAAGCACCCGGGTTGGCTACACCGGCGGTGACGTGAAATTTGCCACATACCGCAACCACGGAACCCATGCCGAAGGGATCGAGATCCTCTTTGACCCCTCGAAAACCAGCTATCGTGCGCTTCTGGAGTTCTTTTTCCAGATCCATGACCCGACAACGAAAGACCGCCAAGGTAACGACCGCGGAAGCAGTTATCGGTCCGCCATTTACTATGTGAATGACGAACAAAAAGCGATTGCCGAAGACACGATCGCGGACGTGAACGCATCTGGGATCTGGCCAGGCAAGGTCGTGACCGAAGTAGAACCGGTGAGCGATTTCTGGGAAGCTGAGCCAGAGCATCAAGACTACCTGGAGCGTATCCCGAATGGCTATACTTGCCACTTCCCGCGGTCCAGTTGGGTTTTGCCCAAGCGTGCGGCGACGGCGGCTGAATAAGCCATGCGTGGGCCTCATCACCATCTGATTATTGGCGATGGGGCCAGCGCAGCGGCGCTTGCGGAAACATTGGTGCTTACGTCTGGTGACCAACTGACCATTCTTGGGGCCAACGCGGGTCAATTCGGCAAAGGGATGGCATATGCGGATCATCCGAGCGCCGCGCCTTGGCGATATGCCTATCTGTTGAATTCGCCGTCAGGTGCCTTTGGTGAGAGTTTCGTCGAATGGTTCGAGGCAAACTGGGGTGATATTCGCTCAAGGATTGCCGCCTACCAACCACGCTGGTTGGACTTCGCGGCGGATCATCTGGATGCAGGCGATTTCGGCGCTGTCTTTGCCCCACGCGCGGTCTTTGGCGACTATCTCGCCGAGATCGGGCAGGGCATTCTGGCCATGCACGCCGAAGCAGGCGTGCGGGTGCAGCAGCGGACGGCTTTGGCCACCGATCTGGCCAAGGATGAACACGGGTTTCGGATCACGCTTGCCACAGGCGAGGTGATCCGGGCGGACCGGGTGGACGTGGCCACCGGGGGACCATCGCCTCAACGATTTGGGGCGGATAGCGGCCCCACGGCGTTCACGACGCTTTATGGCAACGAGCAAACGATTGCCGAGGTCCTGCGTCCTGGACAGGAAGTGACCTGCCTAGGAGGCAGCGCCGCGATGCTGGATGTCCTGCGGCTTATGCAGTCCGTCATGGACGAGCAGGACATCCGGCTTCGGGTGATCATCCGTGGGTCCAAGCCGGAGCAGCTGATCTGGGCGCGCCCGCGTAAAGAGCCGGTGACGCCCAAACTGACGGGCCCTTACCGCGATGCAGACGCGCTTCTGGCTGCGGTCGACGCCGAAATTGCCGCGTTCCGTGCCAAGGGGGCAAGCATGGCCGAACTCAGACCAGGCTATCTGGGTTGGGCAGCCGAAAGGGGGCTTGAAACCCTGCTGCCCTCCCTCTCAGAGCGCCGCAAGGTCATGCCACAACTGGAGCGGCGGTTTAGGCGCGCAACGCACAACAGCCTTGCCGACTATGCACGGCTCCAAGCGGCAGGCCAGATCGTGGAGGAGCACGGCGAGATAACTTGGGTCTATGCCGAAACCGAGGGCAAGACCCGCATCCGTCTGAAACGGGCTGGCACAAGAACGAACGAAGAAATCACGACCTCAGCCGTGATCAACACATCCGGTCCGGGAGACCAGCTTGCCATGGACCTGCTAACCAGCGGCCTGATCCGCAACGGCTGGTTGCGGATGAACGAAACGAAGACGGGCCTGATCGTCGGGCCCGGACTTGAAACGGAGGTTGAGGGGCTTCGTTATCTCTCGCCCGCCGTCACCGAAATCGGCGCGGAGGTTCTGGCGTTTCCGCTCGAAGACGTCAGTGCGCTGGCGGCGCGGGCGAAAGCGGCGAACCAAATCGCCATATATGAAAGGTTTCAGTCATGAACTTTGGACAACTTCGCAACACGGCGCCCGAACTGCGCGTCAACGATTGGATCGATGCGGATGGCAAGCCGATGGACAAGCCGCTTCGCCTTTCGGATATGAAAGACGGCTACAAGATCATTTATTGCTTCCAGCACTGGTGCCCTGGCTGTCATTCGCGCGGTTTTCCGACGCTGCGCTTTCTGCATGACAAACTGAAGGACAAAGGGTTCGATTTCGCCGTCATTCAGACCGTCTTCGAAGGTGCCGAGACAAACACCCGCGATAAGCTGCGCATCAATCAGGAGCAGTATGGGCTGAAAATGCCCTTTGGTCATGACACCCCGCCCGCAGGTGAACGCTACCCGACCTTCATGGAGGATTACCGTTCTGGCGGCACGCCGTGGTTCACCGTGATCGATCCGGAAGGGAACGTTGTCCACGCGGACTTCCGTCTTGATCCGCAGCGATTTCTTGCCGCGCTCGGGGCTGACGATGTCGAGTTGAAGCGCGCCTGACCATTGGCTCCGGCGGCCAGATCGCCGGAGCCAAACAATCAATAACGAGGGATGAAAATGGAACTGGTCGCAGAAATCACCCACTGGGTGCCAGCAATGAAACTTTTGTCACTGGCGCTTGCGGCAATCTTCGTTGCCTTCGGCATCGCCAAGTTTGCGCGCTATGAACAGGACGCTGTCAAGACGCTGGTCGCGGGGCATCCGATCTTGCGGTTTGGCCCGAAACTGATGACGCCGGCGGGCTTCAGCATCTTTCTGGGGATTGTTGAGTTGAGCACCGCTTTGCTTCTGGTACTTGGCATCTTCTTTCCCAGCCTTGGCCTTCTGGGCGGTTTGCTTGGCGTGCTGACCTTCTTGTTCACACTCAGCCTGTTCCCTTTTGTTCAGTATTTCGAGGAAGAGGCAGGCCGTCTTTTCCTGTCCTCGCGTGGGCAATTCCTGATGAAGGATTTTGGCTTGCTCGCCGCTTGCCTTGCTATCGCACACCATCATGCGCTGGCCCTTGTTTAGCCCATCGCAGAAAGGAAATGACCATGCTTGATGCCCTTGCGTTCCCCTTCAACAACAGCTTTGCCGACGAAATGGAGGGCTTCTTTGTTCCTTGGCAAGGCGACAAGGTTCCCGATCCGCAAATCGTCGTTCTGAACATCGCCTTGGCGGCAGAGCTGGGGCTTGATCCCGTAGCGCTGAACTCGGCCGCAGGCGCCGCCGCCCTGTCCGGCGCGATGGCACCCGCCGGGGCATCGCCTTTGGCCATGGCCTATGCGGGCCATCAGTTCGGCGGTTTCTCGGCGCAACTGGGCGATGGCCGCGCGATCCTGTTGGGTGAGTTGATCGACACCGAAGGCCGCCGCCGCGATCTGCACCTGAAGGGCTCAGGCCGCACGCCGTTTTCACGCGGCGGAGACGGCAAGGCCGTTCTTGGCCCCGTCTTGCGCGAATACCTGATGGGCGAGGCGATGCATGCCCTCGGCGTTCCGACAACGCGCGCTTTGGCTGCGGTCACGACGGGCGAAGAAATCGCGCGCAATGGGCTGGAGAAAGGCGCTGTTCTGGCACGCATCGCGGCCTCGCATCTGCGGGTTGGAACCTTCCAGTTTTTTGCAGCGCGCGGCGAGACCGAAAAGCTTCGCAAGCTGGCCGATTATGCCATCGCCCGCCACTTTCCAGACATCGTGGGCCGCGAAGATCCGTATCTGGAATTCTTCCGGCGCGTCAGGGATGCACAGGCGTCGCTGGTCGCGAGATGGGTCAATATCGGCTTTGTCCATGGTGTGATGAACACCGACAACACAACGATTTCGGGCGAGACCATCGATTACGGTCCCTGCGCCTTCATTGACAGTTATGACCCCAAAGCTGTGTTCAGTTCGATCGACGCACACGGGCGCTATGCCTATGGCAACCAGCCAGTGATCATGCAGTGGAACCTGTCGCGGCTTGCCGAGACGCTGATCGACCTGGTGAACCCCGAGGACAGCGACGACGCGATCCGGCAGTTGACCAATGAGATCAATGCCTTTCCCGCGCACTACCAGCAGGAATGGCTGCGGGGCATGCGGGCCAAATTGGGTCTGCTGAAGGAACTGCCCGAAGATCTGCATTTGGCAAATGATCTGCTCAAGGCCTGTGAAGGGCAGGATGTTGACTTCACCAACCTGTTCCGCGCTTTGGCGGGGTCTGTTCGTGGCAATGACGAACTGGCGCGTGCCTATTTCGATGATCCCGCGGCGTTTGACGCTTGGGCGGCCCGCTATCACACGCGGCTTGCGGCGGAAGATATTGCCGCGGAGTTGCGGGCGGAAGCGATGAACAGGATCAACCCGATCTACATCCCGCGCAACCATCTGGTTGAAGAGGCCCTGAAGGCCGCCGTGGGTGGCGATCTTGAGCCGTTTCACAAGCTTTTGGCTGTGCTGGCACATCCGTTCACCGAGCAAGACGGGTCAGAAACCTATGCGCTACCCGCCCCAGTCGACGCGCACCGTCACGTCACGTTTTGCGGCACCTAACCTTACCCAAATCCGAAGGGAACGACCCATGAAAATTGATGCAACTGATGCCGTGGCCGCTTTGTCGGAACTCGTAGACGCCGGGTTCACCCATGACTTCCGCATTCAGAACGGAAAACTCGTGGATGTAAGCGCAGGCCTCGCTGTAAATCCGGCGGAAGTGACGGTCCGGATGAAACTCCGCTTTGAGACCGAGCCGGGTTCGGGCGACGCCTCGAATATCTATGCGCTTGAGATCGCAGATACGGGCGTCAAAGGGTTTCTTGTCGATGCGCTTGATCTTGAGGGGGATGGTGCCCCGCAAGATCTGGTCAAGTCACTGAAAACTGCCGAACCGGATACGCGCAGCGATATGACCGAGGACGAGGATTACCGATACGGTGTCCGCAAGGTCCGCAAGAGCGAGTTCAACGCCGACCCCGGACGCTATGTTCTCAGGCTTGGGTTCCCTGACTTCCCGGAATGCCCCTTTGGTCAGGGTTTTACGATGCTTGGCTTCGATACGGCCAGGCAGGAATACGTTTGGCTGGTCACCAAGATTATCGGGGATGAGCGCCTCCAACGGGTGCCTTTCCAAGGCGAAAACAGCGAAGCGTGAGAATGGCAGAGGACGAAGACATGAATCATTTTGACGCCGTAATCATCGGTTCTGGCCAAGCGGCACCTTCGCTCGCGGTTGGGTTGGCCAATCGCGGGCAATCCGTTGCCCTGATCGAGGGCGACAAGCTGGGCGGGACATGCGTCAATAGCGGCTGCACACCCACCAAGACGTTGCGCAAGTCGGCGCGCGTTGCGCATATGGTGCGGCGCGCGGCGGATTTTGGCGTCTCCACGGGCGCGGTTACTGTGGATTTTCCCGCCGCAATGGCGCGGATGCGCGAGCGTGTCGATACCGCCCGCCGGGGACTGACAGCATGGTTAAAGCGCACCAAAGGTGTCGAGGTGATCCACGGTTGGGGCAGTCTTGCCGGGTTCGATGAAAACGGCCGGTTCATCGTCTCTGTAGGCGAAAGCAAGTTCTCGGCTGACAAGGTCTTTCTGAATACCGGGACTCGTTCGTTTACCCCGCCAGTTCCCGGCCTTGAAAACATCGATGCGCTCGATAATGCATCACTTCTGGCGCTCGATGAATTGCCTGATCACCTCATCATTGTGGGAGGTTCTTACATCGGCCTTGAGATGGGTCAGATTTTCCGCCGCCTCGGCAGCAAGGTCACGGTGGTACACCGTTCCGACCGTTTGGCCGAACGCGAGGATGAGGATGTCTCGGAAATCATCGCGAAGTTTTTTCAGGATGAGGGCGTGACGCTGCACCTGAACGCCAAGATCGCAGGTGTCGGGCGCAGCATGCGCGGCGTTCTGATGACGCTCGAGGATGGTACCGAGATCGCGGGAAGTCATGTCCTGTTTGCCACGGGGCGTGCCCCGAACACCGACAAGCTGAACCTTGCGGCGGTCGGGCTGGAGACCGATTCACGCGGTTACGTTCCGACCGATGCCAAGCTGCGCACCAAGGTGCCCAACCTCTGGGCGCTTGGCGATGTGAACCGGCGTGGTGCCTTTACCCATACCAGCTATCACGACCACGAAATCGTGCTGGCCGATCTCGATAAGATTAAAGACCGCTATCAATGGAAGGACGCCGATCAGCGGCCAACGACCTATGCCATGTTCACCGACCCACCGCTGGGACGCGTCGGCCTGTCCCGCACCGAGGCGCGAAAACTTGCTGCCGAAGGGCGCAATATCCTAATCGCCGACATGAAGATGGCCGACATCAGCCGCGCCAAGGAAGAAAGCGAGACAACCGGCCTGATTCGCATCATCGTGGACGGCGACAGCGAGGCTATTCTGGGTGCCACAGTGTTCGGCATCGCGGGCGATGAGATCATCGCGATCTTTTCGAACTTCATGGCCACGGGTGCCAGCTACAAGATCATGCAACAGGCGCTGCCCGTTCACCCGACCGTCGCCGAGTTGATCCCGACGATCCTTGCAGGCTTGAAACCGCTGGCGGCCGCCAATGCATGACATCACCCTGTTTGGCGAGGTCCGCTGCCACAAGACGCGGTTCTATCAGTCCGCCCTGGAAGAACGCGGGCTGGCCTATGAATTGGCCGAAGTTGATAAGGACCCGCGCGCGGCCGTGCGCCTGACCAAGTTGGCGGGCAGCGCAGATAAGTTCCCGACCTTCCAGATCAAGGGCCGCAAACTGCGCAACCCAAAGCTGCCTGAACTTGAAAAGGAACTAGCCCGCGCGGGTCTTTACGACCCCGGCCTTATTCACGAAGAACGGGCGCAACGTTTTGTCCGGCACATGGCCCCATCTGACGCGTTCGTCAGCTATGTCTGGCAAGGCGACCGGATGATCCTGACGCATATCGAGGTCGATCCATCCTTTCGTGGCAGCGGCCTTGGCGCACGTTTTGCGGCCGAGGTCTTTGAAGAAATTGAAACCCGCTCCCATGAAATCCGTCTGACTTGCCCATTCCTGCGCAAGGTCGGTGGGACACGCGCAAACTGGCGCAAGAAATTCAATCTGGGAGATTGAAAATGCCTGTCACATTCGAGAATACCCGATTTGATCCCGATTTGATCGAGTTTCACGGGATCGCTAAGCAAATGGCGGCCTCGGTTGGGTATACTGCCGATCTGTCGGTAGATGGACGTTTGGCCCAGCTTTTGCGTCTACGCGTCGCCCAGATGAACCCCTGTTCCTATTGCCTGATCCTGCACACCAAAGCGGCCCATGATCAGGGAATCGCGGTTGAAAAGGTCGCGCATCTGGCAAGCTGGCGCGAAAGCACGATGTTCACCCCGGCAGAACGCTGCGCGCTGGCTTATTGCGAGGCGCTCACGGCCTATGATCCGGCGGCCTTTGCAGCGCGGCATGAAAGCCTGACGTCACATTTCGACGAAAAAGCCATCGCCGAAATCGCGGCCATCGTCATCAACATGAACCTCTGGACCCGCCTGAAACTGGCCCAAGGTCAGGTTCCAGTGGCGGAGTGATCTTGTGGTAACCATCGGCTTTGGAGGCGGGTGCCATTGGTGCACCGAGGCAGTTTTCCAACCGCTTGAGGGCGTGTCAGAGGTGCGGCAAGGCTTTATCCGCTCCGACGGCCCTGACGAGGCGTGGTCCGAGGCGGTGGAAATCTCCTTTGATCCTGATCGCGTGAGCTTGCGAGACCTGATCGCGGTCCACCTGAGCACCCATGCCAGCGAGGCCGATCACAAGATGCGTGGCAAGTATCGAAGCGCGGTCTACAGTATGACCGCGGAGCAGCAAAACGCGTGCGCGACGCATATACGGGACCTTGCCGCAGAGGCGGAGGTGCATTTTGTTACGCGCAGCCTTATGCACCGGGGCTTCAAGCCTTCGGACAGCCGATTTCACGATTACTACAAATCCAACCCCGAACGGCCCTTTTGCCGCACCTATATCGCGCCGAAACTTGCCAAGCTTCGGGCCCGGCACAGTGCATTGCTCAAGAAGGAATACACAACGTCATGACCCCCGCAGTCCTTCTCGTGCTTGTGGCCTTTGCCATTTACTCGTTGCTCAGCAAAGCAATCTCGCGCAGCTTGCTTACCCTGCCAATCATCTTCACAGCGCTTGGCTTTGCATTGTCCGTGCCATTGAGCGCCAGCTTGTCGCCGGATGTGATCCACGAAGGTAAAAAAATTCTGGCCGAGATCACGCTGATCCTGATCCTGTTCTCTGACGCTAGCCATGTGCGCTTTAAGAAACTGGTGATGGATTGGCAGATCCCGACACGGATGCTGGTGATCGGGCTGCCGCTGACGATCGCGCTTGGGACACTTGTCGCGCTTTGGCTCAACCCTACGTCTGGGTTTGCCGTTGCATTGCTGACCGCCGCAGTATTGACGCCGACGGATGCCGCGCTGGGGCAATCTGTCGTTTCGAACCCAGAGGTGCCAGACCACCTCAGCCAGACAATCAATGTGGAAAGCGGGCTGAACGATGGGCTGGTGCTACCCTTCGTTCTTTTGGGTGCAGTCCTTGCGTCGTCGGTTGGCGGCGCGCAGACCGATGGTTTGGCGCTGGAGGCCGCCACCGAGATTGTGCTCGGTCCGCTCGCTGGTATTGCCGTCGGTTGGGTGGCGGCCAAGGCGATGGACTGGGCGCAAAACCGCGACTTGATGCAAGAGGCGGCGGGGGCGGTGGTCTTTCTCGTGACCGCCTTCGCAGCTTACGGGTTTGCTGTTGCCATCCACGGAAACGGGTTCATTGCGGCCTTTGTTGCGGGCATGGTCTTTGGCAACACCTACCGTCATGACATCCACTTTATCAGCGAGTTCATGGAGGGGGCTGGCCAACTTTTGACGATGGCGGCGTTTCTGGTGTTCGGTGCGTTTCTGCTGCCCGACGGATTGGCGCACGCAGGGCCAAATACGATCATTCTTGCGTTGGTCTTCCTCACGCTGGTCCGTGTCTTGCCAATCTTCGTTTCTCTGACAAGAAGCGGGCTACCCGCGCGTGAGAAGCTCTTCCTTGGTTGGTTCGGTCCACGCGGTCTGGCCTCGATCCTCTTCACATTGCTGATGATGGATCAATTCGATTTCCCGAATGAAGAGGAACTGCTGGCTTGTGTCTCGCTGACTGTTGGCCTGTCCATCCTGTTGCACGGCCTCAGTTCAACCCCCTTGGCGACCCGCATCGGGCGCATGAAATCTTGAACCAGAAAAGGAGACTATAATGGCAATGCATGTAGAGGTTTTTCGCCACCGGGTTGATCCCGACTTCCAAGGCGAGTTTGACGAGCTTTACGCCCGCATGGTGACCGTGGTGAAGGGGCTAAAGGGGTATATGAGCCACAAGGTCTTTACCGCAGAGGACGGAGAAAAGGTGCTTATCGGTTACTTCGAAGATTTCGAGGCGATCGAGGAATGGGATGTCCACCCCGAGCACAAATACGCCAAAGACCGCGGCAAGAACGGTGTCTTTTTGGAGTATGATGTGGTTGTTGCCGAGGTCGTTGAGCATCACGCGATGAACTTCACCGGCGCATGAAAATGCAGCCGCCACCTCCGTCAGAACCACTTTCGCCAGCGGAACAAGACCAGCATCCCTGCGACCAGAGCCAAACAGATCACCATCAGTATGGTGAAACCATTTGCATGCCCTTCGAAGGGAACCCCCATGAGGTTCACACCGAACGCGCTGACAATAAACCCAAGCGGAAGGAACAGCGTCGCCACGACCGAGAAAACAAAGGAGCTGCGCGTCAGTTGCCTGTCTTGAATGCGGGCAACTTGATCGTTGAGGATCTCAACGCGGTCCCGCAGGTTTTGCAGGGTTTCAAGATACCGCAAAAGCTGATCAAGCCCATCATCGATCCGCGTGCGTTCTCTCTCGCTCAAAAGGGAGTGCTTGCAGCGCGACAAGTGTTCCAGCACGGGTTTTTGTGGCCCGAGGTGGCGCAAGAAGCCGCTGATACGCGATTGGGTTTGTGCCATGTTGGGGCAGGCAGCCTCGGTCTGATGAGTGCCCACAAGCCCTTCGATCCTGTTGACCGCGTCTTCCAATTCCTCGATGTGGTCATCGACCTCGTCAAGGTGTTCTTCGATAAGATCAGCCAGAAACTCACCCGGTGTGGTTGGGCCTGCGCCTGCGGACAACCTCTGATGAAGGGCCAGGATCGGGTCAACATCGGCCTCGCGTGTGGTAATGACGCGCGTCTTGTCGATCCAGATCCTGATCGACACCATATCTTCAGGGCGGGCCATGTCTTGACCGACATGCATGGCCTTCAAAAGCACCATGATCCCGTCATCAAGAACGCGCACGCGCGAACGTGTATCCTCTTCGATCATCGCATCGACAACCAGGTCGTCGAGCATGGCCACCTCCATGAGATAGGCGCTGGTCTCTCGATGCTTGATACACATATGGAGCCATTCCCCGCCCCCGTTCAGTGCGTGCAGGTGAAGAAACCCCGGCGATGTTTTGACGTCTGTCATGCCTCAGTGCGCTCCTGTATCCGGGGTCAATCCATAGGCGGCGGCAAACTCATGATGCGACGCCCGTGGCCCCGCCAAGACCATGGTCGAACCTTCAGGCAACGGCGTTCCGTCCCACGGCTTTATCTCGGCGTTGAAGGCGCTTTGCACACCGATGAGGGTCAGGTCGCCGGGCCACTTCGCATTGTTCGAAGGAGGTGCCTTCGCCAAACTATGCTGGGCAATCACCATGTCCGCATCCAACTGATACAAAACCGTGAACGGAACATGCGCCATGTATTTGACGAGCCACGCATGTGCCATGCCGCAAATGAACTTATCGACGACAGAGGAAAAGAGCACGTAGCGCACAAAGATAATTGCTGTGGTGATCGCCGCAAGCTGAAACAACAACCCGCTGGCCGTTTCCTTGATCCCGAAGGCCCCAACCACAACAGTAGCCACCACCGAGGCCAAACCGACGGAACCGGTAATCATCAAGATCACAAGGATACGTCTGCGCTCGGGTGTTTGGAGGATCAGTTCGGATTCAGACGTGGTGAACCCCGTGCCGCTAAGTGCCGACATGGCCTGAACTCTGGCAACGTCGCGTGAAATGCCGGTGTGTTCCAAAAAGACGGCCGCAACCCGCACGATCGTGGACGAGATCGCGAACAGGATAACGATGGAAAGCGCTGCGCCCAAATCTTTTTCCCCCGCTTGAGCGGGATCAGAAGCCCCGCAAAATCACCAACTTAACAACTCCAACTATCGTAAAGGAAAACCCATGATCGACAAGAACCACCTGCGCAACACGATGCTGGCCCTGACAGAGGCCGAACTTGAGCAAGCACATAAAACCTATGAGCGATTTCTCAGCGCCGCGCGGCTGGATCGCACGGAACCGATTGAAAATGACGAACAGGGCCAAGCAGAAACCGCCGCCGACCTTGCAGAAGCGTTCGACGACCGCGAGCATCAAGTGGAAGCCAAAATCTCGGCTTTGAACGCGCTTGATTTCGGACCGAAAACCGAAGTGGCGCCGGGCGCAGCAGTGCGGATCGGGGATCGCTATCTGGTCATTGGCGTCTCGACAGGAGAGTTTTCATGTCAGGGGCAGAAATTTATCGGTGTCTCACAAGCGGCGCCAATCTACGAGGCCCTGGAAGGCAAGAGAGCCGGTGAATTCTGCGAGTTTCGCGGCCGTAAGCTGAAGGTCACTGAGGTCTACTGACAATCGGGAGCTGACGATGAGTACTCTTCGCCCAGATGGACGCCCGCGCATTCCGCCCAATCAGGTGGTAACTCAGAAATTCCCGGTAATGACGGCCGGTACGCCCAAGACGGCCGACAAGGAAACATGGTCGCTAACCCTCGACGGTGACGTCGAACAGGCGATCACACTGGACTGGGAGGGCTTTCAGGCCCTCCCACAGCGCGAATTCAGCGCCGATCTGCACTGCGTGACCAGATGGTCCAAACTGGGCACACTTTGGCGCGGGGTGGCAGTTTCTGTACTGGCCGATCTCGTTCGCCCAGTAGCTGATCCGGTTTATGTTCAGGCGCGTGCGGACGGCAACTACACCGCGAACCTGCGTTTGGTCGATATGTTAGGTGACAAAGCCTTTGTGGCCACAGAGTTCGACGGTAAACCGCTGAGCGTCGAACATGGTGGCCCGGCACGACTGGTGGTGCCGGACCTATATCTGTGGAAAAGCGCCAAGTGGCTTCGTGGCCTCCATTTCAGTCCCTACGACTACAAGGGCTTTTGGGAAAAGCTGGGGTATCACAACTACGGTGATCCCTGGAAAGAACAAAGGTACAGAGGATGAGTGCTGGCGAGCCGGCGATAGCACAGGAAATACGGCCCTGCCGTATGTGCGCAGCAGATTTCGCAGCCACTGCCACAAGGCACGAACCCCGGCCAGTCGTCTGGCTGCGGCAACGCGCACGGATTCTGATTGTTGGGCAGGCGCCTGGCTTGCGCGTGCACGAATCCGGCATCCCCTTCGATGACCGCTCGGGCGACCGGTTGCGTGAGTGGTTGGGGGTTACGCGCGATGAATTCTATGATCGCGACCGGATCAGTATCCTACCCATGGCATTTTGCTTTCCCGGCTATCATGTGAATGGCAGCGACCTGCCGCCACCACCACGCTGCGCGGCAACGTGGCGAAGCCGGGCGCTGGACGCGCTCAATCAGGTAAGGCTCACTATCTTGATCGGGGGTTACGCCCATGGTTGGCACCTGGGCGCAGACGCACGCAAGGCGGGCGTAACAGCCACTGTTGCTGACTGGCGCCATTGGGCGCCGGTAGTCGTGCCGCTGCCGCACCCTTCCTGGCGCAACAACGCGTTTCTGCGCCGCAATCCCTGGTTCGGGACAGAACTCCTTCCGGCACTCCGTCTGCGTGTCCGCGAGGTCATGGATCAGACAGACTGACAAAAGGGGACGCCAAATGGTCAAGGCAATCTGGAACGGCAAAGTCATCGCAGAAAGCGACGCTACCATTGTTGTCGAAGGCAATCACTACTTTCCGATCGAAAGTGTACGGGCGGAGTATCTATCGCAAAGCACGCACGAAACGGTTTGCCCCTGGAAAGGGACCGCATCGTACTACTCACTAGAGGTGGACGGAAAGACTAACCCTGATGCCGCTTGGTATTACGCATTTCCCAAGTCGGCGGCAGCGCAAATAAGGGGCATGGTCGCCTTTTGGCGCGGCGTACAGGTGAGCTGAGCCGGACCGGCCCAAATATGCATTGGAAATCAAGAAAGGACATAACGATGGAACTGGGATTTATCGGTCTCGGACGAATGGGCGGCAACATGGTCCGGCGACTGTCGAAGGCCGGGCATCAATGTCACGTTCACAGTGCAAACCAGACGACGAGGGAAGCGTTGGCAAAAGAAGTCGGCACAGTCAGCTATGCCGACATCGGGTCTTTGGTCGCAGCTTTAGCTGCGCCCCGTGTAGTCTGGCTGATGGTTCCCGCCGGTGAAGTAACCGAGCAGGTGTTGACCGAGCTGGGCCAACTTTGCACATCAGGCGACATCATCATCGATGGAGGCAACAGCCATTTCAAAGAGAGCGTCGCGCGCGCCCAGGTGCTGGCCGCTAAAGGCATCCATATGGTTGATTGCGGATAAGATCGGGGTTTCGTGCAGCGCGTCGCATAAGGGCGACAACCACGAATTCGCCATCGTACATCTCAAAGCAGTTATCCAACTCCCTGCTGTCCTCGTGACGCAGGAAGGCTTGTTCGGCATAATTGACGCGATTGCGGAAGGCCGCCATGCGGCTTTTCATGCTGGGCATGATTGTGTCTCCTGTGACAATGCGCAGCCTATAGCTGCCCTTAAACATTAGCTTTTTTGGCTATATCAGGCAATTAAAATCGCAGCCTGCCAGCGTATTTTTGTGTTGTTCCGGCGCCTCACTAAAATATGTAATCTCGTTTTTTTAATATGTTGCGTTAACCTCATGCTTATCACACCCCTTGCAAAGGATTCGTATCTATGGACCGCGAAAAGCTAAAGGATGCGCTGACCAACTTTGCCCATTCATGTAACTGCACGCTCGGTCAGATGATCTTCATGACGACCGGCATGACCATGCTCGTAGGTTCAGTCCTTGGGAGCCCCGTTCTTTATATAACTGCACTGGTAACAGGATCTGGATTAGCATGGACATTTAAGGGAGATTTGAGGCGATAGTTGTGCCAAGCGTCAGGAGGGCAAGTATGGATTTGCGAAAGCGATTGAGGTCAGTAAATGAGCCTCGATTGATAGAGCGTCCGCTTTCGGTCGAAAGAAGCGTAATACCTTTTCGTCAGAAAAGGCTTAAAATGTCGCTTGCTGCTGCATTGTATGTGATAGTCTGCTGCTCGGTGATATTGTTGTTCGTATAGAAAAGCCCTGCCGAAGCAGGGCTTTTCTTTGCTCTCGCGTCCGGTTTTGGAGATCCGGACCAGAACTTTGGCAGGTTTATCAGGGGCCACTCTGCCAATTACGCCCGGTGCTTTCGCACCCTATGAAGCATGCATCCCATCCTTCAGCTTCAAACTTTATTCCCGATCGCTCATCCGTCAACCTTAGTGAACAGGCTTCGAGCGAAACAGTTCGTGAGTTTTTACGTGCGCGATGTGGCGCGCCTGCATGACATTGCGCCAGCTGAGTTCTTCATAGATCGCTTCCCAAGTGTCGGGGCAGGGCTCTTCGATGCCCACTTCCTTCCAGACGCTTTCATAGTGCTCCTTCAGAGCATCATTCAGATCTTCTTCGTGCAGAAACAGCTCCGTATGAGGGTTGTTCTCGTCGCAGGTGGTGATCGTTTTCAGTTGCATGGCTCTTATCCTGTGAGGGTTGAGGGGCTATCGGGATTGGAAATTCAGGGTTGGTGGGCTGGCATAACGAATGCCAGCCTGTTTCGTCTCAGAGGCCGTCTGCTGCCTCAGTAGGCGTTGCTCTGGTATGACGGGCCGTTGCCGCCATTGCCCTGCTGATAGCCTCCCTGAGGGCCACTATTGCGTTGCTGCTGGCTGCCCTGATGGTGCTGGGCTTGGCGCTGTTGCTGGCCGCCGCGGGCGTTCTGGCCGCCACCCTGCCCAAAGTCGCCGTTATAGCCTGTGTCCCCGCCGTTGCTGCCATAGGAGCCGCCAGAGGCCCCGCCGCCGGTCTGATTGCCATTCTGCGACCCTTTGCTGCCGAGCATTTCGAGGGCGCTGCGGAATGAACGGACAGTTACTTCGGTGGAATAACGATCTGCGCCGGACTGATCCTGCCACTTGCGGTTTTCGAGCTGGCCCTCGACGTAGACCAGTTCGCCCTTCCGCATGTACTGCTCAGCGATCTTCTGCAGAGCTTCGTTATAGACCGCGACGCTGTGCCATTCGGTGCGTTCGCGCGGCTCGCCGGTGTTCTTGTCGCGCCACGTTTCAGACGTGGCCACGCGCAGGTTCACGACCTTGCTGCCATCCTGGAATGTCCGCGTTTCGGGGTCTTTCCCGAGGTAGCCAATCAGCTGAACTTTGTTGAGAGAACCAGCCATAATTCTTCCTCCGCAATCAGGTGTGTTGTGATGGGGCCTTGTCCTCGGGCGGGTAGGCTCCTGTGCCGTCCGACGTTGCTCCTGTGCTGTCGGTCCCGATGCTTATGAATGTATCGCGTCTGCTTCGTGCGTCAATAAAAAAATGCAGCAAAATCAACTATTTAGCGCGTGGAATTTCCTCCATTTAGGCTAAAGAGGTGCGTGGATTTTCCTTTGGATCCTCTCTCCTAGAGGATTATCCAAACACTCCCTTTAACTCCTTTGAAACGCTGCCTTATTCAAGCCGAGATTGGAGGCCAAGATGCCTAGAGATGACGATACTTTCTCTATTACACGTTTCCAGTCTGACGTTGCCCCTAATTTTATCAATCTGATAAAGAATCCGTTGGTTAGTGATCCGCTACCCAACTATGAACCACCAACAATATGTATCCGATAACGTTGAATTCCCTTGAACTCCAGACCTGCCCGGCCGACTCCGACACCATAGCGGATCGCTCTTTCGGTCTCGAAAATGTGGTAGAGGTAGAACTGGTGAGGTATCACAAGGATCATTCCCGCCGCATACTGTTCGCGCACGCGAACTTCTTTCGGCTGGAACTGCTCAGGCAGAACGAACGGGTCTTCGGTGTGCGCGCGCAAGATGCTTGGTGTCGTCAAAAAAGCTGCTGTGGTGCAGCCGATGGCAGATCGTCTGGTAAACATATGGCCTCCGGGAACCGACTGAGAAAGGTGCTGTATCCGTCAGGACCAGCTTCGCGGCGGAGGTAATTTTGGTGAATAGGTTAGGCTGCGCTTTCGTTCCGGCACTAGAATAAAGGCTGACCCATTACTTTTCGTGCGATGAAAGCAATGCAACGGCATCATTTCGGCGATCCAGTGGCAAACGCCATGAATGCTGGTCTCTGTGCATCCAGCACCAGAACATCCGTGTTCAAAGGCGGCATAATTCTGCGATAAATCTTCCGAATAGTATTCTGACGCAGCGCCAGGAGAACTGACGCACACGGAGAATAGCCAGGCGATGAGCAAGAGCATTCGCATAGAACGATCATATGCCCCCAATGCTAAAACCCCGGTTAGTCAAAATAACGTGACCGGACGCCATTTCCTGCGTGGATAGGAAAAACCGAACAGGCTGAGCCGACCCGCTCGTCGGTCATGTCACGCTGCCGGATAGCTTGTATAAACTTCCAGGCTGCCATCCCGGCCAACCAGCAGGACGTCATAGGCGTCTCGACTGTCCTCTGATCCCATGCCGGGAGAGCCGTAGGGCATGCCGGGTACTGCAAGGCCGACTGCGTCGGGACGCTCGTCGAGCAGCTTGCGGATGTCTGCAGCAGGGACATGCCCTTCGAGCGCGTAGCCATTAACGGTGCCCGTGTGGCAGGAGAACGCCTTTGCTGGAATGCCCTGATCCATTTTGAAGCGGATCAGCAACGTTCCCATCGATACCTCATCTGTAACAGTGAACCCCTGTTCGCGCAGGTAGTCCACCCATGCATCGCAACATTCGCAGCCACGCCCTTTTACAACATGGATTGGCGGTTCTTCCTCTGCCCTTGCGGCAGGGGCTAGGGCGAAGGCTGCCGATGCAAGCATGAGTTCACGGCGACCGATAGAATACCTTTTCATCCACGTTCCTCGTCAGTGGTTGGCATGAAGCCGGTTTCGCTGCGCCAGGTGGCGAGTGCATCAAGGTCAGCAGCGGTAGCAATCTCTTGCTCCGGCAGGGCGTCCTGGTCTTTCGGGTCGACCGGTCGGCCATCGACACGAACTTCGTAGTGGAGGTTCGGGCCGCTCACGAGTCCTGTCGCGCCGACCGCGCCGATCTCGTCTCCCGCCTTGACCCGTGACCCCACGCGAACGTCTTCGGCGATCTCTGAAAGATGCGCATATCGCGTCACGACCCCACCGCCGTGATCAATGTCGATCGTGGTGCCATAGCCGCGGATCGAGCCCGCAAAGATCACCCGACCGGCGCCGGTCGCCGAGACTTCGGTGCCCACGGGTGCCGCGTAATCGATCCCGGTATGCATGCGCACCCCACCCAACACGGGATGGTTCCGGCGGCCGAAGACAGACGATAGGCGTGCACCGAGGATGGGTGCCGCGGAACGTTGAACGGCTTCGCCATCTTCAAAGACGATGACCGGGCCGGCGGCTTCGGTCGCAACGAGTTCGAGGACGCGATCTTTAAGCTCCAACCGCGCGTACCTCAGGCGCGGCTCGCCCGCGATGCTGCCATCGGGAAGCTGGTCTTCCTGCCAGACCAGCGCGAAGGTCTCTCCGCCCTTCAGGTCGCGCCTGAAATCGACCTGGCCCGCAAGAAGTGCGGTTAGGTCAACCGCAAAGCGTTCTGGCGCATTTTGGGCCGTCAAGGCGTCGTAAAGGGTTCCGTCGAGGGTCAAAGTCTCCCGCCGGTCCGTCTCACGAACCGGTGGGTCGATGCGCTGTGCGGCTACTGGCCCATAGAAGCGAAGAGCGATCTCCACACCATCTTCCACGAAGAGTGACAGGCGTGTCAGCGATGCTGGATCACCGGACGCTGCCGTCCATTCGATCCGGTGACCGGGTCGCAGGTCGGTCAGGTCATATACGCCCGAGAGTGCCAAGGCGGCTTCTGCCCGGATCGTCGCGGGGATTCCTGCGTGACCAAGGACGCTGTCCAATGTGTCACCGGGTTCGATTGTGGCTTCGAATGCTACAGGCGAATGCGCCGTCGGAGGATCGGCCGCAGCCTGGAGCGGAGCGAGAGATGCGACAGCAAGGATCATGAACGCGGCGCGGATCATCTGGCAGAATGACCTTTCAACTGAGGGTTCGGCGGATTTTGGGAACGGCGAAGCGCCGGTCTTCATGGAAGTCGATGATGCTGGCAAAGCGCCCATCGGGGTGGAACAGGAACACACCGGCGGTGTGGTCCATCGTATAGTCGCCGCCATCCTTGTCGACGCGGCGATAGGTTACCCGGAAATCTGCGGCGGCCTGCGCGACCTTGTCGGCGGGACCCGTCAACCCGATGATACGCGGGTCGAAATTGCTGACGTAATCCGCAAGGACGTCGGGCGTGTCTCGTTCCGGATCGACCGAAATCAGCGCCACGATCAAGCGGTCCGCGTCGGCTCCCAGTTCTTCGAGCCAGAGCGATATGTCGCTTAGTGTGGTCGGGCAGACGTCCGGGCACCAGGTGAAGCCGAAGAACACCATGACCGGGCGACGGGCCCAGTCTGTGGGTCGGACGGACTGACCCCGGTGGTCGGTCAATGCCCAGGACATCTCGCCGATTGGCAAGGGCAGGACCTCGCTGAGAGCTGGCCTGTTGCGCGTGCGATAGGCTCCGACGCCCAGCATGAAGGCGACGGCTCCGATGGCACCTCCAGCGCCGAGGATTATTGCCCTGCGTCGGCGCAATCCGGACCCTCCGCGCGCAACGAAAGGACATCGACATTCATCGTGACCTCTCCGGCCTTTTCAAAGATGAGGGTGACCGGAAAGCTGTCCCCTTCCTTCAGGGCTGTCGTCAGCCCCATCAGCATGCCGTGGTATCCGCCAGGCGAAAGCTGCACGCTCTGGCCGGCCGGCACAGGGATGGACATCGCATGCGGCATTGATGCGATGCCGTCCTGAACGACAGTCTCGTGCAGCATCGGCATACCGGCTGCAGGCGTTGCAATGCCGATCAGCGCATCGTCCGCAGATCCAGCGTTGGTGATCCCCACATAGAAAACGCCGGGTCGCCCCGCGCCAATCGTCGCCTTGGACCAGGCGTGCTCAACGGTCAGATCACCGATGGTCACGGTCTCGCAGGCCATGGCGGCAGGCGCGGACACGATCAGAGATGCGGCAAGGAGGAAGTGTTTCATGGGTCAAAGTCTCGATTGAAGGTCGGAGAGGATTTCGGCCGCAGGTGTGCCGTAGGTGAATTGACGCAGCCACGCGCCATCCGGGCCGATCAGATAGAGGCCGGGGCTGTGCGCCATCGTGTAGCCGTCCGGCGAAGAGGTGTCGTCCTCACGCTCGTAGAAAATCTTGAAGCTTGCGGCCGCAGACTGTGTTTCCGCCTCACTTCCAGCCAGACCGATGATCGCTGGGTGGAACGCCTTGGTGTAGTCAGACAGCCCAAGCCGTCTATCCCGTTCGGGATCGATCGAGATGAAGATCGGCTGCACCGATCCTGCCTCGGATCCAAGGTCATCCATGACCTGTGCAACTTCGGAGAGTGTCGTGGGGCAGACATCCGGGCAGCTTGTGAAGCCGAAGAACACCAACAGGAACTTTCCGCGGAATTCGTCCGTCGTACGGATACGACCTTCGCTGTCTGCAAGTGCGAAGGTGGGCGTGAAAGCAGATGCTGCAGCTGCGCTGTCCTCCGTTGCAGGCCACCACCGCGCCGCCGCAAAAGCGACGACCGCCGCAGTCGCGGCGACCCAAAGGATGATCTGAAGAGAACGAAGACGCATGAACAGTCCAGGCGATGAGAACAGCGTGCGGTCTAGAACCTCGAGCAACTAGAGGTTCAACCGACAAAAAGGTGAGGAGTGCAGCACCGGCGAGGTTTCGCCGATCAGGCAGCCCCAAGAAACCGGGCGAGGGCAATGCCAAGGAGGGTGCCAAACAGCCCGAAAGCGATGGCGAAGCCTGCGCCATATTGCAGGCGGTCCAGCGTCTTTCCGCCGCGCTGTCGGGCGACATAGTAGCCACACAGGAATCCGACGATCCCAAAAATTGGTCCGATCATGTACGTTGTCCTTTCAGGATAGTCTTTTTCCGCCAACCCCAGAAGGCGAAAACCCCCCAAGAGACAAGTATAAGAAGAAGCACGGACCAGTCGCCAAGACGGGCGTACGGGGTCGGTGGCAGGGATCTCGGTAAGCGCACGTCGATTACGCCAGAAGTCTCGATGTCCAGCATCGCTAGTGTCTCGCCGTAGGCATCGACCACCGCCGAGATTCCCGTATTTGCGGCCCGCACGAGAGGTAGCCCCTCTTCGATGGCCCGCATCCGGGCTGATGCAAGATGTTGTTTTGGACCAATGGAAGCACCGAACCAAGCGTCGTTGGTTGCATTGAATATCCAGTCCGGTCGAATGGCATCATCGACCACATGCCCGGGAAAGATGATCTCGTAGCAGATCGCGATGCCAGCGTAAGGATGAGGGCCGATTGCGATGGTGCGGGGTCCCGGACCGGGCGAAAAATCCCCGAGGGATTCGACGAGACGCTGGAATGGCAAAACACTGCGCCACGGCACGTATTCACCGAAGGGAACAAGGTGATGCTTGGCGTAGCGCGTCAGGACAGAGCCGTCAGGCGCCACGGCGAGCACAGAGTTTCGGTACACCGTTCCGGTGGGTGTAACTTCCCGCTCGGGACTGCCCGCCAACAAGACCGTGGTATCTGGCAAAAGCCAGCCAAGCATGACGCGGGCCCCGGTGTCTTCGGCAAAAAACCCCGGCCAAGCTGTTTCGGGCCAAAGCAGGATATCGTAGTCGCCCGGGCGCGCAGAAAGAGCCAGAAGCTGCAGGATGTTGGCTTTCCGGGATCCTTCATCCCACTTGGCGCTTTGCGCAATGTTCGGTTGCACGACGCGGATTTGAGCGCCGCGCTCCGACGGGGGATCGGACAAGGTCAGGCGCGCAAAACCGAAACCAACGACGGTGACTGCAATCGCGGCGGCGCTGGCCAACTTGATGACCTGCAATCTGCGGTCGTGCGCGCGGAAAGCCAGCCCTGCCAGTGCTGAACAAAGCACCAAGAGGAACCCCAGCCCATAGCTGCCGACCAGGGAGGCCATCTGCGCGAAAGGCAACCAATCGGCGAGCGTGTAGGCAGCAAGGTTCCAAGGAAACCCCGTCAGAACATGCCCCCGCAGCCATTCAAGGCCGGTCCAGCCTGTCGCAAGCGAAAGCGAGAGCGGCAATCCGGCGCGCGCCATGCGGGCGGCAAGGGCACAGGCAAAAGCCGGAAACACTGCCAGCAGAGCTGCAAGGCCGAACACGGCTGGCAAAGCCAACCATCCGAACCGATCTGCCTCGACCTGAAAACTTTCGGTGATCAAGAAAAGCCCGGGCACGAACTGGCCTAAGCCAAACAGATATCCGATTCGAAACGCGACAGGCCACGGCGTGCCATGCAACATAATTGCCAGCACAGCGAAGGCGATCAGCGCAAAGGGCAGGATCGAATACGGCGGCAAGGCCAGGACAAGTATGACGCCAGCGGCCAGGGCCTTGCCCAAACTGGGCAGACCTTGAAGCAGTTTTCTGCCGGAAAAGGGATGAGCGTCTGAAGTGATCAATCCTGCGAAAGCCCCCGTCTTGAGTGGCGAGGGCTAATTGCTCTAGCTACTTGAGATGCAAGGCATGCGTTGCCGGATCACGGCAATGTCAGAGTGTCGAGACCTGTTGGTCGACTTCCATGGGCCCATCAGAAACCTCGCAAGAAGAACGGCGCAGTGATTGTAGCGCTTTCGGCCCAAACCGTGCTCTGTTGACGGCTCTTTGATTTGTCCCGGAGGCAAGAGGACGATACTGCCCATTCCGAAACGTAGGTGAAGGAGTGATCCATGGCCGAGGAACGGATCGGGCGACGGGCTTTGATGGGCGGAGCAGTCGGGATGGCGGGTCTTGCGGCCCTACCAGCCTTGGCGCAGGACGGCACGACCGAGTTTCAGGCTCCTGTATCCGGCAGCGTGCGGAACAACGTGTCCAGCTTCCGGATGCCTCAATGGCAAGACTACTTTGAGAATACTAGGGGCGGTGCGATTCTGGCGGACACCAAGTCACGCGCACTGCATTATTGGTCAGAGGATCAGTCGGTCTACCGGCTCTATCCGTCTTCAGTCCCTCTGTCCGAGGAACTGACACGGCTTGGGCGCACCGAAATTGTCCGCAAAGCCGTGAACCCGCCGTGGCGTCCGACCGCGTCCATGCTCGAGCGCAACCCGGATTGGCCGAAGATGGTCGAAGGCGGATCCAAGGACAACCCGCTTGGTGTCCGCGGAATGTATCTTTCATGGCCTGCCTATTTGATCCACGGCACCCATGATACCCGCAAGATCGGTCGCAGATCATCGAATGGCTGCATCGGTCTCTACAATGAGCATGTCATTGAACTCTATGATTTGGCGCAGGTTGGCACTCAGGTGCTGCTGATCTGATTTCGCTGCAGGGCCACACCCTTGGACTTCAAGCAGGACGCCGTGACTGGTTTCACCTTCCGTATCCGAATGGAAGTGGCTGAGGTCAGCTCAGCAGAACGGTCGATAGCAGGTTCACGTTCAGCACGATGATGACGGCGGCGATCAGCCAGCAAAGGCCGGTCAGCCAACGGGGGGCTACCAGTTCGCCCATCTTGGCGCGGCTGGCGGTGAACATCACCAAGGGAACGATGGCAAAGGGAAGCTGGAACGACAGCACCACCTGGCTCAGGATCAAAAGCTCCCCCACGCCTCCGCTGCCGTAGAGCAGGATCACGAAGATCGCCGGGATGATGGCAAGGCCTCGGGTGATCAGCCGCCGCGCCCAAGGGGCGATGCGCAGGTTGATGAAACCTTCCATCACGATCTGTCCGGCCATGGTGGCGGTGACAGTAGAGTTCAGCCCCGCGCAGAGGAGTGCCACACCGAACAGGACCGGCGCGAGCGACGAGCCGAGCAAGGGCTCCAGCAACAGATGCGCCTTGTCAATTTCGGCTACATCGTTTTGCCCCACGGTGTAGAAGGCAGCAGCGGACAGGATCAGGATCGATGCATTGATCGTCAGCGCGAACATCAGTGCGATGGTGCTGTCCCAAGTCGCCAACCTCAGCGCCTCGCGCTTCGAGGGCAGATCAAGCCCGAAGGCGCGAGTCTGCACGATCCCCGAATGCAGGTATAGGTTATGCGGCATTACCGTCGCCCCGATAATGCCAAGAGCGAGGTAGAGCATCGTCGGGTTGTTGAAAATCTCGCGGCTTGGGGCAAAGCCTGCGATGACCTCGCCCCAGACTGGGTCGGCCTGAGCAATCAACACGACAAAACAGGCCGCGATCAGCGCCATCAGCGAGATGATCAGCGCCTCGATCCAGCGGAACCCCTTGTTCTGCAGCCACAGGATCAGGAACACGTCGGCGGCTGTGATGAAGATGCCGATCTCGAGCGGGATGCCGAAGAGCAGGTTGAGGCCGATGGCCGTGCCGATCACCTCGGCCAGGTCTGTGGCGATGATGGCCAGTTCGGCAAAGATCCAGAGCGGGACGGACATCCATTTCGGGAAAGCATCGCGGCAGGCCTGCGCCAGATCGCGGCCCGAGGCGACAGCCAGCCGCGCGCAGAGAGACTGCAGGAGGATCGCCATGATGTTCGACAGAAGCGCGACGAACAAGAGCGTGTAACCGAATGCCGCCCCACCAGCGAGCGAGGTCGCCCAGTTGCCGGGGTCCATGTAGCCCACCGCCACCAGATAGCCGGGGCCGATGAAGGCGAGGAACCGGCGGAACCGGCTGGTGCCACCGTTGCCGACCGCGATGGTGCGGAAGACTTCAGAAAGGGAGGGAGTCTCGCTTTCCTGCCGCCAGGCATTGGTCGTCATGGCTCTTGGCACTCCCGGCTTGATCACGCCCGACAAGTCGCGGCGCATAAAGTTAGACAAGGCTAACAATCTGCGCCGCTCCTTTACTTGTCAATCCATCCCGTGCGACACTGAACGGATGACAGAGTTCGATCCTGCACCCCAAGCCACCTCGGATGACCGGCCTGCGGATCTGCGCGCCGGGGCGTTTCAGTGTGTGCGCGAAGCCCGGCGTAATGAATTGGCCGAGGACTATGTCGAACTGATCGCCGAGTTGATCCACGAACAGGGCGAGGCGCGCCCGGTGGACATCGCCGCCCGGCTTGGCGTGAAAGTGCCGACTGTAAGCAAGACCCTCGACCGTTTGGCGCGGGAGGGGCTGATCACCCGCGCGAAGTATCGGTCGGTCTTTCTGACAGAGGCGGGCCGCGCGCTGGCCAAGGAATGTCGGCGGCGGCACGAGATCGTTCTGCGCTTCCTGCTGAGCCTGGGTCTTGATCTCGAGACGGCGGAACGCGATGCCGAAGGCATCGAGCACCATGTCAGCGAACGGACACTGGCCCTATTTTCTGCCTTCGCCAACAGATCCTGAGCGCAGGCTGGAGCAACGATGTCCTTCGTGATCGACAACATGACCTGCGCGCTTTGCCCCGTGACGGTCAAGAGCGCGATGGAGGGTGTCACAGGTGTCCGCTCTGTCGAGATCGATTTTGAGGCGCGCACCGCCAAGGTCGTCTTCGACACCGCAGCGACCAGTGCACACGCCATTGCAACTGCGTCGACTGATGCGGGCTACCCGGCGCGCGTTACGGGGTGATCAACGTGGCCGGTCAACCCATTCTCCATTCGACACTGACTTGCCCGGACTGCGGGCACCGCTCATTGGAACAAATGCCAGTAGACGCTTGCCAGTTCGTTCACGTCTGCGCCAACTGCAGTGCCAGACTTCGACCGAAAACGGGCGATTGCTGCGTCTTTTGTTCATATGGCGACGTGGCATGCCCGCCAGTTCAGGCGGACCATTCATGTTGCGGAGGATAGTCAGGCAAGCGTCTGCACTAGTCTTGCGGCCCGACGAAAGAGAGACGAGGCGTCAGCTATTCTCGACCGCGAACCGCACATCGGCAATCAGGCTGTCGGCGCTGAAGTTCTCCAGCCGCTTGCCGTTCAGGAAGAAAGTCGGCGTCTGGCGAATGGCCAAGGCTTCGACATCGGCTGCATCCTGGTTCAGGATGCCCGTGATCCCCGGAAAGAACTGGTCGGTTTCCGCCTTCTCCAGATCGAGACCTGCGGCTCCGGCGATTTCCCAGGCGACATCCATCTCGGGCGAGCCATGAACGGCCCAGCCGGGCTGTTGTTCCAGAAGCGCGTCCAGCACCGGCTCGAACTTGTCCTGCATCCGGGCGGCCTCGAGTATCCGCACCGCCTCGTCCGAGCCTTCGTGAAAGACGGTGTAGCGCAGCACGACGCGGACCTGTGTGGGAAACTGCCGCCGGATTTCCTGCACCACGGGGTGGTATGCACGGCAGGCCTCGCAGGAGGGATCGAAGAATTCAACCAGTGTGACGGGGGCATCGGCGGGGCCGAACCTAGGGGAGTAGTCACGGACCAAGAGGACCTGATCCTCGGTTGGCGTGGCGGCGGTCGCCGCTTCTGCCTCGGCGTCGCGGCGCTGCTTCTGCACGAAGGCGCCACCCGCGAAGGCAGCAACACCAAGTGCGGAGGCTCCAAGGATAAGGGTGCGGCGGTTCATGTGCGGTGTCCTTTCGGCAGGATGAGACAGGCAAGGATCGCCGCAAAGGCGACCGTTGAGAGATAGGGGATCGGCAGGCCAAGGATCATCTGCGCCTCACCGGTGCAGGAGGGGCCATTTTCAGTGCATGGCACGATCGGTGCGGGCAAAAACCCTGCGTAAAGCCCCGAATGCCAGGCCGCCAGCGCCAGCCCGGAGAGGGCCAACGGCAAGCCATAGGCGCGCGCCATGCCGTCGCCCTGCCAGAGCGACAGGCCAAGGATCGGCACCAAGGGGAACATGGCGATGCGCTGATACCAACAGAGCGTGCAGGGCATCTGGCCCAGCACCTCACCGATGAAGAGCGCACCAAGCGTGGCCGCCAGAGCGATCAAGAAGGCCGCAGTCAAGGTAAGGTCGTCGCGCGACATGGATTGCGGATCAGCTTTGGTCAAGAACCGGCTCCTTGCGGCGGCGAAGGTGAAGCGAGGCGAGAAGGATCAGGACCGCGCCCAAGGTGATGCAGATATCGGCAACGTTGAACGTAGGCCAGTGCCAGTCACGCCAATAGAAATCAAGGAAATCAGTCACGGCACCCTGCCGAAGCCGGTCGATGATGTTGCCAAGCGCCCCGCCCACGACCAATGCAAAGCCTGCCCTTTCTAAAGCATGTTGCGCCCGGAATGCCATGACGGCGAAGGCGATGGTCAGCGCGCCCGTCAGCCCCGCCATCAGGAGGGGCTTACCCGCCATGAACCCGCCCATCATGCCAAAGCTCGCGCCGGTATTGAACCCGAGGGAAAAGTTGAAACCCGGCAGGACCGGGACCGCAGTCCCCTGCGATAGCAGCGACAGCGCCGCCGCCTTGGTCAATTGGTCTGCCAACACTGCGGCAGCGATCAGGGAAATAAGCATCGCCTTGGTCATTGAACAGTCTTGCCCTTCATGCCGATCCAGCGGGGAACCGATGCGGTGTATTGGTCGTAGTCCGGCCCGATTGACGCGCGTAGGGCAGCCTCCTCTGACCGGACTTGCGTGCTGGCCGACCAGAGGAACATGAGCGGGGCCAGGATCGTCGGGATTGCTGGAACCGCCATGGCAACACCCGTCAGCAGCGCCGCCTGTCCCACAAAGGTTGGGTTGCGGCTGAAGCGGTAAAGCCCGCCCGAGACCAGATCGCCCGTCTCGCCGCCCACCACGCCGACGCGCCAGGATGATCCCATCGACATCTGCGCGGCAAAGGCCACCATCGCGCCGAGCCCTGCGACAAAGACCCCGATCAGACCAAGGAGGACGCCGCGCCCCTCGGTCCAAAGCGGATCGATCTTGTGCAGCATAGGCACGGCGAGCCAAAGAAGCGGCCCAAAGAACGCCAGGGCAAAGGCCACGCGGAACCCCATGGCGGCCAGCCGGTCGCGCCCGGTGGCACGCGCAAAGAGCCAGACTGGACGCCCCGCCGCTTGTGCGGCCAGCGCGCTGCCCCAGAAAAACAGCGCCAGATAGCCGAATAGAAGGGCCAGCGTGGCCCAGCCGAAGCCTGAGATCATTGCCTTACGCCTCCCGTTCCGGATTGAACCGCAGCAGGCGCAGCGCGTTCAGCGTCACCAGCACGGTTGCACCGGTATCGGCCAGAATTGCGATCCAGAGGCCGGTCAGGCCGAAGACCGAGGTCACCAGGAACACCGCCTTCAGGCCAAGCGCGATGGTAACGTTCTGGCGGATATTGGCCATTGCCGCGCGCGACAGCCGGATCGTGGCTGGAATGTCGGTGACACGGTCGCGCAGGATCGCCGCATCGGCGGTTTCCAGCGCCACATCGGTGCCCGATCCCATCGCCACGCCGACACTCGCCTGTTTCAGCGCGGGGGCGTCGTTGATACCGTCGCCGATCATCATGACGCCGCCTTTGGAGCCGATCTCGCGGATGTAGGCAAGCTTGTCCTCGGGCATCATGTCGGCTTCGAACTTCAGCCCGAGGCTTCCGGCGATGGCGGCAGCCGTTCGCGGGTTGTCCCCGGTCAGGATCACCGATGTCACCCCCATCGCCGTCAACTGGCGCACCGCGTCTTTGGCATCCGCCCGCGGCTCGTCCCGCATGGCGATCAGGCCAAGCAGGTTTTTTTCGCGGAACACGGCGACCGCGGTCTTACCATCCTCTTCGAAAATCGTCGCCTGCCGCAGACCAAGGCCATCGAGCCCGCCATGCTCCATCGCGTATCGCGGAGAGGCTACCCATGCGGGCACGCCGCCCACGGTCGCGACAACCCCTTTGCCCATCAGCGCCTTGGCATCCTGCGATGGCAGCGCGGTCACGCCTGCGTCTTTGGCCTTGTTCAGGATGGCGATGGCGAGCGGGTGGCTCGACCCCATTTCGACCCCTGCCGCAACGGCCAGAAGCTCGGCTTCCGTGGTGGCCCCGAACAGCACAAGATCCGTCACTTGCGGGCGGCCATGCGTCAGAGTCCCGGTCTTGTCGAAGGTCACGACATCGACCTTCGCCGCAGCCTCGATCACGGCGCCACCCTTCATCAAGAGCCCGCGCCGCGCCCCGGTGGACATGGCCGAAGCGATGGAGGCGGGGACTGAGATGACCAGCGCGCAAGGGCAGCCGATCAGGAGCAAGGCAAGGCCGCGATAAACCCAAGTGTCCCAAGGCTGACCGAACGCCAGCGGCGGCACCAACACCACCAAAGCCGCTACGGCGACAATGGCGGGCATATACCAGCGGCTGAACCGATCGATGAAACGTTCGGTCGGCGCGCGGGCCTCTTCGGCCTCTTCGACAAGGCGGATGATGCGGGCGATGGTGTTGTCTTCCGCGCCCTTGGTGACCTTTACCCGGAGCGCGGCCTCGGTGTTGATTGCGCCAGCAAAGACCGCATCCCCCGGCCCGCGCGTCTTGGGCACGCTTTCGCCGGTAACCGGGCTTTCGTCCACGCCCGAGGAGCCATCCACGATCTCGCCATCGGCTGGAATCCGGTCGCCGGGGCGAACAAGCACGGTCTGGCCGATGGTCAGGCTTGCGGCGGGCACCTCACGGGTGGTGTCGCCGGTGACCAGTTGTGCGGTCTTCGGGACAAGGTTCGCCAAGGCCCGGATCCCGTCGCGCGCCTTACCCGCCGCGACGCCCTCCAGCACCTCGCCCACGGCGAACAGGAAGACGACCAGCGCCGCCTCTTCCGCAGCGTCGATGAACAGCGCGCCGATGGCGGCTATGGTCATCAGGCTTTCGATGGTGAAGGGCTGCCCCATGCGCAAAGCCGCAAAGGCACGCTGCGCCACCGGGGCCACGCCGATCAGACAGGCCGCGACGAAGGCCCATTTGCCGATCTCGGGCGCCAGATACTCGATGATCCAAGCCGCACCCAACAGAAGCGCTGTGAAGATTACCAGCTTGCCCTTGGCCGTCTGATACCAGCGCTTGCCGCGGTCGGCGGGGTCGTCGTGGACATGGCCGGGGCTGCCGTGACCGCTTTCGTCGCGCTTTGCGGCGGCCGCCTTCGGGCCGTGGTCGTGCCCGGCGTGATCGTGGCCCTCATGTGCCGCATGGTCATGGTCGTGCCCGTCATGGGTGCCGGGCAGCACAAAATCCTTCTTCGCACCGGCAGCGCGCGGCGCAATCTCATAGCCAAGCGCACGGACGGTCTTTTCGATCTTGTCCCGCCCGGTCTGCGCCTCATCCAGCGTCAGCCGCAGGCGTTCTGTCATGATCCCGACCTCGACGCCGCTCACCCCCGGCAGGCGCGCCACCGCATCCTTGATCTTGGTCGCGCAGGAACCGCAGTCCATGCCCGTTACCGTCCAGTCACAGGATGTTTCGCGTACAGCTTCTGACATCGTCATTCCTCCTGCCGCTGAGCGGGCAGTTGCTTTTATCGAATCAGCAACCTAATGTCTCTAGCAACTATAGCTTCAAGGGGAATCTGATGCTGACCATCGGAAAACTGGGCGAGGCCGCTGGGGTGAAGGTTCCGACGATCCGCTACTACGAGCAGATCGGCCTCCTGCCCGAAGCTGAACGCAGTTCGGGCAACCAGAGACTCTATGGCCGCAAGGCGATGGAGCGTCTGGCGTTCATCCGGCATGCGCGCGATCTTGGCTTCACGCTAGAAGCGATCCGAGATCTTTTGAGCCTGTCGGATAAGCCGGATCAGTCCTGCGCCGCCGCAGATGCCATCGCAAGGTCGCAACTGGTCGAAGTCGAAAGCCGCCTTGCGCGCCTGACCGCGCTGAAAGCCGAACTCGAGCGCATGGTCCTGCAATGTGCAGGCGGCAAGATTGCCGATTGCCGCGTGATCGAAGTGCTGGGTGACCATTCGCTTTGCGCGACCGATCACTCTCGTCCGGAAACTACTGTACATGATCATAAATCGCTGGACGTCTGAAACGCACCACGTAAGAGTGGAAGCTTATATGGCCCGCCGCGAAGCCTATAGAGCCGATTACGCTGCACGCCTGAGCGCGGCAGCCGCTGCTGATCCTACCACGGTTGAGAACCGTAGGGCCCATGCGCAGCAGGCCTTTCTGAATACCGGCAAGTATCTGACCAACACCGGCCGAGAGCTGACACCGAGCGAAAGGAAGCAGCTCGGGCTGCCTTCCAATAAGTAAGGGCGCTTTCGCGCCCTGGTTTTCAGTTCAATTCGGCTTCTACTGCGCTTCGCAGCTTGGCGTGCTCGGCCACCCCAAAGTCCGAAACTTCCGTGCTGTAGTTGTAGTGGGCGTCCTTATCCAAATCAGCGAATGACCAGCCCATCAGATCGCAGAGGTGCCGAATGTCCGCAAGGCAGTCCATGATACCGGTCTTGGCCGTGTCGTCGTCGTATTCGGGGTAGATCGTGCGCAACGCGCGGGCGGCGCGGCGGGCGTTATCGTCAAGGCCACGGGTCTCAACCATGATTTCCTCGACCACATCATGCCACGCCTGGGGCTTCCGAGGCGCAATAGTCAGTCCGTTCGCTGCATTCAGGTGTCGGTCGATCTTCATACCATCCTCCTCTTTACCAACGTCCTCTGCCTGCTCCGGCACGTCAGGCAGGTCTTCCCACAAATCCCGCCCATCCCCGCTTTCGGGGCCTATCCAAGTGCTGACAGGCGACATGTCTTTGCCGCACAGGGGGCATTCGTCGTCGCAGCAGCATGATCATGCCTCTGACCAGCTTTCCGGCTCGTGGCCATTGTCGCACTCATAGGTATTCAGCCAAACGCAAGGGATGCCTGAGCTATCCAGACTGAGATGGGAAAACTCCGGATGGGCTGCAAGGTCACTGCGGGTGTTGAAAGGGGTTGTCATATCTGGCTCCTGTGCCGTGTCTGACGCCCTATAGGCGTGCTGCAACAACTTATCATTCCGTTGAATGAAATCAACGGAAAAAATACATAGAAATCAATAATCTAACTGGAGAATGGTCCTGATTTTAATCGAGTGTAAGCCAAAGGCTTCTGCTCATTTTACCCCGAAACGCGGACCAGGCGGCGCTCAACAGCGATGGCAATCATGTGCAGAGAGTTCGTGGCATTCATTGCGATCCGTGCGCGTTCGATGCGCTTACGAACACCTGCCCTCGACAGTCCGAGTATCTGTGCGATTTCTTCCTGCGTATAGCCATCGGCCAGCAACTGCACGACCTCAATCTCCGTACTGCCCATGCCTCTGGTGTCTCGGTATCCTGCAATGGCTTCGGCAAGAAGATCGGACAGTTCCTGAAGCTCAACATCCGTTAGTTCGCGGTCATGCCGGGCGACGGAGAGATAGCACCTTCCTTTGTAACCATAGGTGGACCGAGCCGTTGCAACGCCCCCGTAGTTCATGCCGAACTCTCTGGCCATTTCGAAGACACGGTTGGTGTAAGGGCTGTTTACAAGCTCACCAAGGTTGATCTCTGACCATCTGGTCGCGCCTTCACCCAACAGTCCCCAGTGAAAGACCGGATCACGCAGAACAAAAACGTTCAATTTGTAGTATTCTAGCCAAGTAGGATTGTAAGTTGAGTAGATCAGATCGGCGTCCGGAACTTGGATATTTATTGTAATTGTATAGCCGTGGGAACCGAGTTTTCTGACCCTGCGATCCCATAAGTCAAAGTTTGGAAAGCGTTTTTCGACCGCTCTCTCAGTCATTGTGAAATTCATCGTGCCCGCCGTGTATACTTTTCATACTTTCGTATAGATAATGGTTTGTCGTCATTTGGCTACCTTTGTTGGATTTTCTTCATTTTTTCTTGAGGCGAGTGTATCCCGAAGTCCGTCTAACACACTGATACGGAGGGACTTATGCCGCTGGATTGTAGTGACCCTGGGACCTTGGCCAGATTGGGTCTTAAATCCCTTGGGCAATTCCTTTGTGCACGGGATCTGACGTGCAAGTTTCTTGAAACGGCGGTTTTCGTGCCAGAAGCCCCTGAGTCAGAGGATCTTGCAGGAGTCTGCTACGTAGCTGTGGAAGCTGCCAGAAAAGGCACCAAGGATTTTGCTGTCACGGCCATGATGGTAGAAATGCGGTATTCCGGACCCTCCCCAGAGTCGATCGCTTCGATTATCCACCATGAGGCTGAGTGCCCGGAGCATGTGGACTGTCCTCTCGATATTCTGGGTTTGCTCTCCCCCACCGACTGCAAGCAAACGCTGAAATGGCGCAGGAACTGCCTGAAGGGTGTTTTCGCACAAGCGTTGCTCGACTACTCCCTGAATCCGCCGCATCAGCCAGCCTGATGCTTAGAACTGGAGGTGCATCGGCGTGTTTCTTCGACCACCCATGCCGTGAGGTTTCGGAACTGAGGCATCCCCTTCGCAAGTCGGAGCAGATCGTATTTCTGTTCTGCGTCTGACTTCTTCAACTTTTGGGTCAGAAACGCATCAATCTGCTGGACAGCACGGCTTTGTGGATCATTGGTGAGGTGTCTCATACCCGACAGAACCGCGCCTGCTGAGGGGGCATGTCGGGCCAGTCTGAGCGCCATGCTCAGATCGCGGCACGAGCAGACTTGGTTCACCCATGAGGACAATGCCGCTTCGTGTCGGCGCTGTTCATTGTACAGAAACATGGCGTGGTGATTGTTCATAGCTGGCTCCTGTGCCTGTCAGGTCAGCCTCTAGCTGACGCTATAATGATATGATTCTGCGATTAAAAAATCAACAAAAAACAATCATATCAACAACTTATTGAATGATCTTAAACTAATAAGCCGAGGGGTTATCCCTCGGCTTTGTCGTGATTTCAGGCCATGTTCAGGCATCTTCCTCCGGCATCCACGCGGCAATCGCTTCCTCTTGGTCTGCACTCAGATTCAGTGCCGCACGGTAAGCAGCATCAGTGAAAAGCCGTTCCATGGTTTCGGCTTTCCCGCCCTTCTTCTGGTTGGAGAAGGCTGAAAACTCCTTTGTGGCCATACCGTAGCCGGTAAGAAGCGCAAACTGCTCGTCAATGTAGCTGGCGGGCATCCTGCCCCAGAAAGCCGCTTTCGTGGGGGTCCAGATCGAGCGCGTGTCAACGTCCATTGCCTTCGTAATGCTGTCGTAGAACTCCGTGCCGATGCGACCGCCTGACAGCCCGAAATTGGTGTGGATCGTGCGGACTGCTCCGGCCACCAGCGCCTCAATGATTTCGCTTTCAGGCTTTTGGCAGAACTCTGCAAAGGTAAGTTTCAGATCGTCTGCCATGAAGGGCCGCTGCCTGTCGCCTACCAAAACAGGATTGACCGCAAGACCTTCGGCATCGCTCGGTACATTCTTTGGAGGCTCAATACGCATCCCCAACAACCCCTGACCGCCTGCTGCACCTGAGAGGCTGAAAGCTATGATCGACACTGCCAGTTTGGGGTTAGCGCACAGCGCGGACTGAAAAGCGTGGAGCTTGATCGCTTTTAGATCATCCTTCACCGCTGCCGAGAACTGCGACTTGGGTTTTGCCTTTGCCTCGGTAGCCGCGCTGAGGTGTCTGATAAAGCCTGCTTCAAGCGCCTGCTCTGCATCTTGGGGCCGGACATACGGCCCGTCTAAGCTGAGGTTGCCTTGCCAATCTACCAAAGCCACAACGCCTGCCAGCGCCCTTTCAGCGGGGCTGTAGATGCGCTGCCGCCGCAGGGCGATCAGGGCATCAAGCTCTGCTTCTTCTGCTTCTGAGCGGTCTTCCGTTTCCCGCAGTTCCTCAAGGCGGCTCCCCTGTTCGTCTGAAAGCTCAACCTGAGTGCCCATGATCTGCGTGTAGCCGTTTTCCCAGCTGCGGAAGCTGCTTTCCTCGCAGACTTCCACCCATGCCCACTCGCTCTCCTGCTCCTTCGCCGCAGCTTCGAGCTTTGCGGCAAAGAGTTCGCCCAGCAGCACGGCATCGTTGAGGTAGATTTCTTCGCCAAAGAGATCCTTTGTGATCTTTCCGCCCGCTGCCTCATAGGCATCGATGCCTACAAATCGAGCCTTACGGTTCGTATGTGTGACGCTTTCATCAGCCAACCAGCGTCGGATCGTTTCCGCGCTCGTTCGGTGATTTATGGCATGTTGCAGTGCGTCTGCGATCTTCGTTTCATCGTCGCTGATGGTGAAGGCTTCAGCTTGCGATAGGTTGATCTTTGTCTCGCGCAAAGCCTCAAGGACCAGCGGATGCAATGAGGCAAGTTTGAGGCGGCGGTAGACGTGCTGCTCGGTGACTGCGAAGGCGCTGGCAATCTCCGTGACGCTGGCACCTTTCTCGCGCATCCGGCCATAAGCCGTGATCTCCTGATGGGGTGACATGTCCTCTCGGGCCACGTTTTCAGCAACCCCCCAAAGGAGCGCGGTTTCCTCGTCCGGCGCGATCATAACCGGAACTTGGCCGAGGTCCGCCCGCTGGCGCACCGCGATCTGCAATGCAGCAAGCCTGCGGCCACCGAACACAATAGCCACTTTCCCTTCCTCGTCTTTCACGCCGCCGAGGTTCTGCATCAGGCCGCAAGATACGAGGCTTTCAGCCAGAAGCTCGATGCTCTCCGCGTCGTGGTTCTGGCGCGGGTTGAGCGGTGAGAGGTAGAGTTTGGAGAGATCGATGATCTCAGAGGTTGCGGGAAAATCGAAGGAAGGAAAAGCGACTACCGTGTTCATTTTCAGCTCCTGTGCTGTTGCGGCGGCCTATAGCTGCCATGCACTCAGATTAGCTTTTCTACGCCCCCCGATCAATAAAAAAAGACCCAACAACCGCGCTAAATCACTGTTTTTATTAAATAAAATCTCCTTTTGCTCGACCTATCAAAAGGAACCTCCATAAATTTAAAAATGGGAAAAATTCTATCGTTGAAAGAAGCGGGGGCGCGTTGTCAGAGCGTTTGAAAAAACCCTGTGGCACCAAGGACTTTGTTTTCCCGCGCGTCTAATCTGGATTTCAAGCACTAGTGTCAGGACAGCTCATGACCCGTAACATCTGCCTCTCCTATCTCACCTGCGTTGGTCTGATAGCCTCCACCTTCTCGGTTGCGGACGCAGCGGATGCGGTGCGCTATGACTGTGAGCGTCTGGGCAAAACGATAGGGTCTCCTGTTACGGAAATGACAGCGGCGGCGGACGAAGGGTGGCAACATGCCCCTGATGAAGCTCGCCTGATCTGCACATGGTTCACTCAGCCCGCCGCCAAAGTGGTTGAAGGTCAGCCTTTGGTCACTGAGGAGTGGTCTGACGTTGGAGCGCTGACTGCTCAGGTGGTCGTATCTGATGAACCTCTCACACACGACGCGGCGGCAATGATGAACCTCGCGCATGAGCTACCGCCGGAGCTTGCTGGTCAGTTCGAGGGGGCATGGATCATGTCGCTGAAAAAACCCGTATTTTCGGAACTTTTGGGCATGATGCCCCCGGAAGTCACTTACAATGATCTTGCTGTAAGCGTTGCCTATGCCAATGGCTTTGCTTCGCCTGAAAACACCGGAACTTCCCTAACTGTTGGTTGGTCTGTCGAAACGGCTTTGAAAATACTGAAAGAAGTAGCCGCCTTACGATAATCCATTTGTAATATTGCAAGGGAATGAAAGTCGCCTGCCTTTTAGGTGACAGACCAGAAGTGGAAGTCAAAATATCTGGAGATCTGTCGAATAGGATTATTCATTTGAAAGCTAAGATGGATGAAGAAGGTTTACGAGAATACTATGGGCAATTCCTATCTGGCGGCTCGTCTTTAAGCCACTCTGTTAAAGATATGGAGTATTGGGAGGCCTTGCTTTTTGAACTTTACAAGACCCATAAAAGGGAAGTTGCTATATTTGCCTAAGGCATTTTGCGGCAGGTTATCATCCTGCCGCTAATTCAGCCTCTCTCGAAGAAACCATAGTGCGGACGATTAACCCCTACAGAAATCGTGTCCGGGCCGAACCGCATATTGATCTGGTCCAGAGCGGCCGACACGATCTCAGCCTTTGTTCGTTCTGCAGGCTTCAGTGGCCTGAGCAAGTCACCTGTACGGTCCTCGATCATGCCTACCTTGCTCAGGTTGACGCTGATGCTGGCAAGCTTCCGGCCGCGCACAAATGGCCACGCGAGCCGCCAGAGAGCCTTATGGTGGGTGAGCATGTCATGCGTTGCCTGACTTGCCTCGCAGCGGATGGATCTTCCCCAAGATGAGCCATCCAAAAACCTCATGGAGAGGCTGAATTCAGAGGCTACACGGCCATCTCCCCTGAGCCGTCCTGTCGCCTTCTCCACCAGCCAACGCCCCACCAGATAGGCCTCTTTGGGTGCCCTGAAGTCTGGGGAAAGCACCTTTGAGCTGCCATAGCCGCCGCGCTCAGTTTTAGGAAGCTCCACTTGTTCGCCCTGGAGGGCGCGCACAAAGCGTTCTCCTTCGATCGAGCCCCAGACAGCGCGGGCATGGCGCGGGTCCATATGGTAGAGCTGGGAAATTGAAGTAATGCCTGACGCTGCAAGCTTGCGCATCGTGCCTGTCGATATGCCCGGAAGATCATCGGGCTTAAGATGAGCAACCGCATCAGGCATATTGCGCGCCCAGAGGTGCTTGCAGCCATCAGGCTTTTCCAATTTCCCGGCAATCTTAGCGAGGAGGTGGTTGCTCCCCAGGCCCGCGGAGAACCTAAGGCTTGCGCCGATTTGTCCATAGACGGCCTCTTTAAGGCGCTGCACAAGCGCATAGGCCTCATTCACATTCTCTGTCGGCGCCGGCAGGCGTAACTGGAACTCATCAACACTTCTCACGCGCTCCAGTTCGCAGATCTCATCCAGGACCGAGGCAATGCGGAGGTTCATCCGAACGTAAAGTTTGTGGCGCGAAGGAAGCAGGATGATGTCTGGGCAGAGGCGTTTGGCGTCGCTGACCAAAGTGCCTGTCTTGATGCCATAGGCTTTTGCTTCGTAGCTCGCTGCGACCAGCGCACCGGCAGTGGACCCCTCAACGGCCGTGATACCAACAGGCCGTCCTCTCAGTTCGGGGTTAAAGTGCTGTTCTACAGAGCTAAAGAACGAGTTCATGTCTATGTAGAGCGTGGTGAGTGGGCGGTTCATCTTGCAGAACTCTTTTAGTTTCCTTGAAACTGTTCTATCTTTGTTCTGGTGTTTGTTGAAGAGGGCTTAGATGCGCCGGGATGATGTATTCAAGAATGTGGCCTTCGGCGGTGCATGGTCCGAACGGATTGTAGGTGTCGAGCGCCGGCAGGCGGCATTAAAACGCCTGAAGAAAGCCCTCAGTGAAACAGCTGAAGTAGATTTGCGGGAGGATCAGGAGCTCGCTGAGGCTGTCGTTATCGCAACGCGAGGGACGCCAAAGGCTGCAATGCTGCAGGATGCATGGCAGAAAGCTCTTACTAAGGAAATAGCGGCCCACCGATATACGGAATTGGGCCGCATTTACAGACTCATTGAAGCTGCGGTTGGTACAGCTGCTAAATTCTGAGTTAATGCTCGCCACGCATAGTGTACATGAGCCAGCCGCCGATAATGAGGGCTGCAATGAACAGCAGGGGAAGTCTTGTCATAATTGCAGCGTTCATTATGAGGCCGCTCATAATCAGAATGAGCGCCAATGGAGATAAATTCACACGCGCCGATGCCCTGCGTATCATGTTGTGAATGTAATTCACTGCGTACCTCATTTAGATAAGAAGTTTACGACCACAGGACAATGATCCGAAGGCCAGCTCTCGTAAGGTCCTGAGAATGAGTATTCATACTCGTCCTCTACAGAATAAAGTTCCCGGTGATGCTTGTTTGTCAGAATGTAATCAATGTTTTCATCCCCCTTTAATGAGCATTTGCTTGGGCCACTATTGGACGAAATCGTAAGACCAACAGATTTACGGTAAGAGAGTGAGTGCCATGCATCATCGTGACTTTCAGCAAGTTTTCTGTTGAAGTCGCCTCCAACGATAAGCGGGGCATTCGAATCCGAGATTTCGTTTATATAGCTTGTCAGGTATGGGATCTGCTCAAATAACGTCCCGCAGGCGGCCCCGTTAGTTTCTTCACTGCAGCCGGATTTGAGGTGCACGTTTAGAATGTGAATAGTCCGGCCCCTGTGGGCAATATTAACTGCGACACCATATCTGAGTGTCCCGCGGCCGGATGTGTCAAGGAAAGGTAATTCTTCTTTCTTTCCAACAGCCATGCCTTTTTTAGTGGCGATCGCGACGCGCTGCATCACTGCATTTCGATCGTTATTAAAGCAGGGTGGCATTGAGGACCAGTCTGGCCGGCTCTCGATGTGAAAGTCCCAAGCGCTAGGATTCATTATCCTTGCAAGCGCGCCGACATTCTCCACTTCCTGAAAAAGCCAAACGTCGGCATCAACAGCATTTATGATTTTCTTTATTTCGTCATAATCTCTCTGAACTCTCTCAGTGCACCCGGTATTATTCTGTCCGGATAAATTGTTCAGGTTCCATGTCGAAATTTTCAGCTCTTGTGCACTGACGCTTGAAGGGATCGATGACAGAGCACACAAGATGGGTAAAGCGATGAATGATTTCAAAGGATAGTCCTCCCGCTTGCAAGGCGAGAGGATAGCCAAGGAAACTAGGCGTTACTAGCCTTAAAGAGTGACGGTATGTTGGCCATCTGGTACTCTCGGATCAGCTGTTCGTACACTTTCTCGAACCGCGAAGGCGGGATGTTAAGGGCGCAGTCAACCAAAGATGTTTCCTTACAATCGCTTAGAACAACCAGAATATCTCGTTGATTGTCTGCATTTTCCCGCACAATCAGCTCGTAGCGCCACTGTACCGAGGCGCACCTGTGCCGCCACTTCGCGCTGATCTCGGTAGCCGGAGGGCTAAGCACTTCCAGGATGTAAGGGGGGCACCTGTCGCAAGGCATTCCAAAGCATTCAATGTATGGATCCTCTGCTGCAAGGGCGCCGTATTTGTCGGAATATCGCAGAGGAACACATGCCGCGTGGGTTATGATTTTACGGTTCTTTTTATGGATAAAGTCTGCAGCAATATAGCAGGTCTGCGGCCATTTTGGATTATCTTCCCTAACCAAAATTGCGCGTTTGACCCCCGTTGCCGCATAGCGCTTTGACGCTACTTCCAGGAACTTGCAGACTGCAAATTTAACCGCTGCTTCAGAATGTGGCATGGAACTTATTTCCAGTGAAAAGAGTTCGCTTATTCTAAGCAGGACGCGGACTGGCGCAAAGGTTTAAGACTCTTATCTTTTTATTATCATCGAAATGTGATCAAAGATGAACGCGCTATATTACATCAACCCTGTTATTAACGCGCGCCGGTTTTATTTAATCCGGGTTGAACATGATCTATTCGGTGAGAGTATCATTGTACGGTCTTGGGGGCGCATAGGTTCTAAGGGATCGACTAGAATAGACCGCTACGGAGATATTGGTTCCGCAATGGCCTGTGCAGCAAAAATCTATAAGCGTAAAATTGCGAAGGGATATACAGAGACCCTTTGCCGATAATCGCTCCGGCTTAACCTGAGTTCGAGATGCAGATTCTTTGAGCCCTAAGGGTGCTGGTTGCATTCACGAAACTGTATTGTTGGCAACTATAAGATTAGGATACTCCTTATTTTATTATAGAAGTGTTGCCGAAAAAGCACTCTTTGGCCCAATTAGCCTTTCTGAAATCGACTTTCTCTTGGGCCGGATCGTCAGACCAGTCACAAACATAGTTATCGGATAATTACTGACGCCCGTCTGTCATTATCCGATAAGCAGTTTTGAGGGGTTTTGAGATGCAGTTTGTCGCTTACTATCGGGTCTCGACCCAGGAACAGGGCAGATCCGGCCTCGGTCTTGATGCGCAGGAGCGTGCTGTCACAATGCACGTGCGAGCTAAGCGGGGTGAAATCATCGCCTCCTTCACTGAGGTAGAGTCAGGTAAGAGGTCGGACCGGCCCCAACTGGCTCTTGCGATGGAAATGGCAGCCGAAACCGGTGCGGTTCTCCTGATCGCAAAGCTCGATCGCCTAGCGCGTTCAGTTCACTTCATTTCGACCTTGCTCCTGGACCCCAAGCTGGAAATTGAAGCTTGTGACTTGCCGGCCGCAAACAAGATGACCCTTCACCTCATGGCAGCCGTCGCTGAAGGTGAGGCGGCCGCGATCTCTGCAAGAACGAAAGCCGCACTGGAAGCGGCGCGGCGCCGAGGGGTTCTGCTTGGCGTGCGTCACCCGGCAAAGGCGGGCCGGGAAGCGGAGATTTCCCAAAGCGGCCGCAAAGTCTTGCGCGAAAGGGCAGATCGGTTGGCAACGGAGCTTGGTCCGATGATCCATCGGCTGAGGCTTGATGGTCAGAGCTATAAACAGGTTGCCGAACATTTCACGCTCATAAACCTGCCGGCTCAACGCAAGCAGGCTCGGCGTGGTCGAACTGTCTGGCATCAAGACAGGATCCGGCAGATTTACCGCCGCTACTGTGCGATCACGCCTAATGTCTGCGCTGCTGGGCGGACAAGAGCAGCTAAGAAATCAGATACTTGGGAATAAATATATGAATTTTAACACTTTTGACGAATTTTGCTCGGATGTTGCACACAATATTTCAGGGCCAACAACCATAGCTATGGCTCATGCTGACAACACGATGGGAAACTTCATAACGGCACTGGGCAACGGAAGTGGCTACCGAGCGATTGGGTTGATCAACTTCTCATATAGCACATGGAGATGTGCGGCAGTCATGGCTAAAGCCGGGAGTTTCGCGCAGACACCAAGCATGCTCCGCTTATGCCTTGAGGCAGTCTGGTACGCGCTTTTGGTTAAGGAGGATGCACGTTGGTTGGACACATGGAACCGCATGGGTGAATCCAATACCGCCAAGGACAAGATCAGAAACGGGGCACTGAGGGCGGGGAGGGCCGTTATGTGTCAACATAACCCCGTGCTCAATGAAGCAATGATTAAGCTTTACGATGAGTTGATAGCTATCGGAGGCCACCCCAATCTTGACGCTATCGAGCTCATGACCATCCTTGATTTCAAGGAAGGCGAGGAGGTGGGTAGGGTTTTCTTCACCCAGCTTGGGGACGAGGCTCAGCGTCACTTGGCAGAAATGAACGTCTTGAGGACCGCCCAGAAGATTGTGAAGTCCTTCAGTGTGATATGGCCAGATCGCTACCTGCTGCTCGGATATGAGAAAATCTGTAGCAGGATGGACCAGAGCATACTTACCTACATCCACATCAACGAAACCAGGCAGCATAGGCGCTATGAACCACCTCGCTAAGTTAAAGGCGCGGGTAGTGGTTCTACCCACGCCTTCCAGATGCTGATTGTCAGATAACTGGCGCAGCCACAACGCCAAGGCCGATGAGCTTTCCGCGCAGATCGATGCCCTGCAGACCGTTGAGGATTTCCTGACCCGGATACTTTTCAGCTATCACCTCGCGCCATGTCTGGCCTGATTTGCTTTTGGTATCGAGGTGCTTCGGGTCCAAATCCAAAGTGCTGATTTCAGAGCCCTTGGCCAGAGCCACCTTCTTACGCGCGATCCTGCTTACTTGCTGAAGGATAAGCCACACGTCGAGCTCTTCACCGCACCAGCTCTCTAGGTCAGGCTTCACCATGAAGCTGCTTTCGCCAAAGGTTACTTCCTTCTCCGGAAGTGCTGCGAAATGTGCTGAGATCTTCGCTTCTGCATCGCGGTCGATCCAATGCTGCTCATCGCAGCCTCCCTGCCCGCGGTTGCTCAAATCAGCGACGTGTTTACCGTCCATAAAGAGCTTGGCGGTATAGCAGTTAGTCTCTTCCGAAAGGCGGGCATGGTACTGGATAGATTTCAGGGTGAGTTCCATTGGTGTCTCCTGTGACAGTCTTGCCGCCTATAGCGGTCTGTTGAAGGCTCACATTTGTCGTGACGCATTTCAATAAAAAAAATCAAACAAAATCATATGCTTAAAATGAGCATTTGCCTGATTTTATCTTCATATAATATGGATTTTCCACCATTTGCATTCACTTCGGCACGCCATAGTGTAGGGCCATATCATGCGGAGAAACGGTATACTTTGTCTACGACGTATACCGTGTAAACTTCGTAGACAAAGTATACGTCGTAAACTAATTAGCCGGAGCAAGATAATGCGTTATGCTTTTTGTTTGTTGATTGCATGGACAGCACCAGCCACCGCACAGCAGGCATTTCTTGATGGTAATACCCTCCATGAGTTCTGTTCAGCCGAGCCGCGCAATGGTGCTTTTGGGTATGCATCTGGAGCTCTGGAGGCCACTCAAGCGCTTATTTTGGCAGGGCAGGATCTGCCCTATTGCCTCCCACAGGGGGTTAAACTGAGGCAGGGTGTTGAAGTGCTCTGCAAGTACATCGATGACCATCCCGGTGATCGGCACAAGAAGGCTGGTTTGCTCACGCTTGAGGCCTTTGCAGAGGCGTGGCCATGTAGCGATCGATAATGCCTTGGTAAGAATTCAAATCCGCTAGACGATCTTGCTCAGTGGTGGGTGCTGCTTAGGTTTGAGCGTATCCACTCAACCTTAGGCAAGCTGCTCGCTTCAATCTGTAGCGCACGACCCATCCCGCATGATGCGCGCATCAACACTTTGGCAGGCAAATCTCGCTCATCTGAAGCGAAGAACTCAGTGGTGAAGGTGGTTTGATGGCGATACCCGTCGGCATCCTTCACAGCGGAGAGGTCGAAGCGCATGCGCTCGCCGCCATAGGTGAAATGCAGCCCTACCCTGATGCCATCAAGAGCGCCACGGCCATTCCAGAACAAGATTAGAAAGGGCCTCTTATGGAACTCATTGTTCTCAAGGATCCACGTTTCGACGTTCATGGCTCTTAGATGTTCGCCAAGGTGCCTGAAGGCGGGAAAGATCGCTGTGTTTTGGATCTCCGGCCAGCCAAGATAGCTGTTCCCCGAGGGACGCAGATCAAAGACTTTCGCGCTGCCTTCTGTCATCAGACACATCCTTGGAACTAATGCGCCAAGATTACCCGAGTCTGCGGCCCCATAATACTTGGCTGTTATGAGGTATAGGTTTTCGTGCTCCTTTCAAGCAAGAAAAAAGCTGTCCCAGGCGATACTGTGACAGCTCCGTGCGGCTTCCTGCGATCTGTCTATTCGACTCTCAGTTCATCCATCGTCATACCACCCTCAAGCAGATCCTCGATCCATGTTGGCGTTCTGCCTCTGCCAGTCCAGGAAAGAGACCGGTTGTAGGGGTGCTGATACTTGATCTTGGGCGCCTTTTTAGCGCGAGTTGCCCGAGCCTGTTTCTTAGTCTCACTTTTTTGGAGACCACTGATAACGTCGGCCACATCGACGCCGTACTTATCAGCAACTTGCTGGGCCTCGGCCAAGGCCTTCTCGACCTGCAACTTGTAATAATCGTCCACAGCTGAGTTGATAATTTTCTGCAGTTCTTTGAGCTCTTCGAGCGGCAGATCACGCAAATCTTCTCGCGTGAGCAATGGGGCAGACATATTCTTCACTTCTTAGGCTTAAAGGGCTTCGTATGGTCTCCCAAGCCGAAGAAAACGCTATGATTAGGATCTTCCTCCAGAACCTCTTCGAGCGTTTTCGAAGCCTTCACTTCGCCTTTTGTATAGAGCTCATCCCAAATCTCAGAGGGGTCGCGCTTGAACATTTCGGCCACTTTTAAGCGAATTTCATGGTTCGCTGTGGTCCCGTAAATGTGGTTGGTGAGGATACGATAGCTGATCCCAAGTATCTCAGCCAGATCGTGAAGCTTCATGTCATTCATGCGCAGAAGCGCACGCACACGGGCTGAAGGGGCCATTTCTGCCCATTCTTTTTTCGAGATCGCATATGCTGGCTTAACCCGCGTTCCACCGCCGGCACCGCGAGGGCGTGCCTGAAGGTAGACGGGATCCCAGACTTTTTCCGGGTCCAGGTTGAGAGCATGGGCAATTTTCTTACGGATCTCGATAGAACGCGGTCCGACACCGGAAGTGCATCGCACTGCAACCGAAAGCTTATCAGTACGGGGTTCACCGATCAGCTGGGCGATAGTCTCGAAGTTGAGGCGTTTCTGTTTCATCGCTTCACGGATTATCTCGTGTGGTTGCTTAAGCTTGTCGTTCTTCTCCATAGCGATGCTTTCACTAACCTGTTGTCGAGACTGCATTTTTTTAACAAACTACGCAGCCCGATCTTTTGAGTCAATCTCCCCAGAGAATTTGCCGCATTTTAGGCAGGAAATAGTCCGGAAAACTGGTGTGGATCACTCCAACATGTAGTTCTGATGAATGGCAGTAGCAAGATTTTCTTCAAAGTTCAGAAGCTGTTGATAGAGGTCATCCAAGTATTCAACGCGCTCCATGTCACCTTCGTTGCCTGCTTCAGTCATGTCTTCCAGAACAGCTTTTCTAAGCAAGCCGAAGCTCTCCAGAGCTTCCTTCGTTACAAAATCATCCTCAAGGATCTCAAGTTCCCGGGCTTCTTCTGCGGTGATACCATTAAACTTTTTCATCACATAAAGCGGCATATTTGATCCTCGGCTTTGTCAGAGCCAATTCCTCTGCTATGTTTCATCACAATGCCGTAACCAACGAGCACAAGATGAGATGACTTCCACCGCTATAAGAAATCAAGGCTTGAATGCTCGTGGAAGCACAAAAGTTTACCTAGCGTTAACCTTGTGCGTATGCTTTTTCGTCATCGGGTGCCTGTCACGGGCTGTGTATGCGCAAACAGCAGAGGCGCCAGACGTGACGCGGCAGGAATTAAATGAAGCCTGCATAAGGCCTTACCCACCAGAGCCCTCGCATTATGAGTCCGCAGCGGCCTTTAATGCGGCCAAGGAGCTCTACTATCGTGAGGCAAGTGTCTACGTATCCGACTGCATCGACAAATGGATCTCTGAGAGCCGAAGGATGTACGAAGAGATGTTCCGCGCTGAAGCGGAGAGCTACCAGCGGGATCGGCAGGACGTTCTGGATGAAATGCGTGACTCAGCGCACAGTCGTTTCTAAGGGAAGTAGATTATGACCCCAAAGCCCACCGTTACCACCTCAGCCTCCGCCCCATCCGGCCAGTCGATGCTCAAAGTAACCTACCGCAGTGACTGGCGGCTGAAGATCGTGATTTTCCTTTTGCTCATGGTCCTCGCTTACTTCGTGTTCACATTCGCAAGCATGGTCCCACAGGCCCGATCTCATTTTATTGACCTTCTGCTTAATCCTAGGCTCGACTTCTTCATGGTCCGCTGAGGCAGTTGGGGCGGGTAATTACCCGCCCCTTCCTTACTTTGTCTGATACCAAATGTACGCCACGCCGAATGGGGCGATGAACACTGCGAAGCTGAAAAGCACAACATTTATCAGCAGTTTAGCCGGATATAGCAGGATCATGGGCAAGATGAGGAATGTGTCGCCCAAGATCAAAGCTTTCAGCTCATCCCAGACCAGCTTTGCAAATGGGAAGACCAGCAGGCAGAGGCTGAAGTATGCGATCGCTCCCGCGCTCCCGGCTGCAGCCTTGTTCCCCTGCATGACAGTGTAGATTATCAGCGCCATGAAGAGGGCGCCAATCAAGTAAGCCCTGACCATGTAGCGTGCGTTCACGCCGCCCAGAATCCTTTTAAAGCTTTGCATACCGTTCCTTCTCACATGTCCAGGCGGCTTAAAAACATGACGCCAGGAAAAGGTACAGCTCGGCCGCCTCAGACCGTAGAAATCAGCAACTTTAGGAACATCCTCAGTCTCTTACGGGCTTTGTGGCGCAGCTGCACCAAATCGAGCCTGTTCCTGCTGATAGTGGACCCAAAAATAGGATTTTCGTTGAAATAGCGGCGAACAGGCCCAATGTCTTTGTCAGGCCATTATCTCAAAGGAGGTCCATATGTTCGCCAAAGCGCTGCGCGGCCTCCGCCGCCTTGCCATCCGGTTCGATGCCTGGATGACGGAAAAGCCAAAGCCCATTACTGCGCAAGAAGAAGACGCGCTTCGCAAGCAGGGTCTTAAGTTCATGGCTTACCAGACCCATGACGCCTGCGGTGGTCTGCGTCCTGCCGGAAAGACCAGGATTCACCTCTTCGATTGACATAAAGTAAGGCCCCCAGATTGCTCTGAGGGCCTTTCGTTTATCCTTGCGCTGAGGGTGCAGCGGCTGCCTTTTCCAGAACAGCCCGCACCCTGTCTGGCGAAACTCCGGCTCGGTTTCCCTGCACCTTGTCGTAATAACTGGCCTCGGGGTTTGGACCTGTCATCTTGGGTAAGATTGCCCATTCCTGAGAGAGACTGTGGGCGTACCCGTCCACGTTCCCGTTCTCTGATAGGTTGCTCAGCCCACGTGCATTCAACAGATACACCCCCAGTCTGTCCTGAGCCTCTGGCGTAAAGCGGTCGCTTTCACTCAGGCCCGCGCCCCGAACCGCTTTGACAAATGTTCCCTCAGGATCACTGCCGCCTGTCATCTGGTATCGGCCGGCAGCCCGCGTCTCCACGCCTCTGATCCTGCCGTCCTGCCACTGCATGACTTCACCGATCGTCATCTCCGTCAGCGGCTGAGCTGGTGGGTTTCTAGCGGATGCCCTTTCAAAATCATCGTAGCCTCTCGGGGCCTCAAGGCTTCCGACGAAAGATAAGATCAGGTCTTCTTTGGTCCCTGCTGGCAGTGTGGTCCCGCCGCCTTCTAAGGTGCCGCGGCCAACTGGGTTGGGGTTCTTGCTCCATTGGACGCCAGCACCCGATGCATTCAGTCCCTCTTGACCGGTCTCATGCGTCAGTTGCTGTGTGAGAGCACCAAGCTGGTACTCCGCAACGCCGCGCATGTAATCTCGGTTCGTGAACCCAGATGCTCCCAAAGCCTGAAGCTTTGAGGAGGTTTCAGGACTTGCCAAGACAGGATCAGCCTCTTCCATTTTGCTCAGCATTGTTGAGAAGCGGGCCGCCAGAACCTCGTCTCCAACGTTGTCCGCACCTGCCCTCAAACCACTGAGAGCCATGTATGTGGCCACGTCCGTAGCGCCGCCTATCGTCCCCTTCTCCACCTGCTGTGACAGGTAGTTATTGAGCATCGTATCGGCTTTCTGCTCGACAACATCCGCGCTCCCTTCAGTCACATCCGGGTATCTGGCGCCTGCCGAGTAGGCCAAATCTTCATAGTTGCTCTCAAACGCTTTTCTATCCACGGCTGACATGGATCCCAAAAGCGTACTGAAGAAAGTTGAAGCAAAGCCCTTTTCTTTAAGGGATTCCGCGAATGTCAGCTTGTTAGCATCGATAGGCCCGTGCTGTTCTTCAATGCGATTGGAAACCGCTGACAAGACACCGTTCAGCTGCCCAGGTGTCATGTCTTCGAACGGGGCTCCGATCCTTCTCTGCATCTCATCCAGAACTTCTGCAGGTTTCCCCATCGTCGGATCAAGATCTTTGAGGGCATTCTGCACGAGTTCCCCGTCGAGGCGGAAACCTCTGCCGGCTCCCATGTAAGCGTCGCGCAACTGTTCTGGATCCACGCGGTCAAAGCTCTGCAGGTTGCTCAGCTCCGGTCCTGCTTCGCGCCCCTGTGCCGTACCGAGACCGGCGAAGCGCATAATGTCATCCGAGACAGCGTTGATTGCATCACGACGTTCCTGGCCTGTCTGAGTGTCATCTGCGTACAGCATGCCATTCAGTCCCTGCATCACATAGTGTGCTGCAAATGCATAGCGTGCCTCTTCCGCATTTCTGCCCGAGAAGAGTTGGTTCAGCTGGCGCTCATTACTGTCCATAAACTGATCAACTTCTTGGTTCAGACGTGCGTCATAGACAGCCTGCTTCGTCATTGACATAGCGTTGGCGTTGTTTGCCATCAGCGAGGAAATCTCAGACAGCTTGAATTCCTGGCTGGCGCGCTGGAATGTCATGTCCTGTCGAGAGTTTGTCTCAGACTCGCTGTTGCTCCAGCTGGCCTGCTGCGTCTCGGTGGCAGTTTCCGTCCTTTGATTGCTTTCGTTAACTCCCGCAGTGTTGATGGTGCTCTTCGTATCGCTCTCGCTGACCGAGCGACTGCCATCGACACGCCCCGCTGTGTTCGAAGTTATCGCGGATCCGAGGTTGTAGCCTAGTTTATTGCTGTCGCTTTCCTTGTACCCATCACTGAACCGTACTTCAGCGCCTGCACCAAGGACTGCTGATGCAGATCCAGCCACGCCTTTTCCAAAGCCAAGGCCGCCTGATACGCCTCCCGAAACACTCCCTGTGATCCGCTTGTCAACGCCAGTACCTGACGTAACGGCAACGCTCCGGTCACCGGCTACACTCGTACCGGCGTCAGTCGAGGTTCCAAAGCTATACTGAAGTCCGTTGCTGACTGTGGTTGCGTCTGACGCCACCTGTGAGCTTGTCGCGCTATTCAGGCGAGAAGTGCCTTTTGCCTGATTGAAGCCTGTGCTTGTTCCAATAGACCCTGTACCTGCGAACGCGGCTACCTCAGCGGCCGAGAAGCCGGAGGATACTCCGTGGCCCAGAGAAACGGTCACGTCGCCCAGTTTATTGGCGTCCGTCGCAATGGCAGTGCCCTGAGACATAGGCGTGTACTGGTAGGCCGAGCTGAACACGTTAACCGGATCGCGTTTGAGCGTATCCGGGGCGTTTTTCTTGGGATCGTAGTGCTCCCCGCCGGACATATCGCGCTGCATGGACGTAGCGAGAGCCGACGATGTGCCGAATACAAGGAACATCGAGAGCGCCGTGGCCAGCGACAGATAGAGATAGCCCACGTCCTGCAGCCGGGTCACTTCCGTGAGGAATGAATTGACCGAGCTAATGCTTATGAATGCCGTAATGCCGATGGCATCCAGCGAGGCGTCAAGGAAGCCCATCACGATCAGAAGTGTCGGATACCAGAACTGTACCCACACCAGCATCCAGAAGTATTTGGCTGCAGTTTTGCCTCCCAATGGCCCGATCATCATCAAAAGCAGGACAAGGGGCATGACGCTCAGGGACCAGATCTCAATGAATGAGATCGTTGTCGCCATGGTTTCGAAGATGATTGCAGCTGTGCCGTAGTTCTTCTCGCGTCTCTGGTTCAGAGCGTCATCGAGGGCAGCCTGATGCGAGCCGCCGCCCGCTGCGCCAACAAAATGAGCCGGCGCCCTTTGCACGGCGTTGGCCCATGCCACCCCCGCATAGAAGCGAGGCAGATCACTGACAACGCTTTCGAGGGCAGCCTGATAGCGCAGACCTGTCGTTGTATCGTTCTGATATTTGCTGAAAAATTCATTAACGGCCGCATTCAGTGCTGCTTGATATTCGGCAGACTCGAAGCCTTCCATGAGCAGGTCGTAGTGCTCTTCGCATTCATAGGCCCGCCCGTTAGAGGCTGCGACCGTCATGAAGTAGCCCGTCACGCGGTAGGTCGAGAAATCCCGCCAGTTGATCCGAGAGTATTTCGTTTCCACGTCTGGGAGCTTGTCCTGAGACTTCAGGCACCGATCCACGTAAATCATCGTGTCTTTGACCGGTGACAGCCCGTTCGCGAAGGTCGCTGCCGGGCCGTGGAACTGCTCTTCCGTGATAATTTGGCGATAGACCAGAGGTGCACGCAGGGCCAGCAAGTGGCCATTGTCCATGGTAATGGCTGTGTCCTCAAGGCCAAGGTTTTCCGTCAGCATGTCGCTGAGCCCAGCACCGATCGTGGTAATGATCGAGATAGGGGCGGCGAACCCGATCGGCAGATCATCGACCCTTGAGAGCCCGCCGTTCTTATCCTCGATCACGAGATCCACACGGGGCAGGATCATCAAGACCGCAACCATGATCGGCCAGAAGAAGGTGGCCATCGTGAATTGGCCCCCTCTGAAGATCGACACAAAAAGTGCCACGATCAAGCCAATGACCGCCGCCAGCTTGGCAGCCACATCGAAGGCTCCGCCGTCGAAAATCATGGCGATCTGGCTCAGGATCCTTGTCACAAGGATCACGTCACTGAAGGTGTAAGCCACCATTTCCATTTGTCACGTCCCCCTCAGCGCAGCGGTGAATGGTTGCGCACGAGGTATTCGTGCGTGTTCATAAAGGTGGTCATCATTTCGGCCGGGATTGCCGTGCGCTCGCCTATGACTGCCAGCTCGGCATTGATGCGCTCGATGGAGCGGGCAAAGTCGTTGCGGCGCCAATCGTCTGCGTATGCCGTCTCATACTTCTGCGACGACACGGCCTGATCGACGGCAACAATCACATCAGAGACGAAAATGACGGCCAGTTCATAGGCAAGGCGACCTTTCACTTCATTGAAGAAATCATAGGCTGCAGTCGTGCCCGGAGGGCTGGCTTCAGCGATTGACAGCAGCATGGTGCCATAATTTCCAAGCCGGCCGATGAGGGTCACAGAGTCCGCGTCTGTGCCGCCGCCGTTAATGATGCGGAACAGCACCGAGTTGGGGTCCGTGGGCCCCGAACCGACCAGAGCTGTCTCAAGCATGCGCTCAAGCCCGGTCAGCTGAACGTTGGTTGATGAGGGCGAAAGGCAGCGGGTCGTGGTGTCGCAGCGCAAAACACGGGCACTGCTGTTGCCATATACCAGATCGCGCACCGTCAGCTTGCCGCCAGCAACTGCTGGCGTGACATTCCGACTTGGATTGCCCGCTGAGTCATCAACCGGCCCTGAAAGGATCACGGTGCCGGTCAGGGTCATAAGGGCTTCCATCAGAGAGCGGTCGCCGGAGTTGAACCAGCCCTGCACCCCACTGGTCTGCATTGCCTCCCAGACCACGTTGGTCTCGAATTTGTCGTAATCCCTGCTGCCGCTTGCGTTGGTGGCGCTAAGGGATCCGACAGTAGAGGTCAGCGAGCCCCAGAAAGCATCGAAGGCGTCGTTGAACCCGGAAGCGATTGAGGTCGTTTGCATCCCCTTCACGTCCGAGAGCTCAAGCGCGGCGATCCCGCCGTTCACGATACCCTTGGCCAACTGGCAGGAGTTGCCCGTGAACTGGTTCATTTCCTGAATGACCCTTTGGAGCTGGCTCATGATCGTAGAGCACTGTTCGCAGATGTTTTTCAGGGCGAGGTGGAAGGCATAACCCGCTGCGTTCTGAGCAACGCTGCGCAAAAGTGCGATGAACTGCTCTTTGTTGATCATGCTAAAAGAGCCACCAAAAAGGTCGATGCCACCGCAACCTGCTTGGAAGCTCGGCGGGGTGAAGTTGATGACGTTCACGTTCATCACCCGCCCGCGGACGTAGATCGAGCCTCCATAGAAGCCGCCGCGCCGGGCCGTCTGTACCGATCCGGGGCTGTTAACCTGCACGTTTGCTCCGAGCATGTTTGACAGAGAGCTTTCCAGATCGGCACTGGCAGGGCCTGCCGATTGGAGGGCGATTGTTGCGGCCATCGCCGCTGCAAGGAACTTCCTGCGGATCTTCATTGTGTTGCCTCCGTCGCGTCGAGGTGCAGGCCGAACGGCCGCAGGTGTTGATCGGCTTGTCTGAGAATTTCGGGGAGTTCGCCTGTGCCTGTGGGGCCAACCTCACTCACGCGGGGGTTAATGGCCTGGGTCTTTCGGAACTGTTCATCACTGATGAGGCCGGAGCGCCGCGCCACCAGAAGGATGCGATCTGCGATTTCAGCCCCGCCCGTGGGGTTCCATGTGACAGGGATGAATGTGTTGCCTTGTGGGGCCGCGATGAACACTGCCCCACCATTTGCGACCCCCAACTGCTCCGAGATACCGGCATCAAAGCTCTGGCTCGGGGAGATCTCCGGGGGCAGCAACGTGCCATCCAGCGAGACGCTTTGCCAAACGAGGCCGTGGGTCTGCTGCATTCTGAAGAAATTCTCGCCCATCAGCGCACAGCTGCTGCAGTTTCTGTCCATGAACATCACGAGGGCATGGGTTTTGAAAAAGTCTGTCAGGACTTCGCGCTTGCGTTCCTCGGCTGTTTCTTCCAGCGCTTTGGCGAAGGAATCCTGTCTCGGCCGGCGCCTGCCTTCATCCAGCTCCGGGTGGCCGGTTGTGACCATTTTGGAAACTTCGGCAAAGACTTCGGACTTATCGATGGCCTGCTTTTGCAGGAGGAAATACCTTTCGATGTTCTCTGGCGTCGGATCGTCCATTGCAACATCGAGAGCAACAGGCATAGCTTCACGCAGGAAGGCCACGCTTCCAGGCTGTAGCGGCGGTGCAGGTGGGGGTAGCGGCTCTGGGGGAAGCTCGACGGTTTCCTCCGGCATTGGTGGCGGCGGCGGCAGCGGCTCAGGTTCCTCAACGGGTTCAGGATCAGGGGGCGGGTCTTTGTACCAGAACCATCCCTCCGAGCTTCTGTTGAAGTAGCTGCCTTCCTGACCTGCTGCTGGGAAAGCGAGCGCGGCGAAGGCTACTGATAGTGCAAGCTGTCTTACCGCCATATCAAGTTTCCATAAAATAGCCGAGGAATAGGAATATGAATAGCAGAACGCGAAGGCCTTGGAAGCCATAGAATGTTGTGGGTAGGGGCAAGCGGCTACATTTTGGAGATGCTGCTGTTAGAAAGGCTAATGCAGGAGCCGGCGTGCGGGGCAGTGCTGCAGCGTCACCCGTTAAAATCGGGCAGCATCTTCTGCTCTCGCGATAAAAGACAAAAAAAAAGAGCCCACACGGGGCTCTTTGGGTCAGTAAACCTCAGTTTGTTCGCTGAGGCCTGAGTAGGCTTCAGCAATTTCTTCGAAGCCACATTCAAGTAGCACGTCATTCCAGTCCTCTTTATCCGTATCGAGGAAATCGGGGACCAAAATGCGGCATTTGAGGCCCATATCCTGAAGACGTTCCTTCAGTTCAAGGGCGTGGCGTATTCCGGCTTCATTGGCATCCCTGTCGGCCCAGACAGTGACATATCTGGTGCCTTCAGGTGGCATCCACTTGCTCATCTGGGTCGTGTACCCAGCTGCAAAAATGGAGTGGCCAGTGCTGTAAGCGATAGCAACAGCGGTCTCTATGCCTTCACAGACATTCGCATGTTCGGTGAAGGGAGCACGGCCATTGATGCGTACAGCGCCATTCAGACGGGCTTCTAATCTCCCGAGGATTTTCTTGTTTTTTTCCACGGAAGCTTTTTGCGGCTTTTTCGGATCAAGGTAGATCCGGTGAAGCCCTGCCATTTCGCCGTCAACCGTCTGCATCACTGATACAAGGCCGGGGAAGTAAACAGGAGTATTCTCCTCATCCTCCACCTTTTCGTAAAACAGACGCTCGTTGAACCTCATGTTTTCTTGAGCAGCCAAGAGGTCAAGATCATCAGCTCCCCTTGTCTCAGTGAGATACCGGATGGCGTGATGATCTTCAGGCAGTTCAGACAGAGGTACGCTGTCATCCCAGATCTTGTTGAGCAGCCATAGCCGCTTTTTGATCGCTTCGGGATCACTGCGTTCGTCGTAAACGGGCTCTTTAGGGCGCGGCTGTGGAGCCGTGCGTTGGACTTTTTCGCCCCTTCCCAGTCCGAAATACTCTTCGAGGATCCGCAGAGCATGCTTCGGATTGTTTTCCTGACCTTCAAGGAAGCAGATCAGGTCAATTCCAGTCGGGAAAGTGCCGCAGGTATTGCAGACGCCACCGCCAGTCTTGATGAAGTCGTCGAAAACACGAAATCCGTCTGCTCTCGCCCCCTTGGTCGAGTGGTGCACAGGGCAGGCGCATCGTGCCAGTCCGGGTCTGGAAATCGCTTTTGCGATTGAAGGGTAAAGGCTTCCGATAATGGAATCCCATTGCCCCTCAGCGAGCTCCTTCACGCGGTCGAAACCAGATTGAGTCATAGCATGAGCCATAATCAAATCCTTTCCGGGCCATTTCCGCATGGGGACAAGGCCCCATAGCGGGTTGTGAAGTTCACTCGGTTGCACGAGCGAGTGAGAGATTGGGTTCTGGCGTTTCAACAGCGTTTTGCTGAGCAAAATGCTCCTGCATTATCGTGTTAAACTGCCTGAACGTCACGGGACGGCCGTCGATCCGGGTGAAGTATTCATCAGCATGAGGATCTGGCAGCATTGGGCTGCTCAGGTCTTTCAGACATTGATTACGCTGTGCCGATGCAGCTGCATTGAGGCGACGTGAGACCGAACGGACGAGATGGGTGAGTTTCATAGCGCGGCTCCAAAAAAAAGGGGGAGCCGCCCCTGTGGGGAAACTCCCCAAAGGGTGTGCTGACAGGTCAGCGGGTGGATTGATCAGACTGGACCGATCAGAGGATCAGGCCGCCATGGTCATTGATGATTTCAACGAGAATGGCTGTCGGGACATAGTTGTAAGTGCCCTCTTCAGGCGGGATGCCTTCTTCATGCAGAAGATAAGGCATCAGGCGCGGCTCAGGCCTTGAGAGCAAACCGCATTCGACAGAGATGTAAGGCCCCTCAAGCGAGCGAGGCTCGCACCGATGGAAGTCGCTGGCTTGCGCCGAGAGACTGAAGCCGTCTGCACAGTATAGACGCGGGACCGTTTTCAGGCGGTCCCTTCTGTGCATCTCACTGCCTTTCAACAGCGCTTGGATGCTGTCTGTGGTTTGCAGTTCTGCGCCAAAGAGGCTCATAGCAGGGTCAAAGCGTCCCATATGAACCTCCCGTCAAAGGGTAAAGATGGTGAAAGCGATCGCAGCTGCGGAGCTGACCACGAGTGTCAGCAGGAACAGCTTCACGAGCTTTCCAGCCTGATAGGGGGCTGAACCTTTGACTGCTTCAACCAGATCCTTGGCGTGACTGAGTTCTTTTTTCAGATCCGCAATTTCTTGCTCGGCTGTTTCCAGTTCCTCAATCTTCTTCGCAAGGGCACGCTCAAGATCGGATTTCTCGATCTTGAAGCGCAGTTCGTCCTGCGCCCGATCCCGCGCAATGCGGTGCAGGCTGTCATTGAGTGCGTCGTAACGCGCAGACAGCATTGCGACCTCAGCAGGATCAGCAAGATTCACGGTTGCCGAAGTGCCCAGGCTCAGCTGTTCCGTGTCATCAGCTTGCGCTTCAACACGGATCGTCCGGCGAGAACGTTTCGGAGTAGCTTTAGGTTGTTCCATCTTTTCGATTACGCTTGTTTCGTCAGGGTTACTGCCATCGAACGCAGCGAAACGAGCGATGCCGGGCTTTTTCATGGTCATGGTGGATGCTCCAAAAAAAAGGGGTCCACCCCCAAACGGGATAGGAACCCCGTGTGGGATAGCGCGCAAGACGCGCTGGATTGAAAAATTCAGGCATAGTTAGACAGCCCGCATGGATTTGGTCCATGCCTCACGCGCTGGCGGCCGATGCGGCCGGACGGGCGTGGCTGAGGGGCCATATCCCTCAGACTGTGGTGCGGTTCGGGATCTCTCGCTCTCCCTCAAGGTCATTACAACCACCGCATAGGCTTCATAAGCCAGCCACCTGAATGATCCTAAGATCAGACGAGATGCACCCTTTCGGGCCGTTGCGCCGCAGGTATCTGCCTGCGATCAGTTTTGTCTTTGGCCTCTGCCCCAGACGACGATCTGGACTCTGCGAAGCAGAAAGTGGGGCAATTTTAGCCACACCAAAATTCTTCTGACAAGGGCCATTCTGATAGCGAGCTACTATCGCCTTCGATAATTGAGTAGATTTGGAAATCTTCCTTGGCTAGTATTTGATACATGTAACGGTTTTTTCCTTATCAAGCAGGGTAAACATGACGGAGCTTAGTACGGAAGTGTCAGCACCCGAGGCCACATCTGCTGAGGCCGTCGCACCTGACAAGCCATTGAAAAAACGTGTACGGCGCCGCCGTGCGAAGGCCGGGAGGCCTTCAGTTGATACTGCTCAGTCGAAAAGGCCGACAGCAAAGGAGAAGGAAAATCCTTCTGATAGCGCCCGAGCCAAGAGTGTTGAGCGGCGCGTTTCGATTTCCGATCTTCCGCCCGACAGGCAGGCCGAGATCGCGGGGCGACGCTTGGCCGGCGCGGCACAGCGGAAACACATCTATCGCCCTCAGATCCCAGAGATCATGCAGGATATTGAACTGCACACCCACGAAATCGGGCTTCTGTTCACGCGGGATTTTGCGGCTTGCAACGAGTACGCGGTGGCGATCGATTACGTGGCTCGCGAACGCCTCACAGACCGAGCGGAATTCAATGCATACCTTCAGGAGTTCCAGGATGCGCTGGATGAGCTTTCGGAGACTCTGACCAAGCTGCACGGTCATTACGAGCAGATTTCCAATGGTGGGATGGCTAAATCCCGCAAGCCGCATGTCGTTGAGGTTGGCATTCAATCAAACCGGTCGATGCAGCTTTTGGAACTGTTTAAGTCCGCCGACGACATCCTGAGGATGGTCCAGTTTTTGACGATCTATGGCGATCTTAAGCTTGAAGAAGCCAATAAATCGGCTCAGACCGCCCAGAATGCACTTGCTCGCTGCGTCAAGGCGTTGCGCAATGTGAAGCTCCGCTGCTTCCGCCGTATTGTCGAGACTGAAAAGCTTCGACTGCCTGTGAAGAGCGACACCACCATCGAAGAATTGACAAATGCGCGGCGGGTTGCTGCGGTTAAGACGGGCGCTGAGGTGAAGGCCACTTCTCGCAAACGTCGGGCCCAGAAGCCTGCACCGATCATCGATCCGGCCGCACCCGCGACCGAGCCATTGCTGCCACCTACACAAGCCATTGCTGCAGCAGAATAAGTTCTACAGCTATCGTGCCCTCAGTGCATGAGTGCCCAGATTTACAGGATGATATGGTCTAAATTACTGTTTTGAAACATGAATATCTTGGAAACTACGTTGTCACCCTAGCAGCGTTCAAGGCCGTGCCGCTTGAAGATGATGCTATGGGCGCCTCCAACGGTTTCGTCTTCAAACTGGAATGACAGCTAGCTGGGATAACAGCTGGCAGCAGGCTCGGATCTGGAACGTCACGAGCCATAGCAGGTTTTCACTCCCGCAATATCCAGCCTGAACGCGTCCGCCAATCTGTCGGAAAGCCCATCGCTGCCGTGTCTACCTGCGGGCAACTATCGACTAGCGTCACAATCCGTCTGCGCCAACCACTGTCAGGAGCAACTACACCTAGCAGGTAATCCAGCATCATAAGGGTGTTGTGCAGCATCCGCTCATGAGCTCCTCGCATTGCTACCGGCAATTGAGCTGGAAACTTCGGCACCGCCATTGTTACTGTGAACCGCTTGTTCCATAACCGCCCATGGTGGGCACAAATATTACGCACATAGCTCATATGGTGCGCGAACGAGACCAGCGCCTTTTCATCCAGCCCAAAGGGTTTGGCTATAGCTTGGCGGTCTGAACGTAGCTTGAGGTTGCCCAGCCACTTCGACAACTGCCCGAATGATATCACCTCGGCCGCCATCCAGACAGGGGGGAGAACAGGATCTGTATATTTGGTGCGGTAGTGCTCGGCGAACGTATCCTTGGACCACTTGAAATCATCAGACAAGGTCGTTACCGCACGCGCGTGTCTGTCGCGGCTGTCGTAAATCCCTTGGTCAAGATAGCCATGCGAGCCGTATGTCATTGCCATATGATGAGCCCATCCTGCGCGCAGGGCGACCTCCACCCGTTCGATAGCATCCATAACTAGTAGGCGTAGCTGCCGGTCGAAAACGTAGAGGGCAAGAACATCCTCGAACCGTGTGCCCGGCCGGAAAGCATGGTCATCCGCGGCTGCAGGTGTCTCATATGTCAGCCAGTAGGCACGTAGACGGTAATATGAAATGTGCTGTAAGTAGTGCCGCGCAGCGGATTCATCATCGATAACCATGCCGCGACGCCGCAGCAATACTATTTGATCGCTGATGGATGTAGCGGGTTTTGTGAACTTCATTGGGCCACCATGCCGGGGATTACTGCACAAATGCAGGCCCAGAAACAAGTAACCCGCCAGGGTGCGCAGTGCAAAGCCGAAGCTCTGTCCGAGGCGTGGCGGGTCTTGTTGGTTTTATAGTTAGTCGTAGGTTGTAATCAAATCAATACTGAACCGTACACAGACATTAAAAACTTCACACTGTCACCTCGGGCGGCAGAGCGTTGATTTTGGCCTAGCAGGGCGGCTGAACGTAGCGCAAAAAGTGTTTGTAGTGAGGTATATACAACCCAAGAGCTCCACTTGCGATAGTAGTCATCGGAGTAGGCCGTGTCCGCACAGGCGAAATGCACGAACGGGGAGAATGCCGTTTAGGGCGGAGAGCAGCCTAGCAGCACTGCGGCAAAGCAGTCGAGAAGAAACCGAGAAAGCGGTCATTCGTGCCGCGCGCAATGAGGTAACCGTATCCTGGCCAGTCGCTTGCTTTATCACAGCGCTTCGCGGCGAGCCAATGATCAGTAATACCCATGAGGTGGCCCTCGATTCTTCGACGCTTTGCACTAGCGTTGCCAGGAGTCCGCGCCACGGACAGGCGTTCAGTCGGCGAGCCATTGCCCATAGGCGTCGACGTCGATCATCGGCACCGTCCCACTGAACTGCAGGGTGGAGATGAGCTTAAAAAGGAAGGCTGTGGCGGCCTTAGTCTCACTTTCGAAGACGTAATCGGATGATGGCTTATCGTAGAAAAAATGACCATGGGACGCCACGCATCCGATGTCTAGGCGGCCATCGGAAGAATCAGCGGCCAAGGCATTCCGGAAGGAATCACCGAATGCGGGTGTCCACTCGCTCTCGAAGGTCAGCAATCCTCCCAGAATCTCAAGCGGCGGCTTGGCAGGGTAGGTGCCACCGGCGTGCGGGATGGGCAGGCTGGTGTGATGCAGGCGGCGTACGCTGGCCACCTTTTCTTGGGCATACTGGACCATGGCTTTGTCTGCCGACTGCTTAGCCTCGAACACCGCATAGACGCTCTCGGCTGGTACGATCATCTCTCCCTCGTACTTGAAGATGAACGGAGAGTACTGTCGGTCGAACACAACTACATCCATCTGCTGGCTAAATTGTCCGCGGCTGTCGACGACGAACGCTTTGTTGGCTCGGTACCGTTCGGGCAAATAGGTCTGCAGCAGGCTGATCCAAACGCCTTCACTTGCATCGCCTTTGGAACCGGGGTGTTGAATGGTCTCGCGGACGATTTTGAGGCGGGTCTGAATGTCGTTGTGAAGGCTGGAAAGCAGCTGAGGCAAAGACCAGTCGGCCATGGAATTTCCTTATGAAAGGGGGAATTTGGGGCCGAACAATTCACGCCAAGCGCGCAGCGCCTCGCCATTCCGGCCCTGGCGGGAGTGATTAATGGCAAGGGTGGCTTCGCGCGCTGCGGCACGTAGCAGAGTCTGTGCGCGTTGCTTGCGGGCCAGGTCCATACTATCGCTGATCGCTGGGCCAAGGCCTGCTGGGTCAGGCCATTTGTCGAATATGCGATCGGCAAGTGTAGAGAAGAAACCTTGCATCTCCCGGTCGAACTGACCGCCCCAAGGACCGTGCAGGCATTCCATAGCCATCACCTCAATCAGGAAGGACGGCTTCACTGGCTTCTCGCCATGCTTGGGATTGTTGTTCCAATACTTGACCATACGGACCAAACCCTTCCACTCGTTTGAATAGGCCTGATGCGCCTGAACTGCCTTGTCAGCGTGGATCTTCGGATTGGTGCCGATCCATTTGCCAAGACCATTGTCGGGGATCTGAAAATCGGATCCCTTCTCGAACGCAGGGACGACATCGACGCTGATCACACGATAGTCGGTATTGTCGTCGGCATCCGCCTTAACCCCGAAATCTACGTTTATGGACCGGTTTTGCTTGCGCGCCTTATCGCCGTATTTCTCAACAAGGGCATCGTGGAAGTCAGTCAGGATGGCTGAAGGAGCCTTCGATAGGTAATCATCCTCTGACGCTTTCATAACGAAGAAGATATCGACGTCCTTGAGGGGCTTTGTCTTGGTCCAACGTGCATAGGAACCGGTAAGGAAACTGCGGTCGATCTTGAACTTGGTGTCGAGATAGTTCCTAACTTCTTGCTGGCGGTTCGACGCGTTAGTCGTCTCCTTCTCGTTAAGCTCTAGACGGCTCTTAAACTTGCGGAAGGCCTCTTCAATGCTCAGCATTATGATCTCCGATAATAGGACGTGGATGCGCCGAGGCCATTGTGCTCGACCGTTGTGCCGAGGCTTTGGCGAACCATACCGTCAGTGCTGCGCAGGGTGGCTGGTGCCCAACCTGCCACCTCGCCAAAACCTGCCGCGCGGGTGACGATGAAGCGATAGCGCAAACGACTCTGGTGGATGCCCGACTTTTTGATCGCGTAGCGTAGTTGGTCAGTATCGGTCCAAAAGCTGCCGTCTCCGTTCGCGCTCCAGCCGTAGGCCACCTCGATGTCCCAACGTACGATCAGTGCGTCGGTGACCGGATCGAACACCTCCAGGACTACCTTCTCGAGATGACCGGACTGTAACCAGGTCCGCATTCCAGTCTTGTAAAACTCCCAATCGCCAACGAAGGTTGTGGGGTCGAGACCGCTCAACACTATAATGTCCTTGACGCTCTTTAGCATGTTGTCAGCCAGATAGGTTGCCGAGTGTGTATAGGTGTTGACGCTGACGGTGCTCATGATCCCAGAAATCCTTTCGGATCGAAGACTAGGGCTGCATTGCTGTTCTTAGAGGTTTCTACCACCTTCTCGCTGATGCTGCGGGCCGTAATACGATCGCCATGCGTTTTGAGAGCGGCTTGGACCCAAAGCAGATCCGAGTCCTGGCATGGCAGAGACACCGACCAGTCGCCCTTGAGAGGATCGTATCCGAGCGAGGTCTCATTCTCGTCGGTGCCATCAATGGCATCGTCGTCGTAAGTGCAGTAGACCCGCGTGCGCGGGCCATCGCAGGCTGCCACGATAGGTACACCCTTGGGTGCTTGGTCGGCGATGATACTGGCGGCGATGCCTTTGACTGCAAGTAGGAGGTCCTTGGCCTCCGTTCGCTCGCCTCGAGTGAGGAGGTCGACAATTGCGAGCCATGTATCCATAGAGTCTCGATGCGGCGTGCTGCGGAAGGTGCGGCTTGCTACTGTATTCATGCGCGCCCTCCAGCCGTTAAGCGGTTCTGCTTTGCAGCCTTGGCGGCGCTGATCAGATCGGTGAATGTCAACTGTTCCGGATTCATCGCGGTCGTCAAGCTACTGGCCAACGCGTTGGCAACCATCTTCCGGATGGCGCGACCATCGAGACCGATACATTCAGAGGCAACGTGGTCGAGTCCGTCTGAAGCGGCCAATCGCGCGATTGGACCGAACGTCTTACCGAGACCCGCAAGGCAGTCGCGAAGGATGAGGCTGCAGGCGTTTTTGTCCGGCAAGGGTATTGTCATGATCAGATCGCAGCGAGATGTGAACGCCGCATCCACCGCCTCAGGGAAATTGCTGGTGGCGATGAAGAGGAGATTGGGATGCGCCTCGGCCATGGCATCAAGCTGGACCAGAACCGCATCGGTGGCACGGTGGATATCAATTGGATTGGCTTCGAGGCTCATGCGTGAACGATCGGCCGCCAATGTCTCGACCTCGTCGAGCAGGACTATGGTCGGGCCATTCATTGCCGCCTCTGCGATCGTCTGAGAAAATAGCTCGGAAACGGCCTTCTGTGTTTTTCCCATGGCCGAACTGGTCAATGAATGCGGGTCTATTTCCAGAAGCCGAAACCCATCGCCTTTGAAGGACTGAGCGGTTCGGTTCGCGAGGCCACGAGCGAGTGATGTCTTGCCAGTGCCCGGGGGGCCTACGAGGAGGATGACTCCATGCAGCGGAATGACCGAGCGATCGATGACTGGACGGAGCGTAAAATTTAGCATCGCTTGAGACACGAGGCGATCCTTGACGGATGCGTCGATCAAGATGGAGTCCCACAAAGCCGCCAGCTTCTGATCGGGCAGCCTTCTGGCTCGCTGTATCCCCTTGGACGGTCCGAACTCGTCTTGCACTGCTTTTCCTATGCTCTCTGGTGATGCTTGGGTGCTGCGCCCGATGAGAACTGCAGTACCGGTGAGGTTGTCGAGCATCAGATTACGTTAACCCCTGTGCGTCAACATAAAGCGCATCAAATACAATATGTTTGCATTATAGGCACATTTATATGTGTTTAGACTTCGCTGTCGAAACAGAGCTGTTCCGAGACGATCACCGAAATGTTCGGTTCGATTTACACGTTGCCCGCAGCCGCTCAGCGAGAGCTGCATTGTCAATCTTCACGCTACATACGTGGCGCGTCAAACATGAGCGGCAGCTTTCGGGAATGCCGCGCCGCGGCGCCGGAAAATTTCGGCGGGCAGCTATGGGCCGAATGCGGTCATCATCATGTTTCTGGCGGCATAGCGCCAGATGGCAGATTTTCGCTCATTGCAACAATGGAGGCACTCTGTCGAAGGCGAGTGCCGAACGTGAGCGATATCGTGCAGTGAATTTTCAATGGTATGCGTCTGTGACGCTAAACTCTTGCCAAGCTACCCCTGTATTGCTTTAATTGACCCACTTTCTGCTTCGCAGAGTCCAGATCGTCGTCTGGGGCAGAGGCCAAAGACAAAACTGATCGCAGGCAGTTACTTGCGGCGCAATGGCCCGAAAGGGTGCATCTCGTCTGATCTGAAGATCATTCAGGTGGCTGGCTTATGAAGCCTATGCGGTGGTTGTAATGACCTTGAGGGAGAGCGAGAGATCCCGAACCGCACCACAGTCTGAGGGATATGGCCCTCAGCCACGCCCGTCCGGCCGCATCGGCCGCCAGCGCGTGATGCATGGACCAAATCCATGCGGGCTGTCTAACTGTGTCTGAAATCCTGAATCCGCAACCCATGGGGGCACGCCCTTGTGGGGCTTGGCCTCCACCTAACTGAAGGAGAGCCAGCATGGACGCTGGGATTATTGTCTATTCCAAGCCTGGATGCGTGCAATGCACTGCGACCACGCGGGCTTTGGAAGCGCGGAAGCTTTCGTATGACGTAGTGGATCTTACTCAAGATCCCGCTGCTATGGATCGCGTAACCCGGCTTGGTTATCGCCAGGCGCCTGTGGTTATCGCAGGTGAGAAGCATTGGGCTGGTTTCCGGCCCGATCTGATTGCCAACCTTCCCTGACAACTGACCGACAGCAGGTCTGATCCTGCTCAATCCCAAACGGGAGTCACAGCACTCCCAAGGGGTGCCGGACTCTCATTTTTTTTAGGAGAATGATATGTCTGAACTTCGCATCCCCTACCCGACCGAGCGCGCTGGCAAACGTGGCCTGGACCTTCAGAAATGGGGCGTCCTCATCAACACCACATTCCCAGCTGCCCAGACTGAAGACGCCATCATCAACGCTTGGGATCTTGCTCAAGTCCGCGGGCTGGATGTTTTCAGCGGGCACATCGCAATCGTGTCGCAGCGCCGGAAAGTCGATAATCACTGGATCAATCAGGAGAGCTGCTGGCTCACCCTGAAGGCCCAGATCTACACCGCGCACAAAACGGGTGCATTCGCCGGCATCGACCCCATCACTTTCGGGCCGATGGTTGAACGCACCTACTCTGGCTTCAAACGTCAGGATAATGGCCCAAATACTGAGCAAACCGTGTCTTTCACGGTCCCCGAGTATGTTACGGCCACCGTCTACCGCTTCGTAAATGGGCAACGTTGCGCGTTCTCGGACACCCTTTTCTTTGATGAGGCTGTCCCGATCGTCAATAAATTCCCCACCGGTCTGTGGGCTAAGGCCCCTACCCTCATGCTCTCAAAATGTGCAAAGGCAGCTGCCCTCCGCCTCGGCTTCGCGGAATGTGACTACTCCGCAGACGAAATGGACGGGCAGATTATGAACCCTGAAACTGTGTCCGACCTTACAGCGGAGCCTCAAAGGCTTTCTGCAGGGCCGTCTACTCAGGCTAATCCTACCGCGATCCCGGCTTCCGAGTTCAACGAGGTGCCGCAAGGGACTGATGACGTGGTGTCCAGTTTCAACAAGGTGCATAGCCGCGCACTGCGCTGGCTGGATCGATCCGTCGATGCGGCTGTCACGCTGGGAGCGTTTGATGAAGCGATAGATAACATTCGCTCAACCCTCGAACCTGAACTTCACGACATTTCGGTGTCGCTGGTGAATGGTCTCAAGGGCATTTTTGCGGATCCCAGAGGGCCTTCCCTTTGGGCATACCTTTGCGAGGCCCGCCGCCGCGGACCCGAAGCCTGTGATATGGCCTCTAAAGAGGTCAATAATCAGGCCGCCTCAGGCAAGCTTTCCAAAGCTGCTGCCGATGGCGCCAACACCGTGCTGAACTTTAACCGGGCTCTTCAACGCCTGAGCGCAAGTGCAGCTGCATGACTTCAACCCCTGAGGGGCTACCCCCTCATGGCGGTGGCCCCTTATTTTTTGGAGCCTCCACATGAAGTTCATCCGACTGACCCAATCGACGCCGGAATGGCTCGAATGGCGCAGAGGCGGGATTACGGCATCCGACGTATCCGCCCTCTTCGGTAAAAACCCCTATAAGACTGAATGGAAGCTCTGGGCTGAAAAGACCGGACTTCAGGCAGAAGACGACGTTATGGGTAATCCGTATGTTCGTCGCGGTAAGGACTTTGAGCACCTGCTGCGCGAGCACGTTGTCGAAGAGCGCCAGATCGGCATCTGCCCTGCCTGTGTCGAGCACGACACCCTTTCGTTCTTGCGCGCTTCCCTTGACGGCATCGACCGCCACAGGAAGCCATGGGAGTTCAAAATCCCGTCTCCCGGCAATTTTGAAGAGGTCCGTAAGCACAGGCTCAACTCTGAGCCCGCTCAACGGTATTTCTATCAAGTGCAGCAGCAGCTGCTTGTCACGGGATCACACGAAGGCTTTCTCGTTTTCGGCCGGTTGGAAGAAAGCGATGTAGGCATGCGTGTCGTTGAGACAATCCTTCTCATCGTCACCGCAGACGCCGCCGTCCAACAGGAAATCGTAGCCCGCTCGCAAGAGTTCCTACGGAAAGTCCGGGACGTGATAGAGCCTGCCAAAGATCCAGATCGCGATGTTTTCGCCCCGCAGACGCAAGAAGATGCGCACCGCTGGGCCACTGCATCGCAGGCGATCTTGCCCCTGCTCAGCCGCAAGGCCGAGCTGAAGGCAATGCTCGATGAGGTTGAAGCTGCCATCAAATCAGCAGCCGATCCCGTTATCGACGTTCTGGGTCAGAACAAATTTGGTGAATTCGCCGGGCTTCGCGCCACGCGGGTTGACCGCAAAGGCAGTGTCGATTGGGCCGAGCTTGTCAAAGCACATGGCCTAGACCCCACTGACGAAACAACCGTTGGTCCCTACCGCAAGGCAGGCACCAAAAGTCACCAGTTCACCGCGCTCTGACCAGACGCGCAAACAAACCCTGATGGGGAGAAAGCTTCCCATATCAGGGGCTTTCTCCCTTTTTTTATGGAGAAAGCTATGTCCCTGCACGCCAACAACCTGTCGTCGGCAATCAACTGGAACTTTCAAACCACTGACATCGGGCAGCTGTTCAAGCTCCCTTCGGCCATCGGTAAATCGGTCCCGGTCTTTGAAAACGACCTTCTCGTTCAGAAGATCACTCCGAACTACCACTTTGACGTAGACATGGTGAGGAGCATCCTCGCTTTCCTGTTTGCGGAGAACCATGGCGACGGCCTGATGTTCTATGGTCCGCATGGCTGCGGAAAAACCTCGCTCATCCGCGAAGTCCTCGGCCGTCTGCATTGGCCTACCCTCATGCTCTCGTGGAACGAGACTTCTGACACTGCTGATCTGATCGGCCGCGTCGGCATCTCCTTCGGCAACACTGAGTTTGAGTACGGTCCTTTGGCTTTGGCCGCCAAAAATGGCTATGCCCTTGTTATCAACGAAATCGACCGCGGCCGCGCAGGAAATCTGGTCGCGCTCAATGACATTCTCGATGGTGGCAAGCTACTCATCAAAGAAACGGGTGAGGTCATCACCCCTCATAAAAACTTCAGGCTTATCTGCACCGCAAACTCTGCGGGCAGCGGGGATCTGACCGGCGCCTATACCGGCTCCGTTCGGAAGCTCGATCCTGCCTTCCTCGATCGCTTTGCGATGTTGGAAGTGAGCTACATGGATCATCAGACCGAAACGGATCTGATGCTTCTCCAATTCCCTGATTTTCAGGCAGCATCTGCCGAGTTCGTCTCGCGCATGTGTGCCTTTGCTGCTGAAACGAGAGCCAAATGCCACGACGTGGCTGAAGCCCTCAATTCGCCCCTCTCAACGCGCGCTCTGACGCGGTTCTTCCGCTACGGCCTTTCTTTCGGCCTGCACCGGAAAATCGATCACGGGACGCCTTGCGAGGAAACGGTGATGAACGCCCTTAATCTGGCGTATCTCAGCCGGCTTTCGCCTGAAGAGCGCGAAGTCGCTACCAACATTCTCAAGCTGAACATCGGCTTCTAAGCCAGTTTCAACCCTGATGGGGAGACACGTACTCCCATCGGGGGCGGTCTCCCTTTTTTTGGAGAAAAAAGATGACTGTCCAAACGACTGTGCTCAAAGATGTAGCCATGGTTATGCTCGATTTTTCGGTGTGGTCCGGGTCCAAAAAGCTCGAACCAAGCGATTTCATCAATGTTGACGTGCAAGACCTGCCACCCTCTCGCGTTGCGAGCTATGGCATCAAGCACCTCATCGAGAAGGAACGTCTTCAACCGTTCAAAACGATCCGCAACCAGGCTGAGCGTGTCTGCAATCGCTATGGCACGCGCCTGCTTGGAGGCTATGCGATCCCATTGGATTGTGTGGAAGTGATCGGCGTTGAGCTCCAGGCCATCTGCGCCAAGTTCAACGATGAGGTTGATAACTTCATTCAAGCTTATGACGATGCAATTGCTGATTGGATCGTCAAAAACCCGGAATTTGCCGAACCTCTGCGCCGCGCCATGCTGCCCAGATCGAAGGTCAAATCCCGATTCAGTGCAAGCTTCTCGATCTTTGAAGTTTCGGCTTCTCCACGAGATAAAACGAACTCACTGGCATCTGTCGGAAGTGAACTTCTCGACAGTGTACTGTTGAGCATTGTGAACGGTGTGAAACCGCAACTCGCAAGCAAAACAGGCAATTCGGCCTCTGACTGGTTCAGGGTCGAAGTGCGCCAATCCATCGTAGAAGCTGCTCAGAAGCTGCGGCGTTTTTCCTTCTGTGATCGTTCGGGTGGCATGAAAGTGCTGGCTGACGACCTCGAAGCAAGCGTTGCGGGGTCTGGCAAGATCCATGGCGCAGAGTTTGAAAAGCTCTGGGCTATCATCAGCCGCTTCACTTCGCTCGATGCGATGAAGCAGTTTGTTGAGGAATGTGCGAACCGCGCACCGGCCACTTTGGCTATCGCTGGTTCAGCGCCATCGCCAGACACCATCAAAGACGATCTTGGTTTCCCCATGTCAGGGTTTGTTGCTGGAGAGGCACCTGCCTCGCCTGATGCACCCGTTTTTGCGGAAGATAAGGAAGAGGCCTTTGCTCATGAAGCTGAAGCAGTTGCTGCTTCGGATGAGGAAGCTCCGGCCAACGTCGTGTCTTTCCCAATGCCTGACCATGATCAGCCGGTGAAATTTGCCGATACCTTTGACTTCTGACACCTGAGACAGCCCCCTAACCGGGGCTGTTTCCCTTCCATCAACCCTGCGGGTTTCTCTTCCCGCTGGGGGGAGAAATCCTTTTTTTTGGAGTGCTCCCATGATGAACAAGGCTCAAATCGACTATGCAATGGTGTCTACCAAGCTCTCGGCGGTCCTCGGCCGCAAATGGGGAGTGAACGTCGTTTTTGGCGGCCATCCCTGCACTAACGGCACCACGATCACCCTGCCCCACTGGGACTTGACTGACCCACGGCTTCGGACTGCCCTCTATGGTCTGATCGCACATGAGGCCGGCGGTCATGTCCGTCAAACAGACTTCCAAGCCCTCGGCGCTAAGATCACAGCAATGCGCCGCTCACCCCTGATGGTCGAATGGAAGTCGATCGCGAATATTCTCGAAGACATTCGCATCGAAGCCAACTTGTTGCGCTCTTACCCCGGTGCGGCAGCTTATCTGAACGCAGCCGTGGAAGTGATGCTTGCAGATCCCGACGACAACCGGCCCTTGCCGGATGAAATCACCAACTATTGGGATCTCGTGCTGAACTGGTGCCTTTACATCTTCCGTGCTGAATGCCTCGGACAGGTGGCAATCTCTGGCGACGCAGATCTTTATGAAGCAGCCGTGCTCAACGTGCTGCCCCCAGAAGTTCTGGCAGATGCTCGTAAAATTGGTGTTGCAGTGTCCAAGCCTGGGCCCAGCAAGACTGATTACAGTACGGTGCAAATGTACGCCGACAAGCTTCTCGCGCTCTTTAACGACAATATGCCGTCAAAGCAGTCGCAGAAGTCTCCTGACCCGCAAGGTTCTCAAGGCCAGCAGGGCGGCTCCCAAGGCTCTCAGGGCCAGCAGGACGGCTCCCAAGGCTCTCAAGGCCAGCAGGGCGGCTCCCAAGGCTCTCAGGGCCAGCAGGACGGCTCCCAAGGCTCTCAAGGCCAGCAGGACGGCTCCCAAGGCTCTCAAGGCCAGCAGGGCGGCTCCCAAGGCTCTCAGGGCCAGCAGGACGGCTCCCAAGGCTCTCAAGGCCAGCAGGACGGCTCCCAAGGCTCTCAAGGCCAGCAGGGCGGCTCCCAAGGCTCTCAGGGCCAGCAGGACGGCTCCCAAGGCTCTCAAGGCCAGCAGGACGGCTCCCAAGGCTCTCAAGGCCAGCAGGGCGGCTCCCAAGGCTCTCAGGGCCAGCAGGACGGCTCCCAAGGCTCTCAAGGCCAGCAGGACGGCTCCCAAGGCTCTCAAGGCCAGCAGGGCGGCTCCCAAGGCTCTCAGGGCCAGCAGGACGGCTCCCAAGGCTCTCAAGGCCAGCAGGACGGCTCCCAAGGCTCTAAAGGCCAGCAGGACGGCTCCCAAGGCTCTCAAGGCCAGCAAGGTAGCGGCCAAACCGGTGGCAGTTCACAGCCTCTGGAAGAAACCGGTGCCACGCAGGAGATAGGGGACATTTTCAGGGCACTAGCTGATAAGGGTGCGAGCAAAGACAGCGCTGTCATAGCTCTGCCTCATATTGGCGCGACTGATAAGGCTCCTGCCAATCCAATGCTGCGGGATGCTGTGCTTCTCCATGCACGCAGAGCTAAAGCGATGACACAAAGCCTGGTCGCAGCACTGTCACCGATGCTCTGTGGCGACATGGAGTATTCTGCCAATTCAAAGTCAGGAAATCGGATCAACCAAAGCCGCATAACTCGGGCTATCACTGATCGAGATCCGGCTTTGTTCAGGAAAATCCACATCGAAGAAGATCAGTCTGTTGCTGTGCAGATCCTGATCGACACTTCGGGATCAACATCCGGGGCTGTTCTGGATGCTGAGATTGTATCCGCTTTGGGTATCGCCTCGGCTCTCGAACATTTTCAGGATGTTGAGACGGCCATAAGCCATTTTCCTGGGAGTGCCTGGGCAGGAAGAATGGTCCACGCTCCCTTCATTAAGGCTTTTGGGCAGCCGGTTACTTCCTGCTATGCAAAGTGGCCGACTGCTACGGGCGGTACACCCCTTGCAGATGCGTATGTATCTGCATGGTTCAACTTCCTACACTCAGAAAAACAAAGGAAAATCCTTATCGTTCTGACTGACGGAATGCCTGATAACGCCCAGGCTGCCGCTAAAGAAAAAGCCAAACTCACAAGGCTTGGCGTCGAAGTCTACGGTGTCATCATTTCAAAACAGCCCTATCCGGCTGGAATGTTTGATGACTCTGAACAGATTTCGTCACCTAATGCCCTGCCCCGCAGCCTCTCGGCATTGGTGCGCAGAAACCTCTGAACTCAAAGAGCCCCAAGTGGGCTCTTTTTTTTTTGTCGTTTTTACGGCTTCACAGTTAAATTTTCCTCGGCTATTTCTCTATTGTTCCCCTCTCAATAACAGTGATGCCTCATGAAAGCTCTCTCCCTTACCGCGATCATCTTGGCATCTTCAGCCGGCTTCGCGTCAGCTGAAGGATTCTGGAAGGTTCCGGGGGGATTAGACGCCTCTGTCCAGGCAGCGGCGGCCCTTTACGCTGCAGAGCCGAACTTTAACCCGCATAAACCCGTCTCGCTGAGTGGCCGCGCTCCAGAGCTTGCCGCTCTTTATGATGGCATGGACGAAAGGCTTGCGCCTATGCGGATTTACACGTTTTCCGAAAAGCCTGAAGAAGCTCACGATATAACCAAGATCCCCACCACTTTTCTTCCGGGTTCACCAGAAGACATGATCGTCAGCCTTATCCGCCGATTTGAGGCAGGACGCGCCGGATATGACTCTGTTTGGAACGGGAATAAGCACCCGCTGCCCAAAAAGCCTACTGAGATGACGGTGTGTGAAGTCCGCGACTGGCAGCTGGCTGCCCGCCGTATCCAGAAATCAACTGCTATCGGTATGTATCAGATCGTCGGGGGCACATACCGACGGGTAACGGAGCAGATGAACCTTCCATGTGACACTCTCTTTGATGCCAAAACACAGGACAGGATCGGCCTTGCCCTTCTCTACGGCCGCGGATGGGCCGAGTTTAAGGCTGGCACGATGAAGCTCGAAGACTTTGCGTATGAGCTGGCAGGCGAATGGGCCGCCTTCCCTGCCCCGTATGGGGAGCATAAAGGCTTCAGCCGGCACAGAGGTATCGCGGGAAACCGACACCTTATCGAACTGCCAGAGTATTTGGCCTACCTTTCCGAAATCAGAGACCTGATTAAGTCCGGTGATGCGGTATCGTCGGAAGAGCAGCTGGATCTGGTTGACCCGGAGGCGGATAACCTTGAACAGATCCCGCTTGCCTCCATGAGCGGTGATATGCCCCCTGCCCCATCTGAGGCTGGATCAATGCCAGCAGCTTATGAGGTGGTCGATCTCAGCCAAGGCACAACTAGTCAGATTGTAGGCCCTGACGAAATGAAAACGGCCGCCCTAAAGGACGGCCGAGAGCGTCAGATCCTGCATTTCAGCCAGTAGAACCGGGCTCCTGTTCACTTCTGCTTATCGATCCACTGCTTCACGATAGCCCGCAGTAGCCTGCTGGAGGTCGTATTGCTGCTGTCGGCAGTATCTTGGATGACTTTCCACTCATCTTCACTCAAACGCAGCGAGCAAACGCGAAGGCGCTCTTGCTGGTTATGGGCTCCTGCACGCTTTGAAGCGGGTTTCTTCTTATCGAGCGCAGGCTCATCCCGCGTGGGTGCTTCTTCCCTCACCTGACCTTTTGGGGAGAGCACTGTAGCAACAAGAGCATCGCTCTGGTGCTCCTCGACGCGCTTGGCGAGTTCCGAAAGGTCTGTGGTAGCCTTTTGTGCAGTACCCAGGGAAGCACGGAAATCAACCATACCGGTCGGCTTCAACATTTTGCTCATGACTTATCCTGCTCCTGATTACCGTTATGCAGTCGCTTCTTCCGCGTTTTGGCTTTCCTCAGTCCCGAGGCTGTTCAGGTAGAAAGTCAGTGGCTTGGAAGGATCGTAATTCACAGTGTCAAAGGCCATAACCGCCTTAAGTGTCTGGGCCGCCTCTAACATAGCTTTCACTACGCCTTTGCCCCCGTCTTCCTCCATCTCGAACAGGTATGCACCATAGTCGAGCTGCTGCTGGTAGACGCCATAGCGCGTCAGTTTGGCATTGTAGACGCTATGTCCTGACTCCAACATTTGTTGAAACAGAACCTTCGAGAAGCGCGCAGTCATGTTCATGACCGGCTCTGTCCGGTTAATGAACAATCCCTGCATGCCGGGGATGTTCAGTTCGTTCCTCAGGGTGGTCAGTCTGTTCAGTGAGTCATTAGCCTCTGCGAACTCAACGACTGACAGGTTTGTCGGAACCATCACTACGTTCGACAGGCACACTGTCCGCAAGGTTTTCGCGTCAAAGAAACCCGGAATGTCGATCAGGATAATGTCGAAGGTCTTTGCCCTCTCAACCAACATTCCGCTATCGAAATCAGTAACTTTGTAGCTCTCAAACACGATCCCATAGTCAGGGCGCCCCATCGTATTTCTAAGCAACGAAAACTTCGTAAGAGATGCCTGCACGCCATCTAGGTCCAGGGCTAAAACCTTCAGGGGGCTTTCAGGATTTGCCGCGTTGTACTGAGCCAGGGCGCTAAGAAGAGTGACAACAGAGGTCGTCTTAGCTGCGCCGCCTTTGGTAGTGTAAGCTGAAATGATCATACCTTGACCTGCCCTATGATCTATTTGTGGATCCCCTGATGCTCGGCTTTGTTAGGAGAGAGCGCCTGTATCTCAGGGTTTGATTTTTCATACAGCGATAAAGGCAGCATGTAAACGATGTTTACGACGTAAACGCAGTTTACAAAGTTTACACGGTATACAAAGTCTACAACGTATACAAAGTCAACATAGTTTACATCGAGAGCAACACCGGAAACGTAAACGATGTATACGATGTAAACAAGGTTTACACCGTATACACGGTCAACAAAGTTTACGATGTTTACATTATTAGCACTGTTTACTTTGTTTACACTGTTTACTTTGTTTACACTGTTTACTTCGCTTACACTGTTTACTTTGTTTACAGGGTTTACGTTGTTTACAGGGTTTACGTTGTTTACAGGGTTTACGTTGTTTACACCCCGCACATAATGATCGCTCATCGCAGAGCCAGATACTCCGGGAACCGCCAGCATACAGGACAGAAAGCAATTCTGGATCTGCTGCTGACGGCCGACAAGCATCAGCCCGATAGTTCACGACAAGACGAGCGACAGGATACGCCTGCCCCTAAGCGGGCCCAGAAGGCCCTCAGGAGCCGACCTTCACCTTTCAGCTACCCTGTTACCAAAAAACCTTAATAAGCCCCTCAGCGGGCCTCTCCGTCACTTCTAGAGCTATCTGGGATGACGTCCAGCATCCAATCGATCCGAAGCTGCGTACCAGCCGGTAGCTTGCCACCCGCAAAAGCCGTGTGGAATGTGCTTCAAAACGGATCTCCCAGATCCACTCCACCAAGCAAGAATTCCCGCGCTTTTTCACACACTTGCTACGCCAATTATCGGGTTTTCGACACGTCCATTACGCCATCTTCATCTAGGGACATTCTTGCTGTGCATTACGCCATTACGCGCGCGACCCTTTTCCGTCGCAGGAAATGTCTTCTGCCTATCCCTCTTTCTTCCATCTGTGCCGACTTCTCAGATGTAGACGAAAGACACCTGTGTGTGTATCTCTGTGATAGCCGTGGAATTTGGGAAGAAAAATTGGGCGTAAAGCGGGAAAAACTGCACTACCCTCGCTAGGGAAACTGCTTCTCACCCGCGAATGAGGAAGAAGGGGTAACTCCTTATTATGATTATGAAAACGCAAAGGTTGATTGCCCAAAGTATCATCGAAAACAGGGAGACTTTGGAGCATGAGCTTTTGACTGAAGCTAAGATGCTCAGGGATCGCGCCAACGCGCTTATCGCTGTTGAGGATGCGGTAAACCGCAGGAAACCTCCTTGTGCTTTGGCGGTCAAAACTGACGGAAAGGCGATGGGGCCCAGGATCGTGTGGATCCGTTACACCTCGAAAAAATACAACGTGAAGAACATCGGGCCGGTCCGTTTCACGCAGGAAATCCCCGGTCGCGTCAGGGGAAAATATCGCAAATCCATCTTCAGCAAGTTTGATCCAGACCTTCAAGACAAGCTCTGGGAGATCGAGGGAGAGGCCGCAGAACTCCGTAAACGCATCAGCTTCTGGCGGGCCGTGCTGAAGGAAATGGAACAAGTTTTGGAAGAAACTGACCCCCAACAGCAATTGGAGAGCGAGTATGTTGCGTAACTTTCTGAGGCTGTTCCGGCAGGCTCCCACCCCTCAGGCCGCCACCCAGATGGGCAAAATTATGGTCGTTGGCGCGCTTTCGTCTGGACCAGCAGCAGAAGGATCCACCTCTGGATCGGCCCGAAACTCGACCTTTGGACCTGAGCTGGACCTTGATGACTTACTCTCCGGCAGCAAAGATTTGTATGTGCCTCCTGATGTGGTCCACCATAACCGCGAGGGTTTAGCTCCACTTAGCGCCGCGCAGCTCATCCAAGCCAACCGAGCTTTGATCGATCAGGCTCTGCAATCTTTCAGCCACAAGCATCTGGTGCCTGACTTCGACAAACAGTTGATGCACCTGATCCGCCGTGTCGCACATTGGATGGGGCCTTTTCCCGCATCGCGTGGTCATCACCACCCGAACCGCGGCGGTCTGTTCACCCACTCGATCGGTGTGGCAGTCACCTCGCTTCATATGAGCGTGGCTAAGAACGTCACGGTTCATAGCACCCCCAGGGACCGTGACGCGGATAATCTGGCGTGGCAGCTGATCTGCTTCGTCGGCGGGCTGCTGCATGACATTGGCAAGCTGAACACGACCGGGAAGATCTTTCCGCACAGTGTCTCGAACAAGACCGGAGCGGATGGACAATTCATGTCTTCTGCCGCGCCTGTTTACGCTCAGCCATGGGAGCCGATGGTTGAAGGCTTTGAGGCATGGGTCGAAGCCAATGACATTCTCTCCTACTACATCGACTTCGACGTGCAGGAGATGATGCCCCACCGGGATTTCACCGCCCGCTACATCATGGCTTTGGTGCCTCGCCCCTTATTGGCGTTCATCTACAACTCGAATGATCTGGTGCGTACACAGTTCGAGGACTTCATTCGCAACCCCGAAAGTGCTGCCCAGACACCGATTTTCACAGTGGTCCGTGACGCCGACCATATGAATGTTGCTCTTTCTATCGACCCCCGACGCCGCCCCGGATCGGCGGAAATGAGCGCGCTGGTCATCCGCCGCTTCCACGAGTTTGCCTCGGAGGCTGGCTGGAACCTCCCCAACTCCCCCTTCATCTATGCCCATGTTGAACACGATACGGAGCAGGGCATCCGCTACTATGGGGTGCCGTTCTTCGTGGCGAGTGAAAGCTCCATCCAAGACTTCATTGCTTACCTGACCAGCAAACCCCTCATGGGCGTGAGCTTTGGGCCCCACATCCGTGAAATCGTCTTCAACACCTTGGAAGCCTCCTATGTCATGAACCGGACGCTGGAGATGCTGCTTCCCGAACAGATTAAGGTCGATGAGCTTCAGGACTATGTGCCTGCGTCCAAGGGGACCGTGCGTTTCCGTGCGCGGGATGTTGAGTCTATCCTCAAGCCGATCAACGGGCAGATTAAGGACGCACTGATTGAGCTGGCGGTAATCCCTATCGGCATCAAGCCTGCCGCCTCAGTCACCCTTCGAGCACCCACGCTGTCGTTCAGCGGCTCGCCGGCCTCTGCGTCTGCTGTCGCTATCCCGGTTGCGATCGACAACGGCAGGATCCTGCCAGCTGACCACGCTCTGCTGCACGACAACGCTTATATGCAGGACTTCAAGCCTCAAGACGTGCAGGAGGTTATGAAGAAGCATCAGGTGGCCGAAGAAGAGGCGCGACAGCTTCTCGCTATCCGCCCCAAGCTGGCATCAAAGGTCGAAGACGCCCCAGTCCTGTTAAATGACAAGCTTTCTAATGCGCTGGCTTTCACAGCCGGTCTCGCCACTGAGCTGAGCGAAGCGGTAAAAGAAACAGAGGATGAGGTTAAGGCCGAAGAAGCGCCTGCAAAACCTGCCCGCAAGAAACCGGCTGCCCAGGCCGAGTCTGCCGCTGCCGTGAAAAAGGGGGCAGGGACCACCACTAAGGCAAAAGCCCCGGCTAAGTCCGCCGCCAAACCAAAGGTGAAGGCAGATCCTCAGGATAAGCCCGAGACGGCTACCAAGCCGAAGGCAACGGCAAAGCCCAAGGCGGATCCTCCGGCTAAGCCCCCAGCAAAATCTGCCAGCAAAGCAAAGCCCAAGGCAAATCCTTCCGCTAAAGACATCCAGGAGGCGGGGCAGGGGGCCAGCGCCGAGGTGAAGCCTGAAGCAGGCAAGGAAGTGGTGGATACAGCTCAGGCTTCGCCTAAACCGGGCAAGCCGGGGATTGCTGATGCGCCTGCGACCTTCCCTGAGCCTGAACTGTCCATGCCAGAGCTCGATGATGACGCGCCGTCGTGGCAGTTTGCTTATGTCGCGCTAACCACCCTCACACCTGAGGAGAGAAAGCGGATTTTCTGGGCCTTCTTCTGGCTGTACCTCAGGGACAATCCCACACAGACGGTTGCTGCCATTTCCAATGGTAAAGGGGGGTTCTCTCTGCGCGGCACCAGCATCCCCAAGGCATACCGGGACGGAGCTGTCGGCGCTCTCAAACAGGCAGGCCTCCATATAGGCCACCTCAGCAAGCACTGGCCGTCCAACGCGCTGCGCCTCGATCATGAAACGTTCAAGTCGAGCTTCACGGTCAGCAAACCAAACGAAGACGGGCTGACCACTGTTGATATGGGTGCGGATTGCTCGGCTGTGATCGAACAGCAGATCGCCGCTGAACCTCCCGGCGGGGGAACCTCTGCATGAAACAGACCTATGAAACCGACTATCGGCCCAATTATGAGCTGTACCTTGCGCTTTCGTGGGGCGGCTGTGGGATCTTGTGCGCGATCCTCATGCACTTGGTATCGGGCTTCAGCCTTAAAACCACGCTGATCATGACCTCAGTATTCTTTGTGGTCGCGCTCTATCAGGCCACATTCGCACGCATCCGGTTCAAAAGGCTCGTGAAGCTTGAGCGGCAGGAGCAAAACTTCCTGTCTCTGGACGAAATGCAGGAGAAACTGAGTGACGACAGCCTGTTCCTGGGCCACGGCTTTGAGTGGACCGCGACCCACGCGCAGCAGGTAAGCGACCTTTACCGAGATCCAGAACGGCTTGGGGAGATCAAGCAGCGCCGGAAAGGCGCTACCTTCCTCCATGGAGTGGGGGCGGCGAATGAGAAGCCTGTCTATCTGCTCGATAACGAGAGCAAAGGGCATGTCCACATCATCGGGACAACGGGTGCTGGTAAGACGCGCCTTTTTGATCTGATCGCAACGCAATCAATCATGCGGGGCGAGCCTTTGATCATTCTTGATCCCAAGGGCGACCGCGAGCTGAAGAATAATGCTCAAGCTACATATCGGCGTCTCGGCCGGGATCGAGACTTCACGTTCTTCCATCCAGCTTTTGTTGACGAAAGCGCTGCGATCAACCCTCTGGCATCCCGGCAACGGGGGTCCGAGCTTGCATCACGTCTGGCCGCGATCATCCCTTCAAGCGCGTCAGGCGACGTGTTTAAGCAGTTTTCCCAAAACGCCCTGATGGGGATCTTCTACGCTGTTGAGATCTCCGGCACCAATCCGACCATCATGGACGTACAACGCGCTCTGTCCGAGGGCTTTGCGCCCCTTTGCATCCGCGCACTTCAGGGCTGGGCCTATTCAAACGGCCCTGCGATGGAAAAGGGGATGCGCGATGCCATGAACGTGCGGGGTAAGGGCGGGAAACTGCCCCCTGACAGCATGCGGGCTGAGCTGGGCGCACGGTATTATCAGGAGCAGTCTGCTCTGGATACCTCGCTTTCCAGTGCAGAGATGAACAATCTTATCTCCCTGCTTCTGCACGACCCCGGCCACTTTAAGAAGATGGTTGCCTCTCTGGTTCCGGTCGTCGGCAAGCTTTGCGCGGGCCCCTTGGCCACTCTGTTCTCTCCCGACCCCTCTGCCGGCCGTCTGCCTAAGTCGGGGAAAGTGGCCTCTCTTGAACAGGTCATTCAGACCGGCGGTGGCCTCTACATCGGTCTCGACACGCTCTCCGACCCAGACGTTGGCCGCGCTATGGGGCAAATGGTGCTTGCTGACCTCGCCTCACTGGCCGGTAAATTCTACAACTTCGGCCGATCCAATGCCCGTTTCGTCAACATTCTGGTGGATGAGGCCTCTGAGATCACCAATGAACAGCTTATCCAGCTGCTCAACAAAGGCCGCGGCGCCGGCATGAGGCTGTTTGTAGCCACCCAGACGCTCGCTGACTATGAGGCCCGCACCGGTTCTGCAGCAATGGCCTCTCAGCTGCTCGGGAACATGAACTCCACGATCATGTTGCGGACCATCGACGTAGATACGCAGGAGCGGCTGGCAAAGCGCCTCCCCGAGGTGCCAATTAGCTATGTGATGAAGACCACCGCAACCAGCCTGGGTGACACGACGATCACGGGCGCCTTCAGCCTCAATCACGGAGAGCGCCTGATGCAGGAGGATAAGCCAATCGTGGCCCCTCAGAGCTTTGGCGATCTCAGCGATCTTGAGTATTTTGCGGTTTTTGCCAAAGGCAACCTCATCAAAGGCCGCCTTCCGATCCTGGCCCCGCCCGATGAGGGGTATCATGCCCCCAGAGCCGAGCAATACGCACTGCACACCCTAAATCAGCACTATGACTATGAGGACGATGCCTCCGGTAGCGCTGCTGTGCGCGCTGATGCCGAGGAAAAACCGGAACCTCCTCCTGTTCTCGACCTCAAGGATGAAGTGCCAATTCCCCCTGTCCCCCCAGGGCGACGCCGTATGATCCCTTTTGCCCGCTGGGTGGAAATCCTTCCGGGCTTCCGCCCGAGCGACAAGATCTATGAGCCCGACGCTCCGAAAGGCCGGAGCTATGCGGGATTTTGGGTGATACGGCCTGATCAAGCGGCGCGATTTTCGGCGACGCTGGTGGCTACGCCGTCGGTGAATGTGACGCCTTCGATGAGCAAAGGCAACTGGTTCGCGCCCTTCAGGCGGCGCCATGTCTTGGCGGCAGCCTGAACGAGCTTGAAGACCATGAGCTTCGCCGTCTTCTGCGACAGCGCACCCTTGGTTCGGACAGTCCTGTGCCGGACGGTGGCGAAGACACTCTCGATCGGGTTTCCCGTGCGCAGGTGATCCCAGTGATCGGCCGGGAAGTCGTAGAAGGCGAGCAACGCCACGCTGTCCTTGGTCAGGCAGGTCACTGCCTTTTCGTATTTGGCGCCGTATTTCTCGGCGAAGACATTCATCGCGGTTTGCGCCACGGCGCGGGTTTCAGCCTGCCAGATCTCGCGCAGGTCGGCCTTCACCGCCGGCTGCATGGATTTCGGGAATTTGTTGAGCACGTTGGCGATTTTGTGGACCCAACATCTTTGATGGCGTGTGCCAGGGAAGACCTCGTCGAGCGCCTTCCAGAACCCCATTGCTCCGTCACCCACGGCAATCTCAGGCGGAACCGCGAGGCCGCGCGCCTTGATGTCGATCAGCAGTTCACGCCAGCTCTGCGCGCTCTCGCGCAAGCCGACCTGGAAGCCGACGAGTTCCTTCTTCCCCTCGGGCGTGGCCCCAAGAATGACCAGCATGCACTCGGCCTGCGGCTCCATCCGAGCCTGCAGGTAGACACCGTCCGCCCAGATGTAGACATACCGCCGGGCCGAGAGATCGCGGCGCTGCCAACGGTCGTATTCCTGCTGCCACTCCCCGGTCAGGCGCGAGACCACATCCGGCGACAGGTTGGGCGCGTCCTTCCCCAGGATGGCGGCCAGCGCCTCCTGGAAATTTCCCATCGAGATGCCACGCAGGTAGAGGACCGGCAGGAGAGCATCGAGGCTTCTTGAGCGCCGCGCCCATTTCGGCAGGATCGCAGAGCTGAAGCGGATCTTCTTCTCGGCCGGCACATCGGGGGCACGGTCGCGCACCTTCGGGCGCTGCACGTCGAGCGCCCCGATCCCGGTCAGGATGCTACGCTCCGGACCGTAGCCGTGTCGGACAACCCGCTGGCGACCATCCGGCAGGGTCTCTTCGGCATACTGCGCGACGAAGGCGTCGGCCTCGGCCCGCAGCGCGGCAGCCAGCATTCGGCGCGCCCCGTCGCGCGCGATCTCGGTCAGAGGATCATCCACAGATTCCGGCTGACGAAAGGCGATGATGTCTGTAGTCTTCTTCATGGCGTATCGTTCCTTTGGGAAGTTCTGGCAGGCTTCGACACCCGCCACGATACGCCGCCCTTTCAGACCCCGTCACCCATTTCCCGGCATAGCTCCGAAGGCCGTGCCGGAACTGGAGCCATTGCCCTCCCTCTGGGACGATGAACGGGAAAGGCAACAGGGGGCCGCGTAGGCCCCCTGTTTTGTGAGCCAAGAAACCGCCTTCCGTTATACGTCTAAAGCGAAACGTCCATGAGTTGAGCGGGAAGATGACCTCAATAAAAAAGCAAACGATCACCCGCTGGCTGGCGATTACAGCAGGTGCTTGCCTGATCTCTTACGCCGCTCAAACCCTGGCCCTCATGGCCACGCTCAGTGCTTTGCAAGCACTTGAAGTCTACGACGCCAACACAATGCCATTCATCATCGGGTTTGCGCTGCTTGTGGCCATGGGTTCAGGTTTCTGGCTGGCCAGGCAGTCCCGAACGGCGACGATCATTGAATATTCCACGCTCACAGCCGCTATCCTGTTCATCACGAGCGCAATCGTGATGGCTCTCGTGACCCTATGGGAGATTGAACTGGCCAAAACGCAACTGATCCTGCCGGGCCCGCACTTGGAGCCCCCATAGCTGCTGTCTTTGTCGCCGGAAACCTTGCTCAAGGAGCCATTTGTCTTACCATCGGCCTGGTACTGCGCCTGAAGCGCCGCTTAGCGGTGTAGTGTCAGTGCTACCGGATCGCGTTACGCCAGAAAGACATGATCCTGCTTTCATGCTCTGACCAATCCGTGACGTGCCGTGCAAAAACTGACCCAAGAACTGGATGGTGGCGAATGTCTGCGTAAAAGCGCGCGACCACCACGCCGATTTCTTCGGCGGTAATGTGAAACCTACGCGCATTCATACTGGCCCCCTTTCACCGGCCTCTGTGTTACGAGTGTTTCCTCTGCGCATGGCTTCTAACGTGGCCCGGCCATCATAAGAATTATGAACTCACATCAGAGAGTGCCAGATCCATTCATCGGATCTTGGCGGCCCGATGTGTAGCGGAATTTTCGCTGAGCTATGGTCGAAAGTTGGTGACGCTTGATCAGGCGGCGGTTTGAAGTTGACGGAGGCCGTCGCGGAACTCAACCCCCTGTATGATTTCTGGGAGGCGGTGGTGGCCGTCGAGTTTTCGCCATTTCTTCTGGGCCGACATCATCAGCTTGAAGGCCATGGCCGTTTGATCTGGTTCAGGTGAACGTCGAACTCCTGCGCCAGCTCGATCATGGTCTTCTCGCCCTTGATCGCGGCTACCGCCACTTTCGCCTTGAAAGCCGGGCTGTGGTTCCGGCGCGGTCGTCTTGCCATGGTCTTCTCCTCGCTCGCAGCATCATGCTGCCGTTACGCGGAAAATCCACTTATCCCGGCTGTTCAGATTCCCGCAGCCGCCTCTTCCATGACCAGACTAGACGAAACAGACCGACGTATTCTGCGCGCATTGCAGAAAGATGGTCGGATGCAGAATATCGAACTGGCAGCCCAGGTCGGGCTTTCGCCCTCGCCCTGTCTGCGGCGCGTCAAGGCGCTAGAAGAAGCTGGTGTCATTCAGCGCTACGCCGCGGTACTTAACCCGGCGGAAATCGGGATGGGCATGACGGTCTTCGCCCGTGTCTGGCTGACCGGGCAGGATGTCGAAACCGTCAACCACTTCACCAATACCGTCAGCGCCCTGCCGCAAATTGTCGAGTGCCACCTGATGGCGGGCAATTGCGACTTTCTGCTGCGCGTTGTGGCCCGCGATCTCGATGACTATCGGCAGTTCCAGATCGATCATCTGACCCGGATCAAGGGTGTTCAGAATGTAAAATCCGACATCCCTATGCAAAAGATCTAGCTCACCTCTGAACTGCCGCTCTGACGCGGTCACAGACTCCTCGCTTTATAGTGTGCGGCAGGGCGGCAATGTCGCATGGACAAGGTGGCAGTGGAAAACTACCATGATGGTATGCTTCGTCTGCTGATGATTATTGCCGCCTTGCTCACTCTTGTGCTGTCACCCGTTGCGGCGGCGGCGCATGAGTTCCGCATGTCCGGTGGCAACGACCAGCACGCGGCACTGCATGACGACGGTCATTCTGCAGTAATTTGTGAGGACCAAAGCGACTGCGCTGTCGATGTGGCCGTATGCAAGGCAGTATGCCTCGGCCTCTCGGTCCTCCTCCCTGTTCTGGCCGATGTATCGCAGTACTCCCCGAGGACAGATGTTTACGTCTCGGGGCCAGGCACCGACTTCCGGGAAGCGCTTCCCGATGAGGATAGTCGCCCTCCCATTTCCCCTCTCCTGTGAGTGACCGGCAGGGATTCCTGCCGCTTTCCCTTCCTTCCAAAGCGGGATCGCATCCCGAGGAGAGATCATGCCTTTCGTATCGAGACGCGGCTTTCTTGCCGCAGGTGCTGCCATGGCCGCATCATTCCAATTCAATTCCCGCGCACTTGCACAGGAGCCGCCAGCCCTCAGGCTTTCCGCGACCACGCGTACGCTGGACATCAACGGGCGCGCGGCGACGGTCTTTGGCCTTGCCGGACCGCAGGGCTCAGGCCTTGTCCTAAACCCGGGCGAACGCTTCAGGGTCGATCTGAGCAACGATCTGCCGGTGCCGACGATTATCCACTGGCATGGACAGATCCCTCCGAACGGACAGGATGGGGTGCCAGATGCGCCGATGGCGGCGCTCGCGCCCGGCGAGACGCGTGGGTACGACTTTGCGCCGCAGCCAGGAACCCATTGGATGCACAGCCATATCCCGATACAAGAAATGCAGTTGCTTGCCGCGCCGTTGATCGTGCGACGCCCCGAAGATGTCCGTGCCGACAGGCAGGAGGTTGTGGTCCTGCTGCATGATTTCTCGTTCAAGTCCCCCGAAGAGGTCATGGCGGAAATCACCGGCGGACATGGGGCCAGTCACGGCGCGGGTCACGGGACGCCGGCGCCGGTGCAGGGGATGGACCACGGCGCCATGGGCAACGGCGCCATCGGGGGCATGCAGCATGGCAGCATGTCCGGCATGGAGATGGATCTCAACGACCATGACTGGGACGCCTATCTGGCCAATGACCGCACGCTTGCCGATCCCGAAATCATCCAGGTCGAGCGCGGTGGCAGAGTGCGGCTACGGATCATCAATGGCGCTGCGGCAACCGTCTTCTGGATTGATACCGGCACGGTCGCAGGGCGGCTTGTGGCGGTCGATGGCCATGACATCCGGCCGCTCGCGGGAACCCGCTTTGGCGTGGCCATGGGCCAACGTCTGGATATCGAACTTGATCTGCCCGGTGAAAGCGCGGCCTGGCCGATCCTCGCGCTCAGGGAGGGTGCACGCGAGCGCACCGGCATCGTGCTCGCCGCCCCGGGGGCCAGCATCAGCCGGATCGCCGGAATGGGCGAGACAGAAGCCGCAGCCTTCGACGTCGATCTGGCGCAGGAAGGTCAACTGCTTGCCCTTGACGCCCTGCCGTCCCGGTCGGTCGATCGCAGCCATATGGTGATGCTGGGCGGGACCATGCAGCCCTATGTCTGGACCATCGACGGCGCGGTGTGGGGCGGTCACCGCCCGATTGGCGCCAGAAGCGGTGAGCGTGTCGAGTTGATGTTCCACAATATGTCGATGATGGGTCACCCGATGCACTTGCACGGCCACAGTTTCCAGGTCGTGGAAATCAATGGGCGACGCATGGCAGGTGCGCGGCGCGACACGGTCTATGTTCCGCCGATGTCGATGGTGACTGTTGCCGTCGATGCCGGTGAAGCCGCGAACTGGATGCTGCATTGCCACCACATGCCGCATCTGGCGACAGGCATGATGACGGAATTTGCGGTCGAAGCGTGAGGCGTGATCTTCTGATCGGCGGGGCTGCGCCGCTGAGCATTCTGGCCGGGGTCGGGGTCTTTCTTGCCCCCGACCCACGGCCAGACCCTACTGTATCCCGCGGGCGGGAAGTCTACGCTGCAAACTGCGCGGTCTGCCATGGCCAGCAGCTTGAAGGCCAACCTGACTGGCAAAGCCCTGCCGCCAACGGCCGCCTGCCTGCTCCACCGCATGATAAGACCGGGCATAGCTGGCATCATTCCGATGCCTTGCTGCTCTCCATCATCGCGCTCGGCACCGCCGCTGTCGTCGGAGACGGCTACGAAAGCGACATGCCAGGCTTCGCGGGTGCCCTGACGCCCGAGGACATGGAAGCGGTGCTGGCATTCATCAAAAGCACATGGCCAGAGCGTGAGGCCAAGTATCAGCGCCGGGTATCAGGCGTTGAATAACTAGACGGTCGTCGGACGCAAACAGATCGCATCAGTCTCGGCGAGGGCCCGGCTGTGTCGGGCAAATCCGGCGCAATGAACCTTAAACGGAAACTGGATAAGAAGTCACAAAAAATGCCGTGGGTCCTCTCTGGCCTCATACTTGCCGTAGTCGGAGCCACATTCTGGGTAGGCCGCGAACCGGATGCCACCACCGCACCGACCGCAGCCACAGCGACAGGCGTCCGGGTGCCGGCCCAATTCTCGGAGGCTGCTGCACGGGGGGGCACCGCCTTCGACAGCACCTGTGCCGCCTGTCATGGCGTCAACGGGGCCGGGACGGATGCTGGTCCGCCCCTGATCCATCGCATCTATGAACCGTCTCATCACGGCGATTATGCGTTCCAACTCGCGGTGTCCAATGGTGTGCGTGCTCACCATTGGCGGTTCGGGAACATGCCGCCACAACCGGGGCTCTCTGAAGCCGAGGTTTCAGATATTATCGCCTATGTGCGCGAGGTGCAGAGAGAAAACGGGATCGAATGAAGTGTCGGGAGCTTTTCCACTGCCTTCAATCCGGCAAAATTATTTGACCGAAGCAAATGTACGGACGTTTTCCGCGCCTTGAGAGAGACAGCGGACCGGTTCACCCCGGTCCGCGCTGGTTTTACTGCGATCAGAACCGCTTTGAACGCAGCCGCAGCGAGTTACCGATCACGCTGACCGAAGAGAGCGCCATCGCCGCCGCCGCGACAATCGGCGACAGCAGAAGGCCGAACAGCGGATAGAGCACCCCCGCCGCCAGCGGCACGCCCGCAGCGTTGTAGATGAAGGCGAAGACAAGGTTTTGCCGGATATTGCGCATCACCGCCTGCGACAGACGGCGCGCCTTCACGATCCCCATCAGGTCCCCCTTGAGGAGGGTCACGCCCGAACTCTCGATGGCGACATCCGTGCCCTGTCCCATAGCAATGCCGACATCGGCTGCGGCGAGGGCGGGCGCGTCGTTCACACCATCCCCGGCCATTGCGACGACATGCCCTTCGGCCCGCAGGCGATTGACCACCGCACTCTTTTGATCGGGCAGGACATCGGCCTCCACCTCGTCGATCCCGAGCTGCCGGGCAACCGCTTCGGCCGTGGTCCGGTTGTCACCGGTCAGCATGACGATGCGGATCCCCTCCTCATGCAGCGCGTTCAGCGCGGCTCGTGTGGTCTCCTTGACAGGATCGGCAATGGCAAAGATCCCGGCGGCACGGCTGTCGACCCCGATATAGATCGCTGTCGCCCCATCCTTGCGCAGCGCATCGGCTTCGGAGCTTAGCGGCGATGCATCCACCCCGTTCTCGGCCAGAAATGCGGCATTGCCGAGGAAGACGCGCTGCCCGTCCACTGTTCCCGAAGCACCCTTGCCGGTCGGTGAGTCGAAATCCGCAACTTTAGGGATACTGACCCCGGCGGCCTCGGCGCGCGCGACGATGGCAAGGGCGAGTGGATGCTCGGACACGGCCTCGACACTTGCCGCCAGCCGCAGGATATCCGCCTCGGCGAAGCCCGGAGCGGCGACGATCCCGGTCACCGCCGGCTTGCCTTCGGTCAGGGTGCCGGTTTTGTCTACGACCAGCGTATCGACCTTCTCCATCCGCTCCAGCGCTTCCGCATCGCGGATCAGAACTCCCGCACCCGCTCCTTTACCAACGCCGACCATGATGGACATCGGCGTTGCAAGGCCGAGGGCGCAGGGGCAGGCGATGATGAGCACGGCCACCGCAGCGATCAGTGCATGGGCGAACCGCGGCTCGGGGCCAATGGCTGCCCAGGCGGCAAAGGCCAGCAGGGCGATGGCGATGACCACAGGCACGAAGTAGCCGGAAACCTGATCGGCCATGCGCTGGATCGGCGCACGTGATCTTTGGGCATCCGCCACCATATGCACGATGCGTGACAGCATGGTGTCCTGGCCGACCCGCTCGGCGCGGATCACCAGCGCCCCGGTCTGGTTCATCGTGCCGCCGGTGACATGGTCGCCGACCGTACGGGTCACCGGCATGGATTCGCCAGTGATCATCGACTCATCGAGTGAGGAGCGTCCTTCTTGGACCGTGCCATCGACCGGCACCGCCTCGCCGGGACGCACCCGCAGGAGATCACCGACAACCACCTGATCAAGCGCCACGTCCTCTTCTTTGCTGCTGGCAGAGATACGCCGGGCTGTCTTGGGCGCGAGGTCCATCAGCGCCCGGATTGCTCCCGAGGTCTGTTCGCGAGCTCGTAGCTCCAGAACCTGTCCCAGAAGAACGAGAACCGTGATGACAGCTGCCGCTTCGAAATAGACATCGACGGAGCCGTCTGCTGCCCTAAACGTTGAAGGGAAGATGCTCGGAACCAGGGCGGCAACCATGCTGTAAATCCAGGCCGCACCTGTGCCGATTGCGATCAAGGTAAACATGTTCAGGCTGCGATTGATGATCGACGCCCAGCCACGCGCAAAGAACGGCCAGCCGCACCACAGGACCACCGGTGTTGCGAGAACCAACTGGATCCAGATCGAATAGGACTGGGGTACCAGATGATGCAGCCCGGGAATGAGATGGCTGCCCATCTCGAGGAAGAACACCGGAATCGTGAGAACAAGGCCGATCCAGAACCGACGCGTCATGTCAACGAGCTCGGCGGAGGGGCCGGTCTCGCCGCTGGCAATCAACGGCTCCAGCGCCATCCCGCATTTTGGGCAGCTGCCGGGCCCGTCACGACGGATCTCAGGGTGCATCGGGCAGGTCCAGACCGTACCAGCGGGCTGCGGACCGTGGTTTTTGACTGCGTGCCCGACATGATGGTGGTGGTGACCTGCCGGCGGGTGGGCATGCGCATGGGGCTCATGGTGGTTCTGATCAGATGGGGGCATGGGCAAATTCCGGGCGAAAGTGAAAGAGAAGGACGAAGACGCCACCATGTAACAAAACAAAGGGCGACCACCCTGCTGTTACAGAACGGCACCCTTGTACGGCGTTATTGTCGTTTTTCACAAATAAGTTCAGCAGCCTGTCACAGACGGTTCAGTGAACGGCCGCAGCGTCGAAGCAGCCGTTCGCGCAGATCGCAGCGAACGGCTTGAGGGCGCCCTTTTTGACGAATGCTGCCGAGCGACTGGACGGCCGCTTCGGCGGACCCGCAGCTTAGCGAGGTGTTCTCCGTTCGGGTCTAGACATACTCCGTAATGCGTTTCAACAAGGCGACACCGGCACCTGATAGAACGCCGCAAGAAGACGTAAGCTCTTGACGACGCCCGGTGTCGAGCGGGTGGGGTCCTGTTATGTGACCGTAAACTGCCCCATCATGCCCGCATCCTCGTGTTCGAGGATGTGGCAGTGATACATGAATGGTGTCTCTTCCGAAGCCAGCTTGTCGAACCTCAGCAGGATTCCGGTCGGACCCTGCACACGGACAACATCTTTCCAACCGATCTGCGCCGAGTCGACCGGCCGTCCGTTCTGACTCACGCCTCACGATAATTGTCACACGCCTCAACGCCCTCTGCGACCACGTCGAGAAGTGCGTCCACATCGCTCAGAAGAACCGTGATGCGCGGGCTGCTGATACGGTAGCGGATGAAACGCCCATCGCGATCGCTGGCGACAAGCCCGCACTCCAGCAGGCACCTCAGATGGTTGGAGACGTTGGGTTGCGATAGTTCCGTCCGCTCGACGAGCTCGTGAACGGCCAATGGCTCGTTGCAAAGTGCACCGAGGATGGCCAGGCGGCTCGGGTCCGCGAAGCCGCGGAACAGCTTCGCCCGTCGCTCGATGGTTGCGCTCTTGCGGTCATCGACCAATTGCGCCATATCACTCCTCGCTGATATGTTGTTCTTCGATTCATCCTAGCAGGAATAGCGCGACCATGGCCAACACCGAAAATGCCGGATCGACGGCAGATGTCCCGCCCGTCCGTTACCGGGTTTCCGGTATGGATTGCGCCAAGGATGCCGCGCAGATCGAGCGGGCGGCACAGGCAGCCGGGGTCGCGCCCGGCGATGTGAAAGTGTCGGCCGCGACGCACATCATGACACTGACTGCACCCGAAGTGCGCCTGCCGGACATCGAAAAGGCAGTCGCGGTGACAGGCTATGGCTTCGACCGGATCGAGGGCGATGAAGACATTCCGCCGAATCCTGCCCATCAGGACCCGGCCTACCGCCGTGCCCTCTGGATCGTCGTGATCCTGAACGTGGGATACGGGGTCCTCGAAATGATCGGCGGTTTCATTTCCGGATCGCAGGCCGTGAAGGCCGATGCGCTCGATTTCATCGGCGATGGCGCGATCACCTTCCTCGGCCTGCTGGCCATCGGCTGGAGCCTCGCTTGGCGGGCACGGTCGGCTCTGATCCAGGGCATCTTCCTCGGGCTCCTCGGTCTTGGCGTCCTCGGCACGACCATCGTCCGGGTCTTCGAACAGACGACGCCGGATGCAGGTCTCATGGGCCTGCTCGGTATGATCGCCCTTGTCGTGAACGTCGTCTCCGTTCTGCCGCTGCTGCGATTCCGCAAGGGCGACGCGAACATGCGGGCTGTCTGGCTGTTCTCGCGCAACGACGCTATCGGCAATGCGGCGGTCGTCATCGCCGCCGGTCTCGTGGCGTGGCTGGGCAGCGCGTGGCCCGACCTTATCGTCGCCTTCGGTATCGCCGGACTGTTCCTGCACTCCGCTTGGGCCATCATCCGCGACGCGCGGGGCGATCTGAAGGCGACGGCATGAACGGTCGCGTTCTCGGTGGGCTCTGCGCAATCGCAGCGCTCGGTCTCGATCAGGGCACCAAGGCGCTCGCCCTGACCACACCGGCGCTCGAGAGCGGGGTCGAGGTTTTACCCTTTCTTAACCTCGTGCGGGTTCTGAACGATGGGGTCAGCTTCGGTATGCTCGGCGGGTTCGTACCGTGGTGGGGTCTCATCGCGCTTGCTGGCGTGATCGTGGCATGGCTATTGATCTGGTTATGGCGCGCGCCGGACAGGCTGACAGCTGCCGCTCTCGGTCTGATCATCGGCGGCGCACTCGGCAATATTCTTGACCGCGTACGCTATCAGGCCGTTCCTGACTTTCTCGACTTCCATTACGGATCATACCACTGGCCGTCCTTCAATCTCGCGGACGTAACGATTTTCTGCGGCGCAGCCCTGCTGTTCTGGGACAGCTTCCGCTCTGCGAAGGACAAGCCTGGTCAGAGTGAACGCAAGGAAAACACAACGGGGGTGTAACCCCATGTTCGGCATACCATCTGCGAAAGGCTTTGACAGCACACTCGCCCTGCTGCGCAACCCATATGGGTTCATCTCGGAGACCTGCCGCGCACTCGACACAGACCTGTTCGAAACCCGCATCCTCCTTCAAGAGACGATCTGCATGACCGGCGCGGCGGCAGCGGAAGTTTTCTATTCCGAGGATAAACTGATCCGCGCGGGCTCGATGCCGGGCCGCATACAGAAGACCCTGCTGGGCGAAGGCGGCGTTCAGGGATTGGACGGCGCTGCCCACCAGCACCGCAAGAAGATGTTCATGTCACTCATGGGGACCGAGCGGATCGCCGCGCTTCAGGGCACGTCGCTTCACATGTTGGACAAATATGCGCCGGACTGGGAGGCGAGGAACGAGGTCGTCCTCTATGACGAAGTGCGCGAAATGCTCACAAGAGCTGTCTGCGCCTGGGCCAGGGTGCCGCTTGATGAAGCTGAGGTGGCGACCCGAAGGGCGCAGCTTACAGCGCTTTTTCAGGACGCCGGGGCCCTTGGCCCCAAACACTGGCGCGCGCGTCTGGCGCGCCACCGCCTGGAAAAATGGGCAGCACGGCTAATCCAACAGGTCCGCGATGGTGAGCTTCAGCCGACGCAGGAAAGTGCCCTTCATATCATCGCGACATGGCGCGATCTCGATGGGTTTTCTTATCGTCAGCGACGTGGGCGAGGCACAGGCCGACGCTCGCGGCGGAAGGGGGATCAAGGCTAAGATGGAAGCCCGCGATCATCCGGCTCATCACGTCAATCGCAACCGTCAGATATGGCCGCCCGATTGGCAGACGCTCGAACGGATCGACCAAAATGACATCGACCGGCGTGTGATCGATTTGCACGACGTCGAGCGGGTATTTCGGGATCGGGGTCGCGCCGAGGATCGGCTTTGTGTCCGGATCATCTTCGCGAAGCCGTGACGCGACACCCTTGTCGATCAGGTTAACCCGTCGCCTGATCGTGGCTTCGCTAGGAGACGAAATCCCCGCCTTGCGGCACTCGACCTGAACCGCCCTCACGATTTCCGAGGGGCGCGCCTTCTGCCGTTTGAGATAGTGGCCTTCGATGACATGACCGATGATCGCTTCCCGATCCCCCGCGATCCGCGTCTTGCGCGGAGCACCGCGGCCATCGCGCGGCAAGAGCGCGGTGACCGCGCCGTTTTCTTCACGGAGCCGGCGGATCAGCCTGTAGGCCCAACGTTCGGAAATTTTCAGATCAATCGCTGCAGCGCGGACAAGATGCGCTGGTGCTTCATGGAGCGCGGCAAGTGGTCGAAGCAAGGCCGCCCGTTCCTCGGCCTTCTGCCACACGCCTTTCGGAACGGATTCCAGGTCCATGACCGATCCTGCCTCCTGCAACGCGCTGAACCGGTGTCTGACGGTTTTGCAACGCACCGAACTGTTTGGCGATCAGTATTGAAGTCTTTTGTGACAAGCGCGTGTCAATGAAAACAATGGCCAGTGCTGAACCTATTTATGAAAAACGACAGTTATTCTCCCCCGCATCTGCGGAAAAGTGTGATCGCAAAAGAGATGCCCGGCAACTGCGTCGCCCGGCATCTCGATTTCAAGGGTGTCGCGTCAGGCCGAGGCCACTGCGGTATAGCCGGCCGCCGAGAGCGCCGCCACGAAAGCACTGGCCGGTTGAGACGATGCAAAGTCGATGTTCCGCTTTTGCAGATCAACTTTCACCTGCGCTTGCGGATCCACTGATTCAACGGCCTTGGTGACGCCACGTGCACAGCCGCCGCAGGTCATGTTCTGGATGTGGAGCTGCATGAGAACCTCCTTTGTGCCACTCATGCCAAGCGATATGGGGCTTTCCACCGTTGGAAGGTCAAGAGAGCCCATGCGAAAAAAATGAGGAAATAGGTTGACCTTGACACCGTTGGAACCGCCACAAATGCGAGGCGCACGATTCGCGGCATGAAGGAGATACCACATGAACGTTCAGATGAAGGCGGAGACATCAACCGCCCAGACGGTGGTATTGCCGATTTACGGGATGACCTGCGCATCTTGCGTGGGGCGGGTAGAGCGGGCGCTTCAGGCGGTCCCGGGCGTATCACAGGCACATGTGAACCTTGCCACAGAGAAGGCAGAAGTCCGTTTTTCCAATCCTGTGACATATGATCTTCTGGTCAGGACCGTTGAGAATACCGGTTATGGCGTGCCATTGGCCAACACCGAACTGTCGATTGAGGGCATGACCTGTGCTTCATGCGTTGGTCGGGTTGAGCGTGCGCTCGCGGGTGTCAAAGGTGTCCGTTCTGCGCATGTCAACCTCGCAACCGAGCGGGCGACGGTCGAAGGGACAGCATCCCCGGAAGACCTTGTGAAAGCGGTGGAAAATGCGGGCTATGATGCAGCCCTGATCGGGGACACCGGAGCCGCCGAAGCCGAAGCAAGCGCACGCAAGGACGCAGAGCGGGCAGGCCTGAAGCGCGACCTTTTGGTCGCGGGCATTCTGACACTGCCGGTTTTCCTGCTGGAAATGGGCTCACACCTCATCCCAGCTGTCAACCATCTGGTCATGCAGACTGTCGGAACACAGACAAGCTGGTACTTTCAGTTCGCGCTCACGACTCTGGTGTTGTTCTTTCCTGGCCTTCGATTCTACCAGAAAGGGTTTCCGGCTCTGTTCCGCCTCGCGCCCGATATGAATTCGATGGTCGCAGTCGGTACGATGGCGGCCTACGCCTATTCGGTCGTCGCAACTTTCCTTCCGTCCCTGCTGCCCGCCGGAACGGTGAATGTCTATTACGAAGCTGCATCTGTCATCGTCACCCTGATCCTTCTCGGCCGGTATCTTGAGGCGAAAGCAAAGGGCAAGACGTCAGAAGCCATCAAGCGGCTTGTGCAACTGCAGGCCCGTACTGCCCGTGTCCGGCGCAGCGGGCAGACTGTCGAGATCGCAATCTCCGATGTCGCGCACGACGATATTGTGGAACTGCGCCCTGGCGAACGGATACCGGTCGACGGGGAGGTCATTGAGGGCGAAAGCTACGTTGACGAATCCATGATCACCGGCGAGCCAATCCCGGTACGCAAGACGACCGGAAGCACTGTTGTCGGCGGGACGGTAAATCAGAAGGGAGCGCTTGCGCTGCGTGCCACCGCAGTGGGCGGCGCGACAGTGCTTTCGCAGATCATCCGGATGGTCGAATCTGCGCAAGGCTCTAAGCTGCCGATTCAGGCAATGGTCGATCGAGTGACGATGTGGTTCGTTCCTGTGGTCATGGCGGCTGCGGCCCTGACCTTTCTTGTGTGGCTGGTGCTTGGTCCGGAACCAGCCCTGACCTTTGCCCTTGTGAATGGGGTCGCGGTCCTGATCATTGCTTGCCCATGTGCAATGGGTCTAGCCACCCCGACTTCTATCATGGTGGGGACGGGCCGCGGCGCTGAAATGGGGGTACTTTTCCGCAAAGGCGAAGCCTTGCAACTGCTCCGCGATGCCAAAGTGGTCGCCGTGGACAAGACCGGAACCCTGACCGAGGGGCATCCGGCCCTGACGGATATCGCGGTGGCCAAAGGTTTTGATCGTGACGATGTTCTCGCGAGAATGGCAGCAGTGGAAGCGAAGTCCGAGCATCCCGTCGCGCGCGCGATCGTCGATGCCGCCCGGAAGGAGGGGCTTGCCATCCCTAGCGTATCCGACTTTGCATCCGATACAGGTTATGGTGTCCGCGCCACCGTCAACGGGGACCGGATCGAAGTCGGCGCTGACCGCTATATGATCAAGCTCGGGCTGGATGTAGATGAGTTTTCCGACACAGCCGCGCGGCTTGGGAATGAGGGCAAAACGCCGCTCTATGTGGCGATTGACGGGCGGCTCGCTGCTATCTTGGCCGTCGCAGACCCGATAAAGCCCTCAACCCCGGCGGCCATTGCGGCGCTCCATGATCTTGGCATCAAGGTGGCAATGATTACCGGTGACAATCGGCGGACTGCCGAGGCGATCGCGGCAAAGCTCGGGATTGACGAAGTGGTTGCCGAAGTCCTGCCGGAAGGCAAAGTTGAAACGGTGCGTCGTCTGAAGGCCGAATATGGCAGCCTCGCTTATGTGGGGGACGGGATAAACGATGCACCGGCGCTGGCAGAGGCAGATGTGGGTCTTGCCATCGGTACCGGTACCGATATCGCGATTGAAACCGCGGACGTGGTCCTTATGTCTGGCAGTCTTCAGGGGGTTCCCAACGCCATCGCGCTCTCCAAGGCGACGATCGGGAATATCCGCCAAAATCTGTTCTGGGCTTTCGCATACAATGCAGCTTTGATTCCTGTTGCAGCGGGAGTCCTCTATCCCGCATGGGGGATCTTGCTCTCGCCCGTGCTCGCCGCCGGTGCAATGGCGCTTTCGAGTGTCTTCGTCTTGGGAAATGCACTTCGCCTGCGTCGCTATGCACCTCCAACTGGCCAGCGCGTGACAGGGAAAATATAATGGCCTTCGTAACCTGGCATCTATCGGCCGAAAGGAGTGCGTGATGAACATTGGTCAGGCTGCCGAAGCTTCGGGCGTGAGCGCCAAGATGATCCGCTATTATGAGCAGACGGGTCTGATCAGGGCTGCGGATCGGAAAAGCTCAGGTTACCGCGACTATTCGGAACAGGATGTTCATGTTCTGCAATTCATCCGAAAATCTCGAGATCTTGGGTTTTCGGTCACGGAAATAGCAGAACTTCTGCAACTTTGGCAGGATCGGAGCCGCCATAGCGCGGATGTAAAAAGGATCGCGCTGATCCAGATTGAACGCCTCAACTCGAAAGTTCAGGAGCTGAAGCAAATGGCAGCTACCCTTGAGAAGCTCGCGTCCTGCTGCTCGGGTGATAACCGGCCTGACTGCCCCATTCTCGAAGGCCTTGAAAAAGCGAGCTCACCGCTTTCGCAAGAGACTCCATCTCTTAAGCGTCGCGGTGCCGTTGAGGCACTAAATCAACCAAAAGCATCTTTTCAGGGCAATAGTTGATGAATATCTGTTGCGATCGCTCAGCCAGAATATTTTATTTATCAGATCACTGAAGTACCAGTTAATGCACTATGCGCGAATGTCGGCCATCAATGATACTACACCTACACACGCGCAATCTCACGGATCAGATCATTTGTCTCTGGTCTCGTCGTTTGGTGCCGATAACGAAGAGCAGAAACAGTTCGCGAAATTTCAAGGCCGTCGATGAGTATCGAAACGAGGCCACTGTCTGCTGGAATTTCCGTGGTTGGCAAAATCACCGCGCCTAATCCCTGCCGCGCGAGTTCGACTAGGGCCCGTGGACATTCATCGTGAAGCGATGATGGCCGCTGCGAGATGCCAGTTGGCAGCATAGCTTGACGCTGTCTTTTCGTATCGGGTTGCTATGGCTCTGAATTCCTTGATCTTTGCGAAGAAGTTTTCGATCAAGTGCCGCCACCTGTAGGCATGTTTATCATAACCGCGCAGGAACTTGCGGTTCGCTTTTGGTGGCATGATGGCGGTGGCACCGCGCGCATCGAGTTCTGTGAGAAGCCAATCGGCATCAAAGGCCTTGTCGGCCAAGAGAGCATTAAAGGCCACGCCATCGATGAGCGGTTCGACGCCCTTCATGTCGTGAGCCTGACCAGGTAGAAGAACGAAGTTGGCCAGGTTTCCGAGCGCGTCGACCAAAGCAACGATCTTGGTGGTCAATCCGCCACGCGACCGCCCGATGGCTTGATTTTGAGTCCCCCTTTTGCGCCGCTCGCCTTCTGATGGGCCTGAACGATCGTGCCATCGATCATTGCATATTCGAAATCAGGTACACCACTGATCTCGTTGAAAACTCGCTCGAAGACGCCGTTCTCGGCCCATCTGCGAAACTGTCGGAACACGCTGTTCCAGTTGCCGAAATCGGGAGGCAAGTCACGCCACGGTAACCCTGTTCGCACACGCCAGAGAACGGCTTCGAGAAACAGACGAAAGACGCCGCCACGAAACTCGGCGTCGAGATCGATGTCGAAAAAGTCACCGATCCCAAGTCCATTGCCATGGCTGGGGTGATGTCCACGCCGGGCATCTCGGTGGACGGCAAGCTGGTGCATGCCGGGGGGTTGCCGGACCCGGAAAGGCTTGAGAGGTGGCTGGCTTCTTGAGCCCTGCCAGAACGAGACCTCTTCTGAAGGCGGCTGTTGGCCGCCTTTTTTCATTGTCCTGTCACAGAAGATTCACTTGGCAGATGTGTTTTATTTTACTATTCCGTGAAATATGGAAAAAGAGATTCCCGACCAACTGTCCACCCTCGGCCATCCGCAGCGACTGGCAATTTTCCGGCTGCTGATGCGCCGATACCCTGACCGTGTTCCGGCCGGGGAGATCGCCTCTACGCTTGGCGTCAAGGCAAGCACCATGTCCACCTACCTGTCCGCACTGACGCGGGACCAGTTGGTGGACCAACAGCGGGCGGGCACGTCGCTTCTCTACTCGATCAACATGACCACGGTGCAACGGCTGTTCGGATTCCTGTTCAGTGATTGCTGCCGAGGCCGTCCCGACATCTGCATGCCTTTCAGCACAGGAACCGTCCCCATGATGCCCGACCGCAAATACAACGTTCTTTTTATCTGCGTGGGCAATTCCGCGCGGTCCATCTTCGCCGAGTCGATCTTGCGCAAGGCGGCGGGCGATCGGTTCAACGCTTTTTCAGCAGGGACACGGCCCGGATCGCAGCTCAATCCCTTTGCCGTGCAGGTCCTGCAGGACAAGGGGCACGATATTTCGGTTCTGCGCTCAAAAGATGTTTCCGAATTTTCAGGGGCGAACGCGCCGCATTTCGATTTCGTCTTCACGGTCTGTGATCAGGCGGCGAACGAGGAGTGCCCGGCCTGGGAAGGCCAACCTGTTACCGGGCATTGGGGCATGCCCGATCCGGTCAGGGCCACGGGTAACGACGCCCAGAAGGCGCTGGCCTTCCAGGAAGCCTATGGCGCACTCAAGCATCGCATCGACCTCTTTACCGCGCTCAACCTCGAAACCCTGAGCCGTATCGTGATCCAGCAATCTGTCGATGACATCGGCCGTACCAGCCCCGAGGCACTCGCATGACCACCTACGCACTGAACGGCCTCGGCCGCATGGGCAAGCTCGCCCTCAAGCCTCTCCTCGAAAGCGGCGCCAAGATCGCCTGGATCAACGACGCTGTGGGCGACCCAGAGATGCACGCGCATCTGCTGGAGTTCGATACGGTCCACGGGCGTTGGAATGCCGCGTTCTCGCACGACGCCGAAAGCGTTACGATCAACGGCACGCGCCTGGCGTTCATCGGCACTCAGGCGATTGCCGATCTGCCGCTCGACGGCGTCGATGTGGTGATCGACTGCACCGGCGTCTTCAAGACCGAGGCCAAGCTCGCCCCCTATTTTGAGGCGGGCGTGAAGAAGGTCGTGGTCTCCGCCCCGGTGAAGGACGGCAATGCCGCGAACATCGTCTACGGCGTCAACAACGAGATCTATGATCCAGCCGAGCACCGCATCGTCACTGCGGCTTCCTGCACGACCAACTGCCTCGCGCCGGTGGTGAAGGTGGTTCACGAGACCTTCGGCATCAAGCATGGGTCGATCACCACGATCCATGATGTCACCAACACCCAAACCATCGTCGACCGTCCGGCAAAGGACCTGCGTCGGGCGCGGTCAGCGCTCAATTCGCTAATCCCGACGACGACCGGCTCGGCTACTGCGATCACCTTGATCTATCCGGAGCTGAAGGGCCGTCTGAACGGTCATGCCGTGCGCGTGCCGCTGCTCAATGCCTCGCTGACCGACTGCGTCTTCGAACTGGAGCGTGCTGTCACGGCGGAAGAGGTCAACGCCGCCTTCGAGGCTGCGGCCAATGGCCCGCTGAAAGGCATCCTCGGCTACGAGACGCGTCCGCTTGTCTCGACCGATTACACCAACGATCCGCGCTCCTCGATTATAGACGCGCCATCGACGATGGTGATCAATGGCACGCAGCTGAAGATCTACGCCTGGTATGACAACGAATGGGGCTATGCCAACCGGCTGGTCGACGTGGCGCTGATGGTTGGGGACTCGCTGTGAGCCATCCCGCCCCGGCCCGTCCCGAAGGGCTGTCTGCCTATATCGCCGTCACGGCGGCCTATTGGGCCTTTATGCTGACCGATGGCGCGCTCAGGATGCTGGTGCTGCTGCATTTCCACACGCTGGGTTTCAGCGCAGTTCAGCTTGCCTACCTGTTCATTCTTTACGAAGTCGCAGGGATGATCACCAACCTCGCGGCAGGCTGGATCGCTCTGCGGTTCGGGCTGACCTCGACTCTCTATGCGGGACTCGGGTTGCAGGTGGTCGCGCTGCTTGCGCTTGCGCAGCTCGATCCGGGCTGGAGCATCGCGGCTTCGGTCGCCTTCGTCATGTGCGTCCAGGGTCTTTCAGGCGTGGCGAAGGACCTCGCCAAGATGTCCTCGAAATCGGCGGTGAAACTGCTGGCCCCTTCGGCCGATGGCGGACTGTTTCGCTGGGTCGCGGTTCTGACGGGCTCGAAGAACGCCGTGAAGGGTTTGGGCTTCCTGCTCGGCGCCGCACTGCTGGCGGTCCTCGGCTTCGACTGGGCCGTGTTGGGCATGGCCATCGTCCTCGGGGTGATCCTCGCCGCGGTCGTGCTGTTCATGCCTTCGGGCCTGCCCAAGGGCAAGAAGGGCACCAAGTTTTCCGAGGTCTTCTCGAAATCGGCCAACGTCAACTGGCTGTCGGCGGCGCGCGTGTTCCTGTTCGGGGCGCGTGACGTATGGTTCGTCGTGGGCATCCCGATCTACTTCTATGCGGTGCTCTCGGACGGCACCGAGGATGGCAACCGCGCGGCCTTCTTCATGATCGGCACCTTCATGGCGGTCTGGGTCATCCTCTACGGCATGGTGCAGGCCAGCGCGCCGAAAATCCTGCGCGCTGCAAGCCGCCCGGAGGGCGAACTGATCCGTGCAGCCCGGGGCTGGGCGCTTGCGCTGTTTGTCGTGCCAGCCGCGCTGACGGTGGCCGTGGCACTCTCGCCTGCGCCGCAGACCTGGCTGACGGTGACGCTCGTGGTGGGCCTGCTGACCTTCGGCGCGCTGTTTGCCGTGAACTCTTCGCTCCATTCCTACCTGATCCTCGCCTTCTCGAAATCCGAGCGGGTCACGATGGATGTGGGCTTTTACTACATGGCCAATGCGGGCGGTCGTCTGATCGGCACCCTCCTGTCCGGCCTGACCTACCAAATCGGCGGGTTGACCCTCGTCATGGGCACGGCGTCGGTCATGGTCGTCCTGGCGGCCCTGACCTCGGGTCGCCTGACCGATCAGACGAACGAGGTGACTGCATGAGTATTTTCGAACGCTACCTGACCGTCTGGGTCGGTCTCGCGATGATTGCCGGTGTCCTGATCGGCCAGGGCGCGCCGTGGCTTGTGCAGGCCATTGCCGCGATCGAGGTCGCGAGCGTGAACCTTGTCGTGGCGGTGCTGATCTGGGCCATGGTTTACCCGATGATGGTGGGCGTGGATTTCGGCGCGGTCGCCGGTGTCGCGCGCCAGCCCAAGGGGCTTCTGGTGACGCTGGCCGTCAACTGGCTGATAAAGCCCTTCACCATGGCGTTTCTGGCCGTGTTGTTCTTTGACCATGTCTTCGCGCCGCTAATCTCCCCCGAAGATGCCGCTCAGTACACGGCGGGGCTGATCCTGCTCGGCGCCGCACCCTGCACGGCCATGGTCTTTGTCTGGTCGCAGCTGACCAAGGGCGATGCCACCTACACGCTTGTGCAGGTCTCGGTGAATGATCTGGTCATGGTGGTGGCTTTCGCACCGATCGTGGCTCTCCTTCTGGGCGTGACAGAGTTGTCGGTGCCGTGGGAAACGCTGGTGCTGGCCACGGTGCTCTATGTCGTCCTGCCCTTGGCAGCTGGTCTGATCACCCGCCGCAAGCTGGGATCGAAGGCGGCGATTGGTGCGTTTTCGGCGCATGTGAAGCCGTGGTCCGTGGTCGGGCTTATCGCAACCGTCGCCATCCTCTTCGGTCTTCAGGGAGAAACGATCCTCGCCAAGCCGACGGTGATCCTGCTGATCGCGGTGCCGATAGTCATCCAGAGCTACGGCATCTTCGCCCTGGCCTATGGCGCAGCCTTCGCCCTCAAGGTGCCGCACCGGATCGCCGCGCCCTGCGCCCTGATTGGAACATCGAACTTCTTCGAACTGGCGGTCGCGGTCGCTATCTCGCTCTTTGGCCTGAACTCCGGCGCAGCGCTGGCCACGGTGGTCGGGGTGCTGGTCGAGGTGCCGGTGATGCTGTCGCTCGTGGCCTTTGCCAATCGCACCCGCGCACGCTTTCCCGAGCCAGCGACATAAGCATCGTCATCCACCACAACCCGGATTGCGGGACCTCCCGCAATGTCTTGGCGATCCTTCGAGCGACCGGCGAGGAGCCGGTCGTCATCGAGTATCTGAAGGAAGGCTGGACGCGTCCTCAGCTCCTGGCACTCTTCGCTGCGGCAGGACTGACCCCGCGTAGCGCCCTGCGGGAAGCGAAATCTCCCGCAGAGGCGCTCGGGCTTCTGGAACCGGGTGCCTCTGATGACACGCTCCTGAATGCGATGATCGAACACCCGATCCTGGTGAACCGGCCCATTGTTTGCACGCCCAAGGGGGTGCGCCTGTGCCGCCCCTCTGAAACCGTTCTCGACCTTCTGGACCGGCTGCCACCCGGACCGCTGTTTAAGGAGGACGGAGAAATGATCCTGAACGAAGAAGGAGAACGGCTTGCCTGAAACGCCGAACCTGGACGACACGCTGCTATACCAGCCAGACGCGGACACGCTTTTCCCTGCTACCCGCTGCACCCACCCACCGCGCATCCTGATGCTCTATGGATCGCTGCGCGAGCGCAGCTTCTCGCGTCTTGCAGCCGAAGAAGCGGCGCACATTCTCGAACGCCTCGGGGCCGAGGTGCGGTTCTTTGATCCCCGTGATCTGCCACTGCCTGACAGCGTCGGGGCCGATCACCCCAAGGTAGTCGAGTTGCGTGATCTGGTTCAGTGGTGCGAAGGCATGGTCTGGTCCTCGCCCGAACGCCACGGGGCCATGACCGGCATCATGAAAGCGCAGATCGACTGGATACCGCTCTCGCTCGGTTCCGTGCGCCCGACGCAGGGCAAGACGCTGGCGGTGATGCAGGTCTCTGGTGGATCGCAGAGCTTCAACACGGTCAACCAGTTGCGCATTCTCGGGCGCTGGATGCGTCTGCTCACCATCCCGAACCAGTCCTCGGTTGCCAAGGCGTGGAATGAATTCGAGGAAGACGGGCGGATGAAACCCTCGCCCTATTACGACCGCATCGTCGACGTGATGGAGGAGCTGGTGAAGTTCACCCTGCTGACGCGCGACATCCGCGATCATCTGGTCGACCGCTATTCCGAACGGAAGGAAAGCCATGCCGAACTTTCGGCGCGGGTGAACCTCAAGACGTTCTAGGTCAACAGCACAGCTATCTGGAGGTCCGAGTGCTGAGTTTTGCTTTGCCCGTAGCCTTTGGTCTTGCCATTACCCCTGATCACAGCCTCTTCCACTACTGCTCAGACAGCTGAAAAGTCGTCGCCTCCCAGAGCCTTATCCAAAAAGGAGGCGAGGTCTGGCTGCTCAAGCCCCCCTTAATCACGCATGGTCATGACTGGGTATCGGGGACGTTTGGACACATACGAAACGGCGAGCGTCTGGCAGATAAGCATCTGCGTCTCCGTGTTCTCCCTGAAGACCTGATCGTGCTGTTTCCTGATGCGGACACCCTTTCAGCTTCGTCCTGGGCACAGCTGAGTAGGTTTTAAAGCCTGAGATCACAAACCACAGGATAATGAGGATATTCCTCTAGGTAGGTAAAAAGGCAAATCTACAGTTAACGCTCTTGAAATTAGCCAAGGGATTTTCATAAGATATGCCAGCGACAATTACGCAGCCAAGCCGACTGTTCTCTGGACATGGAAGATCCACATGCTCGCCATCGCTTCTCTCAAGTCTCTGTTCGGGCCCTCTGCCTATCGTATCTATGCGGAAGCAATCGGTCGCTGCCCCACCACCTTTCTGCGCAATGTCTCTGACGCCTCCACAGTCACCAACAGGCTCGTGCTCACTACCGGAGCCTTGCTGGAACAACTGAAAGCAAGCGGCACTGACCCGCTGGCCATCCTGACCCAGTGCAAGACCCTCTACATTCCGCAGATGTTCAACAAATCATGGCTGCATGCGACGTTTGAAGATGTTCTGGGGGCAGATGCGATCCCGGAACTAAGCAGAACGCAAGGCATGTCTGCTGAGGCAGTCCTTCGCGCTGTCCAAAAGCCCGGTGCGCGGTATGAGCCCCACTTCCGCCTCATGGCTCTGACTATGCTGGCGCTCCGTGCCCATGGCCATCCACTTCAACTCATGCAGCATCCTCAGGATCGTGCTGCGCTTCTGACAGCGGCCTGACAATGGCGGATGGCACGTCCTCATCCTCCTATGACCAGCTGACACTGGTTAAATGGTTCTTTTTCCTCGCGCTCGTGATGATGTGCAACATCGGCATTGTCACCGCGCTCTATACGCTCAGCTGGGAGACCCCTTTCCACCGCGTCCTGAGCAAGGAAAAGGCCGCCTTCGGCATCACACTGAACGAAACCCTGCATCAGAGCATGCGCTACAATGGGGACCGCATTTACGACACCCTGTTCGTGAGATCAGGTGCTGAGGGGCTGGCCTACAAAGCCCTGAGTGAGCCGGACGAGAAGGACATTGCCGGCGCTGCAGTCAAAGATATGAAGATCTTCAGTCGGACCTTGGACAATATCTTTGACTACCTGCTCCTGCTCTCCCACAGGGCGGGCTATTTTGCAGTCTCACTGGCCTATGTGTTCTGTTTGATCCTCGCGGTGGGCATCCATGGGGCAATCATCAGGCACCGAAAGCGCTATGGGTTTGGTGACACCCCCCTGCTTATGAACGTCTGGGCACGCACGACGCTGGCTTATGCCATCCCCATCACGATCATCATTTGGTCACTGCCCTTCGCGATAAATCCATACGTTTTGACGCTGAGCCTGTCTGCCTGCGTCCTGGGGATCACTGTTTTCGCATTCTCCCTGCCAAAGATCGCCTGACGGTCGGCATCACCTCCAGCAACTCAAACAGTCGGGGAAATTATCCTCGGCTGTTTTTTCTTTTTTTTAGCCAAGTAAGCTATTGCAATATAGCTGGGGAATGGTAATCGTTTCCTCACAGGGCAGTTGAAAAATTCCTTGGCTCGCTTTAGCCCAGCACTATGGAGCTCACAAAGCTGAGGAATGCAGGATGCTGACCACCACCACGAGACAGATTTTCGACAGGAGCACCGAGGGAGGAACTTTCGTCGCGCACGTATTCCGCCTTCCGACGGAAACTGATGGCGTGTTCAGCTACCTCATGGGTCTGAGCTACACCAACGGCGTACCGATCGGGATTGTTAAAGCCCACACAGGTTCTGTGCTTCGCCACTGGAAGCGCGTTACAGCCATCGAAGAATATCTGATGGTCCTGGGTGATCGCCTTTGCGGAATCATGGTTTATCCGGTCGCTATGCCGGAGAAAGCGGTCAGAGACAGAATGATCCACCAGTATGAGCTGGATCAGGAATGCTCCGATCCAACCATGGAAAACGAGCGGATGAAACTCCTTGGCGCTCTGCATCCTAAACGGAGCAGCAGCGATGGAAGAGCACCAGATCCCACAGACGCTTGATGCGCCTCCCCTTGCGCTGGTTTTCAACGCAAGTCAGCTCTTCACGTTCATTGGGTTTGCGATCGTTGGGATCGTCGTAAACCACCCCTTTATCGCAGGTGGCATCGGGCTCGTAGCGGGCTCCTTCCTCAACAAATACGTCGATAAACGACCCGACGGCTACCTGCGGCATCTGGCATATTTTCGGGGCATCCCCGTGATGGCCGGCAAGTCGATCCCCAATGGCATCGACCGGGAGTTCCGCCCGTGAAAAAGGAACGCGCCGAAAAAACCTTCCGCCAAATCCGCACGGACAACGTGATCCTGAAGATGGGTTTGGGCTCGATGCTGTTCGTCACATCGCTCTTCATCTTCAACGCCGCGACCCGTGACGATACCGTCATTCTTGTCCCGCCGTTCCAGCATGAAACCATTGAGTTCATCAACGGCAGGGCCAATCAGGAATTCTACAGCCAGTGGGCATGGTCCGTTTCCATGCTGGCGGGCAACATCACTCCGGGTAACGCCTCCTTCGTGCGGGGCGAGCTTCAGCGGATCGCCACTCCTGCGCTCTATCGCCGTCTCATGGAAACGGTCGATATCGAGCTTCAGAACATCGTCCGTGACAACGCCGTTGTTACCTTCAGCCCCCGCGAAGTCATCTTTGACCCTGAGCTGAACCGCTTCTTTGTCACCGGACGCCAGACCATCGGCGGCCCCGGTGTCAGATCGCCCATCGAGAAGCAGATCACCTATGAGCTTGGTTTCACCACCGAGCGCCTGCGGGTCTATCTTGCAAGCTACGCAGTCTATGAAGGCAAGCCCATGACCGCAGCAGTGCGCGACGTGGAAATGTCGCGCCGTGCGGACCGTGAGCGTCAACAGGCAGAGAAGGATGGCATTAAATGACCTTCCGCGCCTTTTGCCTCTCGCTTCCCGCGACCCTCATGCTGACAACGGCCGTGTTTGCTCAAGAGCGTATGCGTTCTGCCGATTATGACGGGGAAGACGCCATTGAGGTCTGCTACGATTGGCAGACAGGCTTCGAGTACACCCGCTGCGAGCGCATGCCGCTGCCCGGACAGGCAGGCGTCATGGGGCAGGTCTATACTCTTGAAGACGGAAGCCGCCGCACTCTGACGGTTGATCCCCGTTCAGCACCGGTCGATCCCGTGGCAGCTGCCGCAGAGACCTCGGAAACTTTGGCTGCCACCCTTGGTACGGCCACGCCCCCTCAGGAAGACATTGGCGCCGCGATCGATGCGGCGGCCCGCAGCAGAAATGGCGGGACAGGGCAGTCACAGCCTGACAGTGCTGCCGTCATTGAAGACGGAGACGCCCCTCAGGCTGATGAACCGGCGAAGTCCTCCCTCGTTGAAGAAAACTTCGTCCTTCCTCCTGTTGTGGCCTTCATTCCGGGCCGCGCTGAGATCCTGCCCATGGCAACCGGGCACCTCAACAGGATCGAGACGCCGTTCTCGCAGCCTGAAGTGCGCACCTCCGCTGAGCCCTCGGCCATCAACGTGCAGTTCGATCAGAACTTCGTCTATGTCTCAGTGACGCAGCCCGTGACCCTCTTCATCCATGAAAAGGGCCATCCCGACCCGGCAATCGTCGTGAGCCTCGTGCCTCAGCTGATCGCGCCGCGTCAGGTCAAGTTCACCTTGCCGCCTTCCACCATGGAAACGGTACGCAAAAATGCCGCGTCTTTGGCCGCAACAACTGCGCGGGCCTCCGGCGCGGCTCCGACCGGACCCGCTGCGAACAGCCGTGGTGTGCGCCGTGCATCCCCGCAGGCTGCCGCCACCAATACCCTCGCGCATCTGATCCAAACCTTCGCACAGGGCCGCATACCCCGCGGGTTCCGTCAGGTTTCGCTGCAAGGCTATGACCCTGCCGCCTTCTGTGGCGGAGCAAGTGGCGTCTCCTTCAGTTTCCGTCAGGGCGCGGCCATTGCCTCGAATGAGTACATCATCGTGCGTGGAATGGCGTCGTCCGGCACCCGCACCACTCTTGATGAACGCAAATGTGCCCGTCATCCCGACACGCTGGCCGTTGCATTCAACCCGCGCACCATCATCGGGCCCGATCAGCCGACCGATTTCTTCGTACTGATCCGCCGCCCGAACGCTTCCATCCAGACTGCAAGGGGGAACTGATATGGCTGAGAAGAAGCCTCTTTCGCCCAAGGCTAAGAAGGCGCTGATTTACGGCGGCATTGGCGCAGTCGCGATCGCTGCGATCTACGTCTCGACCCTGACCACCGAGAAAGCCCCGCCGATAGCAGAACCGACCTCGCTCTCCCTGACAGGCAACGCCGACACCCGCGCTGTTTCGTTGGAGGGCCTGAACCGTCGTCTGGCGGAACTGGAAACCGGCGGGAAACGCCAGAGCGATGACATGCGCAGCGAATTGGACCGTTTGGTGTCGGTCGTGGGCAACCTCACGCGCTCGATCGACATTATGCAGCGCGACATGAACGCCAATATTGATCGTCGCGTGAATGAGGCTGTCTCGCGGGCTGCTTCGCAAATGGCGCCTGCGCCTGTGCCTGGCCCCGTCGCTGTCCCGCCCTCGGTTTCAAGCCGTGGCTCCACCCGCGCCGCTCCCGCAGTGCCAGCCGAGAGCCCGGAAGAGATCGCCCGCCGTCGTGCGCGTGAACGTGCCCAAACCGAGCGCAACGAAAGCATCTATAAGCCAGCTGAGCCGCCGCCACTTGCGACGCCTCAGCAAGGTGCGCAGGCTCGTGTTGCCCCCCGCATCGCAGTCTATTCCTCGCCTGATCCCGAGCCTGTGGATCAGCGGCAGGAAATGCTGTCGAACATCCCAGACGTTCAGATCCCCGCAGGATCTATTCTCTCAGCCTACCTCCTGACTGGCTTGGATGCGCCTACGGGGACACGCGCCCAGCAATCGCCCGTGCCGGTCCTGATGCGGATCAAGAAAGAGGCCATTCTCCCCAATCACGCCTGGGCTGACGTGATGGACTGCCACCTGCTTGGCTCCGCCTATGGGGATCTCGGCTCCGAGCGCGTCAATATCCGGGGCGAGACGGTCAGCTGTATCCTGCGCGACAACACCGCTGTTGAAGGCTCCGTGCGCTTCTTCATTGCTGGCGAAGATGGCAAGAACGGCATCAAGGGCACGCTGGTCAGCCGCTCGGGCCGCATTCTTGCGGCAGCTGCCGGCTCCGCACTTGCACAGGGCCTTTTGTCCTCCCTCGACAGTGGCAGTGAGGGCAACGTCTTCCTCGGCGGCGCAGGCGGCGGCGGCGGCGCCATGGAAGGGGCCAGCAAAGGCTTCGACCTTCTTACCGAATACTACCTCGATCTGGCTGAACAGACTTTCCCGGTCCTCGAAGTACGTAACGACCGCTGGATTGATGTTGTCCTGACCGAAATGCTCACCATCAAGTTCAAGGGTTGATCATGCGTAAGATGCTCATCCTATCCGCCCTTCTTCTCTCCGCCTGCGGCAGTGCGAACGTGCTCGGCCAGAGCGAGGGCGAATGCGACAAGAACCCGGAGGCATGCGCCTCCGTGCGTCAGGCGCACAAGAATTCAAATGGACCTGTCTCCCCGATCCCTTCGGAAGCCGCTCTCCAGCGCGGCGATACCATGAGGGTCTGGGTGGCACCGATGCGCACCAGCAGAGGCGTCCTCACCAATTCGGGCCACATTTACCTCGAATGACGTGGCGGCGGCCCGATGTACCGCCCGTCAGAAAACCATCGTCTCAAATAAAGGAAGAGACTCCATGTTCGCTAAACTGTTCAAGAAAGTCGCTCCGCTCGCAGCAGTTGCAGCAGGCACCGCCGTTCTGGCAACCGCTGCTCAGGCGGGCACCTCGGGCACCGAGTTCCAGGAAGCTTACGAAATGCTCGTCGGCTGGATCGAGGGCTTCTTCGGCCGCGCAATGGCAGTCGCCTTCCTGCTCGTCGGCCTGTTCATGGGCATTGCCCGTCAGAACCTGATGGCATGCGGTATCTCGATTGCCGTCGCATTCGGCCTCGTGATCACCCCGACCATCCTCGACTCCATCCTGACCGCCACCGTTTCGGCTGAAACCGTCGCTGTGGAAGCAGAAGTCGCTCAGATCGCAGCTGAGTAAGTGTGAGCCGTAAACGGCCCACACTACACGCCTCGCTGGCAGCACATTTCGCGATCTGATGCCAGCTAATCGGGGGGCTGCGGGAGACGAGCCCGCGGCCCCTTTTCCTTCTATATGGGTCACATAAGATGGCGAAAGCAAAAAAGCTAATGGCTGCCGCAGTGTTCACGGGTTTTTGCCTCTCCGTGACTGGTGCCGCTGCTCAGGAACCTTCTGCTCAAATTCCCTATATCTCTGACTTCACCAATCCCGGCGTGGCCGTTCAGGTGGAGAAGGACCAGATCAAGGAATACGAGCAACTGGTCAGCCCCTTCACTCATGCGATCTCGCTGCATGGGCGTGACGGCATCGCGTATGTCAGCCAAAACGGCCGTTTTATCCTGCGCGGCGTCATCTTCGACACTTGGAACGGCGAGACGATCCAGACCATGGATCAGCTGCGCAACACCAAGAAGACCCTCAACCTTTCAGAGCTGGGCCTGAAGGACGAGGATATTGATCCGATGTTCTATGGCACCGGCCCCAAGAAGGTCACTGTCTTCGTGGATCCTCTGTGCCCCTTCTGCGGCCAGCTGTTTGACGAAATGCTCGGCAATCCAAGCTACGCACAGGAATACACCTTCAAGATCCTGACCGTCCCCTTCCTCGGTGACGACAGCACAAAGGCCGTGACCGCAATCAGCTGCGCGACCAACCGTGAGGAAGCTCTGCGCGCTCTCATGACCAAGGACCGCCGCTGGATGCAGACACAGGCTGCACCTGAAAGCTGCAACCCCGAGCCGATCATGCAGCGCACCATCCTGAGCCAGATGCTCGGGGTAACGGGGGTGCCTTACATCATCGGTGCCGAAGGCGGCATCGCCCGCGGCATGCCCGCCGATCTGCGAACCTTCCTCGCAAGCAACTGATTGGGGCCACCATGTTCGATTTCCTCCAGTACCAGAAGCTGCCCGATTACCTGCCGTGGCTCGCCTATGACGACGACAGCAAGCTGTTCCTGCTTGACGGGAACTACATCGGCTTCACCTTCTCGGCTCAGCCGCTGGCGGGATTTGAGCCCACCATGGAGCGCCGCTTTGCCTCGCTGCTCAACGCAGAGTTTCCCAAGGGCTCGATGCTGCAGTTCAACCTGATGGTCTTTGACGATGTGTCCGACCACGTGGCTGACTTCCGCAAGGCCCGCATGGGCAGCGATGATCCCCTGATCACCGCAGCCGTCAAGAAAACCGCTCAGTTCGTGCTCGATGGTGCAAAAGGCATCGGCACGAATATTCCCTTCCGCAATGCCACCCTGCTGATCTCGGTGAAGATCCCGATCAAGGCAATCACACCGGATGAAGAAGAGTGCTCGTCCTCGATGCGGCTGCGCTCTGACGTGTCTGCGCTTCTCCACACCATCGGTTTTCAGGAACTGCGCGTCCTGAACGACACCGAATTGCTCTATTACCTGTCCCAGATCTTCAATCGCGGCCACCTTGCTGCGTGGCGCAGCGGCCGCCAGCCGGTCGATGAAAGCCGCTGGCTGCGTGAACAGGTCGTGGACTTCGATAACACCGTCACAGTGGGCGAAAAGCAGGTGCGCGTGGGCGATACCTACGTCTCCTCGCTCTCGGTCAAGAAACTGCCCCGCAGCGCCTATTTCGGGCTGGCAGAGCGGCTGTCGGTGGACTCGCATTCAGGCGATCAGGGGATCCCCTGCACCCACATGATCAACTGCACGATCAAGATCGAAGATGTTTCAGAGATGAAGCCCAAGATCGAGGCGCGGCGGAATTACTATGGCAACTACGCCACCGGCCCATTTGCCCGCATCCTTCCGCAGTACCCGATCCGGCACGCTGACTGGTCGCTGCTGTCTCAGTCCATTCAGAACGGTGACACCGTGCACCGCTTCGCATTGAACATCCTTTTGTTCAGCAATTCGTCCGAGGAAGCCCGCCGCAACGCCTCCGTAACGCGGACCTATCTCAACGGTATCGGCTTCAGCTTTATGGAAGATGCCGGCGTCGTCTTCCCGCTCCTGCGCGCCAACCTGCCGCTCGGTCCGGAAAAAGAAGACCAGCGCAACCTCTCGCGTTACCGCCTGATGAACGGCACCGGGATCTCGGTATTCGTGCCCTGCTTCTTTGAGTGGCGCGGCACACCGACGCCTTTGGTTTCGCTCGTGGGGCGTGGCGGTCAGGTTATGGGGTTCTCGCCCTTTGACAGTGGCACCAACTACAACATGACGATCAGTGCTGAATCCGGCGCGGGTAAATCGTTCCTCTCAAACGAAATGATCTCATCGATCCTCGCCACGGGCGGCAAGGTCTGGGTCATCGACGTTGGCCGCTCCTACATGAAGCTCTGTGACAGCTTGGGTGGCCAGTTCCTGAGTTTCGAACAGGGGTCAAACATCTGCCTCAACCCCTTCTCGTGGGTAAAGGATGATGAAACCTTCGAGGAAGTTCAGGACATTCTGATCAGCCTGCTGGCCACAATGGCGGCCCCTCAGGCCGGTCTTGATGACTTCCAGACGAGTGCCCTGCGCACGATCCTGCTGGAACAGTTCAAGCTGCATGGGGACCAGCTGTCGATCGACCATATTGCGGACGCATGCCTTGCCCTGTCGAAAGAGCTGGGCGAGGGGCTGCAGCAGGAGTTCCGCGAAAAACGTCTCAGCGACATTTCGTTTGGCCTGCGTCCCTTCTGCAAAGACGGCCACTACGGCAAGTATTTCAACGGCCCTGCCAACATCGACTTCACCAAGAACTTCGTTCTGTTGGAGCTGGAAGAGCTGAAGAGCCAAAAGCACCTCCAAACGGTCGTGCTGCTCATGCTGATCTACCAGATCCAGAACGGCATGTACCAAGGCAGCGTGAGCATTAAGAAAATGCTCCTGATCGATGAAGCGTGGGATCTGCTTAGTGATCCGAAAATCGCCAACTTCATCGAGGCCGGCTATCGCCGCTTCCGCAAATACAATGGCTGCGCCTGCATCATCACTCAGGCCCTGACCGACCTTCACGACACGCCCACTGGCCGCGCTGTTCTGGCTAACTCGGCAGCCACCATCATGCTGCAGCAGAAGTCCACTACGCTCGACAAACTTGCCTCCGGCGAACACCCCGAGTTCAGCCGTGCGCTGTGTGAGCGCCTGAAAACCGTGCGGACTGTCAAAGGCCACTTCTCAGAGGTTTTCGTGCGGACTGCGACCGGGGCAGGCATCGGCCGGTTCGTCGTGGATCCCTTCCGCTCCCTTCTTTACTCAACGCACCCCGACGATGTGCGCGACATTAACCGCTTCAAATCGCAAGGCATGTCCACCGTTGACGCCATCACTGCGGTCATTGAAGCCCGCCAGCGTGTGAGGCTGTGATGGCCGATCACTCGATGGAAGTCACCATCTCCACCAGCCTGTCCATAGCCGCCTTTGGCGCGGCTGTGGCGGCACTTCTTTTCGTCTGGCGCACCCCGGAGCCGACGCAGCTGCTGATCTACGACAATGAGACGATCAGCGAGCAGGTGGCTCCCTATGCCGCAGCCGGTCAGAACCCGATTGCGGTTGTGGATGCGGCTGTCGCTGAGGCGATAGCGCGTGGCTATGTCGTCGTAGACTCCCGCATTGAGATCAAAGGCCCGCCCCAGAGCATTCTTCGCCTTGCTGATTTCGTTGCCATTGGTGGCGCGATTGGCCGCGATGAAGTGGTTAAACCCCTGACTGTCCTGCCGGGCACAACGCCTGTGCCGCCCCAGCCTGCCGCCCCTGTGGCGGCAGCCCCGCCCCCCGAGACCCCCAAACCCATCGGAGCCGATGTGGAAGACTTTGCCCGCCAGCTGATGGGCGGCGCAGTCAGCGCATCATCCCGCCAAAACTGAGAGGCCCGTCATGGCAGAGCGTAAGAAAAAGACGATCCACGATTTCCGCTGGCGCTTTGGCGTGAAACTCGTGGCAATGATCGCGGCTCTTGGCGGGACGGCTGCCTATGCCTCAGCCCGCTATACCATCGGCCTCGACACCCAGGAGCATCGCTGTCTGGATGAGTGGATCTATGTGATCGACACATGGAAAAAACCCACAGCAGACGACGTGCAGCGGTTTGATTATGTCGCGGTTGCCCTGACCGCAGAACAGACGCCCGCCAATGCCAAATGGCGCCCCGGTCATGTGATGGTCAAACGCGCCGTGGCCACCGATCCGGGCGATCAGGTGGAGATCACACGCGAAGGCATCAACTTCAGCCATGGCGAAGAGATCTGGGCTCATGGGACGGCCTTGGAAGCCGCTGAAATGATCGGATCCACCCCCGAGGCCTTCGAGCGGGAATTTCAGCTGGCCGAGGGTGAACTTTTCCTGATGGGCGACAATGTAAACAGCTATGACGGCCGCTATTACGGCCCCGTCCGCGAAGAGCAGATTGTGGGGACCGTCCTGTGGGCGTGGTGAGCCTCAGAACGGCGCTGGCCGCACTGGCGCTCTCCTGCGCGCCTCTCGCCTTACAGGCTCAGGAATATCGACTGAGCCCGCAGGATCTGCTGCCGCAGTCCAACTACGAATTTGATCTGCCCACTGGTGCCGAGCTTGCCAATCCCAAAGGGATGGAAGCCTTCAATAAGATGGCTGAAGAAATCCGCCAAAGCTCCACCGCAATCGTGATGAAAGACCTGCAGGAGCGTGGCATTGCACTCGGCATTCTGCCTGACGGCCAGACCCCAGCTGAAGCATTGGCGGCCGCGGCCGGCGAGGCCCGCCTTCCTGAGGGCTACCGCGTCACAATTTTCGTCAGCCGCGCTATGGGCGAAGGCGCTCTGCGCGACCTCATGAGCCTGCACCGCAACCGAAAGGATGTGCGTTTTGTTTTCCGTGGCGTGCCCGATGGCATGTCGGTCCCGGAATTTGGCTGGTGGCTGAAGGAGCTTCTGTCCCCTGACGGAGACCTGATCCAGGATCTCAACATCAACCTCGATCCCGAGCTCTTCGATCTGGCCGGCGCCGAAATGGCCCCGACAATGATCCTCGAAGACCTGAACCAGACTGACACCGCGGCCACCAACGGCAAGGACGTGGGCAAGATCATCGCCCGCGCCGTCGGCTTCAATGATCCTGACTGGCTTTATGAGCGGATGCAGAAGGGCCAGACCGATGAACGCTCCAATAATGCCGTGCCGATCGAGGAAGAAGATCTGCGCGTGCGGGCAGAGCGCGAAGCGGCCGCTGTGGCGTCGCGGTTCACCCGCGATCCTGAAGTTCTCAAAAGCCGGTATTGGGAGAGGCAGGCTGCCAGCCTGAAAACCATGCGCGTCATGCCTGCCGGCACTGACAGGCGGCGTGTGCTCCACTTCATGTACCGCGCTGGTGAAGAGATCAAAGATAACGATGGGAAAGTCCTCGCTTTCGCAGGCGAAGTCTTCCAGCCCCATGACGTGCTGCCCTTCGACCGGCGCATCTTCGTCTTCAATCCCAACATCGAGCGTGAAGTTCGTTTCATAGAGGAACAGCTTCAGACGAACCGTATGGGCGTGTCCCGGATCATGCTCATTGTGACTGAGGTTCCACAGACCCAGCCCGGTCAGGAACCTTGGGATGGGTTGCAGGCACTGATCGACCGCTTCGGCGTCCAGGTCTTCCTGCTCAACAATCACTTCCGCACCAGCTTCAGCATCGAGGCTACCCCGACCGAGATCTTCCCGGAGCAGGGAAATGGTCGCGTCGAGGTCATCAGCGAAGAGTGGGGGCTGCTGTGAGCGCCAAAAACACAATCTGCGGCCATTTCACGAACCGCATCTATGGGGAGAGGGCAGAGGCTATGACCGAGCAATATCTACCGGATCAGTCCAATATCAGAAGCATCTGCCAGAAGTGCATCCGCGCACGTGGCATTGCGCTGCCCGCAGGATATGCCGACCTCGGGGGACTTGCGCGTTGTTCCTGCTGCGCTGAAATCGCGGATTGCCGCGACCCTGATGTGCTGCGCCGCTATGCAGAGGCGGGCATCCCGCCCTCCGTCGCCTTCTACAGCTTCCCTCTCCTTCGCCACCCACTCAGCGGCGACAAGCTTCATATGAGCTCGATTGAAGCCTTCATCCTCGCCGCGACCGGCGGTGACGTGGACGACTGAGGTTGGCGATGATGAGAACCGGGCGCGACATTGACAGACTGAGAAAGCAGGCGACGGGGTTGGGCTTCTTCAATGCAGCCCTCGAAGACTTTGCCGCCAGCTATCAAAAGCTTTCGGCTCATGTGAGCCTGAATATCTGCTCTCACTGCCTCGGCAGGCAGCACCTCGAATTGAAGGCCTCAAGCATAGATCTGATGGCCTTTGGCCTTTGCGGGCAGTGCGGAAAGATCAAACGGGTCTGCGATCTGGATCTTCTGAAGCTCTACCGCGCCGCAGGCATGAGCAATTCCACCATCCTCGGGAATCTCCCTTTGCTCAGGCAGGATTTTCCCACTCGCCCGCTCCTGACCGAAGGGATGATCCTCGCTCTTTTGGAGAAGATAGACATTCCTCACGATCAGCCCGGGCCTCCCCAAGACAGCCCCGGAGGTGATGACTGATGTTTTCCAAGCTGAAAAGGACCGTCAAAACCGCCGCTTTCGCGCTGGCAGTCTCAAGCGCGGCGGCCAGCGCGGGCCAATGCCCTGCGTCGAACATTCTGACCACCGGTATCGTCTCGAACGTCTGTTGGTCGTGCATCTTCCCGCTGCGGCTTGCTGGCATCACCCTTTTCGGCAACTCGCAGTCTGAGGGCGGGACCGACAGCAACGGCTTTTCGCTCTCATCAAAGCCCCGCGTCCCGAATGGGGCCGCAAACCGTGCTGTTTGCGTCTGCTCTGACGGCCCTCTGCCCTCTGTGGGCATTCCGATTGGCATGTGGCTGCCAGATCAGATCTATGAAACCACGATGACACCGGGCTGCTCATCGGTGCTGGGAGGCGTCCAGATCGGTCTTGCCGACAAGCTTTACCTCGGCACGTCAGGCGCGCCGACGGGTGATCTTGAACAGCAAAGCTTCAATCACATCCACACCTACAGCTACCCCGTTGTTCTGATGATGGAGCTGTTCACCAAGTGCGCCGCTCAATACAGCGATATCGACATTCTCTACATGTCTGAGATCGACCCTATGTGGAACGATCCCATTGTGGCCATGTACGGCAATCCCATGTCGGTCTTCGGCTCCTCGATCATTGCTCAGGCAGCCTGCGCAGCGGATTCCATCTCATCGAGCCTCGGCCAGCCTATCGACAACCTCTTTTGGTGTGGAGGATCGTGGTCGTCCACCATGGCCCCCTATACCGGCTATGAGCACGCTCAGGGCACCATGCAGTTCAGCTCTGCAACCGCCCAAAAACTACTCGCAATGAACGCGGCGCGGGGCATCACCCGCAGGACAGTAGGCAACGATGCCCTCTGTCAGGCGCAGTACACGCCCATGGTCAAACGCTCTCATTACCGCTGGCAGACGGCCTGGCCTCGCCCTGAAGGCACGCGCAACCATGCCTCTGGTGAATCTGTGCTTCGCTGGGGAGCCGCCCGCGTCGTCCCCGGCGTCGCGGAAATGCCCATCTACCTCCGCTGGAGCTGGACTGACTGCTGTGCATCCATAATCGGGAACTGAGGCCATGAATCCATTCATTCAAAAACTCGGTGCGACCCTCAGCCTGATCGGCATGATCCATGCTTCAGTGGCTGACATTGCATGGGCCCAGACCATGGACACCGGGACAGCAGCGGGGCTTGCGAACACCGATCTGTTCAAACCCAATCCCGGAGCCCTGTACGGCAATAACAATGGGAATGTCGAAATCATCGGCGTCTCTCCCGGCGGTTCCAACCTAAGTTTAGGAACGTCCGATCTCTATTTTGGCGCACCGCCTCAGTCCGAGCAGGGCGGCGCTCTGCCTCAGGTCAACACCTATGAAGACCTGTACGCCCACCGGGACCAGCAGATCGGCAACCTCCAATCCGGTACGGGCAACTTCAGCTCAACCGGCAGCCTGAACGCCGAAGCGGCAGCGCTCGAAGTCCTGCGGGGCAGCAACAATATTCCCTCGGTCAGCGGAGACAGTTTCCTCGTCCCATCACGCGATCTGATGGATGATCCAAATGTTTCTGCCGAGTTTGGGCAATGCATCGTTCACCAGATCCAGGAGGAAATTACCCACGAATACACCGATAGTGTCACCGAAACCTGTGACACTCTGGGTATTGATACCTCCCCGATGATCGCTCAGCGCCAATACCGTGGGCCTGCCGAGCTGTTCACCTATGTCTGGGACAATGGTCACTACTGCCAGCACGGCGGTCGCAGAATTGGGGTCGATGTGCCCGAGACCTGCGGCAAGCTCTCGATCCTGCAAGCTATCCCTGAAGCGACCAATGGCGGCGTGGTCCGCGCTCAGTCATGTGGTGGCAACAGGGGCTGTGTTGAGCTCGTGCTGGACATGAATAACCAGCCTCACGCTGTGGGCATTAACTTCACAGTCCGCAGCAATATCAACCTGACCCGTGCGAACCTGCGCTTTAACCAGCCGCAGGGAACCCCCCACACCCTCACGTATCAGGGCGGCAATATCTGGCTGCCAAACGAGGGCCGTGACCTCCCTGAAATCGTCCAGACCAGAGGCCAGATCCAAAGGCTCGCATATCGAAGCCAAAACAACTATGTCCGCGAGCCGGCGTCAGGCAGCATCTACGTCCCCACCCGTTACGGGCAGCCTGTCGGACATGTATGGAACATCAACAACGACGGCCGTGTCCGGAGCATTCATTGGGATGGCGTCCTCATTGCCGAACCTTGGCAAAATATCAGCTCCATCACAGTAGGCGAATGGACGTACCGCCCGGACTACAGCCAACGCTATCAATATGTGTTGGGCTGGGGCCATCCGATCTACCGTGAGCGACAGGGGGGCGGATCTTCAGGCACGTTGACCACGCGCCTCGAATTTACGGAAGAGCTTTTCACCCCATGGGTCTTCAACGCGAACCGGTGGGCTGAAATTCAGCTGCTGGCGCAGGAACAGTCCTGCAACATCGCCTACACGGTCAACGCCACAGCCCGAAACGCCAACGGATGCGTCAATGCCCTGATCGGATCTTCAGGCCAGTCTGGTCAGATTTGTGGTGGCGACATCCCTGTTTCGCCATTCGATGGCCTCACAGACCGCGCAGCAACCCAGATCAGCGTCACCCCGATCTGCAACTTTGGTGGCGTAGATGAGGACGGGGATGAGTCATTCACCGAGGCCAACACCTGCACGCGCCTCGAAGAGGATGAAACCTGCACCTACATGGGCCGTGAGTGCGTCGAAGAGCTGAGCAATGGCCAGTGTCTCGTTTATGAAAGCCGATACTCATGCGGTCGGACGCTGAGCTACACGTCGCCAGTCGTCAAAGAGATCAACATCTGCAACAGCGATATGTCGTGCTTCGGCGGCGATTGCCTCCCCAACACCGGCACAGACGGCACCATGGATCTGGCCGATGCGGCCTCCAAGCTGGCCGCGGTCGATATGATCCTGACCGACATGCAGTGCACGATCGACCCGAATGCGGCCAATGTTGAGAACGAAATGATGGCCTGCCAGCTGTTCGCCGGTACGGGATCTAACTGCTCTCGCGTGACGCTGGGCCTCTCTAACTGCTGCCAGAACGCCAAAGGGGTGAACCTCGCTGATTATCTGCAGCTTGCTTTCGCGACCTCGCGCATTTCGCGGATCGTAGAAGGCACCGCGCTGGCCAACCCCATCACGTCGTCCTGGGTCTCTATGGAGAACTTCGCCCGCGACAGCTTCTCATCGCTCACTCGGCCTATCACAGAGACATGGGAAGGCATCATCGGCAACAGCGGTGTCACCGGGCAGGGCGCAGGCGCGCTGAGCATGGAAGCCGTTAAGCAGGGGATGATGAAGAACGTCGCGCAATGGACCAGTAATATCTTCGGTGAACAGGCGGCCAATGCAATCTTCCAAGTGGGCGGCGGGCCTGCCGTTGCCAACGGCGCTCTGCAACAGGGCACCATTTCCCTGACCTCTGGCGCCGCCTCGGTCATGAGCGCGGTGATGACAGCCTACACCGTCTATGCGCTTATCTCAGTGCTTGTTGAGATCCTGTTTGCCTGCTCAGAAAGTGAACAGGAGCTTCAGGTACGAAAGGCCCTCCGATCAACGCATGAGATCGGCACATGGTGTTCCACCAAGATCTTAGGGAAATGCGTCAAGCGAAAGACTGGCTATTGCATGTTCAACTCGCCCTTGGCGCGCATCATGAACGAGCAAGCCCGTCTACAGCTGAACATCCCGTGGGGGCCGCCAGAGAACCCGGATTGCCGTGGCATCACGCTTGCCGAGTTCCAGAACCTCGATATGGAGCGGGTGGACCTGTCTGAATGGACCGGAATGCTCGCCGCCAGCGGCATGCTCGACATGAGCTCTACCAACATTGAGTCTATGACTGGTGTTGGCTCAACACTCGGCCGTGCCCAAGAGGATCTTTATCCGAGGGAAAATGCCATTGATCGCAACCTGAACCGCCTCGATGGGATCGATCTTGATGGCCTTCGCAACGATGCGGTGAACGATTTTGGCATGGGAGTAGTCCAATGATGGGCCTCGACAGCACCACAACTCTCATGCTTGGGAGCTTCGCCGTAATCGTTGTTCTGGCGGCCGCATGGCATTTGCAGACACGGTTCGGGGCCAAGGCGCGTCAGGTTTACACCTCCAAGCGCCTCCTGAACGCCTCTGAGGGAAAGCTTTACGTGTCACTTGAACGGTGGCGCCGGGAAAACGCACGAGATCTGAACCTGTCCACTCAGGTCTCTTACGGGGCGTTCATCGGAGCTAAAGAGCACGATGACTGGCGGAAAGTCGCAGCGAAGCACGCTGACTTCGTGTTCTGGGGCCGGGATGGCTACGTGCGGGCTATCGTAGAATTTGACGGGTCCGGACATTACGGGGATAGTCGTGATGCTGCGCAAAAGGTCCAAGCGAGAGACGAAATCAAAAATGCTGCCGCGATCTCAGCGAACATCCCTCTGATACGCATCCCACAGGGGACAAGTCAGAAGGATCTGGAAGACACTCTTGCAGCGGTTCTGCTGCCTGCAAAGGGGCCAAAGATCGTGACGAATGCCGCAGATAATGTGGCGCATTTGAAGGTTTGAGGGACAAGTAGATGATCAAAGTATCACCCATATTCGCGGCCCTTCTTCTCGCTGGTTGTGTGAGCACAACGCAGCCGGCCCAAACAACAGCCCCGGCTGGCACCGCCTCAAACATCGCTGAACGAGCGGGCTACGCCAGTGCCCAAGGGCAGCGAAATGCCTCCAGAGCGAATTATGACAGTGCCGTGGACGCAGGCATCGCAGCGGGCATGACCCGTGATATGGGTGGCGCAGGGCTTGCACTAGGGGTTCTGGGCTGGCTGGCAAGCTCGCCTGATAATATGTGGGCAGACCCCTCGCTCCTCATCACTGCACGGCCAGGCACTGACAGAAATGCTCTCGCTACCCGATATGGCGAGATGGTCTACCGCGCCACGGGGCATCAGCTCGAACGCAGCGGTTATACCCGCGTCACCAACCCCAGTAACCCGACGACTGTCACCTTCATTCAGCCAGGCTGCAAAATGACCTCACGGGGACATTACGAGCAAAATTGCTCACGCACCTATTGGGTATCAGTCATACCTACCAAAGACGCGAACACTCTCAAACTGATGCCCGGATCGAACACCAATCTTGGCGATCTTGAAACCTTCAACCGCCGTGTGATGGCCCAAGCGCCCAATGAGCTTTCTCTGTTCATTCCGGCCAAGAAAGTGAGCGGTAGGGTCCAACCCGCTCGCGTGATCCACAAGGGTAAGGAAACCGCCGTTTAAGCTTCTGTAGGGCGATCTGGGGCACTACAGGCACCGGGATCCGAACTTTATTGCATCAGGGGGGGCAAAAGGCATAGTAAAGTCCTGACGCCCCCCAACCAAAGGAGACAGAACACCAGGCGCTTAAAAAGCAAAACCCCCGCTGTGGAGAACCACGAACGAGGGTGATGCGAGAAAATCTCTGACAAGTTTTTCTACCGCATCTCCCCTCAAGCACGCAAGATGAAAAAGCGCATTTGTGCGAACGGTACAGATTTGCCTTTTTATCGCGAAAAAAACGCTTTTTGGGGGCGAAAAGCCTCAAAAAATGATCGTATAACGCCCGTTTTCCATGGCTGAACCTAAATGTCGTTCTTGCAACACCGACATGTGAAAGGGTAATCAGGAAAGGGAACATCCAGATCTTAGAGGCACCAACGGAGACTCAGTAGGCCCCAAAAAGCAAAACCCCCGCTGTGGCGAACCAAGCGAGGGAAGAGCTGTAGAAGAATAAATTGAGCCCTTATTTTCTACAGCCTTCCTGCCATCATGACAAGAGCCAAACGCATTTGTGCGAACGGTTCGACTTTGCCTTGATTTGACCACTGCGGTTCATAGGACAGAGCAGTGAAAAATGAGAAAAATCAATAACTTACAGCTACAAGCTCAACGCTTGGCTGAGGAGTTCAGGGGGTTGCCCCCTGGCTTCTCGAAATATGATCTTTGCGATGCAATCACCGCAGCGCAGGGTTGGTTAGGCGTAAATCAGGACTGCATTTCGCTTCTGATTTTCCTGATCAAGCGGACCCGTGATGAGGACTGGATGCCCGGTCGTCACCCACTGGTGGCATGGAATCGCTTCCTCATCTGCCATCATTTTGACTGGTCCGATGACAAACTCGGCCGTGTGGAAAAGGATCTTTCTGAAGCTCAGCTGATAAGCTTCGTAGACTCGTCAAACTGCAAGCGCTTCATGAACCGCAACAACGACGGCTCGATCTCAGACGACAGTGCCGGCATTTCTCTCGCCCCGTGCGGCGTCCGCGCCTTGGAAATTCAGGCGCTCGCGCATTCCGTGAATGAAGAAGGCAGAGCACTGTTTGACACCTATGGCGAGATCTTCGCTATTCGTGGTGAGCTTCAGCGCCTGACCGCGCTCCGAGAGCTACCACATGAGCTTGTCCAGCTGGCAAAGGCGAAGATCAAAGAACTGCCTCAGCGCCGGACTCGAAAGCACGCACTTTCCTATCTGCGCTCGATGCTGGCCGTCTCTAACGAGATGGTGAAGAATCTTAACCGCTTCCTGGGGCTGGAGAACGATACGCAGCAACAGCCGGCGTCTGCAGAAGCTGCTCTTCCAGAAAGCGCGCCAGCCAGCTCTTCAAAGTCAGTCAGCCATGCAGCAGCCCGCTGCGGCCGGGATGCGTCTCCTGCAAAACCGCGGCCCCAGTACCGCAAATTTGCGGAGCATAAATCTCCTGACTCAAATTTCCCTAAAGATGATTCAAAAATCATTAGGATTTTGGAGGCTTCGCCTGATGTATTCAAAGCGTACCTCGAACAGGAGCACGATCGATTAGGGCAAAGAAACTGGCAAAGCAGCCTGCAAAAGGCGCTTGAGCGCTATGCCGGTGATCTGAGCCTTCATGCATCACTTATCCAGCGTATGAGTGCTCTACATGGCTATGAGAATGCGCTTCAGGCAGTGTTAGCAGTTGGCCATATGTCCGAAAAGGGCGCTCACATCAGTCATCCTGCAGCCTATGCCATGTCAGTAGCTAAGCAGCGCAATCGCGTGCTTCAGTAGAGTTCAGTATCTACCGTTTTATGGCAACACTTTGAAAAGAAATTGTAATCCTAAACTGATGGTTTTGGCTTTTGCTAGCATGATAGTAAGCGGGGAGCCGAGACCGTTCAGGCGCGGTAATTCCACGGCATCGGAGGGTCGATGTCGGAACTGGGCGATTGGTTTGCGATGCAATGACTTGGGGAGCCATGCGGCGGGCCCGGCTATTTCAGCACACTACTCTCATGATCGCCGTCAACAAATTTGTCATGCCAATCCGGTCGG